>JAJDJP010000005.1 GCA_030267215.1 Ruminococcaceae bacterium OttesenSCG-928-A16
GGCGCCGGCACGGGGCCGGCCTGGTTAAAATATATGGCAGATACCCTGCTTGTGTTTTAAACCGTGGTTAACTTTGCCCGGCCTTTGGTGCGGCGTGCTTTAATTACTTTACGGCCACCACGGGTTTTCATCCGGCTTAAAAAACCATGTTCCCGGGTACGCTGCCGCTTTTTGGGCTGAAACGTTCTTTTCATACTGCATTCCCTCCATATCCAGCCCGCGGCGCGGGCGTTCTTGCATTTTAGCTTGGCAATTCTTCTACAGCTAAGCTTACAGATTAATAGTATACAGGAATACGCTTTAAATTGTCAACCTTTTTTGCTTTGTTTGGGTGGGTTTTACAGCCTTTTTTACTTTTTAAAACTAAATATACTGTTTGTTGTTTTATTAATAAATATACATTTTTAGGCCGCTGTTTTTTATAAATCACACAATATGGCGGTTGGGTATAATGGCAAGCCATATATATAGTTTTTATTTTGCGCCATTTTAAAACCATTATATAATCCCCACTGTAAAATACCAAAACCAATGGATAATTTTTTATTTTTATACCCCTTTTGGGCGGCGCATTTGCCGCCTATATAATACTATTATATAATAGGGCTTGCTGGGGTTGTTTTTGCTTGATTTGACCCCCCTATTTATGGTATAATTTAAACAGGCAATTTGATGCTTGTTATTAGCGCTTTGTTGGCCGCTAACAAGCCCCTTTTCGTTTTAAAAGGGGGTTTTTGTTTATTACAGCGCAAAACGCCTTGTGCCCTTGTTTTACAGTGTTTTACAGCGTGGGTTTTTACAAGGCTCTATTTTTACAAACTGGGTGCTGCCTGCCAGCGTTTTATTTTTTTATTTAGCAACACAAAACAGCGGCACACAGGGCAAGGCAGGGCTAAATTAGCTTGCCACCACAGGGTAATAACCCAACAGGCCTATTTTGGCCCTGCGGGGGGTACAATTTATTTTATTTGCGGAGTGTGAAATAGTGGATTCTTTTGTGGAAATATTTGCGGCAGTAAAAGAATATTGCAAAGAGCGGGTGGCCCCCGCTACGTACGACCTTTTTATTGCCGACCTTGACCCCCTAACCTTTGAAAACAGCACGGCTTGCATCAAGGTAAGGTCCGATTTTGTAAAGGGTGTTTTAGAGGAACGTTATCTTGTAATGCTAAAGGATGCCTTTAAATCTTTTTTTGGCTTTGATGTAGAGATAGATTTTGTGGTAGAAGAGGAAGAAAAAGGGGGAGAATCCGTCTCCGCCTCGCTTTCTGGCGGCAATTACGATTATACCTTCGATAATTTTATTGTGGGCCAAAACAACAAGTTTGCCCACGCTGCCGCCCTTAGCGTTGCATCCAATCCCTCCCGCTCGTGGAACCCTCTCTTTATTTACGGTGCCTCTGGCCTTGGTAAAACCCACCTGTTGTTCGCCATTCAAACCGAAATTGCCAAAAACCACCCAGATTTCAAAATTTCTTACATCGATGGCGACCGCTTTACCAACGAAATTATCCACGCTATACAAGAAAAACGCATGAATGAATTTCACGACAAATACCGCACGGTAGATGTTTTATTGGTGGACGATATCCAATTTATCGGTGGTAAAGAATCTACCCAGGAAGAGTTTTTTCATACCTTTAATACGCTGTACAACGCCGGCAAACAAATTGTGCTAGCTAGCGACCGCCCCCCTAAAGAAATTAAAAGCCTGGACGAACGCCTGCGCACCCGTTTTGAATGGGGCCTTACCTCCGATATTCAACCACCCGATTTTGAAACCCGGGTGGCCATCATTCGGCGCAAGGCATCGCTACTTAACTTCGATATCCCCGATGAAGTAGCCGAATTTATTGCCGGCCAGCTTAAAAATAATATCCGCCAGCTAGAGGGCGCTGTTAAAACCCTAAACGGCTACTATTTGCTAGAGGGCATACAGCCGGTTATTGGCGCCGCCCAAAACGCCATTAAAGATATTTTAAGCGAAACCCAGCCCCTGCCGGTTACCATAGAAAAAATAACCAACGAGGTAGCACGCACCTACAATGTTTCGCCAGAGGATATTAAAAGCCGCAAACGCAATGCCAATATTTCTACCGCGCGCATGGTTGCCATGTATTGCGTGCGCGAAATTACCGGTATTAGCATGGAAGAAATTGGCAGCGAGTTTGGCAACCGAGACCACTCTACTGTTGTGTATGCCTGCAACACCATTACCACCCGCCTAAAAAACGATACCCACATGCGCGAAACGGTGGAAGATATAATTAAAAATGTGCGCAGCTAAATAGTTTTTAAACAGTTTACCCAATGTATATTTTTCCCACTTTATTTTTGCATTTCTATCATTTCTTTCAACTTGTTATTAACTGTTAACAATGGTTTTTACTTTGTTTTAACATTTCTTCTTCGCCGCCTTTTTATCACCAAAAGTTTCAACACTGTTTTGTTTTTTCTTTTGGCTGGTTTTGTGTGGCTCTTCTACCTAAAAAATAGTTTTCAACATTTCCCCACTCTCTACTACTACTACTATATTAAAATAAAGTTATTGTATAAAAACAGAAAAGAGGTACTTAGATGAAATTTAGCTGCGATAAAAAAACTTTGGCCGATGCGGTTGCCGGTGTTTCGCGTGCGGTAGTACCCTCGGCTGCTGTGCCGGTATTACAGGGCATTTTGTTAAAGGCAGAGGGCTTTAAGCTACAGCTTACCGGGTACGATTTAGAAATGGCCATTACCACCGAAATAGAGGTAAATGTGCAAGAACCCGGCGAAATTGTGCTGCCTGCCAAGCTATTAAACGATATGCTGCGCAGCCTTGCGGGCGAAGAACTTACCCTTTTTAGCAACCAAGAAATGATGACCCATATTAAAAGTGGCATTACCGAATACGATTTGATGGGAATGAGCCCGGCCGATTTTCCTGAGCTACCGGTGCCCAATGCCGAAAAAGCGTTTGAAATTGATGCTGCCGAACTTGCCAGCATGATTGAGATGACCAAATATGCCGTTAGCACCGACGATAAAAAACCGGCCCTTACCGGCGAGTTGTTTTCGATAATGCCGGGCGAGCTTACGGTGGTTGCGGTAGATGGTTTTAGGCTTGCTATTACCAAACACCCCATTGTGTCCGATACTGAAATTGATATTGTGGTGCCGGCCAAAACAGTGGCAGAGGTATCGCGGTTATTGGGTACCATTGGCGGCCCTGTGCAGGTAGATGCCAACCGCCGGTATGTGGTATTTAGTGGTGGAAACTACACCATTATGAGCCGCCTGATTGAAGGAGAGTTTTTAAACTACCGCAATGTACTGCCCGAAGGCCACAAAACCCGGGTACTGGTAGATGTTACTCCATTTGAAAAAACCATTGAACGATGCAGCATTATTATTTCCGAGCGTTTGCGCAACCCGTTGCGGCTAACTTTTAAACCAGATGGCATTGATGTTAAATGCGAAACCCCTGTTGGCCGTGTAAGCGACCATGTAGAAGCCGAAATTGATGGCGAAGAAATGGAAATTGGTTTTAATTACCGCTATTTGCTAGATGCTTTGCGTTTTTCTGGCTGTGACAGGGTTATTCTTGAATTGTCCGGCCCGTTATCTCCGGTTAAAATTTTGCCGGTAGAGGGCGATGAATTTATCTTTATGGTGTTACCGGTGAGGTTTAATAATGAGTAAGGTACCCATAGAAACCGATTTTATTAAGCTGGATTCGATGCTTAAATTTGCGGGCATTTGCCAAACCGGCGGTGCTGCCAAAGAGCTTGTGCAAACCGGCATGGTAAAAGTAAACGGCCAAACCTGCCTAGAGCGCGGCAAAAAACTGCGCCATGGCGATGTGGTAAAACTGCATGGGCTTACATACGAAGTGGAGAAGCTTTAAGTGAAGGTAGATTCCATTCAGGTACAAAATTTTCGCAATATTGTTTCGGCACAATTGTTTGCCGACCCTGAATTGACCGTAATAACCGGGCAAAATGGGCAGGGTAAAACCAACCTGTTAGAAAGCATTTGGCTACTTACCGGCAGCAAAAGCTTTAGGGGCGCCAAAGATTTGGAATTGGTAAAACAAGGCGAAGATTTTGCCAGAATAATAGGCGAAACCAATAATTCGGTTAAAACCAATAAAATAGAGGTGCTGATAGCCGGGGCCGAAAGTGGCAAAAGAGGGCGCAGTGCCAAGGTAAATGGTGTTCCGTATGGGCGTGCGGCTTCTATTGCGGGGGTTTTTACCGCCGTTGTGTTCGACCCTGGCCACCTTAGCCTTGTAAAAGGCGGGCCAGAAGGCCGCCGCCGTTTTTTAGATGCGGCCCTGTGCCAGCTATACCCGGGGTATATTAACACTTTGCGCCGGTTTACCCGTGCCATTAGCCAAAAAAATGCCCTGCTTAAAAAATATTACGAAACCTCCGATGCCGCCGCTATGCTGGATGCCTTTGATGTGGAAATTGTCCAAACTGGTACCGAAATAAGTGCCCGGCGGGCGGCCTACCTTACACTGGCCGGCCCGCTTGCCCAGCAACTATATGCCGAGCTTTCGAGCGGGGCCGAGCAAATGGAAGTAACTTTTTTGCCCTGTGCCCCACAAGGGCAGCTGGCTGGGCTGCTAAAAAACAGCCGCCCAACCGATATACGGGCCGGGTTTTGTACCGCAGGCCCCCACCGCGAAGATTTTGAAACCACCATAAATGGCAAAAGTGCCCGTGTATATGGCAGCCAGGGGCAGCAGCGCAGCGCAGTGCTTGGGTTTAAATTGGCCGAGGCCGCCTGTGCCAAAGAAATTACCGGCGAACACCCGGTAATGCTGCTGGACGACGTGCTGAGTGAGCTGGATGAAACCCGCCAGGCTTACCTGCTTAGCCGCATGAGTGGCAAGCAAAGTTTTGTTACCACCTGCGATGCTTCGGCTTTTGGGCGCACAGCCGGCAAAATTGTGGAAGTAAAAGGCGGGCAGCTAATTTAACAGTAATTTATGAACATAAAAAAAAGTAAGTGGAAAGGCTGGCAGCTATATGTATTTGCATTTAGGGCAAGATACCATGGTAAATACCAATGAACTGGTTGGTATTTTTGATTTGGATACGGCCAGCCTCTCTAAAAAAACACGAGAATTTTTGGCAAAAGCCGAAAAAGAAGGCCGTGTGGTAAACACCAGCACCGAATTACCAAAAAGCTTTGCGGTTACCTGCAACGCTAACAAAACGGTGTATGTAAACCAGCTTTCTACCCCAACGCTAAAGGGCCGTATAGATGCTTTGGCAAGCCGTGGCAAAAAATGATGGATGGCCTGCCGCAAGCAGCGGGATATTAGCGGGCAAAGGGTAAACCAAGTTGGCGTAAATAAATAAAAAATATTATTTTTAAATATATTTTAATTAGTTATTTCCCCTGCCAAGGGTGGGGGTTAACATAAATAAGGTTTGTAAACCATGCTTTACGTTATTTAACAACGGCACACAATGTTGTTGATAGAAAGTGGGAAAGGGAACAAAATGGCAGACGATAAAATTTTGCATCAAGCGCACGAAGAAGATTATGATGGCAGCCAAATACAAGTGCTGGAAGGGCTGGAGGCTGTACGCAAACGCCCCGGTATGTATATTGGCAGCACCGGGCCCACCGGCTTGCACCATTGCGTGTACGAAATTGTGGATAACGCAATAGACGAAGCCCTGGCCGGATTTTGCGACCATATTGAGGTTACCATTAAGCCCGATAACACCATGGAAGTTACCGACAACGGCCGTGGTATTCCGGTTGGCATTCAGCCAAAACTTGGCATACCTGCGGTTACGGTAGTATTTACCATTTTGCACGCCGGCGGCAAATTTGGCGGCGAAAACTCTGGATACAAAGTGGCCGGTGGTTTGCACGGCGTGGGTGCCAGTGTTGTAAACGCACTTTCGGAATGGTTGACCGTGGAGGTAAGAACGGGCGGCAAAATATACCAGCAAAAGTTTCATCGTGGGTTAGAAGATGCCCCCTTAAAAGAAGCTGGCACTACCCAAGACCGTGGCACCACGGTTTGCTGGAAAGCCGACAGCGAAATTTTTGAAGAAGTGGTGTACGACTACGAAACCCTGTTAACCCGCCTGCGCGAGCAAGCCTTTTTAAACGCCGGTGTGCGCATTACCCTAACCGATGAGCGTGCCGGGCAGGAAAAGAGCGAATCGATGATGTACGAGGGTGGCCTGCGCAGCTTTGTCGAGCATATTCACAAACGCCGCAGCCTAACCGTACTGCACCAGCCGGTTATTTATTTCGAAAACAAAGCGGGCGAAAGCACCGCCGAGGTGGCTATTCAGTACAACGATAGCTATAACGAGTTGTTGCTTTCGTTTGCCAACAACATCAATACGCCCGAGGGCGGTACCCACGAGCAGGGCTTTAAAAACGCCATCACCCGCGTTTTTAACGATTTTGGCCGGGAAAAAGGCTATATAAAAGAAAAAGAAGATAACCTGCAGGGGAACGACGTGCGCGAGGGTATGACGGCTATTATTAGCGTAAAATTAACCGACGCACAGTTTGAAGGGCAAACCAAAGCAAAGCTTGGTAATACCGAAATACGTGGCCTTGTAGAAAGCCTTGTGTACGAAAAACTGAAAGAATATTTTGAAGAAAACCCCGCCAATACTAAAATTATTTACGAAAAAGCCCTAAGTGCTGCCCGTGCCCGCGAGGCCGCTAAAAAAGCCCGCGAGCTGGTGCGCCGCAAAACCGTAATGGAAACCAACCGCATGCCGGGTAAACTGGCCGATTGCCGTGAGCGTGACCCCGAAAAAACCGAAATTTACATCGTGGAAGGTGACTCGGCCGGTGGTTCGGCAAAACTGGGCCGAGATAGCAACATTCAGGCCATTCTTCCGCTGTGGGGCAAAATGCTAAACGTAGAAAAAGCCCGGCTGGATAAAGTATACGGCAACGAAAAAATGATGCCGGTGGTTACCGCGCTTGGCTGTGGCATTGGCGAAGAATTTGATTTAAGCCGCCTGCGTTACCATAAGGTGTTTATTATGGCCGACGCCGACGTGGATGGCCGCCATATTTGTACGCTGCTGCTTACCTTTTTCTTTAGGTTTATGCGCCCCTTGCTAGATGCCGGCCATGTGTACATTGCCCAGCCTCCACTGTTTAAGCTGGCAAAAGGCAAAGATGTGCGCTATGCCTACACCGATGAGGAAATGGCGCGGCTTTCGCAAGAGATGAACGAGCCCAAAATTAGCCGTTATAAGGGCCTTGGCGAAATGAACCCCGAACAATTGTGGGAAACCACCATGAACCCCGATAACCGCATGATTGTTCAAATATCGGTAGATGATGCCGAGCGTGCCGACGAAGCTTTTACCATTTTAATGGGAGATAAGGTAGAGCCCCGCCGCGAATTTATTGAAACCAATGCCAAATATGTTAAAAACTTGGATATTTAGTTTTTAACAAGACGATGAAAAGCGGCAGTATAAAGAATATTTTACTTTTCTCGTTTGTTTCAATAATAAAGATTACCAAAAAACTACCACCGACTAACGACTAGTGGCTACTAACTAGCAACTAGTAGAAAGGGCTTGCCTTTATATGGAAAAAGATAGAATAATACCGATGGAGGACCATCCGGAATCGACCCTGATTGTGCGCGACATTGAGCGGGAAATGAAAGACGCGTTTCTCGATTATTCAATGTCGGTAATAGTGGCGCGCGCGTTGCCCGATGTGCGGGACGGCTTGAAGCCGGTACACCGGCGTATTTTATACACCATGTACGAAAAAGGAAACGACCCCTCGCACCCGTACAAAAAAAGTGCCGACACCGTTGGCTCGGTGCTGGGTAGCTACCACCCCCACGGCGATGCCTCGGTGTACGATGCCATGGTGCGCCTTGCGCAAGATTTTAGCCTGCGCTACCCTTTGGTAGAAGGCCAGGGTAACTTTGGTAGTGTAGACGGCGACCCCCCTGCCGCCTACCGTTATACCGAAGCCCGCATGAGCAAAATAGCGGTTGAAATGATGACCGACATTGAAAAAGAAACCGTAGAGTTTGTGCCCAACTACGATGAACGCCTAACCGAACCCAGCGTGCTACCCAGCCGCTTCCCCAACCTTTTGGTAAACGGCAGCACGGGTATTGCGGTGGGTATGGCTACCAATATCCCCCCGCACAACCTGCGCGAGGTGGTGGATGGCGCCGTTGCCATAATAGATAACCCCGAGATTGAACTGCCCGAACTGATGGAACATGTAAAAGGGCCAGACTTCCCCACCGGCGGCATTATTATGGGCCGCAGCGGCATACGGGCGGCCTATGCCACCGGCCGTGGCAAGGTTTTGCTGCGTGGCCGTGCCGAAATAGAGGAAAAAAAGAACGGCCGTTTTCAAATTATTATTACCGAAATACCCTACATGGTAAACAAGGCCAAGCTGCAACAGGATATTGACCGCCTTGTAAAAGAAAAACGCATCGATGGTATTTCGGATATTAACGACGAAACCAACCGCAAAGGCATGCGTGTGGTTATTGAAATTAAACGTGACGCAAACCCGCAGGTGGTTTTAAACCAGCTGTATAAAATGACCCAGCTGCAAGATACCGTTGGCATTATTATGCTGGCCCTGGATAAAGGCGAGCCCAAGGTTATGGATTTAAAAACCATGCTGCAGCGGTATATCGAGTTCCAGGAAGAGGTTATTAGGCGCCGTACCGAGTTTGACCTGAAAAAAGCGCAGGACCGTGCCCATATTTTAGAAGGGCTGAAGCGGGCCATTGATATTGTGGACCAAATTATTGCCACCATTCGTGCCACCAAAGGCGGCCAGCCAGAGGCCAAGCGCGCTATTATGGAAAAATTTGGTTTTGACGACCCACAAGCGGCTGCCATTGTAGCCTTTAGGCTGGGGCAGTTGGCCGGGCTGGAAATTGAGAAGATTGAAACCGAATTTGCGCTGTTGCAAGAGAAGATTTCGGAATGGGTGGACATTTTGGGCGACAGCCAAAAGGTGCTGGCCGTGGTAAAAGAAGAAATGATGGCCGTGCGCAATAAATTTGGCGACGACCGCCGAACCGAAATTGCGGCGGTATCGGGCGAGGTGGATATTGAGGACCTGATACCCGAAGAACAGTGCGTGTTTACCCTTACCCATGCCGGTTACATTAAGCGCATGCCCGCTAGCGAGTACCACACCCAAAAACGTGGTGGCCGTGGTGTAAGTGGTATTTCGCAAAAAGAAGAAGACTTTGTGGAAGAACTGTTTGTTGCCAGCAGCCACGATTATATTTTGTTTGCTACCGACCAAGGCCGGGCTTACCGCCTAAAAGGCTACCAAGTGTACGAGGGCAGCCGTGTAAGCAAAGGCACCAACATTGTAAACCTGTTGCAGCTGCAAAATGGCGAAAAAGTTACCAGCATGATGCGGGTAGACCGTGAAAGCGAAGAAGGCTTTGTTACCATGGTAACCAAAAACGGCCTTATTAAGCGCAGCAAGCTTGCAGCCTACCGCAACATGCGCAAAAGCGGCCTAATTGCCATTAAGCTAGACGAAGGCGATGCCCTGGCTTGGACACGCATTACCACCGGTACCGATGAGCTGATTGTGGCAACCTCGGGCGGGTACGCCATTCGGTTTGAAGAAACCCAAGCACGGGTGCTGGGCCGTAACAGCCGTGGTGTGCGGGCGGTGCGCCTAAAAGAAGAAGACAGCGTGGTGGGCGTAGCCATACTGCGCGAGGGCGCAACCCTGATGACCGTAAGCGAAGAGGGTAAGGGCCGCCGCACCAACGTAGAGGAATATCGCCTGCAAAAACGTGGTGGCAAGGGCATTTTAAACTACCGTGGCAGCAAAGTGGCGGCGGTAAAGGTAATAGATGACAGCGACGACATCATCCTTATCTCGATGGAAGGCATCATCATTCGCATGCATGCCTCCGACATTAATACCCAAAGCCGGTATGGCAAGGGTGTGCGTGTAATGCGCCTGGCCGAGGGCGATAAGGTGGTTACCATGGCCCGTACCGAGCATTCGGACGAGGAAGAAGTAGCCAAGCCAGAAATGGAGGAAGAGGACGAAGACCTAACCCCCGAAGAGTTGGCAAAACTAGAAGCCGAAGACGCCGTGGAAGAAGAACCCGAAGAGGATGAAGGCGACGAGGCCGACGAAACCGAGGACGAGGAAGAATAAAAAAAGCCAAAAGCTTTACCCAATGGGGCAGTTTTTGCCCCGCCGGGTAAAGTTTTTGCAAAATTCATTAATTCTTCACATTTATGCGGTAGAACTAAACAGGTGCAGGTTTACCAAACCTACATTTATTTATAAAAAACTATAAACTAATTTTAAAGGGGTATTTGTATGAAAAAGATTTCCACAGCTGCCACCATGCGCCGTGTTGCCGGCTGCCTATTTGGTGCTTTGGCCGTTTACATGATGCTTTGCATAAGCTTTATTTTGGGCGGCGCTTCGCTTGCAAATGGGCCCATGGCCTGGGTAGTAGAGCTTGGCCTGGTTATTTTATTTGCGGTTTATGCTGCCTGGCTGTTGGCAAAAGACGAAGAAGTTTCGCCCGCTTTGCGCCGCGCTACCGTAGTTGGTGGTGTTATGGTGGCCCTGTTTGAGCTGATAAACTATAAAACCTTAACCGATGCCATTAACTACACCCTAAGCAATTGGTTCCCGGGCGATGGCCTTACCCAGCCCGATTTTGGCATTTGGGTATTTGTAATGCTGGCGGTTAAACTGTTGCTGCTTATTTTGGCTGTATTTTTTGTTACCAGCAGCAGCCGCACCCCCGAAACCGCCGAAGAAGAGCTGGAAGCCATGATGGAAGCAGTAGAAGATGCCATTGTGGCCGAAGCAGTGGCCGAGGCCATTGAAGAAGCGGTAGAAGCCGAAGAGGCGGAGCAAGCCGAACAAGAGTAAGAATTGATATTGGAAAAAAGGCCGGTGCATTTTTGCGCCGGCCTTTTTTGGTGCCAAAAAATAAAGTAGTATCTAACAGGCAGGGGCCGGCAGATAAAAGGATTGGAATGCTTTTATCGTTTATCAATAAAAATATCTTGCAATTCAATAATTATGGTGGTATACTGGGTTCAACTAAAAACTCATCCTATTGGGCAGGTAGCAAATTGGTTTATGCCTTTAAACCCAACCAGTTTGGAAGCTTACCGAATATAAACAGCTTACATGCGAAGATGCCGGCCAAGGTGTGTGGAGGAAACTATGTGGAGTAAAAAGCGGTCTTTACTATTAAGCAAATGGGTTACATTGTTATTTACGCTGTTGCTGGCGGTGGCGCTGGTTGCCGCCCCCTATATAGCGCAAAAATTTATACAAGCAAGTGCCAACGCGCATCAGTGGCAGTTTCCGTTATTTCTGCTTTCGGCCTATAGCGGTGGTGCGGTGGCGGCCACTATTTTGGTGCTGTTATACTGCCTGTTGTACAACATTGGTGTTGGGCAGGTATTTATTCAAAAAAATGTTTCTTATTTGCGGGGCATTTCGTGGCTGTGCATTTTGGGCGGCGTAATTGCGCTTGCCTCGGCCTTTTATTACCTGCCCTGGGGCATTGTGGCGGCGGCCGCGGCTTTTATTGGGCTTATTGTGCGGGTGGTAAAAAATGTTATTGCCGCCGCCATTGCCTTAAAAGAAGAAAACGACTACACGATATAACAATGTAAGCTTAAACTCAAGCCAAAAGAAGCAAGGATTTTCATCCCAAATCAAGGCGTGGAAATGCAGCACTCCTTGGTGTAATGCAAATTTTTACAACGAAGAGTTGGGTGGAAAGGCCGCTTGTATTGAGTTGGGTTTAAGCTTGTATTGCTATACAAAGGGGAGAAAATATGGCAATTATAGTAAACCTCGATGTTGTGATGGCAAAGCGGAAAATATCCTCGGGCGAGCTGGCCGAAAAAATTAACATTAGCCAGGCAAACCTTTCTATATTAAAAACCGGCAAGGCAAAGGCCATTCGCTTTTCTACGCTAGAGGCTATTTGCGAGGCCCTAAACTGCCAACCCGGAGACATTTTAGAATATAAACCAGAATAAATAAGAAATAAATATAAAAATATTTGTTAAAAAGTAAAAAATTAATATATACCATATTCAGGGTGGGCAAACGCCCCGCCTTACTAAAGTGCGCCTATTGCCCAAAAAGCAAAAGCTGCGCCGGGGCATGCCTCCTTTGGGCATATTAAAAGAGGAATTTAAAATGGATGTTATCCAGTTTAAAAAACAAAAGAAAAGGTTTTTCTTTTTGCTTACGGTTTTACAATGGGTTTGTTTTTATATGGTGGTTGCTTTTTTGGTTTTGGGGGCAGACCATTACCGCACCATTTTTTTGCAGGGGCACATAACCGGCGGGTATGCGTTGTACTTTTTGCTTTTTTGGATGATTACACTTGTTTACACAGGGCTTGCCACTACATGGTTTATTACCCTGTTTGGGCTTAAAAATGGCCGTTGCCGGGGTACAACCAAAAATATATTTGTGTACCTATTACGGGCGGCAGTGGCCGGCATTTGCCTTCTTTTCTTTTTAATCAGGCCCTCTTTTACCTTGCTTTTGCCCGGTATTGCGGTTTTAGCAGTGGTAGAAACCCCTATTTTGTGGTGGCTGGTTACCTTCGAGACCCCCCAGCAGCAACTGGATATGCAATGGATTATTTTTGGGCTTGGGGCGGCCAGCATGGTGGGTTGTGTTTGGTTTTTTAATTTTATTACCGGTGCCGGGCCAGAGTTTTTTGGTAGTGTTGTGTACAACCTTACTGTGGGCCTTTTTAAATAAACTACCCCCTAGCAAAAACTACGAGGCATTGCCGGGCACGCACAAGCAAGCGCGGCAAGGCGGGGCATTAAACCCCGCTTAGTGAAAATATATTGGCAAAACGTAAAGCAGGTATGTAAAAATTTTGAGGTGAAAAATATGCAAGAAAAGTATGAAAACCCAGCAGAACACCCACAACCGGCAGCACTCCAGCCGCCCACACCAGGTACGCCGCCCCCCGTGGCGGGGCCCCTGCCTGCCGTGCCGCCACAGGGTGGTTATTCGCCGCAGCCGGGTGTAAGCATGCACCAGCAACCGGCGGGCCCTTGGCAAAACCCGGCAGGGCCCCCGCCTCCCTATGGCTGGGGCGCAATGCCAGCCGCAGTGGCAAAGCCCAGCCAGCCTTTCACGGCTACCAAAGCTGATGGCATATTAGCGGTGGTTTGCTTTGCGCTTGGCTATTTGTTTATTCGCTGGCTTTTGTTTAGCATGCCGTGGCAAGGGGTGGGCGTTACCATTTTTACCGTGCTATATGCCACAGTGGTGCTGGTGTATGCCCGCAGTAAAAAAATAAAACCAACCAAAACCAGTTGGTTCTGGCTGGCAATTTTGCTGGCCACCGGGGCCGGGTATTCGGTTTTTTTAACGGGCAGCCTTGGGGGCTGGCAGGGGTTATTGCTTTTTGGCAGCGCCATATATTGGTGTGGCAGCCTGTTTGGCAACCTGCTTTGCCAAAAAACAAGCAACCACTTTTTACAAGATATTTTTAACCAGCTAATAAAAGTGCCCTTTAAAAACTTTGGCACGGCATTTTTGGGGTTAAAAAAATTAATAGCTGCCCCAAAAACCGCCAAAGATGACCCGGCTAAAAAAAGCAGCCTTTTGTGGCCTATTGTGTTGGGGCTGGGGCTTTGTTTGCCGGTGTTGGCCATTGTTTTGCCCATGCTGGTTGCCGCCGATGGTGGCAATTTTAGAGAAATATTTGTGCATTTAAATTCATTTTTTAAATGGATTTTTTCTGGCTCGGTATGGCAAACCTTTTTTTACTTTATTGTTGCTATACCGGTGGCACTATATATTTGTGGCCTGGTGGCGGGCAATGCCCATCGGCGCTATGTAAATGGCACCGATTTAAAACAGACCGCCCAAAATATAGAGGCTGGCCGCATTGTGCCGGTAGCAACCATAAACACCATTTTGGTGGTGGTTTCGGTGGTGTATGTTATTTTTATCGGCTGCCAAATCCCCTACTTCTTTTCGGCTTTTGCCGGGGTGCGCCCCAGCCAATATTTGGTGTATGCCGAGTATGCCCGCGACGGATTTTTTGAGCTTTGTACCATTGCGGGTATTAACATGGCACTGCTTTTGGGCAGCAACCTGCTTTGCAAAGTGCCACGGGGGCAAAATAAAGCGCTGCGGCTGTTTAACATTGTGCTTGCGGCACTAACCATGCTGCTAATTGCAACAGCGTTAAGCAAAATGGCGCTGTATATTGGGGCATACGGGCTTTCGGTGCGGCGCACCATAAGCAGTGTGTTTATGCTGTTTTTGGCCGGGGTGTACGGGGCGGTTATTGTGCTGCAATACAAGCAGTTTTCTATAATGCGGTTTGCGGTGGGGCTGGGCAGCGTTATGCTGTGTGCCCTGTGCCTTGTTAATGTAGACGGCCTGGCCGTGCGCTACAATGCAAACCAGTACATTGCCGGCAACTTGGCAAATTTTGACACAGACCTGCTGTACCGTGGTGGCGCCACCAGTGTGCAGGCCGGGCTAGATGTACTGGCCCACACCAACGATGTCCATTTGCAAAACGACATAAAGGCAGAGCTTGCTTATTACTTTTCGGCGGCCCAATATACCAAGGGCACTGCCCGCATTACACTGGATGCATGGCGCATACAGCAAATGGAACTGCCAAAAAAATAACCCATGCAAAACAAAAACAAACCCCAAGCTTGGTGTAGGCCACGCTTGGGGTTTGTTGCAGGTTTGCCATTATTTAAAATATTTGGTGTACATGCCCTCTATTTTTTGCAAAGCTTCCTCTTTGCATTGGTAATAAGAAAAATTGGCCTCCTCTATTTCCAGCAGGGGGTCTTGTGTGTTGCCGCTTTGCGGTAAAGCGGCCTCGGGTTCTTGGTAAACTGCCATCATGCCCAGGTTTTGGCTAAAGGCATATACCGTGCGGGTGGTTGTGTTGGTAAAAACAAAGCCACTCCACTCGCTGGTGGTGGTGTATTCTTCTATTTGGGCTTTGGTGGCGGGGGTTTGCTCGCACTCGGCTATAATATTTTGCAGGGTTTTGGTATCGCCGCCCACAATGCGCTTGTCGGTTTCTGCACCCAGTTGGTGCAGCACCCAATGGCTACCCACCCCGTTGGCATAAAAAAATATTAGCACAATGGCGGCCACAGCAACCAGCACACCACCAAACCATGCGGTTTGCTTCCAAAAAGTTTTCATAGCGTATTGCTCCTTTGCCATAGGGCTAAATTTGCCCGGTATCCTTCATCATTTTTGCTTTTAACAGCCCGTAAGCGGTTTTGCTATCGGTAATGGTTCCGTTTAAAACAAGGCTGGCGGCCTCGTCCAGCGGCATCCAAAAAAAATCCACAAACTCGTCTTCGTCTAACTTTTGCACCGATGGCTGCAAACCAGTTGCCAAATACAAATAAATTACCTCGGTACAATAGCCGCAGGTGGGTATTACGCTGCCAAAATCTACCAATGTGCCGGCCACACAGGCGGCTTCTTCCTCCAGCTCGCGCAGGGCGGTTTCGCGCGGGGGCTCGCCCGGCTCTATTTTGCCCGCGGGTATCTCAATTAGCTCTTTGCCAAGGGCATAGCGGTACTGCCGCACAAGGGCCACTTCACCTTTTTTGTTTAAGGCAACCACCGCCGCGCCGCCGCCGTGGTGCACTATCTCTCGGGTAGAGGTGTTTCCGTTTTCCAGCGTTACGGTGTCTACCGTAAGGCGCACCACCCGGCCCTCAAAAATAGTTTCGCTGGTAAGCTTGGTTTCTATATGTTTTGTGGGTTCGTTCATGTATATCACCATCCGGTTACATGTATTTTAATAAAATAAATATTATTATACCATATTTTCCGCTTCATAATATTATATATATTAGCGCTATATATTTTAAATAATTAACAATTTGTTAAATTTGCGTTATTTTACAGAAGAAATAGGGGTTGTGGGCGTTTTTTCTTGTATTTATTGGCCAGCAATGTTAGAATAATTACGAGCGTAAAACTGCAGGAGAAGAAATTGGTTTTTCCTTGCGGCTTACACCATATATATTTGTGCGAAAGAACCCAAACTTTCGGCAAAAATTTTGTACTGGAGGAAGTAGAATGGCAAGAATTAAAAAGACCATGGACGGCAATACTGCTGCGGCGCATGCCAGTTATGCGTTTACCGAGGTTGCTGCAATTTATCCTATCACTCCGTCCTCGCCAATGGCGGAAATTACGGATACTTGGTCTGCCGATGGGCTTAAAAACATTTTTGGCGACGAAGTGAGCGTGGTAGAACTGCAAAGCGAAGGCGGCGCCGCTGGTGCAGTGCACGGCAGCTTAAATGCTGGGGCACTTACCACCACCTATACCGCCAGCCAGGGGCTTTTGCTTATGGTGCCCAATATGTACAAAATTGCCGGCGAGTTGCTGCCCTGCGTAATTAACGTATCGGCACGTACTTTGGCTTCTCACGCGCTTTCCATTTTTGGCGATCATTCAGATATTTATGCCTGCCGCCAAACTGGCTTTGCCATGCTGGCCGAAAGCAACCCCCAAGAAGTTATGGACCTTACCCCGGTTGCCCACCTGGCAACACTAAAAAGCCGGGTACCGTTTGTTAACTTCTTCGATGGTTTCCGCACCAGCCACGAGCTGCAAAAAATAGAAACCTGGGACTTTAAAGACCTGGAAGAAATGGCCGACCAACAGGATATTGCCGATTTCCGCAAACGGGCCCTAAACCCCGAGCGCCCGGTAATGCGCGGCAGCCACCAAAATGGCGATATTTTCTTCCAAAACCGCGAAGCCTCGAACAAATATTACACGGCAGTGCCCGGCATTGTAGAGCATTACATGGGCGAAGTAAACAAAAAACTAGGCACCGATTATGGCCTGTTTAACTACTACGGCGCCCCCGATGCAGACCGCATTATTATTGCCATGGGTTCTTTTTGCGATGTAAGCGAAGAAGTAATTGACTACCTAACCGCCGCTGGCGAAAAGGTTGGCATTGTTAAGGTTCGCCTGTATCGTCCCTTCAGCGCCGAACACTTGATTAAAGCAATTCCGGCATCGGTTAAAAAGATTGCCGTTATGGACCGCACCAAAGAGCCCGGCGCACTGGGCGAGCCGCTGTACATGGACGTGCTAACCGCCCTTGCTGGCAAAACCGATGCTACCATTGTGGGCGGCCGCTACGGCCTGTCTTCTAAAGACACCCCACCCAGCAGCGTGTTTGCTGTGTACGAAAACCTGGAAGCTGACCAGCCCAAAAACGGCTTTACCGTTGGCATTGTAGACGACGTTACCCACCTAAGCCTGCCCGAGCGGCACGACTGCGCCGACACCACCCCGGCCGGCACCATTTCCTGCAAATTCTGGGGCCTTGGCGGCGACGGTACCGTAGGTGCTAACAAAAACTCTATTAAAATTATTGGCGACCATACCGATAAATATGTACAGGCCTACTTCCAGTACGATAGTAAGAAAACCGGCGGCGTTACCGTTAGCCACCTGCGCTTTGGCGATAAGCCCATTAAAGCCCCTTACTACGTTAAAAAGGCCGACTTTGTTGCCTGCCACAACCCTTCGTACATTATTAAGGGCTTTAAAATGGTGCGCGACGTTAAACCGGGCGGTAAATTTTTAATTAACGCCCAGTGGACGCCTGAAGAGCTGGACCAGCACATGCCGGCCGAAGCCAAACGCTATATTGCCGATAACAATATTGAGGTGTACCTGGTAAACGCCATTGATATCGCCCGCGAAATTGGCATGGGCAAACGCACCAATACCATTCTGCAATCGGCTTTCTTTAAACTTGCCAACATTATGTCTACCGAAGATGCGGTTAAGTTTATGAAAGATGCCGCCTACAAAAGCTACAGCAGCAAGGGCGAGGCTATTGTAAACGCCAACTATGCCGCTATTGATGCCGGTGTAGATGCGCTGGTAAAAGTAGACATACCCGCCAGCTGGAAAACCGCCGCCGGCGAAGTTGCCAAAGAAAAAATAGAAGGCCCCGAAAAGCTGGTAAAAATGGTTACCGAAATTATGGAGCCTGTAAACCTGAACGACGGCGACAGCCTGCCGGTATCGGCCTTTGTTAACCATGCCGACGGTACTTTTGAGCAAGGTGCTTCTGCGTTCGAAAAACGCGGTGTGGCCGTGGATGTTCCCGAATGGGATCCCACCAAGTGCATCCAGTGTAACCAGTGCTCGTACGTTTGCCCGCACGCCACCATTCGTCCCTTTGTATTGGATGAAAAAGATATGGCAAGCGCCCCCAAAACCATCGAAACTGCCCAAATGAAGGGCAAAGACATGGATGCCTACCAGTTTGTGCAGGCTGTTAGCCCGCTAGACTGCATGGGTTGTGGTGTTTGTGCCCAGGTTTGCCCGGCGCCCGGCAAGGCTTTGGTTATGAAGCCGCTGGAAAGCCAGCTGGTAAAACAAGATACCTTTGATTACTGTGTTGCCAATGTGGATAAAAAGCCCGGCATGATGGCGGAAACCACCGTTAAAGGCAGCCAGTTTAACCAGCCGTTGCTAGAGTTTAGCGGCAGCTGTGCCGGTTGTGCCGAAACTGCTTATGCACGCTTGGTAACCCAGCTGTATGGCGAGCGCATGTATATTTCTAACGCCACCGGTTGTTCCTCTATTTGGGGCGGCCCGGCAGCAACCAGCCCCTACACCGTTAACCGCAAAAGTGGCCACGGCCCCACTTGGGCCAACAGCCTGTTCGAAGATAACGCCGAAAACGGCTTTGGTATGTACCTTGGCCAAAAGGCTATTCGCAACCGGTTAAAACGCAAAGCCAAAGAGCTAATTGCGGTAGACTACACCACCCCTGCCCTAAAGGAAGCCGCCCAAAACTGGCTGGATACCTTTGACGATGGGCAGGCCAACCTTGCCGCCACCGATGCTTTTGTGAAAGAGCTAGAGGATGGGCTGGACATGACCGGCACCGAGTGGGAAAAAGACTGGATTGCCAATGGCCGCAAATGCACCTGCGATGCCTGCAAACCCGCTGCCGATATTTTGGCCGAAAAAGAATACCTAAGCAAAAAAAGCGTATGGATTTTTGGCGGCGACGGCTGGGCGTACGACATTGGCTACGGCGGGCTAGACCATGTGCTGGCCAGTGGCGAAAACGTAAACGTGTTTGTGTTTGACACCGAGGTGTACAGTAACACCGGTGGCCAGGCAAGTAAGGCCAGCCAAATTGGCCAGGTGGCACAGTTTGCTGCCGCGGGCAAAAACATTGGCAAAAAAAGCCTTGCCGAAATGGCCATGGCTTACGGCTATGTATATGTAGCCCAAATTGCGATGGGTGCCGACCAAAACCAAACCATTAAAGCCATTACCGAGGCCGAGAGCTACCCGGGTCCCTCGCTAATTATTGGCTACGCCCCGTGCGAAATGCACGGCATTAAGGGCGGCATGGTTAACTGCCAAAGCGAAATGAAAAAGGCAGTGCAGGCCGGTTACTGGAACAACTTCCGGTTTGACCCGCGCAAAAAAGCCGCTGGGCAAAACCCCTTTACGCTGGATAGCAAAGAGCCAACCGGCGATTACCTGGAGTTTATTAACAACGAAACCCGCTACACCAGCCTAAAACTGAAGTTCCCGGATCGTGCTGAAACCCTGTTTGGCGAAGCGGTAGACATGAGCAAGGAGCGTTACAACTACCTGCAACGCCTTGCCAAATTGTACGATGTAGAATAATTACAGCTAAAATAAACAGCCCCCATTTGGGGGGGCTGTTTATTTTTATTTTACCGGTATTAAAATTAATTAAAATTTTGATAATCTGCTTTTTTATAAGCCCCGGTATGATAGAATAAGAATGATATAAATACTTGGCGCTAGCCAATATAGTAAATTAACCAGGAGGCCCCTATGCAACCCAAATTTACCAATACCACCACCATGAGCGAGCAAACTACCAAAGAGATGATGGCTGTTACCTGGGGCAAAAACGCAGGTTTTTTGCGCATTTTGCTGTTTGCGGTGGCAGGCTTTGCGGTGGTGTATGCCGGCATGCAACTGTACACAATGGGGGCCGCGGGCTTGGGTTACGCCGGTGGCATGTTGCTGCTGGGGGCTGCCGCCGGGTTTGTGGGCGGGTGGGGCTACCTGCTAAAAAGCAAAAGCAGCTACAAACAGCAAAAGGCCCTTTGGGGGGCCGATACGTTGGAAAAACAGGTTGATTTTTATGAAGATAAAATTACCCAGCATAGCAAATTGGGAGAGTTAACCTTTGCCTACACCGATATTACGGCTATGTTACAGGGCAAAACCATTGTGGTGCTAATGGTGGGGCAAGCGGCGTTGTTGTTACAAGTAAACGGCTTTAAAAAAGCTGATTATCAAGAGTTTTTAGCTTTTATTAAAACAAAAATAAATAAAAATTAAATAAGAAATAAAGAATTGGTTGGGGAAGTATAGGAGCAAAAAAAAGGTTTGGTTGGCAGTGGGTGCGATGGTGCTTTGTGCCGCTATTGCAGCTGTAGCTATCTTTATTCAAAATAAAGGCCCAAATACCCAAAAAAAGGCCGCTTCCCCACTGGTAGCAAAATTTATCCCGGCGCAGCGGGGTTGGCCTAAATGCCATAGCCGAAACAATACGCCGCACAAGTTGAATAGCAAAACAAAAAAAGAGCCTTTTTGAAAGGCTCTTTTTTATGGACATTTATACTATTTGTGCGGGCGCTTTTTCTTTTTAAACAAAACCAGCCCACTACACGCCAGGTAATAAAAAATGATAACAACGCCCATTGGCAGTTCGATATTTATAATTTGGCCGGTATCAATGGTGCGCCTTTGCATAACGGTTATGTATCACCATTGGTGTTGGGCCGCTGGGCTGGTGGTTCGTTGCCGGGTATGTTGGGCGGCACAAACCCTTCCCCTATCACCTCGCTGGCCTCGGTTACCATCACCAGGGCGTCGGGGTCTACCGCGCGGGCGGCCGTGCGCACCTTGTATATTTCGTTTTTGCCGCAGGCGCAGTACAGCATTTCACGCTCTTGGCCGGTATAGGTGCCGGTGGCTTTTACCAGGGTGCTGCCACGGTCTACTTCGGCGCTAATGGCATCGGCAATTTTTTGGCCGTGGTTGGTAATAATAATGGCAAGCTTGCCGCTGCCGGCGCCGTACAGCACGTTATCCATGGTTAGCGTGCAGGCAAACGAGGAGATAATACCGTATAAAACGGCGTCTACATTGCCAAACACAAGCCCGCCAGCCAAAATCACAATCGCGTCGAAAGCAAGGGAAATTTGCCCCACCGAAAAATGTGGCCGCAGCTTTTTTACCGACATTATAATAAAATCGCTGCCGCCGGTAGAGGAGCCCCGCATATAAATAACCGCCAGCCCCGCCCCTAAAAACACACCGGTAAACATACTTGCCAGTAAGGGGTTGCCGTTGTATGCCGGCAGGTATTGAAATACAATATCCAAAAAAAAGGCGTTGATAATCATGGCCCAAATACTTTTTAGCAAAAACTTGTGGCCCAAAATACGCCAACACACCAAAACAATAGGAATATTTAAAAGCAGCGACACAACACCAATGGGCCAGCCGGTGTAATGGTTTAAAATAATAGAAAGCCCCGAAATACCCCCCGGCGCAAATTTTGCGTTTACCGCAAAGGTTTGCAGCGCAAGGGCATATAAAACACTGCCACCCATATAATACAGCGTATCTACAAGAAAAGTTTTCCAGTCCCACGTTTTTTTCATAATGCCTCCGATATTTAGCAGCCTGTGCTTTACATTACCAGCCAATAAAAACCCCCGTGCGCAGCGTTGCGGCGGGGGCACTGCATATTGTATATATTTTAGCTTAACCCAATATAGTATACCTTATTTTACCCAAAACGGGAACCCGCTTTTGCTTTTTAATAACAACCCCAAAACCCTGCGGCTATGCCCCTTGGCGAAATACCCTTGCCAGCAGGTGTATGCCTTGTATAAATAACATAAATATGGTATAAAAAAGAAGAAATTAGCAATAAAAAACAAGGCAATAAAAATAAGCATAAAAGAGGAAAAATATGAATAAAAACCAGCCGAGCGAACAAATTTTGTTGCACCGCAAGTTTATGAAAAACGGCCTTAGCGGCAAAGAAGTTGAGCCAGACCAAAAAAAGGGCGTACCCCAACCGCCCATTACCAGCCCGCCCCAAACAGAAAAAAGCATTGCGCTACCCCAAAATTTTGAGGCGGAGCTTGGGCAGGTAGATTATTTAAAATTATTGCAAAACCGCCGCAGCCGCCGCCTTTTTGCCGAAGAAGGCATTACCTTGCAGGCGTTAAGCTTTATGCTGTATAGCACCCAAGGGGTGCAGCAGGTAATTGGCAAAAAAAACTTTGCCACGCTGCGCCCGGTGCCCAGTGGCGGCTGCCGCCACCCGTTTGAAACGTACATTACCGTGCGTGCTGTGCAAGGGCTACAGCCCGGCCTGTACCACTATTTGCCGCAACAACATAGCCTAGAGTTTTTGCGCGCAATACCCGCTTATAGCGATACAGTGGGCACCGCCTTGGGTGGGCAGGCGTGGGCGGCCAAAGCCGCGGCCGTTTTATTTTGGGCCGCCACCCCCTACCGCACCGAGTGGCGCTACGCCAACAGCGCCGCCCGCCTAATGCTAATGGACGCCGGGCACATTGGGCAAAACGCCTATTTAAGTGCCGAGGCTTTGGGCCTTGCCACCTGCTGCTGTGCTGCCTATGCTCAACAAACCTGCGACGAGCTGCTGGGGCTAGATGGTGAGGAGGAATTTACCGTGTACATGGCGCCGGTGGGCGTGCCCCAAAAAGATGAGGAATAGGAAAATAAAAAACTGCCAGTTTCATACCTTTGCACGAAAATAGCGGAATCTATTAGGAAAAAATGGAAATAAATGGGTTTTTGGGCTATATTTGCCTATTTATACTCTGTTTGCTTCAAACGATTTTAAAGACCATATATTGCAACAAAAAACCCCACTGGGTAATACCATAGCATTGGTGTTGCCCGGCGGGGTTTTATTTTATTTGCTAGCCAAGGTGCGGTTTGTTTCCTCTAAAAAAGCGGGTACTTCGGTTAGGCTATTTAGCACCACGGCAGCCACTGCGCGCAGTTCATCGGTGGGGGGTATTAAGTCTGGCACCATAATGGTAATACAACCGGCGGCGGCAGCACTGTGCACACCGTTTAGGCTGTCTTCTATGGCGGCGCAACGGGTGGGTGGCAGGCCAATGGCTTTGGCGGCTGCCTCAAAAATATCGGGTGCGGGTTTGCTGGCTGGTACCATGTCGCCCCCAATAATGCCGTCAAAATATTCAAAAATGCCGCCGGCTTTTAGGTGGTGCAGCACGGTTTGGTACCGTGTAGAAGAAGCCAGCCCAATGCGGTAGTTCTGCTTTTTTAGGTAGGCCAGCAGGGCATCTACCCCGGGCTTTTTGGGCATGCCATCGCGCTCTAATTCTTCTGCCATGCGTTCCCGCATGGTTAGGGTGTAGGCATCATAGTCAAATTCCGGGCCAAAGGCATCCAGCACAATTTTGCGGCCCTGTGCATGGCTGGCACCACAAATTTGCACCTGCATTTCGGGGGTAAGGGTGTACCCCATCTCCTGCATCACTTCTTTTTCTATACGCCAACTAATGGTTTCGGTGTCAAACAGCACGCCATCCATGTCAAAAATTACGCCTTGTAGCAAAATGGTTTCCTCCGTTGTGGTTTGCAGGGGGGCACTACCCCCGCTTGCAGTGTTTACAATATATTTAACCTGCCAAAAAACTTACAAACCATATTGTACCAAAGGGTGCGGGGGTTGGTCAACGCAGGGTTTTGGTAAAACAGGCAGGTTATGTTGGTGTTTTTTAATTAAGCAATAAATATACGCTATATTGTACTTGGCACTTGCAAACGGGGCCGCCCCGCTTTACAATAGAAGATACCGAATTAAAGTGCGAAAGCATAGCAGAGAGGGGACGCCAGCCAATGCAAATAGCAATAACCCAAACAACCACGCCCAAACCAAAGCCAGACGAAACCAACCTAGGGTTTGGTGTACATTATACCGACCATATGTTTTTGCTGCATTATACCAAAGAAAAAGGCTGGCATAATGCCGAAATTGTGCCCTACGGCCCCTTTATGATGGACCCCGCCTCGATGGTTTTTCATTATGGGCAGGAGTGCTTTGAAGGCATGAAGGCCTACCCTACCCCCAGCGGTGGCGTGCAGCTGTTTCGGCCAGAAAAAAACGCCCAGCGCATGGCCAGTACCCACCAGCGCCTTTGCATACCCGAAATACCCGAAGAGGTGTTTGTAGAAGGGGTAAAACAACTGGTGAAGCTAGATAAAAGCTGGGTGCCCACCCAGCCCGGCACCAGTTTGTATATTCGCCCCTGCACCATTGCTACCGAGCCACACCTGGGCGTAAAAGCCAGCGACGAGTACCTGTTTTTTGTTATTTGCTCGCCTTCGGGTGCCTATTACCAAGAGGGGCTGAACCCCGTTAAAATTTATGTAGAGGAAGAGTATACCCGTGCGGCCCCCGGCGGCACCGGCTTTATTAAGTGCGGCGGCAACTATGGCGCCAGCCTTGCCGGGCAAGAAAAAGCCCACAAACTGGGGTATAGCCAGGTGCTTTGGCTAGATGGCGTGCACCGCCGTTATGTGGAAGAAGTGGGCAGCATGAACTGCTTTTTTAAACTGGGAGATACCATTTATACCGCCCCCACCAGCGGCACCGTGCTGCCCGGCATTACCCGCATGAGCTGCATAGATTTGCTAACCAGCTGGGGTTATACCGTAAAAGAAGAAGCCCTTGCCATTGATGATTTGATGGCCGCCGCGCGTGAAGGTGGCTTAACCGAGGTGTTTGGCACCGGCACCGCTGCGGTGGTTAGCCCGGTGGGCCAGCTTTGCTACAAAGAAGAAATAGCCCACATTGGTGGCGGCAAAATTGGCGAGGTTACCCAGCGCTTGTACGATACGCTTACCGGTATTCAGTGGGGGCTTTTGCCCGACACCAACGGCTGGATGGTACCGGTGGAATAATGCAAAATAATTATAAATAATTTATAATAAATAAAAAAGAAATGCTTGTTTCGCTGTTTTTGGCAGCGAAACAAGCATTTCTCTATTTGCATAAACTTGCAAGGAAACCACAAATCCGTTTTATTGTACATTTGGTTTGCTATGCTGTATACAACGCCATTTGGTTGCCCAGCCGGGCAAAAACAAAGGAGAAAAACCATGGAAAAAATACAGGTAAACCATTTTGAAAAACCCAGTAAGCAACAACCCAAAAACCGCGCATGGATATTTATTGCCATTGGTGCGCTGGCCTTTTTAGGGTTAGACTTTTTACCTTGGGCGGTAAGCATGCTTTGGGCTTTGGGGTTTATGGGGGCCGGTGCCTATTTTGCATGGAAAGATGCGTAATAAGGCACAGCGGCGGCGGTACCGTTAAAACTCTGTTTTTTACTTCGAGGCTTGGTCCTGCACAATCAGCAGCCGCACGGCTTCTATGGCGGCTTCGATGGCCGGGGTGGTATCGTGGCTGTGCGGGTCGTCCAGCCCTTGGCGGCGGCGCTCTTGGTTCCATATTGTGCTTAGCACACACCCGGCACGGGCACCCAAAATTTGGGCCACAATAAACAGGGTAGCACTCTCCATTTCAGACGCTAAGCACCCCGCCTTAATCCAGGCGTCCCATTTTTCCATTAGCTGGGTGCCGGCGGGCATGCGGCCGGGGCTGTGCTGGCCATAAAAAGAATCTTTACAATGCACAACACCGGCATGCCAGTTATGGCCGGTGTTTTTTGCCGCCTGCACCAAAGCATTGGTAATATCTAGGCTGGCCACCGCCGGAAACTCAACAGGAACATACTCTCGGGTGGTGCCCTCCATGCGTATGGCGCTGGTTGCCACCACAAGGTCTCCCCCTTTTACCGGTAGCGCCATGCCGCCGCAGGTGCCCACCCGCACAAAGTTGGTAACACCGGTTTGGTATAGCTCTTCTACCGCAATAGCAGTAGAAGGCCCGCCCATACCGGTAGACATAACCATAACGGTTTGGCCGCATATTTCGCCCAGCCAGGTGGTGTATTCGCGGTTTTGGTGGTGGAACCGTGGGTTTTGCAGCAACTGGGCAATTTTTTCTACCCGTGCGGGGTCTCCGGGTAAAATGGCGTATTTGGCCCCATGGCTGTCGTCAAAACCAATGTGGTATAAAGGTTCCATGTTGTTCCCTCCGTTATTTATAGGCTATTTTACATAGATTATTTTGTATTTAATTTTCGCTGGGTGGGCTCGATACTTCGTCCCTTAAAACACTTCTATAGCGTTGCCCGCCCACACCCCGCTGCCGGCAGGGGAAAGGTATTATTTACCGCCGCTATAGGTACAATATAGCATAAACCCGGTGGGCATAACAACTTGTGCCAGCCAGTAAAAATGCGGTGCCGCCAATAGGTTACACAGCCTTATATAGTTATATTAAAGCCAAAAGTAAATGCAAAAAAATGCAAGGTAGCAGTGCCACGGTACCAATTCTGTGCAGGTGCATCCATCTCTTTTTCAGCCGTTTTTTGAATAGATAGGTTGCCGCAATAAAAAAAATTAAAATGATTGTAAGAATACCCGTAATAATGGCAGCCGTGCGGCCAGTAACTTGTGCAAAGGAAATGACACCGTGCGCCGTGCCAATGGCTAGCAGCGCAACCCCAAGCGGGATATGGATTTTTCTGAAAAATAAATTTAATGAGGATATTTTTAATTTTCTGGCGATATATTTTAATGCCAGCACCCCACAAAACCCAAGCGAAAACCATCCCAACCAATGCGAAATCATAGAAATCCTCCCGGTGAATACACGCTATATTTTACCCTTGCTTTTGCTGGTGGTTGTTTAAAAAAGCGCACAAACCTAAACGGAACCAATAGATTTTTTCATCCATTGGTTTACATAAGCAAGTTGATCTTTTGTGTGGAACCAATGCTCGCCATTTTTTAGTGTGGTTAGGTTGGCATTATGCTTTTTTACAAAGGCATCCACCGTTGCGCGGGCGGTAAGGTTGTCCTTCTCTGCATATAAAATTTCTGTCGGAATATCCCACTCGATGGGGTTGTTACGAACAAAACAAAGGTATTCCCACGAGAGTGTTTCGCCAAAATCAGTTAAGATTATCCGCTTTTCACAAAGCTCTTTTTCGGTTACCTTTGCCCACTGCATCATGTCTAAAATAAGCCTTTCCATATCAAGAATAGGCGAAATAAACAACGCTTTTTTAAGGGCACACTTTTGCAAGGCGTGCATAGCAAAATAAGCGCCAATGCTGTTTGCAATAACCAAAATGGGCTTGTATTCTTTTACCAAACGGGTGTACGCCGCTTTAATCTGGGGCTCCACCACCCAGGGCAAATACCCATCGTAGTCTACCCCTATAATATCAAAACCCACACAATTTTGTTTGTAGTTTTCGGCTTCTAAATGGCTGCCATTTTTGCCGTGGATATATAAAATGGCTTTTTTCAATGTGTTCATCTCCACTAAGGCTTATTGTGCCCGCCTGAGTTTTATTACCCTAAAATTATACCATGTATTGGGCTGGGAGGGGACCAATTTTAATAGGCCTATTGGAAATAGATTGCAAATAGAAATATAAAAAAGCGAAAATTGCCCCAAAAGACAATTTTCGCTTTGGTGAAGGCAGCAAAAATGCTGCCTTTTATAAAAAGTTGGAATAAAACTTACGCAGCTGCGGTTGCTTTTAATTGTATTTCTTCCACAAACGTATCTATCGTTTCCAGTGTATTGGGTTGCACCTTGTTTGTATATATCTGTATGGTAAAAGAATAGAGGGTGTTGTCCAAAATCACCATATACATCTGCCAATAAACCGGCACATTACTTATTGTGCAGTCCATGCCAATATAGCCGGCAGGGTTGCCGTCCAGGCTTCTGGTTTCCACTACCTCGTTGCTGATATTTTCAAAGTAGTTGGTCGTGACTTGCTGCATATCTTGCAGCAACAGCTGCAGCAACTCCTCTTCGCCCTCCCCTATTTCGGTTATGTCCTCCGGTGGGTTAATTCCAATAAAGGCCTCTCTTTTTCCGGTTACACCAAAGTCGATGTCATAGATGCCGTCATCCAGCTGGTTACCGGTTACGCCCTGCGGGATGGTGAACACAAACCCAAATTGTTCCATTTCTTTACCGATGTCGGCAGATTGCGGCGCAGAGCATGCTACCAAGGAGAATATAGCAACAACCGCCATTACAAAAGCACATATTTTTTTCATCATGTCTTTTACTCCTGCTTATAATTTTCTCTGGCATGCCCAGCCGCAAAACCCAACAAACCACAGTGTACTGTTTTTTATTATAAACAGTTTTGTGGTTAGGGTCAATTTGTGCTGTTATAGTAAGCACGCAAGAAGAAAGACAACCGTTGCAGTAACCACGGCTAGGGCGGTTACCGCTAGTATAATGGGCATATCCAACAGGCAAAATAAAAAGGTGAAAATCATCAAAAGCGATGATTTTCACCTTGGTGCGCTGCGAGGGAGTCGAACCCCCGACCTACTGGTTCGTAGCCAGTCACTCTATCCAGCTGAGCTAGCAGCGCGAACGCAGATATTATAATAGCATGGCTAAAAAAGAATGTCAATTGAAAACGGGCAAAAGATAAAACAAATTTTGCAAGTGTTGCAATATGTTGTACCATAATTTTTGTGTAAAACTAGGCCCAAAAACAGCACCATGCCTTTTTGCCATGCGTTTGCCATTGCCCCCTTGCATTTAATGGCAAAAGGGTTCATTATTAAAACAGGGTTAGCGTGAAAGCGCTTATCGCTATTTTTTACAAGAATAAACAGAAAGCAGGGAGCCAAACATGAACCGCCCACAACTGGCAACAGAGCAATGGAATAACCGCGCGTTGCTGCGCTTAATTTGGCCGCTGATGATAGAGCAGCTTTTGGCCGTTACCCTTGGCATGGTAGATACCGTGATGGTAACCACCGTAGGGGAAGCCGCCGTTAGCGGCGTTTCACTTAGCGACTCGGTAAATGTGCTGTTAATTAACCTGTTTGCGGCGCTGGCAACCGGTGGTGCGGTGGTGGCAAGCCAATATTTAGGGCGTGGCAACCAAAAAAATGCGTCCGAAGCTGGGCGGCAACTGGTGTATAGCATCACCATTCTTTCTTGCGTTGTAGGGGTGGTGGCCTTTGTGCTGCGTGGGCAGCTGTTATCGCTTATTTATGGAGATTTAGACCCCCTTGTGCGCCAAAATGCCGAGGTATATTTGTGGATTTCGTCGTTAAGCTACCCTTTTATAGGCCTTTACAATGCAGGGGCCGCGTTGTTCCGCAGCATGGGCAACAGCCGGGTTAGCATGCTTAC
This sequence comes from Ruminococcaceae bacterium OttesenSCG-928-A16, assembly GCA_030267215.1. Taxonomy (GTDB): domain Bacteria; phylum Bacillota; class Clostridia; order Oscillospirales; family Ruminococcaceae; genus JAAYCI01. The sequence goes on from JAJDJP010000005.1 coordinate 29,411, forward strand.
CTCGCTGCTGGTAAACCTTTTAAATATAGCGGGCAATAGCCTGCTTATTTACGGTTTTGGCTGGGGGGTGGCCGGCAGCGCTATTTCTACCCTAGTTAGCCGTGCCATTGCCGCTATGCTGCTTCTTTGGCTGCTGGCAAAGGGCAAAAACCCCATTAGCCTGGCTGGTTTGCTGCGGGTAAGGTTAGATTTTGGCATGATACGCAACATTTTAAAAATAGGGTTGCCCGGCGGGCTCGAAAACTCCATCTTCCAAATTGGCAAGCTGCTTACGGCGGGGGTGGTTTCGGCTTTTGGCACGGCGGCCATTGCGGGCAACGCCATTACGGGGGTTTTGGCAACGTTTGGCAACCTGCCGGGCGGGGCCATAAGCCTTGCCTTAATAACCGTGGTGGGGCAGTGCGTGGGCGCCGGGGATTATGAAGGCGCTAAAAAATACACCCGTAAATTAATGATAATTGCCTTTACCGGCATGGGTGTTTTAAACCTTGCCATTGCGGCAAGTGCCGGGGTTATTCTTCCGCTTTTCCGGCTTTCGGCCGAAGGCGCTGCCATTGCGTACCAATGCCTAATGTTTAACTGTTTTTCGGCTATTGTGTTTTGGCCGCAAAGTTTTTCGTTGCCAAATGCGCTGCGGGCCGCGGGCGACGCCAAATTTACCATGGCGGTTTCTATTTTTAGCATGTGGGTGTTTAGGGTTGGGCTAGCCTTTTTGTTTGCCTTTACCTTAAACTTGGGCGTGCTGGGTGTGTGGTTTGCCATGGTGGTAGACTGGGCCATTCGTGGTATCATTTTCATCTGGCGGTGGAAAAGTGGCAGGTGGCAAAACAAAATGGTGTTGCAGTAAAATTGATACAACAAAATCCTCCCAGTTGGCGCATTCAGCACCGGCAGGGAGGATTGTTATTTTCGCTATTACTCCACTTCCATTCTTCGCATGGGAATTGGCAAATTCAGCGGCATCCCCATAAAAGTTTCTTCGTCCCAATACTCACTTGCAACAGAAACGTTTGAAGTAGAAAGAATGGTAATAATCAATATATCCGAAGTTTCTGCATATTCCAGCTTAAATGTGTAGGTAAATAAAATGCTCTCGCTTTCTTCACTGCCACCTTCGCTACCGCTGTAAAAAACCTCTACCATAAAAATATCTGAAGCGTTGATTTGGTAGCTCCCTTGCCAAGATCCTCCCCCGGCTTCCCACATGGTACGAATTAAGCCTATGGTGTGGTCATAATCTCTATATGCAACCGGATAGGGAAAGTTGGGTGGTTCTGCAAAAGCGGCTGAATAGTCTGATCCAAAATCAAAAACATAGCGGCTATCATCAAAATTCTCATAGCCTTTTACATATCCGGGCGAAAAAATCCACCGTCCTTTTATCTCGTCAAAATTTTCGGCGTTAATGGTGGTATAGGGGCCTTCGGGTATGCTGGTTTCTATTTGTTCTAAAATCCAGGTATCCGGGTTATAGATATCTTCAGAAGAGGCCGTCATTGAAGAGACATTTTCACTTGGGGCAACTATTTGTGTGGGAAAAGACGATGCCGGCGCCGGCTCTGTATTGCAGCCCGCCAGCAAAACGGCACCCATAACCAAAGAAGTGATTTGAAATAATATTTTTTTGCGCATGAAATTATTCTCCTTCTATCACGTTCAGTTCGGCTTGCAACAACTCAAACAATATCGGCTCCAAACTAAACTCCTCCATCAAACTTTGCACCTCTTGCAGCACCTTGCGGCGGTGTGCCAGCGGCACATTGCTTTTTACGGCACGGATGAGAATATTTTTGGGGGTGTGCTCAAAGCCCACAAACTCTACCAATTGGGTTTTGTAGCCGCAAGCCTGCAACAGGTTGGCGCGTATGGCATCGGTCATCAGGGCGGCCACCCGCTCTTTTACAATGCCGTAGCGGGTTAGGGCAGCAAAGCTGTCGCTTTGTATTTGGGCATTTAACTGGTGCTGGCAGCACGGCACCGAAAAAATATACTTTGCCCCCCACTGCACTGCGTTAGCAAGGGCATAATCGGTGGCGGTGTCGCAGGCATGCAGCGAAATCACCATGTCAATTTTGCCCGCCGGGGTATAACCGTTAATATCCCCCACTGCAAAATGCAGGTTATTGTACCCGTATTTTTGGGCGGTGGTATTGCATTTTTCCACCACGTCTTTTTTCAAATCAAGGCCGGTCATCTGCACCGGCAGGCCACGTATTTGGGTAAAATAGTAATACAAAACAAAAGTAAGGTAACTTTTGCCGCAGCCAAAATCCACAATATGCAGCGGGGCGGTGGGCGCTTCTTTCAGCGCATTGTCCACCAGCTCTACAAAACGGTTAATTTGGCGGTATTTGTCGTACATGGCCTTCACCACCCGGCCATCGGGGGTAAACACGCCCATATCTACCAAAGCGGGCACCACCGTGCCCTCGGGCAGCAGGTAGTTTTTGGTGCGGTTATGGCCCGTGGGCTGGTGGGCGGTTTTGTTTTTTTGTGGGGCGGCGGTGCGGTTTTGCAGCAAAGCTCCTTTTTTGGTTACCCTAAGGCCGTGCACCTCGGTTTGGGTAAACGCCTGTAGCTGAAAAAACTCCTGCTGCAACATCTGTGCCAAGGTGGTGGGCAATTCGCCCGCCGTTACATTGTGATGAAACACCTGGGTGGCGGTGTATTTTTGCAGCTGCCAACCACCTGCCAGCGGCACCAGCGCCGCCTTTTGGCAGGGGCTGTTTTTTTGCCGGGGCATATTTATTTGTATTTTATACGGATTTTTTTGGATTATTTGCTCAATGGTTTGCAACAATTGTTCCATGCTATGCATTCCTTTACGCCGCAGCTTTGTTTTTTTGTTTATTGGCTTTGGGTGTTTTGCTGCGTGGGCAGCCTTTGGTACATTATACAATTTTTTAGGCAAAAAAGGTACCGCCTTACGCCACGTAACATAGCATAGAGCGATACCTAACTAATAACTAGGCCAGCAACGCAATGTGCTGGTTTGCTGGCCCTTACACACTTTTTACAATTCTTTGTTGTATTGTTTTACCAAAGCCTCTTTTTGCGGTTTGGTCATTTTTTTTAGCAAGGCTTCTTGCTGCATGGCCTGCTGTTTAGTGGGGTAGTTGCCCGCCCAGGCAAGGGCAACCGGCCCACGGCCCCGGGTGTATTTGGCGCCGGTACCGTTGTTGTGGGCCGCCAGCCGCTTGGTAAGGTCGTTGGTCCAGCCGGCGTATAGGCTGTTATCTTTGCAGCGCACCAAATAGGCCCAGTTCACGTTTGGGCCTCTACCATGGCGGCGTTTGCCGCCCGTTGGGCAGCTGCCTGCTGCCGGCGGCGGGCTAGCTCTTGCTGCGCTTGCATTGCCATTTGTTTGGCGCTGCTTAGGCTGCCGGCGGTAGCCATAAAGCCGCTGGCGTGGCAAAACTGTACGTCTTCAAGGCCGGTTATGCGGGCCAATTCCTCTTGCGGGCGGCCCCACCAGGCTTTGGGCAGTGGCACCTTGTCTCCGGTTTTTCCGTTAAAATCTTTAGGGATGCACTGCAACGAGTAACCGCCCCGCATGGAGGGGAAAATGACAAACTCTGCGGCCGAGGGAATAAGTACGGGTTTCCATGGCACATACCGCTCCAGTACCACAATGCCATCTTGCATGGTTTTTAGCTGGGCTTCCACGGCGGCTTTTCCACGCTCCACCGCCGCAAGGCTTTCTAGTTTGTGCGCCAGCATTTTTTGGGCTACGTCCAGCGCCTGTTCAAACGCCTCATCCTGGTCCTGGTCGCTATCCCAAGGGGGGTTAAAGGCGCCAATAATGCCGGCCAAAACGTTGCCACAGCCGGTGTTGTCGTCCAAATCCAGCGGCTGCACAAATTTTTCATCAAAGCGCAAAGCTTCTTCTTCGCTTAAAATGTAGCCACCATATTTGCGCCAAAGCAGGCCAAAGGCGGCATAAGGTACGCCGTTTTCGCGGCATTCGCGGTTTTTTTGGTGATGATCGAAGGGGCCATCCCCAATATCGTAGGCAATACCGCTAAAGCCCTTGGGTACGGTAAAACCCCTGTAAATACGGATATCCGGGCGCAGTATGCGCAAAAGTGCCGAAGAAAAAACATCATCGGCATGAAACCGCCCGCCATGTGTAAACCCAAGTGCCGGAATATTGGCTGGGTTGCCCATAAAATTCATTTAAACGCCTCCTATATACCTTTTTAGTATACGCTTTTTTCCACTGTGTCGTCAAACCCGGGGGCTTATGTAACCGCATTTGTTGTTTTTGGGCAAACTTGCCATATTTTTGGTTTAAAATTTTCTTAAATTTTATTTGGCAACCCCTTGCAATTTACGGCTTGTATAATATGCGTGCCCGGCTCATTGTTGAAAACTCTGTTGAAAGTGTTAAAAAGTGGCGGTGGGTTCGCATTCTTGTTTTTTCTGTGTTATTTTTTGGCGGCAAGCGGGTTTAACTTTTTGTTGAACTTGCCTGCGGCCTCTGCTACAATAAAGGGTATTAACCCCGGGGCTGCGTGCCCGGTGTGTTTTGCGTGGCAAACCGCGCGCTTAACCCCCTTGCCAGCCCGCTTTGCCGGGCGCTAAAGCAAACCAATTTACGGGAGGGTACTTTACATGAAATGGCTTTATAAGCTGGACTATAAATACGGGCGGCATTATATCCGCAATTTAATGCGCATTATTGTGGTTGGCATGGCAATGGTGTATATTGCGGGTTATGTTATGCCAGAATACAACCTGGCAAGCTATCTTTCGCTTAACCGTTCGGCCATTCTGTCGGGCCAGGTTTGGCGGCTTATCACCTTTATTTTTGTGCCCGAACAAACCAGCCCTATCTGGATTTTTATTTCGCTTTATTTTTATTATTTTATTGGCACTTCGTTAGAAAGTGTTTGGGGCGGCTTCCGTTTTAACCTGTATTATCTGGCGGGCATTCTGGGCTCTATTTTGGCCTGCTTTATTTCGCCCGCCGGCTATGCCGATAACACCTACCTAAACCTTTCGTTATTTTTGGCCTATGCCACCCTTGCGCCCGACGCTACCTTCCAGCTATTCTTCCTTATCTCGGTAAAGGCCAAGTGGCTGGCCATTTTTTATGTGGTATTTGCCGGGTTAACCATTGCGGTGTCGTTCCGCTCGGGGCTGTTCTTCGGGCTTTCGGCTTTGGTAACCTTTGGTTTTAGCCTGCTTGGTTACCTGCTGTTTTTTGGCCCCACCCTGCTTGGCATTATCAAAGAGCAAATTCGCATTGCAAAAAACCGCCGCAACTGGCGTAATAATAGCAGATAATATGAAACAACAAACCCCTTTTTGGAACCGTATGCAGGCCCTTGTTAAAAACGAGGCCCGCTTTCATGTGCCCGGGCACAAGGGCAACCCGGCGGCTATTCCCCCTTTTGGGGGAATTTTGCGTTATGACATGACCGAGGTGGAGGGGGCCGACGATTTAAGCCACCCCACCGATACCCTTGCCCAAAGCCAGCAAAACATGGCGCGCCTATATGGCAGCGGCGCTACCCTGTATAGCGCCAGCGGCAGCACCAGCTGCATACAAGCCATGCTAACCCTGTTTGTTAAGCCAGAAGAAACCGTGGTAATGGCACGGGGGTGCCACGTTGCCGCCATACGGGCACTGGGGTTTATTGGTGCTGTGCCCCATTGGGTGTACCCGGCCGCCCCCCTGCCCACCGCCGCCGAAATAGAGGCGGCACTGGCCCAAAGCCACGCCAAAGCGGTGTACCTTACCAGCCCCGATTACGAAGGAAATATAGCCGATATAGCCGCTATTGCCGCCGTATGCCATGGCGCTGGTGCGGTGCTGCTGGTAGATAACGCCCACGGCGCCCATTTAAAGTTTTTGCGGCCAGATATTCACCCCATTACGCTGGGGGCAGATGCCACGGCGGACTCGGCCCATAAAACGCTGCCCTGCCTTACCCCTGCCGCTATGTTGCACCTAAAAAATGGGCAGCTGGCAGCGGCGGGGCGTGCTGCGCTAAACCTGTACAGCAGCACCAGCCCCAGCTACCTTGTGCTGCAAAGCCTAGATATAGCTGCCGGCATGCTGGCTACCCAGCCCCCCAACTTTATGCAAACGGCCGCCCAACTGGCGGCGGCTATAGCGGCAGTGCCCCACCTTGTGCAGCTTGGTGCAGACCCCCTAAAGCTTTGCCTAACCCCCTGGCGGGGTGGCTGGCAAACCAGCACGGTTACCGCCGCGCTGCAAACGGCCGGTATTTTGCCCGAGCTTGCCGACGAGCGCCGCATTGTACTTATGGCCTCGCCCTATAACCAGCCAGAGGATTTTGCGCTGCTGGCCAAGGTTTTGGCGCCGTTTACGCCCCGGCCGCCCCTGCCCCTGCCCGCCCTGCCGGTTATTCGGCCCAAGGCGGTTTGCAGCATACGCAGCGCCATGTTTGCCCCGGCCAAAACCGTGCCGGTGCAAACGGCGCCAGGCCAGGTAATGGCGGGGCTTTTTGCCCCCTGCCCCCCCGGGGTGCCACTGGTAATGCCGGGCGAAGAGCTGTGCCAAGAGGCCGCTAAACTGCTGGCTGCCGGTGGTATTTTAACAGTGGATGTGTTAAAATGAAGATGAAAAACCGATTTATTTTTTTAATGAACCCTTCCTGCCACAAGCAGCAGGGTATCGACGGGCAAGACCATGGAAGCGCCCCAAGAGGCGGGGCGTTGGGCCCACTTAGTGGAAATAAACGGTTGGATACACAGCGGATACTGTTCTGTTTTGGGTTTTGAATTTTTAATGATATAAGGAGAGTGCTGTTGATGAAACTGATTACTGCGATTGTAAACAAAGAGGACAGCAAAACCGTGAATGCCGAGCTGATACAAGCGGGCTTTACTGTAACAAGGTTAGCCACCACCGGCGGCTTTTTAATGGCCGGCAACGTAACCATGCTAGTTGGTACCGAGGATGAAAAGGTGGACGAATGCATCAGCATTATTTCTAAATTTTCGCGCCAACGCACCGAGGTTGTGCCCAGCACCGCCAGCTATGGCGTGGGGGTAACCACGGCGTTTCCGCTAGAGGTAACCGTGGGCGGCGCTACCATTTTTGTTACCAACGTAGAGCGGTTTGAAAAGGTTTAATGCAATTAGATAATGTACTGGGAAATGAGCAGACCAAAGCCGCTTTAAAAGCAGCGCTGGCGGCTGGTAAACTGCCCCACGCTATTTTGCTTACCGCGCCCGCTGGTTGTGGGCGCGGGTTTGTTGCGCGCCTGCTTGCGGCCGATTATTTATACCCCCATGGTGGCCCGGCCGCCCAGGCAGTGGTAAACAACCAAAGCCCCGAGCTGCTAACGGTGCAGGGGGAAGGAAAAAGCGGCCAAATTCCGGTAGATTCTATCCGTGCGGTGCGGCAAGAAATTTTCCATTCTTCGTTTTCGGCAGGCGGGCGGGTGGTGTGGATACAAGACGCCCACAAAATGGCGGCCCCTGCCGCCAATGCCTTGCTAAAAGTGCTGGAAGAACCCCCCGCCGGTGCGCTGTTTATTCTTACCACCGGCGATGCGGCCTCGATGCCGCAAACCATTGTAAGCCGGTGTGTAATATATCCGCTGGCACCGGCCCCGCTTGCCGCTTGCCAGCAAACGCTGCAAGCTGCCCTGCCGCCAGAATATGAGCCGCACCTGCCCCATTTGTTAAGTGTTTTATACGGGGGGCGCATTGGGCTTGGCTTGCGGGTGCTGCAAAACCAAGCCCGGTATGCTACCCTGCAAAGCGCCTTAGAAGCGGCCAAAGCCGCCGGCGAGCGAGACCGATATACCATGCTGCGGGTTTTTTGTGGTTACGAAGGCCGGGCCGATGGAGACCGTGACCGGCGGGAAGACCTGCTGGCCGACATGACCGATATTTTTGAAAGCAGCCTGCGTGGTGGGGCGGCCCCCGGCTTGCCGGCCCTTGCCCCAGCGGTGGCCGCAAAGCTGTTGCCGCCTGTGTTGCAGGCCCGGCTGGCACTGCGTGGCAATGCTGCCCCCAAAATTACCTTTGCGGCATTAACCGCCCGGCTGGCGAATAGTTGCTAGTTGTTAGTTAAGGGCCAAGAACCAAGAACTAGTGACTAAAGACTAAAGGCCCTGTATTTACTTTTTTTGTTGTTTTGTGGTTTAATAAAGAAGGGCTTTGAAAAGCCTTTTTTTACACACCTTATTAATAGATAGATACGTTTGGCGTATCGTTAGGAAATTATTATGAAAAAAATCATCAGTGTTCGTTTTAAGCCCACCGGTAAATCGTATTATTTCGACCCCGTGGGCATGGCTATTGAAACTGGCCAGTACGTAATTGTAGAAACCGCCCACGGAACCGAGTGTGGCGAAGTGGCGCAGGGTGTGCACGATGTACCCGATGCCACCATTACCAAAGCCTTAAAGCCGGTGCTGCGCATTGCAGACGATGCCGATATCCGCCGCATGAAGCAAAACCGTGAGGACGAAAAAAAGGCATTTGAACTAGCCGAAGAGCGAATTATTAAGCATAATTTAGATATGAAGCTGATTGATGTGGAGTATGCCCACAACCGCAGCAAAATTTTGTTCTTTTTTACCGCCGACGGCCGGGTAGACTTTCGTGATTTAGTGAAGGATTTGGCCGGGGTGTTCCGCACTCGTATCGAGCTGCGGCAAATTGGCGTTCGCGATGAATCGAAGATGCTGGGCGGGCTTGGCATTTGCGGCCAACCGTTTTGCTGCAGCCGGTTTCTTAAAAATTTTCAGCCGGTAAGCATTAAAATGGCCAAAGAGCAAGGCCTTTCGCTTAACCCCACCAAAATATCGGGCAGCTGCGGGCGGTTAATGTGCTGCCTTGCATACGAGCAACCGGCCTACGAATACTTAAACAAAATTACCCCCGGCCTTGGCAGCACGGTTAAAACCCCCGATGGCGAAGGAACCGTTACCGAGGTAAACTTAATAGCAGGCAACCTGCGGGTGCGGCTAGATAAACCACAAGATAACGCCGTGCGCTACTATCACCGCGACGAATGCACCTACCTGCGGGGCGGCAAACGGGCCCCCATTAAGCCAGCCCCTGAGCCGGAGGAAGAATTGGCGGATAACCAAGCGTAAAAGGCTTGTTTTGCTTGGGCAAAAACATAGAACCACATAGTATAGAACCATGAGGCCATGCCGCAAAAGCGAGTGACTTATTTTTATCTCATACCATTCTTTTTAAAAAAGAAGCGGGCATTTAGCAAATCCGTGGCAAATACTAAAAATTTTATCTTGAAAAAAAAACTATATATGTTAAAATGGTAGGCGAAGACGGGTGCCGTGCGGGCCCGCCACCAAAGAGGGAGCGCCCGGCTGGTACAGCGGAGGAACTTTGGTAAAGCAGCACAGCAAAGCACGGAGAAAGGGAGACTGACTATGGCTTACAAAATTAGCACTGAGTGTATTTCTTGCGGCACTTGCGAAGGCGAATGCCCTGTTTCCGCTATCTCGAACGGCGGAGAACTTTTTGTAATTGACGAAGCAGCCTGCATTGATTGCGGTGCCTGCGCCGGCGTTTGCCCGGTAGATGCCATTGCGCCGGAATAAGAATTTTTTGTTCTTTGCGCTGTCATCTTGGTAAAGTAAAAGTTCAACCATGCAAAGCGGGCCCGCACGGCTCGCTTTGTTTCTTTTGGGCGGCGGTGGCTTTTGCGGGCTGCTGTTACCAAAATATAGTTAACTGGCAGCCTTTGCCTGTTGGCACCTGCATAGGCGCGCCTAATTTATTATAAACAAACGACGCAAACACTTATCTTTTAGGTAAGTATACAAACAAGCTCGCATTTTCAAAACTGGCTAGTCTTAAAATTTGCGAAGTATAAAAGCAGCTAAGGAGGGGGCCGCATGCAGCATACTGTAGAAACCCTGCCGGGCGGTACCCGTGTTTGGGTAAATGCCCAGCACCGTTTTGGTACCGACGCCCTGCTGCTGGCCGCCTTTTGTAACCCAAAACGCAACTGGAGCGTGTGCGACCTTGGCAGCGGCAGCGGCATTTTGCTGCTAAGCTTGTTAGATAAAGGGTTGCAGGGCCCCGCCACCGGGGTAGAGCTGGACGAAGCCGGCGCAGCACTGCTGGCTGGCACTGCTGCCGAAAATGGGTATGCCAATGTGCAGGCGGTGTGCGCCAATTTGCAGCACTACCGCAGCCCCCACCTGGTAGATATGGTGGTGGCAAACCCACCCTATTTTGCGGCTGGGTTATTGCCGCCCACCGCCCGCCGTGCCGCCGCCCGGCACGAAACCACCGCCACCATTGCCGATTTTTGTGCGGCCGCCGCCCGCATGCTAAAAGATGGCGGCCCTTTTTGCGTTTGTTTTCCGCCGGCGCGCCTGGCAGATTTAATAGCGGCGTTGCGGCAGCATAAGCTAGAGCCAAAACGAATGCAATTTGTGCGCAATGCTGCCGAAGCACCGCCTTGGCTGGTGCTGTTAGACGCCCGCAAAGCAGGCGGGGTTGGCCTGCAGATATTGCCCGACCGCATAGTGCCCCACGGGCAACCGGTAGAATATTAAAAGGCCAATGGCGTTTGGTTTTACAGTATTGCTTAAAACGCAAGGATGGGTTCCTATTTTTCTCGCCTAAAATTTGTGCCCTAATTGATTTTTTTTGTATTTATTTACTATTTAATTTTATTTATAATAAGGGTATTAGCCCCGGGCAAGCCCCCATGTTGTTGGCAATAAACGCAGAAAGGATTCTCGATGGCTGGAATATTGTACGTAGTTACCACCCCTATTGGCAATTTGCAAGACCTAACCCCCCGTGCTGCTGCCACCTTTGCCAAGGTGGATTTTATTGCCGCCGAGGATACCCGTGTTACGGTAAAACTGCTAAACCACCTGGGGCTAAAAAAACCAATGGTAAGCTATTACGAGCATAATGCCGCCCAACGTGGCGAGCAGATATTAGACCGCATTGCCGCCGGCGAAAGCTGCGCCTTGTGCAGCGATGCCGGGGTGCCTGCTATTAGCGACCCCGGCGAGGCCCTTGTGGCCGACGCCATGGAGCGGGGCCTGCCGGTGGTGCCGGTGCCCGCAGCCAGTGCCGCCGTTACCGCCCTTTGTGTTAGCGGGCAAAACACCGCCCGTTTTGTGTTCGAGGGGTTTTTGCCCCAAAACCGCCGCCAGCGTGCCCAGCGGCTAGATGCCCTGCAGCAGGAGATACGCACCACCATATTTTACGAGGCACCGCATAAACTGCCCCGCACCATGCAAGATTTGGAAGCCGCCTTTGGCCCGCAGCGCAGCATTACCATTTGCCGCGAGCTTACCAAGCTGCACGAGGAAATTTGGAAAACGACGGTGGGCCAAGCCCGCCAGCGCTATACCACCCAAACCCCACGTGGCGAATTTGTGCTGGTGATGGCCGGCGCAGACCCCGCCAGCTTTTTGCCCCCCAGCTACACACTGCAAGAAGCGGTAGATATGGCAAAGCAACTGGCAACCGCCAACAATTTTTCGGCCAGCGAGGCCGCTAAAAAAGCCGCCGCTGCCAGCGGTTTTGCCAAAAGCGAAATTTATAAAGCCATGCAAAAATAGCTGGTGCTTGCTTGTTTTTAGCGGCAAAGCAAACAAAACCTGTAAAAAGGAGTGAAGAACCATCAAGATTCTTGTTTTTTCAGATACGCACGGTTCTTCGGTTCGGATGATAAATGTTGTTGCCCAGCACCCCGATGTGGCTGCCATTTTATTTTTGGGCGATGGCGAGCGTGATGCCGATGCCCTGGCCGAAACCTACCCCAAAATACCACTGTACCGGGTAAGCGGAAACTGCGATTTTGCCAGCCAATACCCCCCAGAGGGCCTTGCCCCTTTTGGCGGCCTGCTGCTTTTTTATACCCATGGCCATGCTTACAATGTAAAACTAAGCCTTGGCCCATTGCTACAAGCCGCCAAGCGCAGCGGCGCACATGCTGCCCTGTATGGGCACACCCATGCGGCGGCCTACCAAGTATGCGATAAAATTCACTTGTTTAACCCCGGCTCGTTAAACTTGCCACGGGGTGGCTCGCCCAGCTATGGGCTTATTTCGGTGCAAAAAGGGCAGCCCAATTTTGCTATTTTGCCCTATACCAAATAAACGGGTTTGCGCGCGGGGCATGTGGGCAAAGGGTGTGCCAGGCGTAACCGCTGCCCCCAACACAACAAATAAAGCCAAACAAATTAAAAACCCCAAACAGCTATAAAGTGGGTTTAATATAAAAAAGGCGCCAGCCAAAATGCAAATGCTTGCGTTTTGGCTGGCGCCTTTTTGGGTGCTTAAAAATGGGCAGAGAAAAACCCGTGCAGGGTGGCACGGGTTTTTCAAAGGGGTATCTCATTGGTGTGAGGAGGAATCATGCGCAAAGGGTAGGCTGCGGCTTCCTTCCCTCTGCACTTACAGTATATCCATAGTTTAAGAAAGGTTTGTGAAGTCTATATGAATATTTTGTAAATACTTAGGCGGGTAGGTTAAACGCAAATTGCCGCTATTTGCCCGTTTGCAAGGCTTTTTCAACCTTTTCCACGTCAAAACCATTGTCTTGCTGGTATTTATCTTTGCGCAGCAGGGCCTTAAATTCTTTTAAAGTATAATGCCCGGTGCTGCGGGGCAGGGCAAGCTGTGCCCGGGGCGAGGTAAACACGCACACCACCTCTACAGGCACCTGTTTTAATTTGTGGGCAAAAAGGGCGTCGCGCAGCAGGCGCACATCGGCCGCCGCTTGGCGTATGGGGTTGGCAAAATAGGTGCGGGTTTCTTTTGCGCCTACCTGCAGCCACTCTTCTTCGTCGGCATCGCCATATACTTCGCCGTTGTAGCCCAGCGCCTTTACCCCCAAAACGCCAAAGTAACCAATTACCAAGGCATCCAGCGTTGTGGTTTTTTCGCCACGGGTAAGGGTGTAGGGGGCTATTATGCGGTAACCGTTGGTTTGGGCAAACCAGCGTGCTGCGCTAACGGCGGCGCCTATATTATCTGTGCTGCTTTTGGGCGCGCCCTGCTTTGGGTTGCGCCGGCGGTAAATGTACCACAACAAAAGGCCCAGCATGCCTACCAGTATTATTAAAGAAACAACCAACCAAAAAATATCCACTAAATAAAGCCCCCCAAAATATTCTATATCTGCCCACGCTGTGTTTTGGCAGCGCCGCAAACAGGGTTTTATTGCCCAACAAAGTAAGGGTTGTGCTAGCAGCACAACCAACTGGCCGGGCAACAAAGGGTAAATACCGCACGGCTTGCCGTGGGGTTAATGCCTTTTATTATAACAAATTTGTGCTTTATTTACAAATAAAAACCAGCTTAAAAGCCGTTTGCTGTAAAAATGCGGCAGCGTAGTATATTTTTGTAAACTTGTGTGCTTTTCTTCAAAAACTTCTTGCGTGGCGGGCCCCTTTTTGCTATACTGTTACAAGCGTAAAGAAAGGAGATGCAAACCCAATGCCTAAAAAAGCTACTTTGCTACTTGTCGCATCTCCTTTTTGTTTTCAATTTTGTAAACAACCCGCACCGCAAAACCCGTGTTCATTTTCCTTTTAATGGAAATTGAATGAACGGGTATTTTTTTTGCCAATATTCAACAAAAGTAGTGTAAGCGGCATGCTGCTTTGTGCAAAGCTAAAGCAGCAGCAAGAAAGGAGCGTTCGAATGGAAATTTTACTGGTTGGTGGGCAGGTTTTTGCCAATGGAAAGCTGCAAACAGCCGATGTTTTGATACGCGATGGAAAAATTGCGGCAGTGGGGGCACCGCCACTTGGCGATGTAGCCGAAAATGCCCGCCGCATAAATGCTGAAGGGTGTTTACTAAGCCCCGGTTTTATCGATTTGCACGTGCACCTGCGCACCCCCGGCTTTGAAGCAAAGGAAACCATGCAAACCGGCACCATGGCTGCGCTTGCGGGCGGGTTTACCACCGTGTACAGCATGCCCAACCTAAACCCAACGCCCGACACCCTGCAAAACCTGCAACCCCAGCTAGATGCAATTGAAACGCAGGCGCTGGTGCAGGTGCTGCCCTATGGCACCATTACCATGGGCGAAAAAGGGGAAACCCTAGCCGACATAGCAGCGCTAAGCCCCTTTGTGTGTGGCTTTACCGATGATGGCCGTGGCGTGCAAACCGAAGAAATGATGCGCCGTGCCATGCAGCAGGTGGCGGCGGCGGGCAGCATGGTGGCCGCCCACTGCGAGGTAGAAGCCCTGATTGAAGAAGGGGCTACCACGGTGCAGCAGGGCAGCGCCTTTGCAAAGCAGCACGGCTATGCCGGCGTAAGCAACCAAAGCGAGTGGGCAGAAGTAGAGCGCAACATTAAACTGGTGGAAGAAACCGGCTGCCACTTGCATATTTGCCACATTAGCACCGCCGAAAGTGTGGCGCTGGTACAGGCGGCCAAAGCCAAAGGCTTGCCGGTTAGCTGCGAAGTTACCCCCCATAACCTGCTGCTAAGCTGCGATGACATAACCGAGGATGATGGCCGCTTTAAAATGAACCCGCCCCTGCGCACCGAAACAGACAGGCAAGCGCTGGTGGCAGGCCTGCTAAACGGCACCATTGATGCCATAGCCACCGACCATGCCCCCCCACACCCCTGCCGAAAAAGCAGGCAGTTTTGCCAACAGCTACAACGGCGTGGTTGGGCTAGAAACCGCCTTTGCCAGCCTGTACACCGGCCTTGTGCTGCCGGGCCTATTGCCACTGGAAGTTTTGCTGCAACGGTTAACAACCGGCCCGGCCACTGTGCTAAAGCAAAAACCTGCCACTTTGCAGGTAGGCGAAAAGGCCAATTTGGTAATGGTAGACTTGCGAACCGAAAAAATGGTGGACCCTACCCTATTTAAAACCAAAGGCCGTGCCACCCCTTTTGCCGGCCAACGGTTTAAGGGCTGGCCGGTGCTTACCATGTATAACGGGCAGGTAGCCTACAACATGCTGGAAGAGTAGTTTTTTAAAGCTCTCTTTTGCAAAGCGGGCGCCCCGCAAGGGCGGGGTTTGCCCTGAATGAGCGACTAAAAACTATAGATTACTTAAGGAGAGAGAGAATGGAGCCAAAACAAAAAAAACTGGTTTTTGAAAATGGCACCGTGCTTACCGGCACCGGCTTTGGCGCCGATGTGCAGCGGGTGTGCGAAGTGGTTTTTAACACCGCTATGGTGGGCTACCAAGAGGTTTTTAGCGATTGCAGCTACAACCAGCAGTTTGTGTGCATGGCCTACCCCCTAATTGGCAACTATGGCCTGGCCGACGATGACTACGAAACCCGCACCCCCCGCATTGGCGGCTTTATTGTGCGCGAATATAACGATAGCCTCTCCAACTTCCGTGCTTCTAAAACCTTGGCCGAAGAGATGGAAGAAAACGGGATACCGGGCATAGCCGGCATAGATACCCGCCGTGTTACCCGCATGATACGCAACGAGGGCAGCATGCGTGCCCTGCTTTGCAATGCCGATACCACCACGCAACAAGCGCTGGAGATAATAAAGCAAACGCCGGTGCAGCGGGGGCAGGTGGCGGCCGTTAGCTGCAAAAAGCGTTGGTATGCCCGTGCGGCGGGGGTTCGGTTTAATGTAATAGCGGTAGATTGCGGCATTAAGCTGGGTATTATCCGCAGCCTTGTTGCCCGCAATTGCAACGTAACCGTGGTGCCCCACACCACCACCGCCGAAGAAATAAGGGCCCTTGCACCCGATGGGCTGCTGTTTTCGAACGGGCCGGGCAACCCGCAAGATGTACCCGAAGTAGTAGAGCTTGCCCGCCAAATGCAGGGTACCGTGCCCATGTTTGGCATTTGCCTGGGGCACCAAGTAATAGCGCTGGCAAATGGTTGCCAAACTTATAAGCTAAAGTTTGGGCACCGGGGCGGCAACCACCCAGTTAAAAACCTGCACACCGGCAAGGTAGAAATTACCAGCCAAAACCACAGCTATGCGGTGGAAGAAAACAGCGTGCAGGGCACAGGCCTTACCATTACCCACAAAAACCTGCTAGATGGAACCATAGAAGGGCTAGAAAACCGAAGCAAACACGTGTTTAGCGTGCAGTTTCACCCCGAGGCAAACCCCGGCCCGCAAGATTCTACCTATCTGTTCGATACCTTCATCGCCAATATGGAAGCATTTCGCAAAGGAGGGTTTTAATATGCCAAAACGCACCGATATACAGAAAATTTTGGTAATTGGCAGTGGCCCTATTATTATTGGCCAAGCAGCCGAGTTTGATTACAGCGGCACCCAGGCCTGCCTTGCGCTAAAAGAAGCCGGCTTTGAGGTGGTGCTCATCAACTCTAACCCCGCTACGATTATGACCGACACCGACATTGCCAGCAAGGTGTATATGGAGCCATTGACGCTGGAGTTTGTGGCCCGCATTATCCGTAAAGAGCGGCCCGATGCCATACTGCCTACCCTTGGCGGCCAAACCGGCCTAAACATTGCCATGCAATTAGCACAAAAAGGCGTTTTAGAAGAATGCCGCTGCGAAATTTTGGGTACTGGTTTTCGCTCGATAGAGCAGGCTGAAGACCGTGAGCTATTTAAAGCCCTGTGCCAAAAAATTGGCGAGCCCGCTATAGAAAGCGAAATTGCCACCACAGTAGCCGATGCGCTTGCAGAGGCAAACCGCATTGGCTACCCGGTGGTGTTGCGCCCGGCATTTACCATGGGCGGCACCGGGGGCGGGTTTGCCGCAAACGATGAAGAATTGGTGGCGCTGGCAGAGGGGGCGCTGCGCCTTTCGCCGGTGGGGCAGGTGCTGGTAGAAAAATCCATCAAAGGCTTTAAAGAAATTGAGTACGAGGTAATGCGTGACGCCAACGACACCGCACTGGCCATTTGTAACATGGAAAACTTCGACCCGGTGGGTATCCATACCGGAGACTCGATTGTGGTGTGCCCCAGCCAAACCCTTACCAACCACGAATACCAAATGCTGCGCGACGCTGCCCTGCGGCTGATACGGGCCCTTGGCATAGAGGGCGGCTGCAATGTGCAGTTTGCGCTGGACCCTTACTCCTTCCAGTATTATGTAATCGAGGTAAACCCCCGTGTTTCCCGCTCTTCTGCCCTTGCCAGCAAAGCCAGTGGCTACCCCATTGCGCGGGTTAGCGCGCTTATTGCGGTGGGCTTCCATTTAGACGAAATACAGCTGGCCAATACCCCCGCTGCTTTTGAACCAGCGCTGGATTATGTAGTAACCAAAATTGCACGTTTCCCCTTTGATAAGTTTGAGAAGGCCAACAAAGAGCTTAGCACCCAAATGAAAGCCACCGGCGAAGTAATGGCGGTGGGCCGCACCTTTGAAGAAAGCCTGCTAAAAGCAGTGCGCAGCTTAGAGGTTGGGGTAAGCCATATTTGGCTGCAACGGTTCGACGAACAAACCAACGCTAAATTATGGGGTACCATTCAAACCCCAACCGACGAACGCCTGTATGCCATTGCCGAACTGCTGCGCCGTGGGGTAGACCCACTGCGCATTGCCGACGAAACTAAAATCGATTTTTTCTTTATCAACAAGCTGCGGGGCATTGTGCAGTTCGAGGCCGAGGTGAAAGAGAACCCCGGCAGCCTTGCTGTGCTGCGGGCGGCTAAGCGCATTGGTTTTTCCGATGGTTTTATTGCCCACCTGTGGGCGGTAAGCCAGCCCGAAAAAGGCTGGGACGAGCTAGCCGTATTTACGCTGCGAAAAGAGAACAACCTGCTGCCGGTGTATAAAATGATAGATACCTGCGCCAGCGAGTTTGAGAGCTATGTGCCTTATTTTTACAGCAGCTACGAGGACGAAAACGAAAGCGTTGTTACCGCCAACAAAAAAATTGTGGTGCTGGGGGCCGGGCCTATCCGCATTGGCCAAGGGGTAGAGTTCGATTATTCTACCGTGCACGCCATTTGGGCTATTCGCAAAGCGGGTTACGAGGCTATTATCATTAACAATAACCCCGAAACCGTTTCTACCGATTACACCATGAGCGACAAGCTATACTTTGAGCCACTGTGTATAGAAGATGTGATGAACGTGATTGAACTGGAAAAACCGCAAGGCGTTATTGTTACGCTGGGCGGGCAAACGGCCATAAACCTGGCTGCCCGCTTGCATGCGCTGGGTGTGCCCATTGCCGGCACCGGTTGCCAAGCAATTGAGCGTGCCGAAAACCGAGATAGCTTTGAAAAGCTGATGGAAGAACTAGGTGTACCCCAGCCACTGGGGCAGGCCGTAACCACCCTGCAGGCAGGGCTAGAAACCGCCAACCGCATTGGCTACCCGGTGCTGGTGCGCCCCAGCTTTGTGCTGGGTGGCCGTGCCATGCAAATTGTAAACAGCGATGAAGCCCTGCGCCACTATTTAAGCGAGGCGGTAGAGGCCAGCGAGGACGCCCCCGTATTGGTAGACCGCTATATCTTTGGCCGAGAGCTGGAGGTAGACGCCGTGTGCGATGGCACCGATGTTTTTATCCCGGGTATTATGGAGCATGTGGAGCGCACCGGCGTCCATTCGGGAGATTCAATGTCGGTATATCCGCCTTTTTCGGCCAGCGAAAAGGTGAAGCAGACCATTGTGGATTATACCGTGCGGCTGGGGCTTGGCATTGGCATACAGGGCCCGTTTAACATTCAGTTTATTGTAGACGAAAACGAGGACGTGTTTGTGATAGAGGTAAACCCGCGGTCTTCTCGCACGGTGCCGTTTATTAGTAAAGCTACCGGCATTAACCTGGCGGGCATTGCGGCCAAAGTGGCACTGGGTATAACCCTACAGCAGCAAGGGCTTGCCACCGGCATTGCCCCGCAGCGTGGCCGCTGGTATGTAAAATGCCCGGTGTTTAGCTTTAGCAAGCTGCGCGGTGCCGATGCCTACCTTAGCCCCGAAATGAAAAGCACCGGCGAAGCCATTGGGTACGACAAAAGCCTTAACCGTGCCATGTACAAAGCACTAAAAGCCGCCGGGCAACGGGTTGCCAATTACGGCACCATATTTATGACGGTGGCCGACCAGGATAAACCCCGTGCGCTGGAGCTGGCCCGCCGGTTTTACCAAATTGGTTTTAACATAGAGGCAACCGCCGGCACCGCGGCCTACCTGCGCGAAAACGGTATACGCACCCGTGTGCGAGAAAAGTTAAGCGCCGGCAACACCGAAATTTTAGAAAGCCTGCGCAGCGGCCATGTTACTTATGTGATAAACACCATTAACCCCGGCAGCGAAGACCACCGCAAAGACGGCTTTATGATACGCCGTGGCGCGGTAGAAAACAACGTAACCATGTTTACCAGCCTAGATACCGTAGCCGTGCTGCTGGATGTGCTGGAAGAAATTACCATAGGGGTTAGCACCATAGATGCGGATTAAAATCCGGCGCCAATAAAGGGCGCATTGCGGCGCTGGCTTCAAAGCCCTACATCCGTTACCCACCCAATGTATGCGCCTTTGTAAAGCTTTTTGCCGCCTTGCGCTGTGCCCCTTTATTTAGGCCGGTTGCATTTTGTAAAAGAACAGCATAAATTGTGGTATAATTGGGATAGCTTATCTAAGCCATTCCCCTGTGTAGGGGTGGCATGTAGCGCCGTGGGTGGCTGCCCTTGGCCTTAACTAATGGCTAACAACTACTTTGGAGGAACCATGACAAAAAACGCCATATATACCATTGAAACAAACCAGCCCATTGCAAACGATGTATTTGCCATGCGGCTGGCAGGCCCAACCGGGGCATTGGTAGCCCCCGGCCAGTTTGTAAATATTTTGCTAAATGGTTTTTACCTGCGCAGGCCCATTTCGGTGTGCGATTGGGACGAGGCCGGCATGCTGCTTATTTACAAAATTTTGGGCAAGGGCACGGCCCAAATGGCCACCATGCAGCCCGGCCAAACGCTAAATTTGCTAACAGGCCTTGGCAATGGCTTTACGGTAAGTGCCGCCACAGGCAAACCCACCGTTTTGGTGGGGGGCGGTGTGGGGGTGCCTCCCCTGTTTAGCCTTGCCAAACAGTTGATAACCGCAGGAAATATACCCGAAGTAGTGCTTGGCTTTCGCAGCAGTGGCGATGTTTTTTATGCCGAAGAATTTGCCAAACTAGGCTGCAAGGTGCACCTGGCTACCGAGGACGGCACCGCTGGTACCAAGGGTTTTGTTACCACGGCGTTGCAAGATATGGCGTATGATTATTACTACACCTGTGGGCCAAATGCCATGTTGCAGGCGGTGCACGCACTAAGCGCCCAAAAAGGCGCCGCCGGGCAGCTTAGCTTTGAAGAACGCATGGGTTGCGGCTTTGGTGCCTGCATGGGCTGCAGCTGCCACACCCAGGTGGGCCCCAAACGTGTGTGTGTAGATGGCCCGGTATTTACCAGCGAGGAGGTGGTGTTTGCGTGATGCCGGATATAAGCACAACCCTAAGCGGCATACCGCTGCCAAACCCGGTAATACCGGCCAGCGGCACCTTTGGTTTTGGGTACGAAATGGCCAGCTGGTACGATATTAATGTGCTGGGTGGCATTGCGCTAAAGGGCACCACCCAAAACGCCCGGTTTGGCAACCCCACCCCCCGCATTGCCGAGTGCGCCAGCGGCATGCTAAACGCGGTGGGCCTGCAAAACCCCGGTGTAGAAGCCGTAATTGCCGAAGAACTGCCCAAGCTGCGCCGTGTATACAGCGGCCTTGCCATTGCCAACATTAGCGGTTTTGGTATAGAGGAATATGTGTATACCGCCAAAAAGTTTGATGAGGACGACACCGCCGCCATTTTAGAGGTAAACGTAAGCTGCCCCAACGTGCAGCATGGCGGCATGGCATTTGGCACCAGCCCCGGGGCGGCCGCTGCCGTAACCGCCGCGGTTAAAAAAGAGGTAAAAAAGCCGGTTTATATTAAGCTTTCGCCCAATGTAACCGATATTGCCGAGGTGGCCCTTGCCTGCGAGGAGGCCGGCGCCGATGGCCTGGTGCTTATTAACACCCTGCTGGGTATGCGCATACACCCCCGCACCGGCAAACCCATTGTGTCTATTGGCAGCTGCGGGTTTTCGGGGCCGGCCATTAAGCCGGTGGCGCTGCGCATGGTGTACGATGTTTGCAAGGTGGTAAACATACCCGTAATTGGGGTGGGTGGCATTGCCACTGCCGACGATGTGCTGGAGTTTGTTTCGGCCGGGGCAAGCGCGGTGCAGGTGGGCAGCCAAAATTTGGTAGACCCCTTTGCCTGCCCCAAAATTATTGAAGAACTGCCAAAAGTGATGCAGCAATACGGCATTACCAGTTTAAACAGCATTAAAGGGAGGGCCCATACATGAGCCAGCATAAAGATGTGATTGTTGCCTGCGATTTTGCCGATAAAGCAACTACAATAAATTTTTTAGAAAAATTTACCACCCATAAGCCTTTTGTAAAAATTGGCATGGAGCTTTTTTATGGTGAAGGCCCCGATATTGTGCGTGAGATTAAAAGCCGTGGCCATAAAATTTTTCTCGATTTAAAATTGCACGATATCCCCAACACGGTGCAACGCGCTATGCGCAACCTGGCCCGCCTGGGGGTAGATATGACCAACCTGCACGCTGCCGGCGGCAGCGCCATGATGCAAGCTGCCCTGCAAGGGTTGGAAGAAGGCGCCACCGGCCAACGTGCCACCCTAATAGCGGTTACCCAGCTAACCAGCACCAGCCAAGAAATGATGAACAAAGAGTTGTTAATTGGTGGCAATATACAAAACGTAGTAGAAAGTTATGCCGCCAATGCCAAGGCCAGCGGGCTAAATGGCGTGGTGTGCAGCCCACTGGAAGCCGGGCTTGTAAAGGCGGCCTGTGGCGCCGGGTTTTTAACCATAACGCCGGGCATACGCTACCCCGATGGCGAAATAGGAGACCAAAGCCGGGTAACCACCCCGGCTGATGCCGCCAAAATTGGCAGCGATTATATTGTGGTGGGCCGCCCCATTACCGCCGCCGAAGACCCAGTGGCTGCCTATGGCCGTGTGCTAAAAGACTTTTTGGGCTAAAAAGCAGGCCCTGCGTTTGCAAGTAGCATAAAACGTATAACCACAATTAAAATATACTTATTGTAGTTTTAAAACCGGAGGAAACAAAATGGAAATTAATGAAAAAACCATTGCCAAAGATTTACTCTCGATTAATGCTGTGTTTTTGCGCCCCGAAGACCCCTTTACCTGGGCCAGTGGCATTAAAAGCCCCATTTACTGCGATAACCGCCTTATTTTAAGCTACCCCGAGGTGAGGAACCGGGTAGAAACCGGCCTTGCCGAGCTGGTAAAACGAGAGTACCCCGGCTGCACCCTTATTGCGGGTACCTCTACCGCTGGCATTGCCCACGCCGCCCTGGTGGCCGAGCGCTTAAACCTGCCCATGTGCTATGTGCGTGGCACCGCTAAGGACCATGGCCGCAATAACCAAATAGAAGGCCGGGCCGAAGCTGGGCAAAAAGTGGTGGTTATCGAGGATTTAATTTCTACCGGCGGCAGCGTGCTAGACGTAGTGGAAACCTTGCGTACCGTTGGCTGCGATGTGCTGGGCATTGCCTCTATTTTTACCTACGGGCTAGAAAAAGGCTTGCAACGCCTGGCCGAAAAAGAGGTGCGCAATGTCTCTTTAAGCAACTACGATGTTTTGATTGAGCAAGCGGTGGCCGAGCAGTATGTTAAAGCCGAAGATTTGCCCAAGCTGCGCGCGTTTAGGCTAAACCCGCAAGATAAAGGCTGGATGAACGCCTAAAAAACCACAAAAGCAAAGGTGACGCAAATTCAGCTGTCATTCTAAGCAAAGCAAAGAATCTATCTTTGTTTTAATCATAAATTTTAGCGGGCTGCCAATTGGCAGCCCGCTATTTTAATAGTACATCATGCTTTTTCTTTTTTAACCGGGAAAAAGGGGCAATCTAGCCTTTTGCAGTCTTCGTTACTTGGGTAAAACTCACAGGTATAATCTTCCGGCACAATAAAGTGTGTATCCAGCAAGGTATTGCTATAAGGGGCGGCCTCTTTTAACGATAAAAAGGTATCGCGCTTACAGCAGCGAGGGCCGCCTTGGCAAGCTACAGCACTGCCACATTGGGCGGTTAGCTGCCCGCTTGCCTTCCACTCGGCCCCGGCATAGGGGTTTGCCCCGGTAACAATGCTTATATATATGCCGCTGCCAATGGCCGCGCCGCATATACCCCAAAACCCACAGGCGCCACCCGGCACTTCCATACTTCGCTCATCGGCCTCTGCCAAAAAGGCCGGCAAATCGGGCTGGCGGCCTTTTTCGTTGCAGTAGCTTGTTAGCAGGGCGGCCGTAAGCAGCAAGTGGTGCTCGGGGCCATGCATGGCAACTTCGGGCAGCTTCATTAGCTCTAACACCAAGGGGTATGGCTGCTGGCAGCTACTTTTTAAGCAATGCGCAATCATAGCCTGGCGGGCACTTTTTTGGCGGCAGGTATGGCAAACATGGTGCCCGTTTTCGCAACTGGCATCTGCTTCAAATGCTACACCACAAATGTCACAGGGCTTGGTCAGTTCTACGTCTTCCTCAAAATAAAATTTGTTTTGTCCGCAAACAGGGCATTTTGGTTCTAGTTTAATCGGCATTTTCTGTTCCTCCGGTGTGGGTTAATTGGCTTAACAATTGCAGTGCGTTTTTGCACCCCTGTGGGCAAATAGAGTAATGTGTCCATTTGCCCTCGCGCCGGCTGGTTACAATACCGGCATCGCACAGTATTTTCATGTGATGCGACAGTGTGGATTGGCCAATGGGCAACTGCTGCTGAATTTCGCAGGCGCACAATTCACTTTTTTGCAGCATTGCTAAAATGGCAAGCCGCTTTTCATCGCAAAAGGCTTTAAATATGGTTGCGTTTTGCTGGTGTGTTGTATTCATACTAAATCCTCACATCTAAAATATTCGATATGTACAGTGTAAACCTCATATCTATTTTTGTCAATATGTAAAATAAAATAACAGAAAAAAAGTAATAGCAAAACCACCTGCCATTCTAAGCGCAGTGAAGAATCTTTCTTCCCAATCCGTTCCCCTGTTTTAAATTTTACGGCTTGTGCCGGGCCGCCCAGCCGGGTTACACGGCCATAGTGCATAAAAATAAACAAAAAACAGCTTATCAGCCGTACAAAACGCCAAAAAAGTATAAATATACATAATATGCTTGATTTTATACATAACTGGTGTATAATTAACCCAAACAACAAAAACAACCCGGTATACATACAACGGTTTTGGAGGGAATAAAAATGGAAAAAAGCAAAAAACAATTCAAAAAAGTGGTGCTGGCCTATTCCGGCGGGCTGGATACCTCGATTATTATTCCGTGGCTAAAAGAGAATTATGGCTGCGAGGTAATTGCCATGGCGGCCGACGTAGGCCAAAAAAGCGAGCTGGATGGCCTGGAAGAAAAAGCCATAAACACCGGCGCCAGCAAGCTGTATGTGGTAGATTTAAATAAAGAGTTGGTAGAAGATTTTATTTGGCCCACCTTAAAAGCCGGCGCTAAATACGAAAACTACCTGCTGGGCACCAGCTTTGCCCGCCCCCCTATTGCCAAAGCACTGGTAGAAATTGCCAAAAAAGAAGGTGCCGATGCCATTTGCCATGGCTGCACCGGCAAAGGAAACGACCAAGTGCGGTTTGAATTGACCGTAAAGGCCCTTGCGCCCGAACTTGCGGTAATTGCCCCCTGGCGGGAATGGGATATCACCAGCCGCGAAGAGGCGATTGAATATGCCGAAGCACGGGATATTCCACTAAAAATTAACCGGGAAACCAACTATTCTAAAGATAAAAACCTATGGCATCTCTCGCACGAAGGGCTGGATTTGGAAGACCCGGCCAACGAGCCACAGTACGATAAAATTTTGGAAATGGGTGTAAGCCCCGAAAAAGCCCCCGATGCCCCTACCTATATTACCCTTGGTTTTGAAAAAGGCATACCGGTTGCCCTAAATGGCCAAAAGATGGACGGCGTAGCCCTGATTGAAAAGCTGAACGAGGTGGGTGGCGCCAACGGCATTGGTATTTTAGATGTGGTGGAAAACCGCCTGGTTGGCATGAAGAGCCGTGGCGTGTACGAAACCCCTGGCGGTGCCATTTTGTACCACGCGCACGAGGTGCTGGAAACCATTTGCCTGGATAAAGAAACCAGCCACTTTAAGCAAATTGCCGCCCAAAAATATGCCACCCTTGTGTATAATGGCCAGTGGTATACCCCGCTGCGCAAAGCGCTAGATGCTTTTGTAGACGAAACCCAAAGCACCGTAACCGGTGAAGTAAAGCTTAAACTGTACAAGGGCAATATTATTAACGCCGGGGTAACCAGCCCCACCACCCTGTACGATATGGAAATTGCCAGCTTTGGAGAAAGCGACTACGACCATGCCGATGCCGCCGGGTTTATTAACCTGTTTGGGTTACCCATTAAGGTAAAGGCACAGCTAGAGGCAAAACGTAAGCAAAACGGTTAATTGGTTTAGTTAGGTTGCGAAAAGCACCCGGTAAAACCCAGTAAAAAGGGTTGCCGGGTGCTTTTTTTGCCTGCCCAACACAGTAAGCAAAGCATTGCAAATTATCGATATTTTGACTATGCCCGCCACCCCATAAAAAAGGAGCGGCTTTATACCAAAAATTTTTTGAAATATATTGCTATTTATGGTTATTTTTTGCAGATGATGTGAGAATTTTGTCTTACACACGTCATTCGCTTGCTTTTTTAAAAAAGCAAAGTTATGATTAAGGGGAACCATTATAAAGGTAAGCTGTGGCTAGGTTGTTAAATAAAAAGCAAAAATAAAATAAAATAATGCAAAAATATTAAATAAATAAAAAACTGTAACGGAAGGGGTGTACCTGGCGGTTTGAAACAACTAAAAAAACAAACATTTGCGGGTGCCCTTTCTGTTGTGCTGGCAGGGCTGCTGTTGGCCGGGTGCGGCGCAGGCAGCGAGTATTTTCATATAGATGGAAGCCCAAAACTTGCGAATGAAAACTTTGGGCGCACCCCGCCGCCGGTTCAACTTGCAGTGTTTGATAACACCCAGCCCGCAACCGAAGAACGGGACGGCAAAACCGGCACGATAGACCTTACCAACATTGCAAAAGGGTATGTGGCTGCCGCCAGCAAAAGCGGGGTAACCACCAAGTTTCGGGTTAAAAAAGGCGAAGAATATTACGATTACGACCTTGACAATACCGGCAAGTTCGAGGTATATCCGCTTTCGTTAGGTGATGGAACCTACGAGTTTACCATTTTTCATAACATAACCGGCAACCAGTACGCCACCTTTTTAACCCAAAGCGTAAGCGTGCAACTAGAAAGTGAGTTTGCCCCCTTTTTGGTGCCCAGCCAAATTGTAGATTATAACGAAAACACCGATTGCATTGAATTATCGTACCAATTGGCACAGCATGCCTCTACCAATGTAGAGGTGGTGGCCACGGTGTACCACTGGGTTAAAAACAATATTAGCTACGATACCGAAAAGGCGATTGAGGTGCTAAGCAACACCCTTTACCGCCCGGTGCTAGATGAAATTATACAAGAAAAAACCGGTATTTGTTACGATTATGCGGCGGTTGTGGCGGCTATGCTGCGGGCAAACGGCATACCCTGTAAGCTAATTATGGGCAACGTGCAAACACCGCAAGATGGCAGCGTGTACCATGCCTGGAATATGATTTGGCTGGAGGAAGTTGGCTGGATTGCGGTGCAAATACCCACCACCCCCGAAGAATGGGAACGCATTGACCTTACCTTTGCCGCTGGTTCGGGCAGCTCTATAGAGGATTTTATTGGAGACGGCAACAACTATACAGAAATGTCGGTGCATTAAAAGGTTTGGCAAAGCCAAAACACCAGCAGTTTGTGAAATAAAGGGAGAAAAGATATGCCGGAAAAAATGAAAATACAATGTTTGCCCCCGCAAGAACTGGCCGTGTTTTTTGAAAGCATGAGCATGTTGCTGCACACCGGTGTAATTGCGGGCGAAGCCCCCGGTATTATAGAGGGCGACGTGGAACCGGGCAAGCTAAAAACTGCCTGCCAAAGGCTAAACGAAATACTAGAAAGCCAGCAGGCGCATACCGTTAGCGCCGCCATGCATCAAAGCGGCCTTTTCCCCGAATACTCGGTAGAAATGTACCGCATTGGCGAAGCATCGGGCCGGCTAGAAACCATTAGCCAGCTGTTAAGCCGGTTTTACCGCCGGCAAGACATTGTAAACAGCAACGTGCGCGGGGCCATTGGCGGGCCAATATTGCTGCTTGCCATGATGAGTATTGTGCTGTTTTTTTTAATTTTATATGTGCTGCCGGTGTTTCAAGGGGTATTTAATTCTCTGGGGGCTTCTTCTGCGGGGGGCATGCAAATGGCGTTTACCGCCTCGCGCATTGCCATGGCTGTGGTAGGGGTTTTGCTGCTGGGGGTTATTACGCTGTTGGTGCTGTATTTAATACCCGCCACCAAACAAAAAGTGCTGCAATTTTGTAGCATACTGCCCCCAGTGCGCCGCATTATGTACATGGTTTCGGCCGGGCGTTTTACCCAAGGGCTTGCCATGCTTATGGCTAGCGGCATTGGCGCCCCCGAGGCACTGGACAGAGCCACGGCGCTGGTGCAGGATAAAACCATTCAAAAAAACTTGCCCGCCTGTAAAAAAATGGTAGAAGAGGGCGAAGACATTGGCAAGGCATTGGTGGCAAGCGGCGTGCTGGTTGGTTTCGAGGCAAGGGTGCTGTTATCGGCGGCACGTGCGGGGCAAACCAGCATTGTGCTAAGCCGCCTGGCCGAGCACTATGCCCAGCAGGCCGATGCCGGCATAGAAGGCATACTAAGTATGCTGGAGCCCGCCCTGGTTGGCATTTTAAGCGTTGCCATTGGCGTTATTTTGCTTTCGGTTATGCTGCCACTTACCGGCGTGATGAGCGCAATACAATAACCTGTTTTAAAAACTGTTGCCCGGTTTACAATAACCCATAATTTTGCAAGTAAAGGAGAATGCCCCCATGCAATCAAAACATGGCAAACATGGCAAAAAAAGAAGACAAATGTTTTTTATGCTGCTGGGCGTGGCGCTGTTTTTAATGGTGTTGTGGGCGGCGCTGTGGGGCGCTAAAAAACTGCCGGGGGCTGCCAGCCAAGAGGGGGCCGCCAATACCCAAAGGGCTATACAACATGCGGCGGTTTTGTGCTACGCAAGCGAGGGCTTTTACCCGCCCGGCCTTACTTATATAGAAGAAAAATACGGCGTGCAGATAGACTATGATTATTATGTGGTGCGCTACGAAATATTTGGCAGCAATGTTATGCCCCAAATTAAAGTTGTGCTAAAATAATAACGTTATGTAGCTAATTTTACACGGCCATTTAACAATAAACGCTAAGCAGAAAGGTGGTGCACCCCGTGCAAAAAAAACAAAAAAGAAGCGGCATAATAGCGGGCGTGCTGCTGCCCATGGGCATTATTTGCCTGTTTGCGCTTGGCTCTTTGGTGTTGGCGCTATATGGCGGGCGGGTGTATAAAAGCATACAACTTTGCGGTGCCGATGAATTTGAAACCACCATTACCGCCAACTACCTGCGCACCAAACTTTCGCAAAACAACAAGGTAGATGCCATTTGGCTGGCAAACCAGGGCGGCACACAGGTGCTTACCATAGAACTGAAAACAGACGAAGGCGTGTACGAAACCCGTATTTTTGTGCACCAAGGGCAGCTGATGGAGTCCTTCACTTCGCAAAGCAAGGCCTTTGCGGTAGAAGATGCCGTGCCTATTTCGGCCGTGCAAAGCTGCACCTTTTCGATACTGGACGACAACCTGTTTTTGGCCGAGATAACCTCCCCCAATGGCGCTTTTACACGGGTGGCATTTGCACTGGTGCAAGGGGGTAGCGTATGAAAAATAAGTATTCTGGGCTTGCCTTTTTGGCCGAACTGTTAATTAATGTAGCGGTGTTTAGCGCAGCTTGTGCCATTTTGGTGGGCGTTTTTAGCGATGCTTCGCTGCTTGCCAAAAAAACTACCCGCGAAAGCCTTGCCATGGCCGAGCTATATACCCTTACCGAAATAATAAAAGCAGAGGGCGAAGACGCTTTACCAGGGGCGGCCGTGCAAGCCGATGGCAGTTTGCTGCTTACCTATACCGAAGACTGGCGGCAAAGCAGCCAGCCGGCGGCCTACACCATAACCCTGCAACTTACCCCCACCGCCCAAAAAGGCGGCACCTTAACCGATATTGTAGCGGTGGCAAACACCCAAACCGGCGAAGAAATTTGCCGCCTGCAAACCGCCCACTACCGGCAAAACGAATAGCCTATAGCCAAAACAAAGTTTTAGCAATAAAAACCAAACCGGTTTTTAATTGAATCAACAATATAAAGGAGGTGCTGCCGCATGCAAGAAACCCAAAGGCGCCGTACCGGCGTTGGCACAGGTACGGTTTCTCTGCTGGTAATTTTTACGGTTTTATGCCTGGCCACACTGGCGCTGCTCAGCACTTCCACTGCGGCCTCTAACCGGCGCATTAGCCAGCGCAGCGTGCAAAACACCATTCAGCTGGCCAATGTGCAGGGGCAGGCGGCCCAAAAACTGGCCCAGCTAGACACCGCCCTGCTGGCCTTGCCAAAAACTGAAGACGACGCACAGTATTATACCCAGGCTTTGCAGGCGGCTAAAAACCTGGGCTGCGAAGGGGATGCCGCCCAAAACACCGTGTGGTTTACCCTGCCCATTACCGAAACCACAACCCTGATAACCAAGGTACAACTTTTGCCGCCGGGCAGCGATACCCGCTACCAAATGGTAGAGCAAAGCAGCCAAATAACAGGCGAATGGAGCCCCGAACAAGGCGGTATTTTGTGGCCGGGGTAAGGCTGCCATTTTGGTTTTAACCCGTGTGCATTAGCCCGGCAGCATGTTGCCGAAACAAGAAAGGAACCCGAACCTATGGAATTGCAAGCCCTTTTACAGCGCGCGGTAGAGCTAAGCGCGTCAGATTTATTTTTGATTGCGGGCTCTCCCCCCGCCCACCGCAAAGATTCGGTAGTGGTTACCGATGGCGAAGAACCCCTGGCCGTAACCGAGGTAGAAAGACTGGTGCGGGAAATTTACGCCCTAACCAACAACCGCCCTATCGAGCGGCTGCTGGAAAGAGGCGAGGACGACTTTTCTTTTTCGTTGCCGGGCGTGGGGCGGTTTAGGGCCAACGCTTTTAGGCAGCGTGGCAGCCTTGCGGCGGTGGTGCGGGTGGTTATGTTTAACCTGCCCAATTTCCAAAATCTCTCTATCCCCAGCTGTGTAATGGATTTAACCGAGTACACCAAAGGCCTGGTGCTAATAACCGGCCCGGCGGGCAGTGGTAAATCTACCACATTGGCCTGCTTGGTAGATAAAATTAACGAAGAACGCGCCAACCACATTATTACCATGGAAGACCCCATTGAGTTTATTCACCGGCACAAGCAAAGCATTGTAACCCAGCGCGAAATTAACAACGATACCCACACCTATGCAAGCGCCCTGCGTGCCGGGCTGCGCCAAAGCCCCGATGTTATTTTGGTGGGGGAAATGCGAGACCTGGACACCATTGAAATAGCCATGACGGCGGCCGAAACCGGGCAGCTGGTGCTTTCTACACTGCACACCATGGGTGCGGCCAACACCATTAACCGCATTTTAGATATTTTCCCCCCGGGCCAGCAGCAGCAAATACGGGTGCAGCTATCCATGGTGTTGCAGGCGGTGGTTAGCCAGCAGTTGGTGCCCTCGGTAGAAGGGCCCCTGCTGCCGGTTTTTGAAATTATGCTGCCCAACCCCGCCATTCGCAACATGATACGCGAAAACAATATCCACCAAATTAACTCGGCCATTTATGCGGGCATGGCCAGCGGCATGGTTACTATGGACCAAAGCATTTTAAATTTATACAATGCCGGCAAAATTACAGCCGATACCGCCCTAAAGCATTGCGTTAATTTAAACGAAATGCAAAAAAAGATAGAGGGCCAATAGCTGCTGGCTAGCGGTAGCGGCGGGTTACAGGCAGGGGCAAAAGCACCTTGCCGGTGCCGGGCACGAACAAAGAAGCGCCCCAAAGGGCGGGAATGGAACCCACTTAGTGGGGAATAAAAGAGGGTGACCCATTGATTAAGCAAATAAAAGTGCAAACCATGCGCGGGCTGGCGGTGTGGGCCGATGGCGAAGTTGTGCTACCGTTTTCGGCCAAAATTAATAAACCGTGGCAGCTGTTTTGTTTGCTGGTGGCAAACCAGGGCAAGGGGGTGCCGGCGGCACGCATTATTGGTGCCCTGTGGCCCGATGAAACCCTGGCAGACCCTGCCAACGCCCTTAAAAACGCCGTTTATTCGCTGCGGCGTGCTTTTCCGGCTGGCAGGGCAGAAGATTCCCCCGTTTTATTTGAGCAAGGCTCCTACCGCTGCAACCCTGCCATTGAGTTTGTGGTGGATGTGGACGAATTTAGCAAGGCTTGCCTGCTGGCCGAAAATGCCACCGGCACCAAAAAAGTGCCCCTGCTAGAAAAGGCAGTGGCTTTGTACACGGGCGATTATTTACCCCAGATGGAAAACGAAAACTGGGTAATGATACACGCCTTGCACTATAAAGGTACCTACACCAATAACATGAAAACCCTGCTGGCCTTGCTGTTTGAGGCGGGCGAATACCACGAAGTGATAGCCGTTGCCACCAATGGTAGCCGGCTAGACCCACTGGAAGAAACCTACTACCTGTATTTGTTTAGGGGCATGCATGCGCTGGATATGCAGCGGGTAATTGTGCCCGCTTACCAAAAACTGGCCAGCATGTTTTCCGAGCAAATGGGGGCTTCGTTACCACAAGAAATACAGGAAATATACCGAAGAGCCAGCTTAGAGGCCAACCAAAGCGAGCATGATATTGAGCTGATACGGCGTGAGCTGGAAGAAGATGCGGTGGATAAGCAGTCTCCACGTGGGCCATTGTATTGCACCTACGATGTGTTTAAGTATTTGTACCAAATGATGATACGCATGGCCCCCCGCAACCGCGATACCATTTTGGTTTTGCTGCTTAGCGTGCACCCCAAAACCCTGCCCGAAGCCAAACAGCCCGAACAAGAAGAACAGGAGCTGGCCGCCGGCATGGCCCTGATAAAAAAAGAGATTTTGGCCGGCCTTGTGCGCAAAAGTGATATTATGGCAAGGTACTCTAAAAGCCAGTATATTTTTATGTTGGTTTCTAGCAAGGCGGCAGGGGTAGAAGTGGTAACCCAGCGCCTGCACAAAAAAATGGACGCAATGTTGGACAAGCTGGATTTGGAAATGGTGTTTACCACCACCGAACTGGATTTGTTTAAGGATTAATTTATTATGGAAGAACCCCCAAACCATTATTTTAGGAGGCATACAAATGAAAACGATTGAGAAAATTAGTGCCCGCGAAGTGATAGACAGCCGTGGTAACCCCACCGTACAGGCCGATGTTTTGCTGGCAGATGGCGCTTTTGGTACCGCCATGGTACCCAGTGGCGCATCTACCGGCAAGTTTGAGGCGCTGGAGCTGCGCGACGGCGGCACCCGCTACCTTGGCAAAGGGGTGCTAACGGCGGTTAATAATGTAAACAATACCATTGCCCCGCTGCTAAAAGGGCAGCCGGTTGCCAGCATACAAGCAGTAGACCAAGTGATGCTGGCCGCCGATGGCACCGATAATAAAGAAAAACTGGGCGCCAATGCTATTTTGGCGGTTAGCCTTGCCGCCGCCAAAGCTGCCGCCGATAGCGATAAGCTGCCGTTGTACGAAAAAATTGGCGGCAAAGCGGCCAATACCCTGCCAGTGCCCATGATGAATATTTTAAACGGCGGTGCGTACGCTGGCAATAATGTAGATATACAGGAATTTATGATTATGCCGGTGGGGGCCCCCAGCTTTGCCGAAGGGCTGCGCTGGTGTACCGAGGTTTACCACACCCTGGCGGGCATTTTAAAAAGTGAAAAGCTTGCCACCGCCGTGGGCGATGAAGGCGGGTTTGCCCCCAGCCTACCCAGCGACGAAGCTGCCATTGAGTACATTATAAAAGCCATTGAAAAAGCGGGCTATAAACCCGGCGATGATTTTGTGCTGGCCATAGATGCTGCCGCCAGCGAATGGGAGCTGCCCGAGGGCGGCTACCGCCAGCCTAAAAGCGGCAAAACCTTTACCACCAATGAAATGATTGCCTACTGGGAAGCCCTTGTAAACCGCCACCCCATTGCCTCGCTGGAGGATGCGCTGGGGGAAGAAGACTGGGACGGCTGGAAAAAATTAACCGCTGCCATTGGCGGCAAAGTGCAGCTGGTGGGCGACGATTTATTTGTTACCAACACCAAACGCCTGCAAAAAGGCATTGATGAAGGTTGTGGCAACTCCATTTTAATTAAGCTAAACCAAATTGGCTCGCTAAGCGAAACGCTGGCCGCCATTGAAATGGCCCACAAGGCAGGCTTTACCGCCGTGGTTAGCCACCGCAGCGGCGAAACCGAGGACACCACCATTGCCGATTTGGCCGTAGCCACCAACTGCGGCCAAATTAAAACCGGCGCCCCTGCCCGCAGCGAGCGGGTGGCTAAATATAACCGCCTGCTAAATATAGAAGCCGAGCTTGCAGGCGCTGCCCAATGGCCGGGCAAAAATTGCTTTAAAAAATAAACGATAAATTTAAATAGAATTTACAAAAGCAATAAACCTCCTGCTGAGGGGGGTTTATTGCTTTTAAAATGGGGCAAAATGGTTTGCCATGAAAATGATGATATCATTTTCAATGAAATTCACTGCACCACCACCGCTGTTTTTTAAGCAATAAAATGGTATACTAAATGCAGCAAAAACGACGTTGGCTTTTTAACATGTTTTTAAACACGTAAAGTATGCGTACCTTTAGCCTTAAAGCCAAAGACGCTGCGCAGTAAAATAAACAGCTTTTATAATGCCCAAAAAGGAGTACACGATGGAGTGGACGGATGTTTGCATACAGGTGCCAAAGGCCCAGGCAGAGGTAGCTGCCGATATTGCCACCGGTATTAGTGGTGGTGGTTTATACATAGAGGATTATAGCGATTTGGAGGAGCAGGTGCTGGCCATCGCTCATATCGATTTAATTGAGCAAGAGCTGGTGGATAAGCCCCGCGATGTGGTAAAAATTCATCTGTATCTTTCGCCAGAAGAAAACCCAGCCGAAGTGCTGGACCTGCTGCATAGCAGGCTGTTTGCTGCCGGTATTGATGCAAGCCTTGCCACCGCCGGCGTGCAACAAGAAGACTGGGAAACCGCCTGGAAAAAATATTACCACCCCATAGAGGTGGGCCGCCGCTTGGCGGTGGTGCCCAGCTGGGAAGATTACCCCGAAAATGGCCGTGTGCGGCTGACCTTAGACCCCGGCATGGCTTTTGGCACCGGCACCCACGAAACCACCTTTTTATGCCTGGAATTATTAGATACCTTGGTGCAAGGCGGCGAAACCGTGCTGGATATTGGCACCGGCAGCGGTATTTTGGCGGTTGCCGCCCTGCTGCTTGGGGCAAGCACCGCCCTGGGCATTGATATTGACCCTATGTGTGTGCGCACCGCAACCGAAAACGCCCAGCGCAACCATGTGCAGCAAAATTTTTTGGCCGAAGCCGGAGACCTTGCGGCCAAAACCAGCGGGCAATACCATATTATAACGGCCAACATTGTGGCCGATGCCATTAAAAAATTGGCCCCCGACGTAACCCCCCTACTTGCCCCCGGCGGCACCTTTATAGCCAGCGGCATTATACAAGAACGCGCCGATGAAGTGGTGCAAGCCCTGCAGGCGGCCGGCCTTGTGGTAAAACAGGTAGAGCGCAAAAACGGCTGGGTAGCGTTGGTTGCTGGGCGCAATGGGTAGTATTGTGCTTAAAATATACTAATTGTAAAAATATTTTTGCGGAGGAAATTGGATGGCCCACCGTTATTTTACCAAAGACATTGTGGGAGACACTGCCACCATTACCGGCCCCGATGCACTGCATTTGGCCAAGGTGCTGCGTGCCAAACCCGGCGAAAAATTAATTTTGTGCAACGGCAAGCAGATGGATTACGAGGCCGAAATTACCGAGGTATCTGCCAGTGTGGTACGTTTGCGGGTACTGGGTAGCTACCCTTCGGTGGCAGAGCCCACCATTTGGGTAGAGGCGTTTATAGGGTATGCCAAGGGCGAGCGGATGGACCTTGCGGTGCAAAAGGCAGTAGAGCTTGGCGCCGGCGCTATCAGGCCATTTTTTAGTGCCAACACGGTAGTAAAACCCGCAAAAACCCCTGCCGACGAGCAAAAAAAAGCCCAGCGCCTAAACCGCATTGCGGCCGAGGCAGCCAAGCAAAGTGGGCGGGGCATTTTGCCGCAGGTTGCCCTGCCAATGCCCTTTAAACAAGCCTTAACATTGGCTAATAACTACGATGTATCTCTGTTTTTATACGAGGGCGGTGGCCAGCCATTGCAACAGGTGGTGCAGCAGCAAGAGCGCATTGCTATTTTTACCGGTGCCGAGGGTGGCTTTACCCCCACCGAAGCCGAGCAAGCGGTGCAGGCCGGCCTTGTGCCGGTGGGGCTTGGCCCCCGCATTTTGCGCTGCGAAACAGCCCCAGCCGCCGCCTTGGCGGTGGTAATGGCTCTAACCGGCAACCTGGAATAGTTTGTGTGGAATGCTATTGTAAAGCAAGCCCGCTGCATATTTGTAGATGAAAATGCGTGCCCTATAAGCAAAAGCAGCAACCGCAGGCAATAAATTTTTAACCGTTGCCGGTGGAAATATGGCGGCGGGCATGGTACAATAATGATATTCAAAAAAGGCTTGCGGCAACTGCTAAAAACAAGCGGTGGGCAGGCCAACAGGAGGGATATTTTCTTGAAAGATTATGTAATCTTTACAGATTCTTGTGCGGACTTTGACGAAAAAATGGTGGCAGAACTGGGTTTGCAGGTAAAACCCCTTACCTTTACCCTAAAAGATAAAGAATACGCCAACTGGCCCGATGGCCGTGACATTGCTTTCCCCGAGTTTTATAAGCAATTGCGCGAGGGGGGCATCTCTACCACCAGCCAGGTGAATGTGGCCGATTTTATCGAGTCTTTTCGCCCGGTGCTTGCGGCCGGCAAAGATATTTTGTATCTTGGATTTTCTTCGGGGCTTTCGGGCACCGTAAACTCGGGCAAATTGGCGGCAGAAGAGCTGCGGGCCGAGTTTGCCGACGCTAAAATTATTGTGGTGGATACACTGGCGGCTAGCCTTGGGCAGGGCCTGCTTGTTTGGCATGCCGTGCAGCAAAAAAACGAGGGGCAAACCATTGATGCAGTGGCCGCTTGGGTGGAAAACAACAAGCTAAATATGGCCCACTGGTTTACCGTAGATGACCTGAACTTTTTAAAACGTGGGGGCCGGGTTTCGGGCGCGGCGGCGCTGTTTGGCACCATGTTAAACATTAAGCCTATTTTGCATGTAGACGATGAAGGCCACCTGATACCAATGGAAAAGGTGCGTGGCCGCAAACAAAGCTTGAACGCATTGGTGGGCCATATGGAAAAAACAGCGATAGATGCCGATAAACAGGTGGTATTTATCTCTCATGGAGACTGCCTGGAAGAGGCCGAATATGTGGCAAGCGAAGTTAAAAAACGCCTGGGTGTAAAAAAAGTTTACATTAACTATGTGGGGCCGGTTATTGGCAGCCACTCGGGGCCGGGCACTATGGCGTTGTTTTTTTTGGCAAGCGGGCGGTAATGGTGCAAAGCGTGGCTATTTTGCACGCAAAAGGCTGTTACAAAAGGATATCTTTTGCAACAGCCTTTTAATATTCGCTTACATAGCCATACAGGTTATGTTAAAAGCGCTTTCTCATAAAGTGAACAGAATTTTAATTTTTGTGCAAACCGCCAAAAAGTAAGAAAAATAGAACGATAGACAACCTGCCCTGTTTTAAAAGAGGGGAGACGTTCCGTGCAACATGCACAAAAATAGCTGCCTTTAGAAAAATCAATATGGTTGACATCGCAAAATAAATATGTTTATAATATGTCCAAACAAAGAAAACATAGTTTGGGTTGTTACTGGTGACGCAGGCAAAACCAAATTCCCCGGTGCTGTGGCGCCTAGGTGGAATTTGGTTTTTATTATTTTTAGGTTATTTTGTGAGGTGTTTGCCGTGCGGGTTGCAAAGCCAATTAACAATAATATTGTAAGTGTCCACGATGAAAACGGGCAAGAGATTGTGGTGATGGGGCGTGGCATTGGCTACAAAGCCAAAAGCGGAGACGATATACCCGGGCATTTGGTTGAGAAAATTTTCCGCATGAGCAGCCAAAATGAAATTGAGCGATTGAAGGAGTTGCTTTCCTCGGTGCCGCAGGCACACATTGATGTGACCGCCGAGATTATTGCCTACGCTGCCCAGCACCTAGAAAAACGCCTGAACGAGAGCATTTACCTCACCCTTACCGACCATATTAGCTTCTCTATCAACCGTTTGCAGCAGGGTATGCATTTCCACAGCACCCTTTTGTCCGAAATTCGGCAATTTTACCCGGAGGAATATGCCATTGGTAAATATGGCTTGCAGTTGATAGAGCAGCAAACCGGCCTGATACTACCCAAAGAAGAAGCGGCCTCCATTGCGCTGCACATTATTAATGCAGAATACGATACCACCGTGAGCGATTCCTACTATATTACCCGCTTGGTAGATAGTATCGCCTCCCTTTTAAAAGAAGAGGCCGGCATTGCGCTAGAAGAACAAGCTTTTTTTACCGAGCGGTTTTTAACCCACTTAAAATATCTAACCCGCCGGGTAATTAAAAAAGAGCCGCTGCCACCGCCACAAGATGCCACCCTTTATACCCTGATGAAAGGTGCCTACCCGGTAGCCGTTGCCCAGGCCGAGCGCATTGCGGGATATATTGAGGAGAGCCAGCAATACACCCTGTCTACCGATGAAATTTCTTCGTTGGCCATCCACATAAAAAAAATTACCGATACGCAATGATAAACCCGCCGGTTTGGCAGGGTTGCCCCCAAAAAGCATAAAAGAAGGAAGTGGAACAACAATGTTTAAAAAATTGAAAAATATATTTGGCGGCCCCAAACAGCAATTGGTTGTGCTGGCCCCTGTTGCAGGCACCACCATTGCGATAACCGAAGTGCCCGACCCAACCTTTAGCGAGGAAATGCTGGGCAAGGGCGTTGCCATTAAGCCCACCGGCGGGCGGGTGGTGGCACCAATAAACGGCACAGTGGCGCTGATGTTTGACACTGGACACGCAGTGAGCCTACTGGCGGACGATGGAATTGAGCTGCTGGTGCACGTTGGGCTAGACACAATAAAGCTAAAGGGTAAGCACTACACCGTGCATGCCAAAAATGGCGATAGAGTGAAGGCGGGCGATTTGCTGATGAGCTTTGACACGGAGGGCATTGCGGCCGATGGTTACAACACAGTAACCCCGGTGCTGGTTTGCAACCCCGATGATTTTGAGCATTTTGAAATGGAAACAGGCCAAACGGTGCAAGAACTGCAGCCCATTATGCGCCTGGTAAAAAAGCCCCTGTAAAAAATATGCGGTGGCAGGCGTGGCATTGCAACATGCTGGAAGTGGAGGCCTTTGTATGATAGCACTGAGAGGAAAATCGGTTTGTGTGGGGGTTGCCATTGGGCAGGTGTTTGTTTACCGAAAGCCCGATATAGATGTGAGTGATACCCCGGCAGAGAACCCCACCGATGAATGGGCACGGTTTTTGGCGGCCCGGCAATTGGCAGATACACAGCTAGCGGCCCTGTATGCCAAAACATTGGATACCCTTGGCCCCCAGCACGCCGAGATTTTTGATGTGCACCGCATGATGCTGGAGGACCCCGATTATACCGAGGCGGTGCAGGCCTTAATTACAAACGACAACAAAAATGCCGCTTGGGCGGTGCTGCAAACCGGGCAACAGTTTGCCGGCGTGTTTGCCGGCCTGGAGGATGCCTACATGAAGGACCGGGCCACCGATGTACTGGATATTTCGAACCGTTTGGTGGAAATTTTACTGGGCAGTCAGGCCAATATACAACTCACCTCCCCAGCCATTATAATGGCCGAAGATTTAACCCCCAGCGAAACAGTGCAAATAGATAAAGATAAAATTTTGGCTTTTGTAACACGGCAAGGTTCGGCCAATTCTCACACGGCTATTTTGGCGCGCACCATGAACATTCCCTCGGTGGTGCAGGTGGAAGTAGGGATTCCCTTAGCGGCCCTGCACGGCAAAACCATGGTGGTAAACGGCTTTACCGGCGAATGTTTTTTAGACCCCGATGAAGCGACACTGGCCGAAATGAAAAACCTGCAACAGCAGCACAAGGCCCGCCGCAACGCACTAGAAAAAATGCGTGGCCTGGCCAGCACAACCAAGGGTGGGCGGTTTATTCACCTGTATGCCAACATTGGCAGCGCCGAAGATTTGCCCCGTGCCCTTGCGGGTGATGCCGAGGGAATTGGGTTGTTTCGCAGCGAGTTTTTATACCTTGGCCGTAGCACCTTGCCAAGCGAAGAAGAGCAATTTGAAGCTTACAAAAAAGTGGCAGAGGGTATGCAGGGCAAAAAAGTAATTATCCGCACCATGGATATTGGCGCCGACAAGCAGGCAGCAGCCCTGCATTTAGAACGCGAAGAAAACCCCGCCCTTGGTTACCGTGCCTTGCGTATTTGCCTAGATAGACCCGAGTTGTTTAAAACACAATTGCGCGCTATCTACCGGGCCTCGGTGTACGGTAACATTGCCATCATGTTCCCCATGGTGGCCTCGCTGTGGGAGGTGCAAGCCTGTAAGCAGGCTGCCAAAGAGGCGCGAGAAGAGCTGAATGCCGAAGGAATACCTTTTGGCGCGGTGGAAATTGGCATTATGATTGAGACCCCGGCCGCCGTTATGCTGGCCGACGAACTGGCCAAAGAAGTGGAATTTTTTAGCGTTGGAACCAACGATTTAACCCAGTATACCCTAGCGATTGACCGGCAGAATGCCAAGCTGGACCGTTTTTATAACCCCCACCACCCCGCCATTTTAAAAATGCTGCAAATGGTGGTAGACAGTGCCCACCGTGCCGGTATTTGGGCCGGTATTTGCGGCGAACTTGCCGCCGATACCAGCTTAACCGAAACCTTTTTGCAGATGGGCTTCGATGAACTTTCGGTGACGCCGGGCAAAATTTTAGAACTGCGTAGCATTGTGCGGGAAAGCCCGCTTGCATAACCCCCCCCAATTGCTTTGCAGCATAACAGGCAAACAACACTACTTTGTTTTGCACTTGCGAAAGGAGAACCCCATTGAAAACAATCACCTACACCATCACCGACGAGCTTGGCATCCATGCCCGGCCAGCCGGGCAGCTGGTAAAAAATGCCAGCGCTTTTGCCAGCAATATCCAGGTTGGCACCCCTGCTAAAATGGTGGATGCCAAGCGCATTATGGGGGTTATGGGGCTGGCTGTAAAACACGGCCAACAAATTACCCTTACCTTCGAGGGCCCCGATGAAGAGGCCGCCGCTGCCGCCTTGCAGGAGTTTTTGCAAACCAATTTGTAGCGGCATCGTGTTTTATCCGTTTTGTTACCCCGGGTGCCTGGCAGGGCCCAATACAGATACAACGCTTTTTATACTAAGCAAGCTTCAAAACCATTCATAGCCAATTAAATAAACTATGTAACTGCGGCAGGCAATTTGTGGCAAACACTGCTGCTTGGTTTTGTGCGCCCATTTTTAAAAACAAAGCGTTTATCAAGATATTGCTGGTTTTGTGGGGTGCCCAAAAATATTGAGGAGGATTTTATTATGATGAAGTATCTGCAACGGCTCGGCAAATCTCTTATGTTGCCGGTGGCCACCCTTCCTGTGGCGTCAATCTTAATGGGCATTGGTTATTGGATAGACCACGAAGGTTGGGGCGCCAACAATGTAATTGCTGCTTTTCTCATCAAATCGGGCGGCGCTTTAATCGACAATATGGGCATTCTATTTGCCATTGGTGTGGCGGTGGGTATGGCGGTAGACAACGACGGCACAGCGGCGCTGGCCGGCCTTGTTTCCATGCTAATGGTTAAAAGCCTGCTGGCCCCCGGCACCGTTGCCATGTTTTTAAAAATAACGGTGGAGGAGGTAAACCCCGCCTTTGTTAAAATTAGCGACGGTAACCAGTTCATCGGCATTTTGTGCGGCCTTATTGGTGCAGCGTGCTACAATAGGTTCCGAAATACCAAATTGCCAACAGCGCTTGCCTTCTTTAGTGGTAAACGCAGTGTTGCCATTGTAACGGCAGGTTTTAGTATTGTTGCCGCCGTTATTTTGTTTTTTGCATGGCCGGTTATTTACAGCGGCCTGGTATGGGTTGGCGAAGTTATTATGGGCTTTGGCGCCGTTGGTGCCGGTGTCTACGCCTTTCTCAACCGCCTGCTTATCCCGCTGGGCCTGCACCACGCGCTCAACTCGGTATTCTGGTTTGGCGTGGCCGAAATTAACGACATTGGTAAATTCTGGGGTACCATTCCCGGCGGCATCTATGGCACTACCGGCATGTACATGACAGGCTTCTTCCCGGTGATGATGTTTGGCTTGCCTGCCGCGTCGTTGGCTATGTACCACTGTGCAAAGCCAAGCCGTAAAAAAGAAACCGGCAGCCTAATGGGTTCCAGCGCACTCTCTTCTTTCTTTACCGGCATTACCGAGCCGCTTGAGTTCTCCTTCATGTTCCTTTCTCCAGCGTTGTATGTTATCCACGCAGCTCTCACCGGTATTGTAACCGGCATTTGTGCCGCCCTGCCGGTGCGCAGCGGTTTCAATTTCAGCGCTGGTTTGGTAGATTGGATACTTAGTTTTATGGCTCCTATGGCTCAAAACCCTTTGTTTATTATCCCCATTGGCCTGGTGGTTGCCGTTGTCTACTATGTTATCTTCCGCTTCGCTATTACCAAGTTTAACCTTAAAACCCCTGGCCGCGAAGACGAAGAAACCAGCGACGAAGAAAAAGCCGCCACCCTTGCCAGCAACGATTATGCGGCCGTGGCCGCCCTTATTATAGAGGGCCTTGGTGGCGTGGCCAACATTGCCAGCGTAGACAATTGCATTACCCGCTTACGCACCGAGGTGAAAAACTATGCCGATGTAAACGAAAAGAAGATTCGTTCGGCCGGTGTTGCGGGCATCATTCGCCCCAGCAAAACCAGTGTGCAGGTGGTGGTGGGCACCCAAGTGCAGTTTGTGGCCGATGAAGTAAAACGACAGATGAAAGAGTAATATATCAAGTTATTTGGTATTAAAAAACCATTCCCCCTGCTATTAGCAGGGGGAATGGTTTTTACAGTTGATTGTGCGAAGTAGTTTATTACAAAAGATGCGAACGGCAACAAATTAATTATATTACACCAGTTTTTCTTGGTTAATGCGGAAAAAGCGTGGCAGGCCATCTTCGTAATTTACGTGGGTTTCGCCGCGGAACAAGGGGCGAAGGTAGTCCACCATTTCTTCGGTAACGTTGGTGCCGTCTTCACTAATCCAGCTTAGGGGCACCTTGCGTTCGTGGTTGGCAACATTTTCAAGCGGGGTTGTTTCGTAGCGCACAAGGTAGGGGTGGTTGCTTACCCGCTTAATGCAAATCATCACATCGGTTTGGCCCAAAAGTGCCGTTTTAACCGCCGTAACGCCCACTTCCTGCGCTTCCCTTAAATCGGTGCCGCTGGCAAGGTGCATGCCCACACGTTGTAGCACGCTGGGCTCTATGCTGCGGGCTTTTATGCCCAGTTGCTCTTTGGCAAGGGTTTTTAGCACGTCGGCAACACCGCCAAGGCTGGCGTGGCCAAACATATCCACCTCGCCGCTGTCTTTTTCCGATACATACCGCCCGGTCTCTTTCGAGCGAATCCCCTCGGAAACAGCCACCACAACATGCCGTTCGGTTTTTAATTTTTCCCGCACTTTTTCAATGTAGGCGGTGTGGTCAAAGGGTATTTCGGGCAGGTAAATAAGGTGGGGGCCGGTGTACCCGTGCGCCCGTGCCAAAACCGAAGAAGCGGTTAGCCAGCCGGCGTTGCGGCCCATTACCTCTACCACGGTTACCGAGGGCGCCGGGTAGGCCATGCTGTCAATCATAATTTCAGAAAAACTGGCCGCCACAAACCGTGCAGCCGAGCCAAACCCCGGGGTATGGTCGGTAACAGCAAGGTCGTTATCCACCGTTTTGGGTATGCCTATGCACTTAATGTCGGCGTTTTGAGAGCGAAAATAAGCCGATAGATTGGCGATGGTATCCATCGAATCGTTGCCGCCGCAGTAAAAAAAATACCCAATGTTATAGTGCTGCAAAATTTGCAGCACCTGGGCATAAATCTCTTTATCGTCTTTGGGCAGGCGGTAGCGGCAGCTACCCAAGGCCATGGCAGGGGTGTGCACCAGCAGCTCAAAATCTAGCGCGGTTACAATTTGGTCCGACAACGAAACCACCTGGCGTTGCAGCAAGCCCTCTAGCCCGTGCAGCATGCCATACACCTGCCCAATTTGGCCGCTGGCCATGGCGTATTGCACCGCCCCTGCCAGCGAGGCATTAATGGCAGGCGACGGCCCGCCCGATTGCCCAATCATCATGTTTTTCAATGTAGGCCTCCCATTTATAATATAATTTGCAACAAACAACACAAACACTTGCCCAAACCGGGCAAATGCACAATGTTTTGCCCCTTAAAACGGTGTGGCGTTAAGGGGCATTAAGCACCATGCTATTAAAGTGCTGTTTAAATTATATCATGTTTTCCTTAATAATTTAAGGGTGTGGCCCAATAGCGTATTTTAAGGCTTGGAATAGAACAAAATTTACTTTTCAACAACGCAAAGGGGCACCCCCTAATGTAACCACCGATGGTTTTGCTATTGGGCAAACTGCGCTAAATAAGCATAAAGCGCATCATAGTCAGGGGTAAACAGGTTCTCCTGTTGCTCTTGCCCGGCGGTGGTGTGAAAGGAGAGGCTGCCTTTGCCCAAAAAACGCCCCCCCATAAAGGCGATTTCTCGCAACGAAAGGCTGGTATTAAAATCTTTTTTAACAGAAAAGTAAAGTTTAGCGGCCAAAAACGGGTTGGCTTTTATGCGGGGCACGGTTTGCGTATACAACGATGCCAAAAAGCTTATCTGGCGCATCATTCTGGTTTCGTTGCTGCCATCCATACCGGGTAAGCTGCGTGCCCGTACATACTCCATTGCCGCGGGGCCATCCAGCGTAATGGGGTCGTCTATACCCACGCCGTAATAATGTGCAATGTCAAAAAAGCAATCTACCGTAATGCCGCCCAGCGCATCCACAAGGCTTTCAATCATCCGAAGCTCTACCGTGGCAACGCCATGGATAGGCAACCCGCCCAATACCACCTGCACGGCGGCCAATGTCATCATCATGGCATCTTCTGGGGTTTTGCCCAGGGCGTGCGCGTTGCAAAGGGGTTCGTCTGCAAGGT
This sequence comes from Ruminococcaceae bacterium OttesenSCG-928-A16, assembly GCA_030267215.1. Classification (GTDB taxonomy): domain Bacteria; phylum Bacillota; class Clostridia; order Oscillospirales; family Ruminococcaceae; genus JAAYCI01. The sequence goes on from JAJDJP010000005.1 coordinate 73,899, forward strand.
AGGCAAAATCTCCTAAAACATCAAAGTGCGGCATGGCAATAACAATGTTGCGTGGCACAGACAAAATATGCATGTCCCCCGTTTTTTTGTTAAACGAGCATAACAAAAGGGTATCGGCCTGGTGCATGGTGGCCTGGTTTGCCTCGGCTTCAGTGTCTGTATCCAAGCACAATACAAGCAGGTTCACAACATCGGAATTTTGCGCTTGGCCAGTAGTAGAAAAAGGGGTGGAGAGATTTTGGTAATAAGCCAAATAGGGTGATTGCATGGGCTTATACAGCCCTAAGGGGCAGTACAGGTAAAAAACAGATAACAATATAAGAAAAAGCACCAAACTGAAAGGAATGATGCTAAAAAGTATAATTTTTTTTAAGGGCTTTTTCTTTTTCACAGCTTTATCCGGCATTATTCTACCGCCTTTTCGGCCAGCCATGCCGCAACAATATACCGAGATTGCCCCTCTTCGGCGCAGGTAGATAATAAAAGAAACTGATCTTCAGCGGTTACTTGCTCTAAAAAAACATTGGCGTTTTCTTTTTTGGTTTCAATATAATCCAGCAATTCTTGCCGTTGCTGCGTTTTTGCATAATCTTTTTGGTATAAAAAGTTGCTGGTATCGTGGGGGAATGCCGCAAAAATTTTGTAGGTAAGCATGTTGCTTGGCGTGTATACCACCACTTGCTGGTTGGCCTCAAAAAAGGCCAGATCGCTATACAAATGCAGCTGAGAAAAAATGGTATCGTCTGGCATAACGTGGCCGTATATTACGGTAACGGGGTCGGCAAAATCGGGCCGGTTGGCCATATCAATAAAAAGCCCCCCGCCCGCAAAGGGGTTGCGGTACGAATCGTGCGTGAGGTAAAATATATTGTCGGATGTACGGGTAACAGGGTAATCGATATTGGTTCCGTCCACCGTAATCCAGCCGCTGATATCCACGTTTTTGTTAATCAACTCAAAAAAATCAATCGGAGACTGGTATAGTGGTTTTGTTTCTTCAACTGGTGCAACAGAGGGTGCCATACCCGCAAAAGAAGAACTGCCAGCGGAAGAAGAGGGTGCACTTTTGCAAGCGGCCAGCAAAGCGGCGCAGGCAATAAAAGCAACCAATAAGCAAATGTATTTTTGGGTAACCTTTTTCATAATACTCTCCCGCAAAGTTATTTAAAGTATGAGGTGAAACAAAAAGCATTATCTTACTGGTAAGATAATGCTTTTTGTTTATTTACTATTTATGGCTTATGGCCGCCAGGCAAGGCTTATTTGCTTAGCGGTATACCCCTGTTTGGGGCGAAGTTGCAGTGGTACCGCCGCCTTCGGCAGGGGCCTGCCCTTTTTCTACACAAAAGCCAAACAGAGAGAAACTGCTGGTAGTAAAAGTAGCATAGCCATTGTTGGCGGTGGCTGCAATTTTTTCCACCGTACCATCAGCCTTTTCGTGAAGAACGGTAACGGTATCGTAAGAAGCCAAGCCGCTGATGTTTACACGAACCATTACATCACCATCGGGAGTAACAGGTGCGTAAGTGTCGGCATTAACAAGGTTGATATCATATACGGCCATTAAGCTGCCGGCAACACCAAGTTCCTGGCGTTTTGCTTCCATAAAATTCACGGTAGCGGCGTCATTCATAACGGTGTACGCCAATTTAGTGCCAGCAGGCGTAACGCTGCCAGTTTCATCAATGGCTACACCACCCTGGGGAGATGCCGCAAAAACATGCATAGCGCCCATACATAAAATAAGGGCAAAGGCCAATGCCACACTTAAAATCCTCTTTTTCATGATATAAATCCTCCAACATTGTTTTTTATGGGAAATAGGTGATTTTCCCGTTCCTTTGTAGTATATCATAGAAAAAAGATTTTGCAACTACACAAAAGGGTGGGTTTTCGTTTAAATTTTTGGCTGAGGGGTACTATTTTAAAATAACCAATGTAAGAGGAAGGGAGTGGCTTATGATGTGTTTTGATATAAAATGCTACCATTCTTTATCCGGGATATCCCAGGGTTCGGTTTCGGGTGTTTTTGAAGGAGCCGGCTGCTGTGGGGCGGCCGGGGTGTGGCTGGCGGGGTAAGGTTGCCCGCCGGTTGCCGCGGGTGTGGGCGCATAGGCATAAGGGTTTTGGGCATAGGGCTGCCCATAATAAGGCTGGTTTGCAGGGTAAGGCTGGCTGGTTGCAGGGTAGGCTGGTGGTGCACCATAAGGGCTGCCGTAGTTTTGGGGTGGAACAACACCGCTGGGGGGTATGTAGCCCGGCGGGTGAAAAATGGGCATGTTTTTTTCTACCTTTTTGCCGCCCATAGCCGAAATAACCCCGGCCACAATATAGCTAACAACAACAACGCCCATGGCAACAAAAAAGAAAATATAGCCATTGTCGCTGCTGGTGTAGTCATCTAGGTAAATGGCATACATAAACGAAAGAGCCCCCAAAATATACCCCAGAAGAATGGAAAAAATAATGCCCAAATTATAGGGCAGTGCCCCTTTAAGCCCCGCATTGCGGAACTTGTTGCGCAGTGCAATAGGCAGGGTAATCATTAATATTAAACCAATCATACACAATCTCTCCTAACAAATGGTTTGGGGTGGCCGTGCAAACAAAGGGAAGGGGCGCAGGCTTGTAAAATAATTATACCATGCAGCGTAGTTGCTGGGGGCTTTTTTGCTAAAAATTCGGCAAAAAGCAAAACCTGTTTTGCAGCAAGTAGCCCTGGCCTATTGCCCGGCCTTTTCGGCGGTGGTTAAAGCAGTTTGCAACTCTTTTTGCTGGGTTTTGGCTGTAACCTTGGCACGCTGCGCCGCCGAAAGCCGCCCGTACAAGGCTGTTTGCTGGCGCATGTGGGTGGCAAGCGCCTGGGGCAGCTGGCCCGGCACCAGCCGCCAACGCCAATTGTTGCCCCCCAGTGTAGAGGGGGTGTTAATGCGGGCATCGGCACCTAGGTGCAGCCAGTCTTGCAAAGGGATAATAGCGGTTTGCGCCACGCTTGCCAGGGTGGCACGCACAAGGCTTTCGGTAAGGTTTTGGTGGGGGGTAAGCCCCAGGTATCGGCGGCAAAAAGCCACGTTGGCTTTGGGGGCCGTGTACTGCCAGTCTTGGGTGGTGGTATTGTCGTGGGTGCCGGTGTAGGCAACGGTGTGGTGGTGGTAGTTGTGGGGCAGGTAATCACTGTCGTCCCGGCTGTCGAAGGCGAATTGCAAAATTTTCATGCCGGGGTATCCGCTAAAGGCCAGCAATTCATGCACTTCGGGGGTTAAAAAGCCAAGGTCTTCGGCAATAATTTGCATGGCGGGCAGTTTTTTGTGTAAGGCTCGGATAAAATCCTTACCCGGGCCGGGGCGCCACTCGCCCACACGGGCGTTTTTGGCGCCGGCGGGTATGGCATAATAATCGCAAAAGCCACGAAAGTGGTCGATTCGGCTCACATCAAATAAAGCGGCCGAATGCGCAAGGCGGCGCATCCACCAGGCATAGCCGGTGCGCTTGTGGGCCGGCCAGTTGTATAGCGGGTTGCCCCACAGCTGCCCGTCGGCCGAAAAAGCGTCGGGCGGCACGCCTGCCACCACGCTTAAATGCCCGTTTTGGTCGGTTTGAAAAAGCCCGGGGTTGGCCCATAAATCGCTGCTATCGTCCGAAACATAGATAGGGATATCGCCCACAAGCTCTACCCCGTTTTGGTTTGCATAAGTTTTTAGGTTTTGCCACTGGGTAAAAAAGAAATACTGCAGGCAGCGCCAAAATTCGGCCCGTGGGGCATATTGCACTGCGGCTTGTTGCAGGGCGGCCGGTTGGCGGGTGCGCAAAGGGGCGGGCCAATGTTGTAGGCCCACCTGGCCATGTGCTTCTTTTATAGCCATATACAGGGCGTAATCGTCCAGCCAGCTGGCGTGTGCTTCGCAAAAGGCGCGGTAGGCTGGGTCGGCTTTGTTTTGGCGGGCGGCGGCTTTGGCCAGCACAGCAAAACGCTTTTTAAATAGCAGCCCATACTCTACCTTGCTGGGCACCTCTCCCCACTCGGTGCCAATTTCTTGGTGCAACAATAGCCCTTGCTGCACTAGCAGGGGCAAATCTATTAAATAGGGGTTGCCCGCAAAGGCAGAAAAACTTTGGTAGGGGCTATCGCCAAAGCCAGTGGGCCCCACCGGCAAAACTTGCCAATAACTTTGCCCGGCCTCGGCCAAAAAATCGATAAAACTATAGGCGGTTTTGCCCAGCGTGCCAATACCATGGCGTGATGCCAAGCTGCTAATGGGCAATAAAACACCGGCTTTTCGCATAGTTGGGTGGTTCCTTTCAAAAAAATAAAATACAAAACAAACCAATAAAAAGCGCGCAAAGGCGCATAGAGCCGGGCCATGGCACCGGGGTTAATATCCTTTATACTATAGCACTTTTGCGCTAAAATCAATATATATAGGTGGGCAAATAAA
>JAJDJP010000050.1 GCA_030267215.1 Ruminococcaceae bacterium OttesenSCG-928-A16
ATTTGGCCATCTTCTACGCCCAAAATAGCGGCGGCTTTTTGCACGGTAGAGGTATCTTCGCCGGTAAAAATAGGTTGCAGGGGCAGGTTGTTTTCTTTAAAAAAAGCAGCTACACGGTTTTGCATAAGGGGGGCGTCCTTCCGGTTTTATTATAAGCAACCCATGGCTGTAAAGGCCGGTTGCAGCAGGGCATGGCGCCATTGTTTACCATAAGTACAATACTTTAATATAGTACCAAATTTAGGCCGGTAAAACAAGCGGCAGTTGCCGCCCCAAAAGTTTGACACTACCCCGCAAAGGTTGTACCATGCAGGTGGAATTATTTTTTGCCAAAGCCTATGTTTTGTTAGGGGAAAAGCACAAGTTATACATAACTATATGTTATAATAAGTTTTTGTATTGCCGGGTAAGGCTGGCCGGAAGGGAACATTCTCCCCCGCTACTTGCCCCGTGGTATGTTCCCTTTTATTAGCAACCGAAGCAGGGCGGGCGGCAAGGGCTAAACGCCCCTGTTACCCCTATAGCCGCTGTTTATAAAGGAGAAGCCGTATGCAAATTCAAATAATTGCAGATTCTTGCTGCGATGTTACCCCTGCCATGCGCAGTACCCTGCACCTGTTAAGCGCGCCCCTAAAAATAACCATCGATGGTGATAAACACTATGTAGACGACGCAAATATCAATGTAAAAAACCTGCTGGCAGACATGAAAGCCACCAAAAACCCGGTTTCTACGGCGGCCCCCGCCCCCGAAGAATTTGCCGAGCTTATGCGCACCGCCGAAGCCTCGGTGGTGGTAACGCTGTCGCATCATCTTTCGGGTAGTTTTAACGCTGCCATGGCCGCCCGCCAAATGGTGCTGGAAGAATCCCCCGAAAGAAAGATACTGGTGCTGGATTCGAAAAGTGCCTCGGCTGGCGAAACCCGCATTGTGCTGGAACTTAACAAGCGCATTGGCGAGGGCGCTACCTTTGAGCAGCTGGAAGAAGAAATGCCGCTGTTTATAAACAACATGCGCACCTATTTTGTGCTAGAAGACCTTGGCACCCTTATTAAAAATGGCCGTATTCCCCGCATGGCAGGCATGCTGGGTACCATGCTAATGCTGCGCCCCATTATGGGCGAAAATGGCGATGGCGAGATTATTTCGCTAGAAAAAGTGCGTGGTACCCAAAAAGCCCTTGCCCGTTTGGTAGAAATGCTGGCCGAAAAAACCAGCACCGCCATAAAAAACAGCCTTACCATGGTGCTTAGTTACTGCAACTGCCCCGAGCGTGCCGCCGAGCTGAAAAAAGACTTTTTAGCCACCTGCCCCGCCCTGGCCGAGGTAATTATGGTGCCCACCAGTGGGCTATCCAGCACTTATGCCAATAACGGCGGCATTGTCATCGCCTTAGCCTAAAAAAAGCGCATTACGTCGTCAGCTGCATAAGCACACAGCGGTTACATACTAAGTGTATGCGGCCCTTGTGTGCTTATTTGCTTCCTAGTACTGCATCTTTTTTATGTTTGTTCGCACTTTGATGTATTGTACCGCTAACTTTGTAAGTGTAAGGCGCCCCAATCCCCCAGTCAAGCTCGTTCCTTGCCCCCCTTGCCTAAAGGGGGGATAAACGCGATAGCGTTAGGGGGGATAGGTTTTTTGCATATTAAACTTAGCACCCCTGCGGCAAAACTTTGCCACAGGGGTGCTATTTTGGTTGTCACGCTTCATCAGTGGGGTTGTTTATCTTCTCGGTTTCTGGGGGTGCTTCTTCGGGTTTTTGCTGGGTTTTATACTGTGGCTCCGGGTTGTAAAATTCAAAAATAACGGCATCGTTATTAGCTTGCAATTCTTCGGTGTTGTTGCTGGGGCGGGCGGTCCAGCAAACCTTCATGGCGGCGGTTTGTGCCCAGCTGGCGGTAAAGGGCACCTTGCCAATGCCGTAGGCAATAAATTGCGGGCGGCCTAAAAAATTGCACAATAAAGTGCCCACAATAAACCCGGTTATACCATTTTTTAGCTGGCTAGGGGCGGCGGCCAACTGGCCGCGCAAAATGTGCTTGGCATTCTTTTTAAACCAACCAACAATGCGTGGGTCAAAGCTTTCAATGCAAAAATCACCCTCGTAGCCATTCAAAATTTCTAGCGCTTTTTGGCATAGTAGGGTATTGCGCGGGCCGGTTTTAAGCTCTACAATTAGCGGCACACGCTTATCTACCAGCGCCAAAACCTCGGCAAAAAGGGGGATGGTTTGACTGGTGCCCTCTAGCCGCATTTGCTGTAACTCCTCCAGCAAAAAGCTATCCACCCGGCCCTCTACCCCGCAAACCCGCTTCAGGTCATCATCGTGAAAAACCACCACCTCGCCCTCTTTGGTAAGCTGAATATCCAGCTCGATGCCATAGCCCGCAAGGCAGGCGGCCTCAAAAGCGGCAAGGCTATTTTCGGGGGTTTTTTTATTGGGGGTATGCAGGCCACGGTGGGCAAAATTACGCCCATAAAAAGGGGCACGTTGCCCGGGGGTGCTTTTACCCGTCCAAATTAAAAAAAGCATAAATAAAATAGCAAGGCCAACCGGTAATACAACGGTATAAAACACAAAAACACCTCTTTAGTTTTGGTAGTATATGCTGCACAAAAAAATAAATAATAAGATACTCTGTCATCTTTCATAAGTATAGGTTTTTTCTTTCACATTTACAACATACGCCATGGGTATGATACAATATAAAGGGAAACCTTTATATTGTTGCACCTGCCAGCGCAGTTGGCGCTGGTTATTCTATAAACGAAATTACAAGAAAATGGTGACGAATATGGTAAAAATATTAATTGTAGACGATGAGCCCCGCATTCGCGAGTTGATACGTGAACATTTGGAGCATGCCGGTTACGAGTGCGAGGAGGCGGCCGATGGCAGCGCTGCGCTGGTTGCCCTTGCCAAGGGCGGCATAGATTTAGTGATTTTAGACGTGATGATGCCCTTTATGGACGGCATGGCCGCCCTGAAAGAAATGCGCAGCCGCAAAATAGATACCCCGGTAATTATGCTTACCGCCCGAGGCGAAGAATACGATAAACTGGCCGGGCTAGAGGGCGGCGCCGATGATTACGTGGTAAAGCCTTTTTCGCCACGGGAGCTGGTGGCCCGGGTAAAAGCGGTGCTAAACCGCACCCTGCCTAAAGAAAAAGCCGAAGGAGAGAGCTATGTGTTTGGTGGCCTGTCTATCGATACTGCCTCGCACATGGTTACCATAGACGGCAAAGAAGCCGACCTTACCCCAAAAGAGTTTGATTTGCTGGTGTTTTTATCGGCCAACAAGGGCATTGCCTTAAGCCGCGAAAAGATACTGCAAAAGGTGTGGAACTACGATTATACCGGCGAAGACCGCACGGTGGATACCCATGTAAAAATGTTGCGCAGCCATTTGGGGCGCTACCGCGATAATATTATAACGGTGTGGGGCGTGGGCTACAAATTTGTGCCGGAGGTAGACTAAGATTGTGAAAGACAGCAAAGCCCCGATGGACCGCTTTAAATGTTGGATGCAAGGCAGCATACGCAGGCGGCTAACCGTTTTTGTGGTTGGCCTTTGTTTGCTGTTGGTGTGCCTTGTGTGGATATTTGCGGTGCAGCTGATGGAACCGGTATACAACTCGTTTGTAAAACGGGATTTGGAGAGCGTGATGTACGGCGTTACAGCAACGTTAGAGCGTGCACAGGCTAAAAACACCCCCATAACCGAGGATGACGGCAACGGCGAGCGGCAAATTTTGGCTACCAACGTAACCACCACGCTAGAAGCCACCATGGAAAATGGTACCATTAATGCGGGCGAAAGCAGTGTGGATATTGCCGGAGCTGACCTGAAATGCCTGTACTGGCACGGCCCTCTCTCCGAAACAGCCCTGCACCCCCCTAAAGATATGCTGCAAGGTATTCCCTTTAGGGTAGAAACCGACAGCGAACTGGTTACCTTGCTGCGCCTAAAAGTGCGGCAAGAAGGCAACTTTTTCGGTATTATTTCCAGCGGGCAAATGGTGGTGGGCACCACCACGGCAAACGGCCTGTACACAGTTATTGTAAGCGCAAATATCGAGCGCATTCCCCAAGCGGTGCGGGTGTTAAAGCAATTAATGTTTCCGGTGCTAATGGTGCTTATTTTGGTTTCTATTTTGGCGGCTTGGGGTTTTAGCCGCTGGTTTACCCGGCCACTAAGCCGGCTTTCGGTGGCAGCTAAAGAGGTTGCCAAAGGCAACTACGATGTAGAGGTGCACGAAGAAGGCAGCGATGAAATTGCCGCCCTTGCGCAGGATTTTAATACCATGACGCAGGAGGTAAAGCGCTCGGCCGAGCTGCAGCGGGATATTATTGCCAACGTTAGCCACGATTTGCGCACCCCTCTTACCTTAATAAAGGGTTATGCCGAAACCGTGCGAGATTTAACTGGAGACGAGCCGGCCAAACGCACCCAGCAATTATCGGTAATTATTAACGAAACCGACCGACTTTCGGTGCTGGTAAACAGCGTAATGGAACTTTCGAGAATGTCTAGCGGGCACGAAAAGCCCGAAATGGTGCAGTTTGATGTGGCGCAGTTGTGCGACGAGCTGGCCTTTGGCTATAAAGAAATGTCCCACCAAGAGGGGTATTTCTTCCATTTTGAAAGCGAGCAAAATTGCGAGATAGTGGCCGACCCTGCCATGGTAGAGCGTGCCCTGCACAACCTTTTGGGCAATGCGGCTAAGCACGTGGGTGCAGATGGCTACCTTGGCCTGCGGGTATTTAAAACCCAGCATAAAACGGTGCGCATAGAGGTAACCGACCACGGCGAGGGTATTTTGCCCGAAGATTTACCCCATTTGTTTGATAAATACTACCGCAGCCGGGCCGATGCCGGCAAGGCTGGTACCGGGCTGGGGCTTTCTATTACCAAGGCTATTTTTGTGGCACATGGCTTTGAATATGGGGTGGACAGCACCCCTGGGCATGGCGCTACCTTTTGGTTTGAGGCGCCGCTGGCCGCCCCCGGCGTAAAATAAAGCGGGCAAAATTTTGCCAAACAAACAGTGCCACGCAGTTTAATGGCTGTATTATAATAAAAAACAACAAAACCCCAATAGCTTTTATGCCCGGCGCAAAAAACCTTGGTTATACCGGCTTTTTGCGGCAAGGCATAAAAGCTATTAAGCTGTAAAAAGCGGGTTTTACCCTAGGCTTTGCTTCCCAATCTCGAACTTAAAATGCAACCCCGCCAATAAGAAATTTCGCAGCGTAATTTGCTGTGCCAGAGGAAACAAATGCGGAGCAGTAGGCCATTTATTGCAAAGGCCAAAGTATTTCCATGGCTATATGGCAAGAATGCGCAGTTTGCTTTCCCGATATGGCTGCCTATTTCCATGCCAATGGGAAATTTCGTAGCGTAACGATTACCACCAAAGGGAATAACTGGGAAGAACAAATTTGCCGCATAATCCCGGCGGGTGAATTTCCATGGAAGATGGGTAGAACACACCACTGTGCTAAGCTACACCCTCCAGTTTCGTCGTCCGGGGGGCGTTAACTCAAGGGTATTCGTTGTTAAACGAATAGGGTGAACTGGTTCACCCACTTGAAAAGCGTAGCGGGCGGTGGCTTCGGCCATTCGGCGGTGAATGGCCACAAAAGAAACGCCCTTGATTTTGCTTCGCCGCTTACAATTTTAACAAAGCTGCTTTAAAAGGCCGCCAGGGGTTTGAATCTCTTTTTCCTGGCCCAAAAACCTCAAGTTTTTGGGGGCGCCGGGCATTTGCATTTGCCCTATAGTTTGATATATAATACTATACGCTAACAATTTTTTTACTGTTACTTTACCCTGCTGCGTGGGGTAAGAGGGAGGCCGCCATGCAACCGCCAAAACGCGTACTGTGCATTATGGATATGGCGGGAGCTGGCCGCAGCAGCCTTGCGGTGGTACTGCCGGTGCTGGCCGCCTGCGGTGTGCAGGGCTGCCCCTTGCCAACGGCGCTGTTTTCTACCCATACGGGTGGGTTTGGCACAGTAGAAGTGCAAGACACCACCGAATACGCAGAAAAAGCGCTGGCGCATTACCAGCAGCAACAAATTCACTTCGATGCGATTTACACTGGCTACCTGCAAAGCGATGCCCAGTTTGCACTGGCGCAGCATGCTCAAAAGCAGTATCCGGGTGCCTTACTAGTAGCCGACCCCGCCATGGGCGACCACGGCAAGCGCTACAGCAAAATTACCCCCGAAATGGTGGGCAGCATGCAAAAGTTGTGCCAAACGGCCAACCTAATTACCCCCAATTACACCGAAACTGCTCTGCTGCTTAATTTGGAGCCCGATAACACCCCCCCCGCCCCCGAAGAAATACAGCGGCGGCTGGGGCTGCTTTCGGCCCCGGGGTGCGCGGTGGTGGCAACCAGCGTGCCGCTGGTGGGTGGTGGCCTTGCAGTGGCGGGGTGTGGACCCAATGGCAGCGGGCAATATACCTTGCCGGTGCAGCTTGTGCCGCAAAACTACCCCGGTACCGGAGATTTGTTTACCGCCGCCTTGGTGGGGCTTACCTTACAAGGGGTGCCTACCCCGCAAGCGGCCGCCGCCGCAGGCGAATTTGCCGAGGCCGCCGCACAGGCAACCTATGTGGCCGGGGGCGAAACCCGGCACGGTGTTTGGTTCGAGGCCCAGCTGTATCGCCTAACCAGCTATGTCAATAATTTATAAAATTGTTTGCCTTGCTTGCCTAAAAACAAGGACAAACAAGGCTGTATAATTGGTTTTTACTTGTTATTACAAGCTTATACTTTGGAGGCGCCTGCGTTTGCACACATTAAATATTGTTTTGGTGGAGCCACAAATTCCCCAAAATACCGGCAACATTGCCCGCACCTGTGCTTGCACCGGTGCCCGGCTGCACCTGGTGCAACCCATGGGGTTTACGGTTACCGATGCTAAATTAAAACGGGCCGGGCTAGATTATTGGAACAAGCTGGACATTACCTATTACGATAGCCTGCAAGAGTTTTTGCAGCGTACCACGGGCGAGGCACTGTATTTTTTTACTACCAAGGGCCAGCGCCGCTATAGCGATATCACCTACCCCAACAATGCTTACCTTGTGTTTGGCCGCGAGGATAAAGGCCTGCCCGAGCCCTTGCTTGCCCAGCACTATGCAAACTGTGTGCGCCTGCCCATGCGGGGCCAGCTGCGCAGCTTAAATCTTTCTAACACTGTGGCGGTGGGCGCTTACGAGGTTTTGCGCCAGTGGAATTTTGATGACCTTGCCACCAGTGGTGCACTACACCATTCTGTTAAATAGGAGAACCGTTATGCCAAAACGTAAAATTGCAGTATTAACTGATTCTGCCTGCGACCTGCCAGTAGACCTTGCCGAAAAAAGCGGCGTGGATATTATGAATTTTGAAATTACGGTAGACGGCGAAAGCTATACCGAGCGGCAGGATTTTACCTTTGATGAATACTACGAAATGCTGCGTACCTGCGAAAAGGTGCCCGCCACTGCGCACGTAACCATGCCCCGCTTTTTGGCCCAGTTTGAGGCGTACGACGATGAAGGGCTAGAGCAGGTTTTGTATGTTTCTATAAATGCCAGCGGCAGCGCCACCAACGATGCCGCCGTGATGGCTGAGCGGGAGTTTAGGCAGCAACGCCCGGGTAGCCGCTTAAAAATTACAATAGTAGACAGCCGCACCTACTCGGTTAGTTATGGCTGGTATGTTACCGAGGCCGCCCGCAAGCTAAATAACGGCGCCGAAATGGGCGACGTGGTGGAATGGCTGAAAGACAAATTTAGCCGGGTAGAAATTGCGCTGGCCGCCTATAGCCTGCGTTTTATGAAAAAAAGTGGCCGCATTAGCGCGGCAGCCGCCTTTGCGGGCGAGTTACTGGGGCTGCGCCCCATTATTAGCCTAATAGACGGAAAAAGCGTTGTGCGCAAAAAGGTGCGGGGCGATAAAGAAGTGCTGCCTGCCTTGATGGAGCAGGCGGCGAATAATATGGACGACACCAAAGAGTATATGATTGGTGGCACCAGCCAGCCCATTATAGATGAACTGGCCGCCCTGTGCAAAAAAAAGTGGAAGGCCGAACCCTTAATTACCTTTAAACTAGGTGCGGCAGTGGCCAGCAACACCGGGCCCGATGCGATTGCTATTGTGTACATTGGCGAAAAGCGCGAGGACGTTTAACGCGTTTGTTTGGCAAAAATGGCAAATGCTATGAACGGCAAACGATGGAGCATGGTGTCCAATAACCAAAAAGGGGCTGCGGCAAGCCCCAAAACAGAAGAAAAATGCTGGAGAAAACGAACTTCTCCAGCATTTTATTTTTGTCGCCAAGAGTAGGCTACTGCGAAAAAGGTGAATTTTGCTTTACTTCTGATATGCCTTTTGCTATGATTAGGCCAATAAATGCCTTTAAACGAGGCGAACCGGAGGAAAATTATGCGGAAAACTTTAGCGGTTTTATTGGTGCTGTGCATGGCGGTGGCATTACCATTGCCCATTATGGTAGCGGCGTCAGCTTCTACACAGCCCGATGTATCTGTGGTGGAGCAGCAGGAGAGCGTGGCACTGCCAGAGGAGCAAGAACAAGAAAACGCCGAAGAACTGCCGCAAAGCGAGGTGGCTTTGCCAGATGAGAGCGCCATGCTAGACGACGAGAGTGCACCGACGGGCGATGAAAGCCTGCCCAGCGAAGAATTGCAGGAAGCAGAGGAAGCCGATAGCTTGCCAGAAGAAGATTTGTTGGCAGAGGATAAATTTTCTTTGCTGGCGGCGGGCGATGTAGCGATAAATGCAGAAAATTTCCCAGATGAAATCTTCAGAAATTATATTTTAGAAAAGATAGACAGCGACAAAAATGGTGTTTTAAGCGTTTCTGAAATTTCAAGAGCAACGTTTATTAGTGTTAGCGAGCAACCAGTGGAAGATTTAAAAGGAATTGAATATTTTGTGAACTTAAAAAGCTTGTTTGTGTATAATTGCCAGCTTACAAGCCTTGATGTAAGCCACAATGCTGCCCTTGAAACGTTGTTTTGTGGTGGGAATGCCTTAACCAGTCTAGATATCAGTAACAGCACACAATTAACTTACTTGTCTTGTTATAACAATTCATTAACCAGTTTAGATATCAGTAACAGCACACAATTAACTTACTTGTCTTGTGATAACAATTCATTAACCAGTTTAGATATCAGTAAACACACACAATTAACTTCTCTTTCTTGTGGTGGGAATGCCTTAACCAGTCTAGATATCAGTAACAGCACACAATTAACTTACTTGTTTTGTTATAACAATTCATTAACCAGTTTAGATATCAGTAAAAATACACAATTAACTTCTCTTTCTTGTGATAGCAATTCATTAACCAGTTTAGATATAAGTAACAGCACACAATTAACTTCTCTTTCTTGTAATAACAATTCATTAACCAGTTTAGATATCGGTAAAAACAAACAATTAACTTCTCTTTCTTGTAATTACAATTCGTTAACCAGCTTAAACATAGCTGATTGTGGAGCCCTTATAAATGTGTATGTTTTTTCTAATAATTTAGAGGAGTTGATTCTTAGCAATCTTCCGGCTCTGAAAAAGTTAAATTGTGCTTTTAACAAGCTATCATTTTTAGATTTAAGCACTTGCCCCAATATAGAAGAGCTAAGCATTGGGTATAATCGCTTTGCCACCATCGATCTCTCTCCTTACCCATACTTGTTTTCTAAAACTGGTTCAACTGGGACATTGAACACACAAGAAATATCGGCAAAAGTGCATATTGTTGGAACAAGATATGTACTTGATTTTAAAAATATTGTTGGAAAAGAGAACCTGCATAACGTAAGCTTTAGCGCTGGTGCCGAGGGGTATGATTATGATGCGCAAAGCGGGATATTGGTTTTTAAATATGCCAGTGCTTTATACCCCTACATTACTTACCAGTATAGTACTGGTAACCCAAACAAACCTTTAATGGCCGTTAGGGTTACATTGGTTGGCCTAAAAGAGCATTTACAAGATTTTGTTACCCGGCTGTACCAAACTGCCATGCGGCGCCAGCCCGACGCCAGCGGCCTAAACTACTGGGTGCAAGCTTTGGCCAGCGGTAAAGAAACCGGCACCAGCGTGGTAAACTTCTTCCTCAACAGCCCCGAGTTTATTGGCCAAAACCACAACTACACCACCTTTATAAAGCTGCTGTACACCACCGTAATGGGGCGCGAGCCG
>JAJDJP010000051.1 GCA_030267215.1 Ruminococcaceae bacterium OttesenSCG-928-A16
TGGAATAGAAACCTTAAGCTGCAGGCTGCGGGCTTTTTCTAGCTGGATGCGTTGCAGGCGTTCGGCTTCGGTTTCGCGCTTTTTGGGGTATTGCGGCTGGCGGCCACCAAATTTACCACCCTTGCGCAGCTTTTGGCGGTTGCCGGCCGGCATGGGTTTGCGGCGGTTATCCATGGGGCGGGCCGCAGCAAGCTCGGTATATTTTTCGTTAAATTTATCCAGGTTCACATCGGCAGAGCTGGTATCGATGGTACGGGTAACCACCTCGTGCCGGGGCGCGGCTGGTTTGTCTGGCTTGTCATCCTTAATTTCGCGCACACGGCCAAGGCCGTCTCGCTTTTTGGCAAGCGGCTGCTTTGCCGGCGGGCGGCTGGGCGCTGCCTGTGCCGCAGGGGCAACAGTGGGCGCTTGTTTGGGCTGGGCAGTGGGCTTTTCGGCCACACTGGCCGCAGGTGCAGCCGCCGCAGGGGCTTTGGCTGCGGGTTTAGCCGCAGGTTTGGCTGCCGGTTTAGGCTCTGCTTTGGGTTTGGGCGGGGCGCTATTTAAATATTCTTCAAAGCTGGGCACCTCGGCCTGTTTTGTGTAGTGGTTAAAAAGGTAATCCAGCTCCGGCTCGGTAAGGGGGGTGGTGTGGCTCCACTTTTTATCCGCCCCAAATTTTTCTCCCAGCAGGTCTACCACTTGCTTGTTTTGCACGTCCAAATCCTTGGCAACATCACTTAATTTATACTTAATTATCAAACTGGTTCCTCCTTATGCGGCTGGCCCGCGGGGGCAGCAAAAGCACCCATGCACAGCGCGGCTAAATCTACATCGGCTACGGCAAGCACCCCAACCGGTTTATTGGTAAGTATGGCAATTTGTTGCTGCATGTATGGCAAACTTTTTACGGGTATGCCACCGCTGTTTTGTTCCACTGCCCTCTTTTGCGTTTTTTCCGAAACATCGCTTGCAAAAAGCAGCAGTTTTGCTTCTCCGGCCAGCATGCTATCGCACACAGCATCGAACCCACAAACCAGCTTGCCTGCCTTTTTGCAAAGGGACAATGCGCCAAATAATTTATCCGCCGTCCTCACCGCCCTCTATTTCGCCGGTAAGGCGGGCATATACATCATCCGGAATAGCCGCCTCGAACGCGCGCTCCAAACTCTTTTTTTTGCGCGCTTTGGCAAGGCAGGCAGCATTGTGGCATACATAAGCGCCACGGCCCGCCTTGCGGCCAGTGCTATCTACCGATACTTCGCCTTCGGCAGTGCGCACCACCCGCACCAATTCTTTTTTGGGTTTTCCTTCGCCGCAACCAACACAGCGGCGAATAGGAACTTTTCTCACAGTCAAACAGCTTGCCTCCTGTAAAGGGCATAGGCCCTTTATTCACTAGTCGTTAGTCTTTAGTCGCTAGTCCAATGTTCTTTTTCGTCACATTGTTTCTACCAAAAAATGCTTTGCTTTTCGCCGCAACCATATATATAAAGATTTATGCCTCTTCGTCGGCTTCGGCGTTGGCCTGCTCTTGCTGGTCATCCTCGCCATAATAGCCGCTTTCGGGGCGTATATCAATGTTATAACCGGTAAGGCGGGCGCACAAACGGGCGTTTTGCCCCTTGTTGCCAATCGCCAGCGAAAGTTGATTATCTGGCACAGTTACCCGGCAGCTTTTGTTTTCGCCCTCTAAAATTTCCACACTAACCACGTTGGCCGGGCTAAGGGCGGCCGCAATAAACTCCGCCGGGTCTTCGCTCCACAGCACAACATCAATTTTTTCGCCGTTCAATTCTTCTACAATATTGGCAACACGGCTGCCATGGGCACCAATGCAGGCACCACGGGGGTCCACATCGGGGTCTTTGCTCCACACAGCTAGCTTGGTGCGCTGCCCGGCCTCGCGGGCAATGGCTTTAATTTCCACCGTGCCATCAAACACTTCCGGCACTTCCATTTCAAACATGCGTTTTACAAGGCCGGGGTGGGTGCGGCTAATCATTACGCGGGGGCCACGGTCGGTAACGGCAACATCTACCACATACACCTTCACGTGCTCGCCCTCGGTAAGCACCTCGCCGGGCACCTGCTCGTTGCGGGGTAAAATGGCCTCGTTTTTGCCAATTTCCAGCGCAACAATGCCACGGGCATTATCTACACGGGTAACCACACCGGTAACAATTTCGTGGCTTTTGCTTTGCATTTCGGTGTACATTTGGCTGCGCTCGGCCTCGCGGATACCCTGCCGGATAACATGCTTTGCCGTTTGGGCGGCAATGCGGCCAAAATCTTTGGTTTTCAGCTTGGTTTCAAGCTGGTCGCCTACCTTCAGCTTTTTCTTTATCTTTTTGGCGTCCTCTTCTAAAATTTGGGTGTTGGGGTTGGTTACTTCGTCCACAACATCCCGCAACAGCTTTACTTCAAAGGTGCCGGTGGCGGGGTCCATGGTAACGGCAACATTTTCGTCCTCAACTTCGTAGTCCTTTTTCACGGCTATCACAATGGCATTTTTTACTTTTTCCAGCAAATATCCCGCCGAAATTCCACGCTCCCGCTCCAACATATCTAAGGCACTAAATAGTTCGTCGTTATTCATTTTTCTCTCTCATCCGTTCCGCCATGTTGGCTGTATTATGGCCGCTTGGCCTTTTTTATTTTTTCGCAAACAGGTCTTCATCATCGCACAGCTTTACGTAGCTTGTGTCTTTCAAATCTATTTCTACAGGGCCTTGCTGGGTTTGCAGCTGCAAAACATTGCCCTGCTGCTGTTGCAACACACCGGTAACCTCGCGTTCTCCTGCTTGGTTTTTGCGTATAAGGTAGGCCATTACCTTTTGGCCGGTTACGGCTGCAAAATGCTCTGGCCTTAGCAAGCGGCGGCCAAGGCCGGGGCTGCCCACCTCTAAATAGTAGCTTTGGTCAATCGGGTCCGCCTTATCCAAAAGTGGGTCTACCGCGCGGCTTACAAGCTCGCAGGTGTCGGTATCCAGCGGGGTGTCACGGTCAATATAAATCCGCAAAAACCACTCCGAGCCTTCTTTTTCATAGCGCACATCCCAAAGGCGCAGGCCCATTTGCTCCACAGTGGGGCGCACAAGCTGCTCTACCCGGGCGGCAATATTGCCGGTTTCTTTCGCCATCTTTTGCTCCCTTACATGCAATTTTGTTTTTGGGCCCAAAAGCAAAAATATACTTTTAAAAAGCCCTTATAACATGGCGAAAGAGCGGGCAAAGCCCACTCTTTCGTGTTTGATTAATCGGATGAAAAGATTATATCACAGCCGTTTGCCAATTGCAAGCCAAACCCGCCTGTAGCAAGGCTGGGCAGTGGCTGCCGCAAACATCGTGTGCTGTTTTGCAAAATTGCTTTATGCCTGCTTTACCACCTGTATGCGCAGCTCACTTTCTTCTTCGTTGGTATTAGCTTTAACAAAAATTTGCACAATATCGCCAGTTTCAAGCTCTTGATACAGCATTGCGGTGCCGTTGCCCGTGGTAATTTCGGCTATTTCTTCGGGGGCAACCTTTGCCTGCCAGGTTCCTGGCACAAACGCTTCATCCTGCCATTCTCCCAGCTGCAACACCAGTTCTTTTTTACCTGCCTTTTCTATTTTAGCGTAGGTAGTTGTCGATAATATATCCAGCCTTTGGCTGCTGCACGCGGCCAGCAAGCCTGCCATTGCCAGCACCCCGGCCACTATTAAACCCGCCCATGTTCGGCGCATCGTATCACTCCTTTGCCGCCCTGCGGCCCAGTAAACATTATGGCTTTTGCCATGGTTTTATGGTACCGCACAATTGTGTAAATTTAGTGCCAAAGTTATGTTTATTTATAGGCAAACCGGGGCGGCAAGCACACCGCCCACAGCCACACTAACGCAAAAGATAAAGCGGCATTTTTTTGCCACTTTAAAACCAAACTGATTTTTAAACAAATTGGTTATATTACCACAAGGGCATGCTATAATAGTACCAACATTATAATTTGGGGGCCCTACACCCCATAAACCAACAGAAACGAGTGATACTTTGAGCCAAAACACAGAATATTTGCAAAGTATTTTTGCGGTGGCACAAACCAATTTGCAGGGGCAGCCTTTTGCAAACCATGGGCGCACCCTGCGGCTGGTTTTGCAGGCCAACATTGCCGCTTTTGCCCTAACGGTTAAATTTGCCAACCAAACCGGCCAAAACCCGCTGCCCATTGGCGCTGTTAGCCTGGCCCACTGTAACGAGGCCGGCCAGCTAACCCCCGGCACCCTTGCCCCGGTTACGGTGGGTGGCGTGCTTAACTTTACGCTGGCACCCGGGCAAACCATTCTTAGCGATACCATCCGCTTTGCTTTACAGGCAGGTAACTATTTTGCCCTAAGCATTTACTACCCCACCGATGAACCCGTGGTAAGTGGTAACTGGGTGGCAAACGATGCCCAGCGCAGTAAACCAGGGAATTTTTCTGCCGATGAAAGCCTGCCCGGCCCCCGCCTTGTTAGCCGCCTTGCCCACACCGTTGCCATGAGCGATATGACCGTGCCCATTACCTCGGTGCGCGAAATTATTGCCCACTGCGAAACCCCCGGCCGGGTGCTTGGCTGCTTTGGAGATTCGATTACCCAGCAGGGCAACTGGACAGTGCCGCTGGAAAAACTGCTGCGCCATACCTACCCCGGCCAAATTAGCTTGTGCAACCTTGGCATAAGCGGCAACCGCCTGCTGCACAACACCCCGCCCGCCATGGGCGAGTTGTTTGGCAAGGCAGGTGTTGCCCGCTTTGCCGACGATTTGCTCTCGCTTTCGGGGCTTACCCACGCCATTATCGAGATAGGCTCGAACGACCTTGGCCACCCCGGCACCCACGGCGCGCCCGAAACCGACCTGATTACCCCCGAAGAATACGCCACCACCATGCAGGCACTGGCCGGGCAGCTACATGCCCGTGGCGTAAAAACCTACGCCGCCACCATACCCCCGCGTGCTTTGGCCAAACCCTACGATGCTTTTAGGGACGAGCTGCGCAAACAGATGAACCATTGGTTGCGTAGCGCCGATTGTTTTGACGCTATACTGGATTTTGACGAAGTACTGCGCCGCCCCGATGGCCAGCCCGGCATCCGCGAGGGCTGCGTACTGCCCGACGGGCTGCACCCCTCCCCTTATGGCGGGCTGCTGCTTGCCAAATCCATTCATCTTGCCTTGTTTGGGGGTGAGCCAGTATGAGCCCCTCTTCTCCCAACCGGTGGCACAAGCTGGATAACACCGCCAATCTTTTTCCGGTAATTGCTTCGCGCCGGTTCTCGAACGTTTACCGCCTTTTTATAACCCTGCAAGAACCCGTAGACCCCGAGCTGCTGCAAAAAGCGCTCGAAACGGTTCTGCCGTGGTTTTCGGCCTTTAAGGTGCGCATGCGCCGGGGCCTGTTTTGGCGCTATTTTGAAAACAACCCCGCCACCCCCACCGTGCAGCCAGAGGACGACTACCCTGTGCAGTATATAGACCCTTTGCAGAACAACCAGTTTCTTTTTCGGGTTACTTATTTCGAGCGGCGTATCAACCTAGAGATCTTTCATGTACTTACCGACGGCACCGGCGGCATGCAGTTTTTGCAGGCGCTGTGCTGCCAATACCTGTTGCTGGCCCACCCTGCCGTCTTTGACGATATCACCCGCACCACCCGCTGGTTTGCCAGCCATGCCACCAACACCGAAGATAGCTATGTGGCAAACTATACCCCCACCCAAAAATCCACTTTTCGGGTTGGGCGGGCCACCAGCCTTACCGGGGAGCGAACCACCCTGAACGCCCTTTCGGTGGTGCACGCCTATACGCCTATAAAACCACTGCTGGCACTGTGCCGGGAGCGGCAGGTTTCGGTTACGCAATACCTAACCGCCTGCATTGGCTGGGCTGTTTACACCCAGCAACTGCGCAAGCAGGCCCCCAAATATCCGGTAAACATTTTTTTGCCGGTAAACCTGCGCAACCTGTTTCCTTCCACCACTTCGCTCAACTTTTTTTCCAACGTTTACATTTCTCTTATGTATGGGGGGGGCTGCTATACCTTCGAGGATTTGCTGGCCGATGTAAAACAGCAGTTTGAAGAAAAAATTACACTGGAAAATATGCAGGAAAAAATAAGCTATACCGTGGGCGGTGGTAACCACCCGCTGGTTCGCATGGCTCCGCTTCTTTTTAAAAATATTGTGCTGCGTGCCATCTTCAAGGCCAGCGCTAAATCCAGCACTTTGGGGTTTTCTAACGTTGGCAAGGTAGAAATGCCGCCCGCTTTTGCCCCCTTTGTGGCCGGGGCGGGGGCACTGCTTAGCTGCTCCCCACGGGAGCCCTTTAAGTGTGCCGCCGCCAGCTACAACGATATTTTAACCTTCTCTTTTACCAGTGCGCTGCAAAGCCCTGCTTTGCAACAGGCGGTGGTGCGCCAACTTACGGCCGACGGCCTGGACGTTACCATTGAAACCAACGGGGTGTACAATGAAAACATGTAATGCTTGCCATACCCACGTGCACACAGAGGAAAACTTTTGCCCGCTTTGTAACGAAATATTGCTGCCGGGCAACGCCCCACCCCACCCCGTGCCGCAAAACAGCTACCCCAACTTAGCCGATAAACTGGTGAAGTACAATTTCATTAAACGGCTGCTGCTGTTTTTATCCTTGCTGGGGTGCGGGGTATCGGTGCTTATAAACCTGCTGGTAACACCCGGGTTTTTGTGGTGTTTAATTGTGGCCGCAGCGGTTATTTACGGCTGGCTGGTGGTGCCGCCGCTGCTGCAACGGGGGGTTAACTTTGCCCTGCAAGCAGTGTTGCAGGTGTTTTTTGCTAGCGCCCTCACCATCTCGCTCGATTTTATTATCGGCTACAAAGGCTGGAGCACCAACTACGTTATCCCCAGCATTATCATTGTGTGCATTCTTTCGGTTGCGCTGCTGGCGGTGTTTAACCGCACCAATTGGGCCCAGTACATTTTGTACCAGGTTATTATAGGCATTTTGGGGTTTGCCCCCCTTGTTTTATACCTAACCGGCCTTGCCCAAAATATTGTAATGGCCTTAATACCGGCCGGCCTGGGGCTTGCCAGCCTGCTTGCCTCGCTTATATTTGGAGACCGCACCCTAAAAACCGAGTTTAAACGCCGGTTTCACCTGTAGTTTTTACAAAAAACCAGCGCCCGCCACAAACTGGCAAGCGCTGGTTTTTTACATTTTAATAGGCTAATTTTTCTTGCAGCCAGGCAGCAACTTCGCTTATGGGCAGGCGCACCTGCACCATGCTGTCGCGCTCTCGTATGGTAACACTGTTGTCGGTTTCGCTGTCAAAATCGTAGGTAATGCAGTAGGGGGTGCCAATTTCGTCTTGCCGGCGGTAGCGGCGGCCAATGGCGCCAGCCTCGTCGTAATCTACCATAAAATGCTTGGCCAGCTCGGCGTGCACCTTCAGCGCTTGCTCGCCCAATTTTTTAGAAAGTGGCAGCACCGCTGCTTTATACGGCGCCAAAGCCGGGTGAAAACGCATAACCACTCGCTTTTCCTCTTCGCCTTTGGAGTTGGTTAGCATTTCTTCGTCGTAGGCTTCTACCAAAAAGGCAAGGGCCATGCGGTCGGCCCCAAGGCTGGGCTCTACCACATAGGGAATATAGTGTTCGTTGGTTTCGGGGTCAAAATATTCTTGTGTTTTGCCGCTATGCTTGTTGTGCTGGCTTAGGTCGTAATCGGTGCGGTCGGCAATGCCCCACAATTCGCCCCAACCAAAGGGAAACAGGTACTCAATATCGGTGGTGGCCTTGCTGTAAAAAGAAAGCTCTTCGGCGCCGTGGTCTCTCATGCGCAGGTTTTCCTCTTTAATGCCAAGGGTTTTTAGCCAGTTTTCGCAGTAGTCTTTCCAGTAGTTAAACCACTCAAGGTCGGTACCCGGCTTGCAAAAAAATTCCATCTCCATCTGTTCAAATTCTCGTATGCGGAAAATGAAGTTGCGCGGGGTAATTTCGTTGCGGAAAGCCTTGCCCACCTGGCACACCCCAAAAGGAATTTTGCGGCGGGTGGTGCGCTGAATGTTGGCAAAGTTCACAAAAATGCCCTGGGCGGTTTCGGGCCGCAGGTATACGTCGTTATGCGAGTCCTCGGTAACACCAATCGCGGTTTTAAACATTAGGTTAAAATCGCGAATATCGGTAAAATCGGATTTGCCGCAGTTGGGGCATTTGATATTGTTTTCTTTAATGTAGTCCTGCATCTGGGCTACATCCATGCCGCTGGGGTTGCCGCCGGCATCTTCAATTAATTGGTCGGCCCGGTGGCGGGTTTTGCAAGCACGGCAATCCATCAACGGGTCCGAAAATCCACCCACGTGGCCAGTGGCTACCCACACTTCGGGGTTCATTAAAATGGCGCTATCTAACCCTACGTTGGTGGGGCTTTCTTGCACAAACTTTTTCCACCAAGCACGTTTTACGTTGTTTTTAAATTCTACACCCAGGGGGCCATAATCCCAGCTATTGGCAAGGCCGCCATAAATTTCGCTGCCTGCGAAAACAAAGCCGCGGTTGCGGCAAAGGGTGGTAATTGCGTCCATTGTTTTTTGGTTGTTTTGCATGTTTATTCCTCCATTTGGTGCGTAGTTGGCAAAACCACGCCCGGTTTTACCCTTTAACCACTCAATATAGCGGTGCAAAGGCTTCGTACTATTGTAAGGCGGCGGGGTGCAAAGTGTCAAGCCGTGGGCGGAGTTTGTGCTATATAATTTAAGTGCCTATATCTATTGACGTTGCCCGCTGTTTCTACTATAATAAGTACGTTGCCCTTTTGGCAGCGTTTCGGGGCGTAGCGCAGGTGGTAGCGCGCCTGCTTTGGGAGCAGGATGCCGCAGGTTCGAGTCCTGTCGCCCCGACCAACAACAAACCGCATTGTATCGCTATTAATTAGCAATTACAGTGCGGTTTTTGTTTATAATACCCTTTGTTTTACCCTTTACGGCTTATAAAAACCCGCCTCGGCTTTCGCTCTGGCGGGTCTTTTCGTGAGAAAATATTCACAGTGACGGCATGAAGCTCACGCGCACGCAGGGGGAGGGTGGTATGCCCCCCCTATGTGCTTAAGCTATGGGGTGATAGTAGATTCCGTTTTTCTTATTGTCCAAAACAAAAGCGTCATATGCAATACGCCCCGTCACAATGGAACCACTGGATAATACTGTGTCATTATGTACACCATAATCTTCAAGTTTTACGGGCGATACTGTAGCACTCGGGTGGGCAATCATAAAGCCGAAGCCAGCAGGCAAACGGTTTGCAGGCACTTTAACAACGGCCATTCCGTCTAGTATACCCACAACACCTTTCAGCTTCATTTCTGCCCCTACGTCGGTATTATCAAACTCTGTGGCTTGCTTAAGCAGCGTATAGGTGGAGGGCGTAACCACCAATACCCTTTCCGTGTCCGGTACCTCCGCTTCGTCCAGTACTTCACTGCCTGCTAAAATAGCAGTGTATACATTTGCTTTCGTCAGGGGGGTAGGTTCTACAACCTTTCCCGCTCCTGTCACCATGGCATTAAAAGTGTGTTTATCTACTTCGGGCACGACAACTTCACGCAATTCACGAGCCAATGCAGTACCAGCTTCAAGCTGCCCTGCTGTTTCGTCAGTGTCCAATTTATCAACGTTAAAGATAAAGCTACGGTCTTTGGAAAGCAGTTGTTCCTGGGTCTGGGCACTTAAGTCAATCATTTCACCAAATCGCGATAAAGAAACTGATTCTGGTTCAAATTCATCGCCAAAACCACGTTTGCGTGCGTAATCATTCAAGGGCACAGTACCTAGCTTCCAAATAAGTACCGAGTGGGCGCCACTCCAGTCATAGTTGGTGTTGGTTAGCAAGGAAATTTTACTTTCTGTGCTAAATATTTCATCGGTATACGGGGCATACTTTCTTACTAATTCAATTGACATATTTTTTTATCCTCTCAATCATCATCATAGTTGAATGGGTATTTTTTTGGCTTATGTTTTGTTTTTCCAAAAGCTGAAGCTAGTCCAGCATTTGGAGGTGCTTCAAGGTCTCGTAGTGGAGCAACCCATGTAGCATTACCCACTAACTTTGAAGCTTTATCTGCTTTCTGTTTAAATTCTTCAATATCTGAAGCTGTAATAAACTCCAACATCTCTAACGGGTAGTTATTGTCTATCAGATATTCTTTGCATTGTAATGCGTTTTCTTTTTCTGCAAGTGAAGCCAGT
>JAJDJP010000052.1 GCA_030267215.1 Ruminococcaceae bacterium OttesenSCG-928-A16
CCGGGCACTGTTATTTTAGTTTAAAAGATGAAAAAGCCAGCGTAAAAGCGGTTATGTTTCGTGCCGATGCCAGCAGGCTGGCCTTTACGCCCGAAAATGGCATGCGTGTAATTGCGCGGTGTCGTGTTTCGTTATATGAAAGAGATGGCTCTTTTCAGCTGTATGTAGAAGATTTGTTTCCCGATGGGGTGGGGGCAACGCAGCTGGCGTTTGAACAACTTAAGCAGCGTTTGCTAAAAGAAGGATTGTTTGAGGGCGAGCACAAAAAAAGTATACCTGCCTACCCAAAATGTGTGGGGGTGGTAACCTCTAAAACTGGCGCCGCTTTGCAAGATATTTTAAAAGTGGCCGCCCACCGCTGCCCGGCTGCCCATTTTTTGCTGGCGCCGGTAACGGTGCAGGGGCAGGCCGCTGCACCCGAAATTGCAAACGCAATTACCCTGCTGGACAATAGCGGAATGGTGGACGTTATTATTGTGGCCCGTGGTGGTGGCTCTGCCGAGGATTTGTGGGTGTTTAACGCCGAAGAAATTGCAAGGGCTGCCTTTGCGGCTAAAACACCGGTGGTGTCGGCCATTGGGCACGAAATAGATGTAACAATTTTGGACTTTGTGGCCGATTTGCGCGCGCCAACCCCCTCGGCCGCAGCCGAAATGGTGTTGCCAGACCTTTGGCATACCGCTGCTGGCATGATGAATATCTATACAAGTATTACAAAAAACATACAGTTTCGGCTCAATTCGTGCTATAATGATATGGCCCAATTAACTGCCCACGGGGCGTTGTTGCAGCTGCAGCAGCTACCCAGCCAAAAGCGGCAGTTGTTGGCCGAATATTCCCGTGCTATTACGGGGCAAATGGCCCAAAAAGCAAACAAAAACCAGCTGCGTATGCAAACCGCCGCAAAGCTGGCAGCAGGGTTAAACCCTTATGCCGTGCTGGGCCGTGGGTACGCAGTGGTGTATAACCCAAAAGGCGATACCATTAACACCGTAAAAAAGCTAGCCCCGGGCAAGGGGGCAACGGTGCAATTAAAAGATGGCAGCTTTACCTGTACGGTACAAGCAATTGAAGTAAACCAGGAGAAATAACATGGCAAAAACAACCCCTAAAAATACCACCCCAAGCTTTGAGCAAGCAATGGACGAGCTGGAGAAGATTTTGGATACCATTGGGGATGAAAATACCCCACTGGACAAAAGCATTGAGCTGTATGCACAAGCAGCCGAGCTTATTAACACCTGCAACACGGTACTAAACAATGCACAGGTAAAAATACAAGAAATTAGCGAAAAAATAATTCAACCGGAGTACGATGATGAATTTTGAGGAACAGCATGCTTTTTATATAGCCAGTTGCGAACAAGCAATTGCAGCAGAAATCAAAAACCATTTTCAAGCCGGCTCTATGGTTTCGCAAGCGGCAGAGTATAGCGCTTTAAATGGGGGCAAGCGGGTGCGTGGCGTGTTAACACTGGCAACCAGTTCCCTTTTGGGCGGTGGTGCAGCCCCGGCTGCCAGTTTTGCCGCCGGGGTAGAAATGGTGCATGCCTTTTCGCTGGTGCACGATGATTTACCCTGCATGGATGATGACGACATGCGCCGCGGCAAGCCCGCTTGCCACATTGTTTATGGCGAGGCCAACGCACTGCTGGCGGGGGATTTGTTAGCCATAGCGGCTTTTGCCACACTGGCAGGCGCCCCCAGCCAAAACGCTGCCATGAACAACACGGCAGTGCAGGTTTTGGCAGCGGCCAGCGGCGCCAAAGGCATGATTTATGGGCAGGAACTGGACATGCTGGCCGAAGAAACACCGGTAGACGAAACTGGCCTACACACCATACACCAGCACAAAACCGGTGCGCTTATTGTGGCAGCGGCACACCTTGGCATTGTGGCTGCGGGGCAAAGCATTGCAGCACACCCGGCCATAACACAATATGCGCAAAACCTGGGGGCTGTGTTCCAAATTATCGATGATATTTTGGACGTTACCGCCGATGAAACGGTGCTGGGCAAACCCACCGGCAGCGACGATAAAAATGGCAAAACCACCTTTGTGTCTTTACACGGGGTTGCCAAAGCCCGCCAAATAGCTACACAACTAACGCAGCAAGCAATGAATGGCTTGGCCGAATATGGCGACAAAGCAGAGTTTTTAAACCAGTTTGCCCAAACCTTATTACAGCGTGTTTATTAAAAAGCAGCCAACAAAATTGGAGTAGATTAACTGTATGATACAGCGCATATTTTTTAACAATTATCTGCTTTTGCTTCCTGTACTTTCCTGGGGGGCGGCTCAAGTTATAAAAACCGTGCTAACCCTTATTATAAACAAAAAATTTAGTGTAGAGCGGTTATTTGGCGCCGGTGGCTGGCCAAGCTCCCACTCGGCGCTGGTGTGCTCTTTGTTTATGGGGGCAGCACGCAAATTTGGGGTAGAATCTCCTTATTTTGCCATTGCCTTTGTGCTGGCCGCCATTGTTATGTACGACGCCATGGGCGTGCGCCGCGAAACCGGAGAGCAATCTAAGGTACTAAACATACTTTTAGAAGACTTGAAAGAAAACAAGCAGGACATTGATTACAACCGAAAATTGAAAGAAATGGTGGGGCATACGCCGTTTCAGGTATTAAGCGGTGCCCTGCTGGGCATTCTTATTTCCATTCTCATTCCGGTATTTTAGTTTTATTCTTCGAGGTGAAAAATGGACACTCCTTTGTTGGATACAATTCAATCTCCGGTAGATTTAAAAAAGTTTGATTATCGGCAAATGGAGCAACTGTGTGCCGAAATCCGTGCCTTTTTAATCGAGCATGTTTCCAAAACCGGGGGGCACCTGTCCTCTAACCTGGGTGTAATAGAGCTTACGGTGGCGCTGCACCGGGTTTTAAACTCTCCGCTAGATACCATTGTGTTTGATGTTGGGCACCAGTGCTATACCCACAAGCTGCTAACCGGGCGCAAAGCCGGCTTTACGGCTTTGCGGCAGGCGGGGGGGCTTTCAGGCTTTCCAAACCCGGCCGAAAGCCCACACGATTCTTTTATAGCGGGGCACGGCAGCACCTCTATTTCGGTGGCAACCGGGCTGGCCCGTGCCAAAAAGCTAAAAGGAGAACCCGGCCTTGTTGTGGTTGTTATTGGCGATGGTGCCTTTACCGGAGGCATGACTTACGAAGCCATAAACAACGTTAACGGGCTGGATAACTTGGTGGTAATTTTAAACGATAATAAAATGTCCATCTCTAAAAATGTGGGCGCCTTGGCTGGTTATTTATCTCAGCTGCGCTCTAACCCAGGGTACTACAAGGCCAAAAGCGACGTAAAAGACGTGTTGGACAAAACCCCGCTGGTAGGGCAGGGGTTAAAAAGAGGCATTCAAACAGTAAAAGCAAGCCTGCGCCGTGGTATTTACCATTCCACTTTTTTCGAAGATTTGGGGTTTCAGTATATAGGCCCGGTAGATGGACACAATTTGCCAGACCTTTGCGGCTTAATTTATAATGCAAAAAACAATATAGAAAAACCACTTTTTATTCATTTAGATACCACAAAAGGCAAGGGCTTTGAGCCAGCGGAGCTAAACCCGTCGGCTTTTCATGGTGTGCCAGCGTTCGACGCCAAAAACATACCCGACCCCGACTTTTCTCCCGGCAATTCATTTTCGAATGTTTTTGGCAAACAATTGGCAGAATTGGGGCAGCAAAACAAACAACTGTGCGCCATTACCGCCGCCATGAAATACGGCACCGGCTTACAGTATTTTAAAAAGCAGCACCCACAACGTTTTTTTGATGTTGGCATGGCCGAAGAACATGCGGTTACCTTTGCCGCCGGGCTTGCCAAGGGCGGTTTTACGCCGGTGGTGGGCATCTATTCCACCTTTTTACAGCGCGCATACGATCAAATTATTCACGACGTAATGCTGCAAAACCTAAACGTACTGTTTGCGATAGACCGTGCAGGCCTTGTGCCCGGCGATGGCGATACCCACCAAGGCATTTACGATGCTGCCTTTTTAAGCCAGCAGCATAGCATGCCCATTGTTTCGCCCGCCAATTATGCCGAGCTAACCTATTGGCTGCCAAAATTGCTGCAAGGCTATACAACCCCACGCGCCATACGCTACCCCCGTGGCACCGAATACGAGCCTATGGCATCGTTTGCCTGCATGGGCAAGGTGTACAACAAATTGGTTGCCAACAACAAGCCCGCTGCCGCCCTGGTAAGCTATGGCAGCGAAACAGGGGACGCCATTATGGCAGCCCGCCAACTTGCCCAGCAAGGCACCCAAGCAGATGTATACCAGATGGTTTTTATTAACCCCATTGCGCCGGCCCTGGTGCAAGAATTGCTTGATTACCCGGTGGTTTTGTTTGCCGAAGAAGGGATAAAGCAGGGTGGCATTGGCGAGCACTTGGCGTTGCAATTATATACGGCAGGCTTTAAGGGCGAATTTGTGCACCTTGGCGTGCCCGAAAAAGGCAACGACCATGCCAGCGTGCCCGAGATGAAAGCAGAAATAGGGCTGGACGCCGCAGGGCTTGCTAGAAAATTGTTGGAGGCACTTTAAGTGAAGGGAATACGGCTGGACCAATACCTGTTTGATAACGGCTTTACCCCTAGCCGAGAGCGTGCCCGTGCCATTATTATGGCCGGCATTGTGTATGTAAACAACGAAAAAGCCGACAAGGCCGGCACCCCTGTGCCCGAAGGTGCCACCATAGAGGTGCGTGGAAAAGACCTTGCTTATGTAAGCCGTGGTGGCTTAAAGCTAGAAAAGGCGCTGGCAGATTTTTCGATTGCGCTTGCAGGCAAAGTGTGCATGGATATCGGTGCTTCTACCGGCGGTTTTACCGATTGCATGCTGCAAAATGGCGCAAAACAAGTGGTTGCGGTGGATGTTGGTTACGGCCAGCTAGCTTGGAAGCTACGCTGCGACGAGCGTGTGGTGAATAAGGAGCGCACCAATATCCGCAGTTTAAACCGTGAAAACTTCCCTTATGAAATTGATTTTTTTAGTGTAGATGTATCCTTTATCTCGCTTAAACATATTTTTCCGGTAGCGGCGCAAATTTGCGCCCCGCAGGCAGAAGGGGTATGCCTGGTAAAACCCCAGTTTGAGGCTGGCCGCGACAAGGTAGGTAAAAAAGGCGTTGTGCGCGAAGCCGAAACCCACCAGCAAGTAATAGAGGCCGCCCAGCAGTACGCCATTGCCGCCGGTTTTACCCCTGTTGGGCTAAGCTTTTCGCCCATAAAAGGGCCAGAGGGCAATATTGAATTTTTGCTGCATGTACAAAACAAAGGCAATTTAACCGCCTTAGAGGCACCGCAGATTGCCGATGTAGTAGGGCAGGCCCACCAGCAATTGGCAAACTAAAGGAGAATAACATGACGGTTTTTTTAGTGCCCAACATAGCCAAACCAAAGGCCCTTCATGTTTCGGCACTGGCGGCCCAAATTTTGTTTGCCGATGGTGTTACGGTGCTGGCAAGCAGCGAAACCCAGCCCCAAACCACGCTGCCGGGGTATGTGCAGTACCTGCCGGCAGAACAAGCCTACCAAGCTTGCGATATTGTGGTTACCATTGGCGGAGACGGCACCATGCTGCACGCTGCACGGCACACTTTGCGCTGGCAAAAACCAATGCTGGGCATTAATGTGGGGCGCCTTGGCTTTTTAACCGTGGTAGAAAAAGACGAACTAAACAAACTAAACCGCCTGCTAAAGCAAGATTATATCGTAGAGCATCGAACGGTTTTACAGGCAAAAAGTGGCGGTGCCAAACCGTTTTATGGCCTTGGATTAAACGACATTGTTTTGTTTAAAAAAGCCGCCGAAAATACCATAGAATTGGATATTTATTGCGATGAAATAAAGGTGAGTGGTTTTAGGGGCGATGGGGTTGTATTCTCTACGCCTACCGGCTCTACGGCATATTCTATGAGTGCCGGTGGCCCCATTGTAGATGCCAGCCTGCAGGCCACCATTGTTACCCAAATTTGTGCCCACATTGTGCACACTCCACCCATGGTTTTTGCCGGTAGCCGCACCCTGCGTGCCGTGCCAAAAGGCGGGCCGGACGAAAAAATATTTATTACCTGCGACGGCCTGGAAAGCCAGGAGCTTTGCTGGAACGAGCCGGTATACATTACCCAAGCAACCCAAACCGTGCCTCTTATCCAGTTCGAAGATGCAGGCCAGCTAGAATCGATTGACAAGAAGCTAAAAGGAAGGTGACTGCCACGTGAAAAACGCGCGCCATGCCAAAATATTGGAATTGATTGAGCATCAATCTATCGATAAACAGGAAGAACTTTTAAAGCAGCTGCATAGCAGCGGCTTTAACGTAACCCAAGCCACTGTTTCGCGCGATATTCGGGAGCTGCATTTGGTTAAAACCGCAACCGGCGATGGTGGTTTTCGGTATGTTTCCTCTTTTAACCGCGAAAAACCACGCCATCAACCCAATCGTTTCGAAACCATCTTTCGGGAATCGGTTTTAAAGAGTGATCATGCCGGAAACTTTGTAATGGTTAAGTGCTTTACAGGCATGGCAAACGCCGCCTGCGAAGTGTTTGACTCGATGACTTGGAGCGATGTTGTGGGCACCCTGGCTGGCGACGATACCTTTTTGGTGCTTACACGCAGCGAGGCTGCTGCGCAGCAACTTTCTACCCAATTGCAACAATACATTGTGCGGCATTAAGCATATGTTTGGGAGCTAGCCCCGGCCAGTTAGCTTCATCTGTAAAAGAGAGAAGGATTTTTTAATGCTATGTGAAATTACAATAGAAAATGTAGCAGTAATTGAAAAAGCCACCGCCATTTTTGGCGAGGGTTTTAATGTGCTTACGGGCGAAACCGGTGCCGGTAAATCTATTTTGATCGATTCGATCAATGCCATTTTAGGCAACCGCACCAGCCGTGATATTGTGCGCAGCGGTGCTGCAAAAGCATCTATTTGGGCATCTTTTCGCAATATTTCGCCTGCTATTGTGGCGCAATTGGCCGCCGCTGGGTACAGCGCCGAAGAAGAGCTTCTTCTCTACCGAGAGATATCGGCAGATGGCAAAAGTAACTGCCGCATTAATGGTGCCCCTGCCACTGCCGCCATTTTGCGCGATATTTGCAGCGGGCTTATTAATATCCATGGCCAGCACGATAACCAAAGCCTGTTAAACCCCGCAAAGCACCTTGGCGTGCTGGATACCTTTGCCCAAAACGAAGCCTTGCTTGCACAATACAGCGAAAAATACACTGAATTGCAACAAATAGAAAAACAACTGGGTAGCCTGCAAATGGACGAAGCCGAGAAAAACCGCCGTTTGGATTTATTGCGCTACGAAGTGGATGAAATAGAAAAAGCCGAACTTACACCCGATGAAGAAGAGGCCCTTACCCAGCAGCGCGATGTTATTAGGCATGCGCAAACCATTGTTAGTGCCATGAACAACGCCTATATAGCCCTTACCGGCGGCGATGACGATACTGGGGCAGCCACCCTGTTGGGCGAGGCTTCGGGCCAAATAACCGAGGCTGCGCGCTACGCAACCGACCTTGCCGAATATGCCAACGCTTTAAGCGAAACATATTACACCGTTACCGAAATAGCCTCGGATATTGGGGCACGGTTAAGCCATTACGAGTTTGAGGGTGATAGTTTAGATACGCTGGAAGAACGGCTGGATTTGATCTTTAAGCTAAAGCAAAAATATGGCGCTACCGTAGAAGAAGTAATTAACTATGGGCAAAAGGCCGCCGAAGAGCTGGAAAGCATTGAATTTGCCGAAGAAACAATGGCGCAATTGCAAAACCAACAGCAGGTAGTACAAAAACATGCCATAGAACTGGCACAAAAACTAACCGATGTGCGTATCTCTGCGTTTGAAAAACTGAATGGCTTGATACAAAAAGCGTTGGACTTTTTAAATATGCCCGGCATTGTGCTGGCTTTACAGCATAAAACCGGTACCCTTGGCCCCAAAGGGCAAGATATACTGGAGTTTTATATTTCTACCAACCCCGGCGAAACCCCAAAACCACTTGCCAAAATTGCCTCTGGTGGCGAGCTTGCCCGCATTATGCTGGCCTTAAAAAGTGCCCTTGCCGATAGAGACGAAGTGGATACTGTTATTTACGATGAAATTGACACCGGTATTTCGGGCCTTGCGGCAGGCCGCATTGGCAGGCTTTTGCAAAGCACCGCTAAAGGGCGGCAGGTTATTTGCGTAACCCATACCGCACAGGTAGCGGCCTATGCTTCCCAGCATTTGCTTATAGAAAAACAGGTGGAGGGCGGCCGCACGTTTACCCATATCCGCGCACTGCAAGAGCCCGAAAAAGTAGGGGAGCTGGCCCGCATTATCTCGGGCGACCATGTTACCGACCTTGCCCGGGCCAACGCCGAAGAAATGCTGCGTATTGCCCGCAAAAACCAGGTATAAGGGCAGCTGCGCAAAAATATATTTGTGCTTTTACCCACTTGTAAGGCTTGACAATTAAAATAGCTTTAGTTACAATAAACCACATATTGATACTGCGTTGAAGGGAACCAGTAGCCCAAAGTGTTTTGGCAAAGAGAGACCCCGGTTGGTGAAAGGGGAGGCAAAACCTTGGCGCGAATACATCCCCGAGCAGCAGGCTGAACCCGTGCTAAATAGCACGCAAGTAGGCTGTGCCGTGTGGCGCCCGTTATAGCGCCAGAGTGTAAAAATGATTTTTCATTCGCACTCCTAAGGCTATGCCCGCGAGGGTATGGTAAACAGAGGTGGTACCGCGGTTGTTTCGCCCTCTGCCAAAACATTTTGGCAGGGGGCTTTTTGCTGCCTGCTGCAAAAAACAGGAGGATTAGACCATGAGCAAAAACGTATTTGACACACTGGAGGAGCGTGGCCTTGTTGCCCAAGCAACCGATGCCGAGGCCATACGCAAATTACTGGGAAGCGAGCCAATAACCTTTTATATTGGTTTTGACGCCACCGCCGACAGCTTGCATGTGGGCCATTTTTTACAACTGGTAGTAATGCGTCACCTGCAAAAAGCAGGGCATAAACCCATTGCGCTGCTGGGTGGTGCCACCACTTTAATTGGCGACCCTTCGGGAAAAAGCGACATGCGCAAAATGCTTACCCGTGAAGACATTGACCATAATGCCGAGTGCTTTAAAAAACAAATGAGCAAATTTGTGGATTTTAGCGAAGGCAAAGCCATGATGGTAAACAACGCCGATTGGCTTTTAAGCCTGAATTACCTTGAATTTATGCGGGATATAGGGGTGCATTTTTCGGTAAACAAAATGCTTGCCACCGATGCCTTTAAAGCCCGTTTAGAGCGCGGCCTTTCGTTTATGGAATTTAACTATATGCTGCTACAAAGTTACGACTTTTTGCACCTATACCGCACACTGGGCTGCAAAATGCAGTTTGGCGGCAACGACCAATGGGCCAACATTATTGGCGGTGTTAACCTGGTGCGCCAAAAAGAGCGTGGCGAAGCCTTTGGCCTTACTTTTACCCTGCTAACCACCAAAGAGGGCAAAAAGATGGGCAAAACCGAGGCCGGTGCTGTTTGGTTGGACCCTGAAAAAACCTCTCCGTACGAGTTTTTTCAGTACTGGCGCAATATTGATGATGGTGACGTACAAAATTGCATGAAGCTGTTAACCGATATACCCATGGATGAAATTAATGCCATTGATATAACCGATGGCAAATCCATTAATGGTGCTAAAGAAAAGCTGGCCCACACACTTACCAGCACGGTGCACAGCCCCGAAGAAGCCGACAAAGCACTGGAAACCGCCCGCAGCCTGTTTGCCGGTGCCGGCAGCAATGCCAACATGCCCAGCACCACCATAGAGGCCAGCCAGCTACAAAACGGCCAAATTGGCCTGCTAGATTTAATGCTTGCCTGTGGCATCATCCCCTCTAAGGGGGAAGGCCGCCGCCTGGTAGAGCAGGGTGGGGTTTCGGTAGACGATGAAAAGATAACCGATGCTACATTGGCCATAACGGCAGAGCAATTGCAAGCGGGTATTATTATCCGCAAGGGTAAAAAAGTATACCATAAAGCCATTTTGCAGTAATTTATTCACGCATTCGCATTTTTGCAACCAAAAACTCCCTCGCTTTTTAGCGGGGGAGTTTTAATTTTTTTATATTTAACCTGCATTATGCACCAATTAATCGGTTTACTCTAACACCAAA
>JAJDJP010000053.1 GCA_030267215.1 Ruminococcaceae bacterium OttesenSCG-928-A16
TATTCGTAAAAATCGGCGGCTTCGTCGGGGGTGGGCAGGCCTGCCGGCGGGTTTTTGCCAAAGGCGGTGCCTGCTTCTATCTTTAGCAAATAGGCAGAGATATGGCTTGCCCCGCCCTGCGCCAGCAGCGCCAGTGTCTCGTCAAATTCAGCCTTTGTGTAGCCGGGCAGCGCCAGCATAATATCCCCGCTGATATTGGTAAACCCAGCCTGCTTTGCCAGCTGCAGCGCAGTGGCCGCCCCCTGTGCCGTGTGCAGCCGCCCCAGCCGCTTCAGGCTGGCATTATTTGCAGTTTGCACCCCCACCGAAAGCCGGTTTACCCCCGCCGAAAGCCAGCCTTTCAATTTTTCCATGTTGGTGGTTTCGGGGTTGGTTTCCAGCGTAACTTCGGCGCCGGGGGCAGGGGCAAAGGTTGCCAATAAATGCGCCACCTGCGCCGGGGTAAGCAGCCCCGGTGTGCCGCCACCAAAATAAATGGTGGCGGGGGGCAATGGCTTACCATCTGTACTTTTGGGGGCCAGTTGCTGGTAACTTTTTACCAGGGCATCTAGGTAATTTTGGGGCACACCACTGCCTGCGCCGGCGGTGTAAAAATCGCAGTACCGGCAACGGCTTTTGCAGTAAGGTATGTGAACATACAAACCGTAGGCCATGTGGTGCCCCCCTTTCGTAGTTATTGGCAAAAGCAACTGTACATCTTTTTGATATAAGGAATATGGCTATTGTAACTAATTTTGGTGCTATATTCAATTGCACTGCTGCTATGCGGGCATCATTTACAATTTGGCAATAGTTGGCCGCCCAAGGCCCATTTAAGCAGGGTTTCCTCTGCTGCGCAGGGCGCCGGCAAGCATAGCACTTACCATTATGCGGCTGCGTATGGCATCCCCTGCTTTACCTAAAAACGAGCCAGCGCCGGAAATTGTTACATTTCCGGCGCTGGTTTCAGGTTTTATTCCACAGGGCTAACGTAACACCTGGTTACGCTTCTTCGTCTTGCTCTTCCTCTTCGGCATTTTTGTTGCTAACCCGCATAAGCACAGCTAGCACAAGCTGCACCACCAATATAATAGCAAAAATAATGGTGGTATGGTTAATAAATACCATGCTGTTGTTAAAATTGCTAACAATAAATAGCACAACCACAGCTACTATGCCAGCAATAGCACTTAATAGTGCCCACACACGGCTGCTGCCG
Organism: Ruminococcaceae bacterium OttesenSCG-928-A16; assembly: GCA_030267215.1. Classification (GTDB taxonomy): domain Bacteria; phylum Bacillota; class Clostridia; order Oscillospirales; family Ruminococcaceae; genus JAAYCI01. The sequence goes on from JAJDJP010000053.1 coordinate 1,199, forward strand.
GTGCGCTGGCTATTTTTGGTAAGCAACCGCACCAACACCAAAAGGCTAAGCACGCCACTTACAATGGCCAAAATAAGGCTGAGTAACGACCAGGTATTTTTTACCCCAGCTGTAGGCACCGCGCCATTGGCAATGCTGGTGGTGCTTGCACTGCTGCTGGCAACCGGCGTGCTGCTGGTGCTGCTGGCCACGGGGGAGCTTGCCACAAAAGCACTGCTAACCACAGAAGGCGCACTGCTGGCGCTTGCGGCACTGCTAGCACTAGAGGAGCTTGCCACAGGGGTGCGGCTGGCTGGTGGCGCTACCGGGGTGCGGGGTGTGCTGGTGCTGCTGGCCGGTGGTTCCACCGGCGCATTTTTGTCGTACAAAGCTATCAGCACAAGGTTTTTGGCCGGCATGGGGGTATAGAAGTTCCAGCAGATATCGGTGTTTTCTGCCAGAGCCCAAGCCATAAAGTGGTGGCCTGCTACGGCAGGGCCTTCTATATAGGGCACTAAGCTGCCCGGCAAAACCTCGTAGGTGGCAACCACGGTTCCACCATCGTAAGTTAGGTAGGTTACCGTAAACTGGGCAGGTTGCCACTGGGCAGTTAGGGTAATGTTGCGGGCGGGCATGGTGCCGGTCTCAAAGTTCCACAGGGTGCCGTCTTCGGCCAGCCAGCCCACAAAGGTATAGCCTGCCCAGGTGGGGTCTTGCGGTTTAAACACCAGTGCGCCAAACTCTACGTCACGGTAGTCGTTTTCGCCCGCACCATTGTAGTTGTAGGTAACCTGATAGCTGTTTTTGCTGTACCCAGCATGCAGGGTTATGTCCTGCGCGGGCATGGTGTCGGTGGCAAAGTTCCACAGGGTGCCACCCTCGGGCGTGGTATACCACCCAGTAAACGAGTACCCTTCCAGCGTGGGCTGGGCAGGTGCCGTGGCCAGCGTGCCCATGGCAAGGGTTTGGCTGGCCGGGGCGGGTGTGCCACCCTTTGTATCAAAACTTAGGGTGTAGCTATTGGCCTGCCACACAGCATACAGCACTACAGTTTCTGCACTTTGCATGGTGTAGTTTGCACCATCGGCGTATTCTACAACCGTTGCATCTGGGGCCAGGGCCCAGCCCATAAAGGTGTAGCCTGCACGGGTAAAGGCGTTGGCGGTTAGGGCCTTGGTCTCGTCGAAATGAATTGGCATTTCGGGCATGCTGCCGCTGCCGCCGTTGGCGTTAAAGGCAACCACATATTGGTTGGCTGCCCACTTGGCAAACAGTGTAACATTGCCCGCAATGGTGTGGATATAAGTGCCGCCGTCGGCATATTCGGTTACCGGGCTTTGGGCGGGGTTGGTTTGCCAGCCGGCCAACGTGTAGCCGGTTTTGGCAACATCGGTTTTGCTGGGCAGCACGGCATTACCGTTGTACACAATCGTAACATCGGCCGGGGTGGGGCTGCCACCCTGTGCATCAAAGCTTAGGGTGTACCCATCGGCCGCCCACTGGGCCACATAAGTGGCGCTAGCGGTTACGGTGTCGGTTACCTCGGGGCTCCAGCCGGTAAAGGTGTAGCCGGTAGCGCCCACCGGGTTGCCGTCTCCATCGGTTGCGCCTGCAAAACCAGGGGTAGCTGCCTCGTACTGCACATCAGCATATGTTTCGGCAGTAAAGCTTCCATGGGTGCCGGGCTCGTACGTTACATCGTAGGTATTGCGTGCGTAGTACAGTTTTACCACCAGGCTGCCGTCGCCCGCTATGGTTAGCACAGTGGTGCTGGCAGTGTTGCCGGTGCTTTCGTAGGTGGTGCTATCACTTTGGTAGGTAAAACCTTCGTAGGTTTTGGGCGCCAGTGTAGCAATGTCCGCATCGGTGGTGCCGGTCAATTCATCGGTATCCACCAAAGTATAGGTGGTACCATTCAAAGCTTGCTGGTAATGCTCCACCTTGTAGGGGATTCCATCGGCGGCCACCCACTGGGCCACATAGGTGGCATCGGCGGTTACGGTAGCGGTTACCTCAGGGCTCCAGCCGGTAAAGGTGTAGCCGATAGCGCCTACCGGGTTGCCGGCACCATCGGTTGCGCCACCAAAGGCTGGGGTGGCATTGCCGTGCGGCACATTGCTGTTCACATCGTTGCCAAAGGTGCCATGGGTGCCGGGCTCGTAAATTACGGTGTAGGTTATTTTTTCCACCACAAAGTTCAGGGTAGCCACGGGGGCGTCCCAGCTTAGGGTATAGTCCAAACTTTCGGGGGTGCCTTGTGCAATGCGGTAGCCGGCGGGCAGGGTAAAGGGGGCCGTGCCTGCTGTAACCGCGCCGGTTTTATCTAGCGGAAGCACCAGCTCGCTATTCTCGGTATCGGCATTGGTTATTGTAACCGTTTTTTGCACGGTTCCTGTTTCGCTGCCTTCGCAGAATTGTACCGTTAAGGCACTTGCCGCCTGAATACCCGCATTGGTTGTTATTTGTTGCGAGACACCCGCTTCCAGCACATAGCTGCCGCTTACACCGGTACCATCAACATGAGAAGCGGTATCTCCATCGCCCTGTGTTACAAAGCTATAGGCGGTGCCTTCGGGCAGGGCAACCTTAATAAAATAAGTGCCGCCCGCAAGCTTGGTAAAGCTATACTGCCCATTGGCATCGGTGGTAGTAGCATAAACAAGGTTATCGGGATTAGTCGGGTCATCCGAGTACAACTCTACCGTTTGCCCTGCATACAAAGCATCCACGCCTTCGGTGTACACGCCGTCTTGGTCAAGGTCTTTAAAAACAAATCCTCCTTGGGTAAGCTCGGTTGTTACGCTGTTTTTTAATATAAACTTTTGCGCAGGCGGGGTAAACTGCTGGGTATAGAAAGCTCCATTACCGTTAGTGTCCGCAAAAAATGTTGCATTGGCTGTAAAACTGTTGTACGCCGCAGCATCAACTTGGCCTGGAGTTACCCCTGCAGGTGCTTTTACAGTACCAGTAAAAACGATTTTATAGCCCCCCGGCAAATAGGGCGGCCCGCCTAGCCAGAGGAAAAAGCTTTTGGCCGTATCAATAGTTGCGTCGTTATTAATGTAACCATCACCCTCTACATGCATACCATTGCCCATGAGGGTGGGATTTGCCAGGGTACAATAATGCATGTCATAGTGAAACTCATCCGTTTTGTCGTTACCGTCCGCGTCGTACACTTTTACGTCTAGTGCGCTTAGGGTAGCCGTCCACTGGCTGCCGCGGGCGTCGCCGGCTTGTGGCAGATTGTTTATCAGCTGTATGCTGCCAAGGTAGCCATTGCCTTGGTTTTTAATTTCCAATTCAAACTGGCCGGTTCCGTTTAGGCTAACGGTTGCCTGGGCATTGGGGTTATTCACCCCCTGCCATTCGCCCGCACCGCCGTTTGCCTCGTTGTTATACACGCGGGCATCTACCAGCATCACCTGTTTACCTGCCACTTTTATTTGGCCGCCATTTTGCGATTTAAGGTAAGGGGTCTCTTTATTCGCATCTAGGTCAAGGGTATCTTCATAATAACTGTTTTGAAATTGACTGGAACCATCTGGAGGATATACCAAAGACATACCGCCCTCATAATCGGACGCAGCAAACAGGCGCCCCGCAGTTTTGGGAAAGCCAAAATAGTGGTCCAGATAATAAGTTCCTTCTTCAGTTCCATCTTTTATACGCACAGCAAGTGGAATTTTAATAGTATCTTTAGAAGTGACCTCTGAAATTTCAGGCATCCGAAACTCGTACGCCGTGTGCCCACCACGAGTAACGGCTGTTACTATCGCAGTTCCTTTTTGAATTACGCCGGAAACTCCAACTGTGGTTTGATGCACTTCCAACCCTTCGGTAGTTACAAACTCTATACCATTGGGCAAAATCACACCAATCACTGGCTCTTTCCAAGTTCCGCCGGAATAACTGTTAGCATTGCCCACCTCTAACACCAGGTTTACTTCGGAGCCCGGGGGAAATGAAGTACTTTGACCAGGAACAAGGTTTAACCATAGGTCTGGATTAGGGGCATGGGTACGATACACAATGGTTTGCGAAGATTTTTCGTCTAGGCGCAGGGTAAATAAATTCCCTTGTTGGGTTGCTGCGGGCGCCGTGTGCAGCCCTAGTTTGCTTTCATTTTCCCACTCTACCCGTATGTCTACTACCGATTGATCGTTATTTTTCATAGGGGTTCCATTGGGGAAAGCTTCGCCCGGCCAAGAAGCATAGTATACCTCATACCAAACCTCAAAGCCTACTTTCAATTGCCGCATTTCCAGTGTCGGGTCGGCTTCCAATGCAGCTATACTATCGTTAGCCAATGGGTAACCTTCCACCTTGGCCAAATATTCGCCTTCGGCAAGGGTAAGCACATCGCTAACGTCAATAGAGCCAGAACCACGATACTTAACAATGGTGCGCGCTTCGGCTCCACCCTCTACCGTAAATACCCATTTTACCAAATGTTCTGAAATAGCACTGGTAAAGCGCACAGGGTTGGCTTTATTGCCCGTGGTGTCATTTTCCCACACAAACCGAAGCTCTGGAATAGGAGCATTGCCGCCATTTTCAATCCCACTATAAGTGCGATTGCGCCGGTTTAACAGGTTGGGATCATCAATGTTTACGGCTACATTTCCTTCGTTTCCACCTTTAAAAATATTCTCTTGCAGGTGTACTTCGGGGTCCACTATTTTAAATTTTAGGTTCGTTGCCGCTTCATTTATCCGTGGAGCGGTATCACCCACCAAGGTATATTCAGAGTATACCTTAATTTCACATTCATCACCCTTACTAAAATGCTCGCTGGGAAAAGTGATTTTGGGGGTCGCCGTACCACTAAGGCGATGCCACGACGGAAATAATCCGTTTTCTGCGGCCACGCCGTTAAAAATCCAACAGAGAACACCCGCGCTGGTATTTTCTTGGTCAATGCTCCAGCCTAAAAAAGTGGTATCGGTTACCACGGCATTGGCAGGGTATTCCATAAAAAGGCGATAGGTAGAACCAGGTTGAGCCAGCCACTCATACCTATCATTACTATTTCCCACTTTTAAATTGTTTGCAACATCTACCGAGGTATCTCCCTCTGGTATTTTTTCAATAGAAGTAAACCTTAAATCCTCTACAAACGAAGTGACGGGAAGAGTTAGAGGAACGGCTTGCCCCTCGGCTACGGCTGTAATATTGGCAATATTGGTTCCTGGCACTATCCAACCACCATGGGTAGGGTTATCAAACTCGAAGTTAATGGTAAAATCAAGCTCATCGCCTTGTTTACCTGGTGCTGTAACAAACGAAACCACCACATCGCTATCAACCACTTCTATTGTTTGGTTGGTAGAACCTGCCGGCCAGGTGACACCCTTGGCGCCAATAAAGTAGTTTTTTATCGGTATTAGTAAGGGTCATACTTACCTTGGTGCCGGGGGTACCATCGGTATGCATCACTTTATACCGCCCCACCACCACCAAATTGCTGGTGTAGCTAGACTCTGGCGTCGGGAATTTATCGTAATTGGTAGAGATAAGGCCAACCACCTGCACCCGCTCATCTTCGGCCGCCAAGGCCATGGAGGGCTGGGGCTGCTGCTCTTGCTCGGCTTCTACCGGTTGCTGCGGCTGCGTTTGTTGCTCTTCGGCGGCAGGCTGTTCTTCAGCAGCGGGTTGTTCTTCCATAGCAGAGCGCTCTGCCTCTGCAAGGGGGTTTTGGAGCTGCTGCTCGGCGTCTTGCAATGCCCCTTGTGTTTGCAGCACAGATGCCTGCTGGCTTTGCGCCTGCATTACTACCGAAGAGTTTTGCTCGGTAGCATCTACCTCTAACGCTAAAGACGCCAAAGGGGCAACACAAATAAGCAGGCCCAGCAATAAACCAATTGCGCCAAATTTCCCTCTCTTTTTAGGGGCCGGGCTTTGTTCTTTTTTATCTAACATAATCAGGTTTCCTTCCTTCATCTTTTCTACTTTTTTGTGTAACCTACTATATGCTATACATTTTTATATAACTAAATAGATGGTGCGGGCCTCTACACTGGTGTTACCAGCGGCATCGGCCACGGTTGCTTGTATGGTTAAAGCACCTTGTGCGTTGCCTGCCTGCAGGGCGCTTAGCGCTTTGGTAAGGCTGGCACCGGTGCCGCTGGCAATGGGCGTTTGCCCGCCCGGGGCCATTATTTGCCAGCTGCAAATGGTTTGGGTTACGTCTCCCACCACAATTTCGCCGGCAGTGGGGTTGGTGCGGGTAGGGCTGCCCGCCGCATTATACAGCACCATACTAACCGAGGGCGGGGTTTCGTCGGTAATGGTAAAAACCGGGGGTTCATAGCTGCCATCTTGCGCAACTGTAACGGTAAGCTTGCCACCCGGGTTATTTTGCGCAAAATTTGCTGTACGGCTAAAGGGGGCCACCGCCTGCAGGCGGTATTCTCCCGCTGCCAACACCGGCAGGTTTTCTATCACAAAGGTTCCGTCTGGCCCGGCAAGGGCTTCGCCCAAAAAGGTAGTGCCACGGTATAGTTTTACTGTAAAGCCGCTGGCATAACGGCCGCCACCTTCTACCGGTTGCTGCTGGTTGTTCACAAATACAAATTTGCCGCTAAGGGCGGCCTTATGTATTGCAGAAGCAGCAGGAACGGGGGCTGATGCTGGTGGCTCCACCACCGGCAGGCTGGGGGCCAATGCCAGGGTGGGCACCAATGCAGCAGTAGAACTTATTCCTATATCCGGCCGCAGGGCTGTATCCTCTGTTACCGGCCGCGACTGGGGGGGCGCGCCGGCAGCAGAAGAACCCGTGGCAACGGATACTGAAACCACTGGGATGCCTTGTTGAAGCGGTGGGCTGCCGCTAAATATATTGCCCCATAATGCGGCCCCACCCAACACAGCGGCAACCACCAACAGGGCGCCAACAATTATTTTGGTAGCAGCGCCAGTAAAGCCGGCGCCTATGCTGGTTGCCACCACACCGCTTTTTTCCAGCAAAAGGGCAATGGTAACATCGCGGGTAAGCTCGGCCTTTTGGGCCTGCAGCACCTTGGTTAGCACTGGCACGCCACCCACAATGGCATAAGCCGTTTGTAGGCCGTAGCCCTGCTGGCCAAGCTTTTTTTGCAGGGCCATGCGGGCGCGCCGCAGGGTGTGATCTACCGTATTCACGTTGCTGCCCAGTACCTCGGCAATTTGGGCATGGGTCATTTCTTCGTAGTAATAAAACACAATTACCGTGCGGTATTTCTCCGGCAAAGTATCAATTGCCTGCAACAGCGTTTTTTGTTTATCCTTTTCTTCCAAAAATTCGGGAGGCAAAAAATCCATTTTGTCTTCCAAAAGTAACTCCCCTGTTTCATCTAACGGGACATTCGCTTTTTGTTTCATTGTTTTCAGCCTCGCATTATTACAGGCACTTTTAATAATCCGGTTCAACCAAACGGTGAAAGATGCCGGATTTTGCAAGTTTTTAATGCCTTTTTGCATTTTGATGAATACTTCTTGCGCTGCGTCTTCACCGTCTTGCCAGTGCCCCATAATTTTTACGCAGATAAAAAGCACATCTTTGCCAACTTCGTTACATAGTTCAATAAAGGCGGCTTTGTCCCCATCTGCCGCCTTTTCTATCAACGGATACAAGTGTTCTGTCTTCATAGAAATCCCCCAGTGCTTTTTATGGGTAAATAGATGAAATATAGGTAGCAAAACTGCTGGCGGGCTAAGATGCTGCCAATATTTTATTCATTTACGCCAAACGCGCACCGCTTGTTGCTGC
>JAJDJP010000054.1 GCA_030267215.1 Ruminococcaceae bacterium OttesenSCG-928-A16
TTTTTTGTGTTGCTGGCCATTATCAAAGCGGCCTTTCAGGGCATCAAATGTAAGGTTGTAAGTTCTACGGTCGTAATAAAGCTTCACGGTTTTTACAAACAGGCCGGTTTGCTTTATCTCTACATTTTGCATGCCTTCAATAGATTTTGGGGTGAAGTTGCCAGAGTCCCCATATACGGTTTCGGTATATCGGGGGTCTTCCAGGTACCATTTTCCGCCGCTTTTGTATTGCACAGCGCCATCTACCTTGCCATTAACCGATTCCATATAATAAGTGAGGTTAAAGGTATAATTTAGTAGGCTCCACTGGGCTTTTAAGGTATATTGGGTTGTGTTTTTGGGTATCATATCTTCCACAAAAATTAAACGTTTCGAAGTCCAAGTCGAGCCGCCAATGCTTCCATTTTGTGGTTTCCAGCCAATAAACTGCTCTATCCAATGGTTCAAATCGGTTGGCCATGCGTCGCCAATATATTGCTCGTACTTAGCTTGCAGCACATATTTTTGGCCGCCGGCGGTATATTTTTTGCCGGCTGCAGTCATATAAGTGCTGTTGTCGTGTATCGAGTTTAAATCGAAGGTGAGGGTGTACTGGGTGCGGGCATAGTACACATTTACCACGGTGGTGCCGTTGCCGTTTATAGTGGTGGCCTCGCTGTGCCTAAAGCTGGAATACGCCAGCGCTTCTTGGCCGGTACCATTTAGGTAGCCGTTGGCAGTGGCAGCATTGGGTTGTACGGTTTTGCCTGCCAACACGCCCTTGTTTTCGCTTACATTGTAAGACCATGCAAACTCGTAATTCTCGGGGTTGGTGCCGGGGTCTCCTTTAATGTTTGGTTTTTCTAGCCAATAGGCAATTTTATAGCCCACGGTTTTGGCCTGCCACACAGCGTACAGGGTAAAATCGGCCGTAACGGGCAGGGCAAAGTTGTAAGGGCTGCCGTTTGGCGTGGTAGACCAATGCAAAAACTGGTAACCGTCCCGCGTAGGGTCTTCGGGCTTTTCAAAACCTTGGCCGCCGGGTACAAGCCTTGGGTTGGTTTTTACCTGTGTGCCTTCGGAATAAAAGTGGACATAATGAACATTGCTAAAATAGGGTTTTAACACAAGATTGCGGGTGGTTTTTGCCGGGAAAGAAAAAGGAATGGAAGGGTCGGTTTCGTACCAGTACATAAAACGGGTGCCAGCAGGTGGTGTTATGGTTTGGGTTGTGGCATCAAAAAAAGTGTCGGGTGCAAGGGTTAGGGTATCAACCACCAAACCATCGGCATTGGTAAATTGCACAAGGTATTCGCTGGCAAAACGGGCATATAGTATGTAGTGTTTGGTAATAAGGGTGCTAAAATCAAAGGGGGCATCGTCGGTGCCAACCTCGTTTTCAAACCAGCCCAAAAACGATACCGCGCCTTCTGGCAAAGCGGGCACAGCCGAAGGATTGCTGGTGGTGCCATTTGGCACTTCTTTTGTTTCCACAAGGCCACCTTGCGAAACAAAGCTAATCGTCCAGCGCTGGGTAGCTTCGGGTGCCGCATCGGGCTCGGTGGGGGTTTCAAACACGGGCCATAAAACGGTGGGGCCAACAATAGGGGTGGCGCTAAAATTAAACAAGCTGGCCTCACCCTCTAAAGCCCAGCCTAAAAAGGCGGCACCTTCGGGGTGGGTAGGCGCATCTGCAGGCTGTGTTGCAAAGCCGCCTTGGGGCACGGTTTGCATTTCGCCAAAGGGGGTGCCGTCGTGCCCTAAAAAGGTCACCGCAAAGCTAGCAACAGCTGGTTCTTCCGGTTTTGCCGGTTCTGCCGGTTCTGCGGGGGTTGCGGGTGGCGGCGCAGCGGCAGAGGGCAAAGGCAATAAGCCAGCCATTGGCTGGGTATCAGAAGTAGGCACCGAAGAAGAGTTTACCTCGGGTTCTGGTTCTGTTTCTGGCTCCTTATTTCCCTCAGACGAAGGTGCTGTGCCGGGGGCAGATGTTACCTCTGGGGTAGAGGTTGTTTCGGGTGCAATCGCCTCTTCAGATGTTACTTCTGGAGGCAATGCGCTGGGGCTTTCATCCTCTACTACAGCAGAGGTAGAAGCGGGTGGGCTGCTTTCTGGCGCGGGGGTTGCGTCCCCAGCCAGCACAACCAGGCTGTTGGTAATAACAAGCGCTGCTATAGTGGTAGACATAAGCAGGGCAATCCATTTTTTAAGTGTTTTCATCTGTAACCTCCCTTTCGATAAATGGGAATTATGGCAATGCGGTGGGTTGCATTGCCTGCCGTTGGCTTAACATTACCAAAGGGCGGTAACGCGCCAGTAACATATAAAAACACATAAAAATAAAAATACCACAGCAGGGGCAATTATTTAGCCGATTATTGGTTTGCACAAAGTGCACAAAAAAAGCAGCACCGCCTGGCAGGGTGCTGCTGAGGATATTATTTTGCTAAGGCTGCATAATTTGCTTTAAGGGCTGTATTTCCAGTTCCAGCACCAAAAGTGGAAACTGCCCGCCGCTGACAAATGAGTTTTGTACGCAGCTAAGAATCATTTTGCCTTTTTCTGGTGTAGTTTGGGGTAGCAATAGTAAAAACTGAGAAGGAGACAGCCGGCAAAAAGCACTGTTGTGGCTTAAGCAGGCAAAAAGGTTTTCGGTTAACAAAAGGGGGGCCTGCTCAAGCTCTTGCTTGGTGGGGGTGTGGCGTTTTTTGCCGCTAAGCGAAAGCAGCGCAATAGATGGCTGGTTATTGGTAGCGGTGCGCCCGGCATAACGGCAATAGTTTAAAAAGGTATCAAATTTGCAAAAAACCGCCTTTTCTGCGGGTTGGGTTTTATTTTGCAGCCAAGCCGCCACTGCCGATAAATTGGGCTGGGCGGCAAAGGCAGCTACGCTTAACTGGTAATATAGGCTTCTAAACTCTACACTGGGGGGCGTGCCAAGTTCTTTTTCAAAGGTACTCATCACCCATTCATAATGCTCCTGCGCTTCTTTGTGCTTGTTTTGGTTTACAAGCCCCCGCAGGTAAGCGGTGTGCAAGGGCTCGTTGTATTTATCCAGCGCAAGCGCCTTGCCGGTTAAACGGCAAACTTCTTCGTACAGCCCGCTTTTTTCTAAAAAGGTGGCCAGTGTTTCTACACAGCGCAAATAAAGGGTGCGGTAATAGGTGGCCAGTGGCATAACCCAGTTTTCGTGGGTGTGGTTGGCCAAAAAATCGCCTTGGTACAGGCGCACCGCCCTGCGTAGCAGGGCAAGCTGCGCAGATTTTGATGTGTTTTCTGCCATGCCTTGCAGGGCCAGTTTTTCAAATAGCTCGTAGTCGGTGCTCCAGCTTATATTGGGCGCAAGCTGGTAGCTGCTGCCGTTATACTGAATAATAGAGGAACCACAAGCAAGCGGAGAAGCAGAAAAAAACGAGCGCAGCCGGTACGCCAAATTTTTTAGGGCATATTCTGGCTGTTTGCTTTCTCCCTCGGGCCAAAGGGTATCTATTAGCATTTGTTTGGGCACTGGTGCCCCGCGGTTTACAATTAGGTATTGCAGCAGGTTCCAGGGGCGCTGGGCGGTGGTTTCGCGTATCACACTGCCATTGGCTTCTATTTGAAAAGCCCCCAAAAACCGCACAAAAACTTTTTGAGACGCTGCGGAAGCATGCCTGGCGGATTCCATAAGCTCCCCCTTTCGTTTAGGTAGCAAGCCAAACCAAGCGTTGTTTTGCTTACCGTGCTGTAGTAAAAAAGCATTTTTCAACCCATAAATTTGGCTATGCAAAAATGCAATATAATGTAGTAGTTGTTTATACCATAATTATAATACAAAATAGCTTTAACACTGGCGGCTATGCAAAACCAACCCCTTTTTGCACAAAAAAAGAAGAAGCGGATAAAACCCTTTGCGTACAGCGGCAAAACGTGTATAATAAAAGTATGTTAAAAAACAAACAACCAGAGAATATGAACAAAGGCGAAAGGAGAGCCGTATGGAACTGATGCAGATTGTTTGGCTGGTATTGCTGGTGGCCTTTTTGGTGCTAGAAGGGGTTACCGTGGCGCTGGTTAGCATTTGGTTTTGCGCTGGTGCTTTGGTAGCGCTGGTGGTGGCTTGGTTTTTGCCACAGGCCTATGCATTGCAGTTTTTGCTATTTGTTGTGGTTAGCTTGCTGGCACTGCTTGCTGTGCGGCCGGTGTTGCGCAAAAAGTTTGTGGGCAAGCGGGTGGCCACCAATGCCGATGCCAACATTGGCAAAAAAGCGCAAGTGGTTACCGAGATACAACCCGCCCGGTTTGGCCGTGTTAAGCTAGAGGGGCTGGAATGGACCGCCAAGGCAGACACCGTGCTGCCGGTGGGCAGCTGGTGCCGTGTAACAGGCATAGAGGGCGTGAAGCTGGTGGTAGAACCGGCAGAGAATGAAGAAGTGTAGTAAAAAGGCGTATGATGCGCCCAGCCGCTAACAAATTTGTATAAATAAAAGGAGACTATTATGGGTTGGATTGTACCGGGTATTTTGGTGTTTATAGTTGTAATAATTTTAATTGCAAACCTAAAAATTGTGCCCCAGGCCACCTGCTATGTGATAGAGCGTTTGGGCGTGTACAGCACCACCTGGCAAGCGGGCATTCACTTTAAAATTCCGTTTTTAGAAAAGGTTGCCAAAAAAGTATCGTTAAAAGAACAAGTGGTAGATTTTACCCCCCAGCCGGTTATTACCCGCGATAACGTTACCATGCAAATTGATACGGTGGTGTTTTTTCAGGTAACCGACGCCAAGCTGTACACCTATGGGGTAGAGCGGCCAATTGCCGCAATAGAAAACCTGTGTGCCACCACCCTGCGTAACATTATTGGCGAAATGGAGCTGGACCACACCCTTACCAGCCGCGACGTGGTGAATACCCAAATTACCGCCAAGTTAGACGAAGCCACCGACAAATGGGGCATTAAGGTTAACCGTGTAGAGCTTAAAAACATTTTGCCCCCGGCCGAAATACAAGACGCGATGGAAAAACAAATGAAGGCCGAGCGCCAACGCCGTGAAAGCATTTTGCGGGCCGAAGGTGAAAAGCGCAGTGCCATTTTGGTGGCCGAAGGTGAAAAAGAAAGCTCGATTTTGCGGGCCGACGCTGTGCGCGAACAGCGCATACGCGAGGCAGAGGGTGAAGCGCAGGCTATTTTAACGGTGCAAAAGGCAACGGCCGACGCACTAAAACTGCTGAATGAAGCCAACCCCACGCCGCAGGTGTTAACCCTAAAAAGCCTGGAAGCCCTGCAAAAAGTGGCCGACGGTAAGGCAACCAAGCTGATTATTCCGAGCGAGATACAGAACCTTGCCGGCCTTGTTGCCAGCATAAAAGATATTACAACAGAGTTACCGCCCGACACAACAAAATAAAGCAAGCAAAAAAGGCTCCCCATTTTTGGGGAGCCTTTTTAAGTGGAAAACTTATTGATTTTGTGGTGGTTCTGCTGGCGTTTGTGGCTGTGCCGGTACCTGCGGCACACTGGCCGCCGGTTGTGCAGCTGGCTCAACCACTGGGCTGGCCGGTGGCTGGGGTGCTTGGGGTGGAGCAGCCGGCTGGCCATATTGCTGCACAGGCGGCTGGTTATAGGGCTGCTGCACTGGTGGTTGCTGGGGGTAAGCCGGTTGGCCGGGCATTGGCATGCCGCCGGGCTGGCCTTGCATTTGGGCCATTTGCTGTTCCCAATATTGGCGGTGGGCAATATATTCTTGGTTATATTGCTGTGTGCTTAAAAAGTATACCCTGTACCGCTGCGAGCGTTTAAAATATACCATCCATGCCACCAGCAGGGCAACAGAGGTAAACATGCCAAAAATAATGCTTGGGGTAGCCCCAACCTGCATAGAGGAAGTTAAAAGGTCTGGGTTGATATTGTACGATTTTGCGTAATTGGTTACCTTGGCAATGTCCATCATGGGTATAAAAGGCGTTATGGCGCTAATAATAAGCCCCACAATACCCGAAATAAGGTATACCAACGGCAGTTTTGTGTTGCGCTTGGCCAAAAGTACAAGTTGCGCAAGGCTAAGCACCATGCCAATAATGCCGGTAATAATGGTAAAAACTAAATAGGAGGGCGTTAACAAACCCATTTGAATAGATAGCTGTGAGGTAAATAAAATAGAGATAATACCAAGGCCCGAAAAAACCACCGAAAGAATGGCAAGTACCTGAAAAACCCGCAGCCAGCCACCCATTTTACGGTAACTTACAAATTGTTGAATCGTCATGCAAATACCCCCTTTTTAGATAAAGCTTATGCATTTATTTTAACATGAAACAAGGGCGAAAACAAACCGATTGTGCAGCAAAACGTGTTTACTTACAACAAAAAAACACAAGGGCTATTATTTGCCCCTGTGTTTTTCTTTTTTCTTTTGTTGCCGCAATGCAAACTGGCGCTGTTGTTCGTTTTCTTTTTGTTGGCGGCTTTTTTGCTTTCGCAAAACCTTTTTTTCTTGCTGCTGCAATTTTAAAGCTTGCTGAGATTTTGTGCCAACACCCGTTACGTTAAGCTGCTTTTTAATGGCACGCTGCATGCGCTTTGGGTTTTTGCTGGCTTTTTTTGTGGTGTTGGCACTTACCGGCGGGCCAAACTGCAAGTTATGCCAGTTTTGCAACAAGAACTCTAATACCTCGTAATCTTTTGGCTCGGCACCAAATATAACTTTGCACACTTGCAGTTTGTTGCCTGCAACCCGCTCGTAAACCCCAACCCAAAACGGGTCGTCAAAAAATACTGTAAACCTGCTTTCGTTTTTTTGCACAACAAAGCCTCCTTGTTTTTACAGCAAAGAATGGACAGCCAAGGAGGCACGGTTACTGACAGATGATACTGCACCCGGACTACCAGCCGGGTCGTGTTTTTGTCTTTGCCTGTATTCAGTTATGTTTTGCAGCTAATAATGTATGTTGCTTTACTATACCATTACGGGGTATTAATTAAATAATCCTCAAACAAATGTGCTTTGGCCGCTTCTACACTGGCCTTGTAAAAAACACCGTCATCGCGGTATTCTTCGGTTTGTATAGCGCCATGGCTGCGCAAAACGTCGGCCAGGGCAAGTTTTGTGTAGGGTAGCAACACCTTTATGTGGCGCACACGGGCGCTTAGCAGCTCGCAAATGCGCTGCAACAACTCGGGCAGGCCCTGCCCGGTGTGGGCGCTAACCGTTAAAGCCTGTTGGTTTAACACAATAAGCCCGGGCACTTTGTCGCATTTGTTGTACACCACCAGCTGCGGAATATCGCCACAGCCAAGGCTTTGCAGCACCTCATCGGTAACAGCCAGTTGCTCAGCGGCTTCGGGGTCTGCCGCATCGCACACCTTTAGTAGTACATCGGCATATTTGGCTTCTTCCAGCGTGCTTTTAAAAGCCTCTACCAGGTTGTGGGGCAAGCGGCTTACAAAGCCAACGGTATCCACCAGCACGGCAGCCTGCCCATCGGGCAGGGTAATGCTGCGGGCGGTAGGGTCCAGCGTGGCAAACAGCATATCGGCAGCGCCAATATCGCTGCCGGCCAGCGCGTTAACCAGGCTAGATTTACCCACGTTGGTATAGCCCACCAGCGCAATAACCGGCATGCCGCTTTTGTCTCGGGCACGGCGGTTTTCATCGCGGCGGGCCTGCATAAGGGCC
>JAJDJP010000055.1 GCA_030267215.1 Ruminococcaceae bacterium OttesenSCG-928-A16
ATTTATTTTGCTCCCCCACATGCTTGGGTGGGAGTGCGGCTATGTAGCCGGGCAGTTCCCCAAATTTAGCGAGGATGTATACCAAATAGCCAACCCAACTTCGGAAGATAAACGCTTTATGCTGCCCACGGCAGAAACCGCTTTGGTAAACGTGCACCGCGATGAAATTTTAGCGCTGGACGAGCTGCCCAAAAAGTACGCCGCCTATACCCCTTGCTACCGCCGCGAAGCCGGCAGCTACCGCAGCGAGGAGCGTGGCATGATTAGGGGCCACCAGTTTAACAAAGTAGAAATGGTGCAGTACACCACCGAAGAAGGCTCGGACGAGGCGTTTGAAGAGCTGGTTGCCAAGGCAGAACGCCTTGTGCAAAAACTGGGGCTGCATCATCAGGTAAGCAAGCTGGCAGCTGGCGATGTTTCGGCTGGCATGGCACGCACCTACGATATTGAGGTTTGGATACCCAGCATGGGTATTTATAAAGAGGTTAGCTCGGCTTCTAACGCAAGAGACTACCAAGCCCGCCGTGGTAGCATAAAATATCGTGGCATCGACAAAAAAGTGCATTTTGCCCACACCTTAAACGCATCGGGGCTGGCAACCAGCCGTATTTTTCCTGCTATTGTAGAGCAATACCAAAACGCCGATGGCAGCGTTACTGTGCCCGAGGTTTTGCGCCCGTTTATGGGCTGCGATGTGATACGCCCCGAAAAGTAAAGGGCCTGCAATTGCCCCAAATATTTTGTGATACTTTAAATGTGAAAAATTTGTTGACAAGCTGGGCGGCTTCCGTTATAATTATCTTTGCCGTTCCGTTTCTGGGCGGCCGTCTTTGGCGGTATAGCTCAGTTGGCTAGAGCATTCGGTTCATACCCGAAGTGTCACTGGTTCAAATCCAGTTACCGCTACCATTACAAATTTTAATTAAAAAGAGTAGGGTGCCGTTTGCAATAGCGAATGGCAGGAGGCTTTGCGGCTTTTAATTAAGGTTTGTACTATGTAAGGGCAGCCGCAGCTGCCCTTCATGCGGCCCTGTGGTCAAGAGGTTAAGACATCACCCTTTCACGGTGAAATCTCGGGTTCGATTCCCGGCAGGGTCACCAAAAAACCATGCTTCTCTTTTAGAGGAGCATGGTTTTTTATTTTTACTAAGTGTAATTATATAAAAAAGCTTATGGCAGGTTATTTAGCGCACAAATATAGCTGCCCTTACTTTCATAATATTGCAGCATTTCATCAATTTTCCGTTTGTCGTAGCTGGTAACACAATCGGCCAAAACAGAAACTTTGTAGTTTGCTTTGCATAGGTTGTAACAGGTAGATTTAACGCAGGCAACAGCATCGGCCCCGGCCAGGTAAAATTCCACTATTTCATTTTTAGCAATAAAGTTAGCAAAGGCCTCGCTGGTTAAGGCATTTCCTTTGTATTTGGTAAAAATATGGTCCGATACAATTTTTAAATCTGGAACAAGCTCTGCCCCCAGCGTGCCGGGCTTAAATGTTCTTGTACCGGCCGATAAATTTTCGTGCCGAATATACACAACATGAATATTGTTGTTGGCCGCCCAATCAATTGCGGCATTTACATTGCCAATAATATCTTTGTAATTTTTGGTTATGTCGTTTTGAATATCGATTACAACCAGCGCCTTTTTTTGCATAGAGGTTCCCCTTTCAATGGGTAGGTTAATTTGTTTACCACTTTATTGTACCGCACAATTGTTGACATCAATATGGCAACAATTTATACTAAATAAAATTGCCCTAAATAAAAGAGACGGGTAAAGGGTGGCGGCCAGATGAAGGTAGACAGGCTTGTTAGCATTATTATGCTGCTTTTGGATAAAAAGCGGATAGGCGCAAAGGAACTGGCAGAGATGTTTGAGGTTTCTCTTCGCACCATCTACCGTGATATTGATGCCATTAACATGGGGGGCGTTCCGGTTCG
Organism: Ruminococcaceae bacterium OttesenSCG-928-A16; assembly: GCA_030267215.1. Classification (GTDB taxonomy): domain Bacteria; phylum Bacillota; class Clostridia; order Oscillospirales; family Ruminococcaceae; genus JAAYCI01. The sequence continues at coordinate 1,947 of JAJDJP010000055.1, forward strand.
TGCTATACCGGGTGTGGGTGGTGGCTTCGAAATTATGCCGGAATATAAGGTGGATAACAAAGTTTTTTCTGCCACCGACCTTTCGGCCATTTTAATGGGGCTTTCCAGCCTTTCTAACATGGTGCAGGGCGATGAACTGGTGAATGCCCTTGCAAAAGTAAAAAGTTTTGTACCAGCCGAAAAAGCCAAGGATATTGAATGGAAGGCAAACCAAATAGCAATAGAGTTAACCCCCTGGATGGGCAACAGGAATATACAGCCCTATTTAGAAATAATTAAAACAGCCATGCAACAAAACAAATTGCTTTGGTTTGAATATAGAGACCGGTTTGGCAATAAAACCGCCCGGGTGGCCGAGCCGTACCAGCTGGTATTAAAAAACAGCCACTGGTATTGGCAGGGTTATTGCCACGCCAGAAAAGATTATCGTTTGTTCAAGCTTTCTCGTATTTCTGGCCTGCAAATGCAAAACCAAACGTTTACCCCCCGGGCGTACGAAAAACCGGTTTTAGACTTTGCGGATATTTTACAAACCATGCAAACAAATATTAAAATCCGCATTCATAAATCGGTTATGGATACGGTGCTGGAATATTGCGATTATGATAATTTTTTGCCGGATGGCGAAGAACATTATATGGTTCAGTTTCCTTTTATAGAAAACGATTATTACTATAATATTCTTTTTAGCTTTGGGGATAAGTGCGAGTGTGTGGAGCCTGTGCATGTTAGGGCCGAAGTGAAGCGCAGGATAGATAAAATAGCGGCCATTTATAACAATTAAAACCGAATAAAATAATACAAATACCCACCCAGCAAAGTTTTGCTGGGTGGGTATTTACGCTGTTTATTGTTGCTTGGTTGCGCCTATGCAGGCGCCAGCCGGTAAAGCCTGCCCATTAAAACCAAACCGGGTTTTAATGGAATTAACTCTATAATAAAGGTTCTTCTAAAATAATCTGCGCCAAAGCCTCCACGTCGCTGGCTAAAAAGTTGGCGCCAGCAGCGGTTAATTCTTCTTCATCCCTAAACCCCCACAGCACCCCGCAGCTGGTTAAGCCGGCGTTGCGTGCGGTGTACATATCCACGTCGCTGTCTCCGCAATATAGGGTGGTGGCAGGCACAGCCCCAAGCTGGCCCATAATATGTTGCACAAGGCCGGGGTGTGGTTTGGCTTCAAACCCCTCTTGCAGGCCAATAACAGCATTAAAAATACCGGCAAAATGCTGCTGCACCACCTGGGTAGCAAATGGGTGGGCTTTGTTGGTAACCACACCCAGCAAAATACCACGTTGTTTTAGGGTTTGCAATAGGCCAGATATTCCATAGTAAGGGTGGGTAAAATCGTCCATATGCTGGGCATAGTAGCGGGCAAACAGGTTGTTGGCTATTTTTTGGGTGGCTTCGCCCCGGCAGTTTTTGGGCAGCATGCGCTCTATCAATTTGGGTATGCCGTTGCCCACCATTTTGCGGTAAGCGTTTACCGGGTGGGGTGGCAGCCCCAAAGCCGAAAGGGTATGGTTGCCGGCAGCGGCTAAATCCTGCAGGGTATCCAGCAGGGTTCCGTCTAAATCAAACAAAACGGTGGTGTACAAAACATCACTCCTTAAAGGGCCTTTGTAGTATAGTATAGCACAATACAAAAATAAGCAGGGCTTTTTGCGCCCTGCCTATTTGGTATAAAATTTTATTCCCGCAAGGCCGGTTTAATACCCGGCCGGTTGGGTTTCCATTATTTTTCGCCTATTTTCCAATCTGCTATCAATTCGTGCAACGCGTCGTTGCTGGAAATTGCCATGATTTGGTCGCCGCTATAAATAACCGAATCGGCGGTTGGAATACTAAACTCGCCATTTTGCATAATCGAAACCACAACACATTCTTTGGGGGTGGGGATATCCCGCAGGGTTTTTCCATTGTAGCGGAAATGCTCCGGCACTAAAATTTCTACCAAAGAGGCGGTGCCATTGCCCATAGAAAGCAGGTTGCGCAGGGCGGTGGTTTCTACCTGGTGCTCTATCAAGCGGGCAATGTTTATCGTAGAGGATAAAACGATGTCGATACCAAGGGCTTTAAGTACCTCGGTATTTTTAGGGTTATTTACCCGCGCAATGGTTTTTTTAATGTTAAACACTTTTTTGCCAAGCTGGGCGGCCACAAGGTTCACTTCGTCCTTGCCCGAAACACACACCATAGCCTGGCAGTTTGCACAATCGGCGGCTTCCAGCGTGCCTACACTAGCGCCGTTACCATGAATAACGGCGACATCCAATTCGTTGGCTACCTTGGTACAGGTGGCAGCGTCCTGCTCTATCACAATGGGTTCGTGGTTGTGCTCTAAAAGGGTTTTGGCAAGGTAAAACCCCACCTTACCGCCGCCTATAATACAAATTCGCACAAAGGGCCTCCTTAAATAGTTGTTAGTCTGTAGTCGCTAGTCGTTAGTTAAGGGCAAAGGTCAAGAGCCATTCGCCCTGGTGCTAGCCCAATGTTTTAATCCGATATTTCGGCCCAAACCAATTTATCGCCGGCGGCAATAGTGGGGGCGGGGGCCGTAATAAGCGCCATGGTTTGGTTGGCACGCAGCAGGCCAAACAGCATTTTGCCGGCCGGGGGTATAACGTTAGTGGCGGGATGGCCCACAAGGGCGGCTTCGGCCTCGGTTAAATCAAAACCAATGGTATTGCTGCCAAAGGTAACGGTGTCTTCGGCGGCTTCTTCCAGCAGGCTGCTGGCAACGGCGTCTACCGTTAGGTTGGTGGGGCAAACCACCCGCAGGCCAAACCGCTGGCTAAAAATTTCTTTGGTAACGGGGTCGGTAACACGGCAAATCACGTCTTCAATCTTAAACATTTCAGTGGCTATTTGCGCCACCATCAGGTTAATGTTATCGTCGGAAGTAACACAGGCTACGGCGTCCACGTTTTCGATGCCGGCGCATTTTAAAATGTCAATGTCTACCACAACACCAGAAAATGTCATGCCAGAAAACTCATAATCTAAAAAAGAGGACAAGCGCTCCAGGTCTTGCTCGGTTTCGGCCAGCACCGAAACATCATGCCCGGCTAAATCTAGCGCGCGGGCAAGGTTAGAGCCCACGCGGTGGCAGCCAACAACCAATATATTCAAAAAAATCCCTCCATAAAATAGTTACATAGCTTTACCGGCTTGGCAATGGGTGCCAGGCAGGCAAACCCCGCCTGTTAAAAGGCCTGCATGTAAAGGGGTAAACTATATAAAAGCCATTGTACAACAACCGTTAAAAAAAGCAACCAGTTTTTAAAAATAAAAGTGAATGTTTTTACTAAGCGTTGTTTCTCAATTTCGAATTTAAAATACGCTGCGGGTTCAAATCCCTTTCGCCGAGGCAAAACATGCGCTTTTTGTGGGGGCTACAACTATTGCTTGTTTTGCTCTTCGGTTGGCGGGCTTTGGTTATTAGCATTGGGCTTGCCTGGTTTGGTGGTAGCGGCCAAACGTTTTTTCAGCTCTTCTAGCGCTTTGCCGTGTTGCCGGTTTTGCATGTTGGGGAAAGCTTTTAGCAGGCGGCGGCTAATTCTGGACGCTTTAAGAGAATCCAGCGCGCTGTTCAGCTTTTCGTGGCCTTCGTCCACGGCGGCCATCACACGGCCTTTGCTTTCGTCTAGTTGGGTGGTTAATTTTTGGCGCTGTTCTTCCAGGTTTATTCTGTCGGCTGCCGAAATAGCAGTGTTGCCAATGCTTTCGGCCAGCTTGTCGCTACGTTTGTGTATGCTATTGGCAATTTCGGTAATGGCGCCAAGGCTGCGGTTTAGCTTGGTAATGGCGGCCACGGTTACAATTACGTCGGCCAGCAAAATAGCCATGGCAACCAGCAGCAAAACCTGGCCTATTGTACGCGGTATAATTTGCACAAATCCATCGATAAGCGGGTGGATAACTCGAATGAGAAGCACGCAGGCAAGGCCCCAAACAAGGCTAAACTGCAGGCAAATATAGCCGCCAATATTCAATGGTTTTTCAGAATAATCCCACCATTTGGTGTGAAACAAAACATTTAATACATAACCGGTAATAAGCTCTAGCACGCTGGTTACCAGCACCGAGCCCACAAATAAGAAAAACAAATTTTGTTGCACGGGGTGCAGCAAAAGCACCACCGCTACCGCCCCAAACCCGTAAATGGGGCACACCGGCCCATTTAAAAAGCCACGGTTTACAAATTTGCCTGTACTTACCGATTTAAAAATAACCTCGGAGCACCAGCCGATAAAGGAATACAAAAGGAAAAACCAAAGTACCTGGTAAAGGCTAAACCCGCCGCCTAAAATGTTGAACATGCACGCACTTCCTTATTTATAGTAAGTTTAATTTTGCCGCAAAAATGGGCAAACAAAGGGCCGGCCAATTAAGGCCGGCCCAGCAGTTTTAGTTACTCTTCCATTTCTGGCAGCTTGGCACCACAGGCAGAGCAAAAGCTATCTTTGCCGCTGCACACCTTGCCGCAAACATTGCACACAATGTTGCCGTTTAGTTTAAACAAACGGTCGGCAGTCAGGTCAATTTCCTGCTGCTTTTGGTCGGCCAGCAGCAGTAGGCGGTCTACCGTTTGCTGGGCATCTACCAGTTCGCTGTCGGTATCGGCGCTATCGGCAATGGTGCCGGCTTGTATCATAAACATGGTGCGGCCAATGTCTGCAAACAATTTTTTTTGTTCTTCCTGCAGGCGTGCCAACTCAATATTTAATTTAACGGCGTCATATTTTTCGCCAACCACCTGCCCGGCGGTGTGCACAGCGTCGGTTACGCCATCGGCGGCAGAGGTAGCGGCGGCGGCAAGGCTTGCCAAAATTTGGTTAATTCGGTTATCTTTGTTATCCTTTGGCATGGTATACATCCTTTCTAAGCTAGTGTACTATACAGGTTACAAAAGGGCGGCCATGTAGCCGCACGGGGTGGGTATTGTTAACAAAAGCAAACAATAATGTAAGTTAAAGATACCCTTATTATAACACGCAGGCATAAAAAAGTATAGAAACCACCCTATTGCCTACACAAAGCGGTGTAAGCAGGCTACGGGCTTGCGTGCCTGCTACCAAAAGAGAAGACCGATTTATTACTCTGCATTCGTGGTATAATTATTATATACCAACAACCCGTAAAGGAGGGAGCGCCGCATGGCAGAACGGGTGATTTTTCATGCCGATTGCAATAGTTTTTATGCCTCGGTAGAATTGCTGCGCTACCCCGAGCTACAGGATAAACCGGTAGCGGTATCGGGCAGTGTGGACGACCGCCACGGCATTATACTGGCCAAAAACGAAGCCGCTAAAAAGTTTAACATACAAACAGCCGAAACCGTTTGGCAGGCCAAGCGCAAATGCCCCGGTTTAATTTTGCTGCCGCCCCACCGTAAGCAGTACCAAAAATATTCTAAAATAATTAACGAAATATATGCCGAATATACCGATAGGGTAGAGCCCTTTGGCATAGACGAAAGTTGGCTGGACGTTACCGGTAGCTGGCAGCTATTTGGCAAAACCCCGGTAGAAACAGCCAACCGG
>JAJDJP010000056.1 GCA_030267215.1 Ruminococcaceae bacterium OttesenSCG-928-A16
AAAAAGTTGAGCAACGGGTTTATCGTAAACAATTCCTCTTTGCCCATTATCAACATTTTTTTGCCAAACCCACGCGCCAGCACAACAAACATTGGGTCAATGGCGTGCAGGTGGTTGGGCGCCAGCACAAAGCTACCCTTTTGCAGGTTTTTGCGGCCAATGGTGCGCACGGGGTACACAAGGCGCACCAGCACCTCGCCTAGGGCCAGCACAATAAAATAAAGCACTTTATAAAGCGGCTGCAATGGTTTTAGTGTTTTCATGGCGGCTCCTAAATAGTTGTTGTAGAAGGTCAAGGACGTTTTATTTGTGGCCATTTACCGCTAAATGGCCGAAAGCGCCGGGGTTACGCCCCCGGACGACGAAAGGGGAGCGTGTAGCCAAGCATCGTAGTGTGTTCTACTTTCTTCCATGGGAATTCACCAGCTAAGCATATACGGTAAATTTCTGCTTCCCAGTTTTCCCTTTGGTGACAAAAATCACGCTACGAAATTCCCCATTGGCATGGAAATATAGGCCATCTCGGGAAAGTCAGCTGCTAATTCTCGCTTTATAGCCATAGAAATACTTTGGCCCGCACAATAAATCAGGCACTGCTCCGCATTTATATCCTCTGGTGCAAAAAATTACGCTGCGAAATTTCTTATTGGTTTATTTGCACAAAACATGTGTTTCACCTGTTAAGTCGCATCTATAAGGCGTTCCTTAATCAGCGAAAGCAACAACGCCAAAGACTGCTCAAATTCCAGCCCGGTGGTATCCACCAGCACAGCGTCGTCGGCCTGCTTTAAGGGGGCAGCAGCACGGTGGCTGTCGTTATAATCCCGCTGTTCTACGTCTTTTTTCACCGTTTCATAGTCGGCCTGTTTGCCGGCCTCGCGCAGTTGCAGGGTGCGGCGCATGGCACGGTCTTCTACGGTGGCGGTAAGGTATATTTTAATGTTGGCGTTTGGCAGCACCACCGTGCCAATATCACGCCCATCCATAATTACGTTGTTTTCGCGGGCCAGGCGGCGCTGGGTTTCCAGCAAAAATGCCCGCACGGCCGGGTGGGCCGAAACATCGCTGGCCGCCATCGAAACCGCTTCCTCACGTATTGCTTCCGATACATCCTCGCTGCCCAAAAACACACGCTGCTCGCCGTCTACGTGGCGCAAAGCAAGGTCTATTTGGGGCAGCAACGCCTCTATTTCATCGGCCTTTTTGGTGTTTTTGCCCGCCTGCAGCACCGCCAACCCAATGCTGCGGTACAGTGCGCCGGTATCTACATAAATATAACCCAATTCCTCTGCTATTTTGCGTGAAAGCGAACTTTTGCCCGCCCCGGAAGGCCCATCTATTGCAATCGAGTTCATTGTAACCGCTCTCTTTCTTGTTATATGATTTTTACTATATTCTATCAATTTTCTTTATTATCAAAGAAAATGTTGACCCAAAACTCTATTTTTGAGAGGGCGAGGAAAGGGCAAACACCCGGTGCTAAAGCACCACTCTCTTTTGGGGTGCTTGCACTGACAGTTGGCTTACGTTAGTAAACAACTGGCAACCCGCCGCCGCAGAACGCAGTGATGTGCCCCGTGCGGTGCGGCGGAAAAGAGGGCTTAAGGCCGTGCCCTTGACCGTGCCCTTGACCGTGCCCTTGACTGTGCCCTTGACCGTGCCCTTGACTAGCGACTAGTGACTAACGGCTAGCGACTAACTTATATCGCCCTGGCAGCCGCATAGGCCGTAGCCCAAGCTATTTGCAGGTTGTAGCCACCGGTGTAACCATCCACATCCAGCACTTCGCCCGCAAAATACAGGCCCGGTGCCAGCTTGCTTTGCATGGTTTTGGGGTCCACCTCTTTTACCGCCACACCGCCCGCCGTTATTACCGCATGGGCAAGGTCTCCCCTGTCTGCAATTTCAATGGGGAATTTCTTGATCAATTCTACCAAACGGCGGCGTTCTTCGCGGGTAATTTGGTTTACCTTTTGGGTGGGTGGCACGCCCCATAACTGCAACATTACCGGCCGCATTTTGTTTGGCAATAATTTATCTAAACTATGCAGGGCATCGCGGTTCAACACCTCGGCAAAATCTCGCTGAATACGGGTATCCAGCTGCTCGGGCGTAAGGGCTGGCTTTAAGTCTATAGTTACATGGTACCTTTTTTTTTGCAGGTTGCCAAGGTAGGCACTGGCCGAAAGCACCAGCGGCCCCGAAAGCCCAAAGTGGGTAAACAGCATTTCGCCCTGCTCTTTAAACACGGCCTTTTTTTCTTCCCACAGGGTAAGCTCTACATTGCGCAGCGAAAGGCCCATCATTTTTTTAGCAGTACTGCCACGCTCTACCAGCGAAACTAGGCTGGGTACCGGCGGCACAATGCTGTGCCCGGCCTGCTTTGCCAGTGTGTACCCTATGCCGGTGCTGCCGGTGCTTTGGTACGAAAGCCCCCCGGTTGCCACCAGCACCGCATCGGCCAAAAGCTCACGCTCATCGGCCAGCCGCAGGCCGGTTACCCGGTTTTCGGGGCCAAACAATAGCTCTGCACCCTCGCCTTTTACCATGGCAGCCCCCTCGGCATAACGCAGCAGGGCGGCAATCACATCCTCGGCCCGGTCACTTTGCGGGAACACCCGCCGCCCACGCTCGGTTTTAAGGGGCACCCCCAGTTGGGTTTCAAATAAATCCATCACCGCGGCGGGCGGCAATGCCGTAATGCATGAATACAAAAACCGTGGATTATGGCGAATGTTCTTCAAAAATTCTTCGGGCTGGCAGTGGTTGGTAAGGTTGCAACGGCCTTTGCCGGTTATGGCCAGCTTTTGGGCAGGTTTTGGGGCATGCTCTACCAATGTTACCCGGTGCCCTTGTGCCAGCGCCGTGCCGGCCGCAAACAAGCCCGCCGCACCGGCGCCCACAATAATTACATGGCTCATGCTTTGGCCTCCTTTGTGCTGCGCCTTTTGTGCCAAACAAACTGGGCCAGCCCCGCCGTGCCGCAAAAACCATACAGCAACATCAACGGGTGTATGCTGGCAAGGTACATAATATAGGTGCCAATTTCGAAGCTGGTTACCGACACAAACGCAACCATAAACGCCCGCAACACAAAGCAAAACAGCACCCCAAGCTGGATAACCCACCCTAGGGTTTGCCCCGGCGCTTTTTGCCTAGCGCGCAAGCGTTTTGCCAGCTGTACCCCGCCCACAACCTGCCAAACAAGTGCCGCACACAGGGCCAGTGGCAGCAAAACCGAATAAACAATCTGTATAATATCTAAAAGTTTATACGCAATATTCTGAAACTGGGTATAAACAGGGTCGGTGGTATTTTCGTGGGTAATTATAATTGCCTTTTCGTGCAAAAACTCTTCCATAGGCTGTAATTTTTCGGCATAAAAGGCCGGGTCATTTCCGCCCGGGCTAAACAAAGAACGCGGGCTGCATTGCTGAAAGGTAGCACAAAACACAAGGCTATGCATCGCTTCCTTACTTACCGGGGCAATGTACCGCGCCCGAATAGCCGGGCTTACCGAGCTACGTTTTGCCCCTGCCGGCAAAACACCGGCGTCGCACAAGGCATTAATATCGGCTGCAAGGCCCGCAAAATACGCCTGTGCTTTTTGGGGGGTATCGTAATAGCCCTGGGCAGCGGCGGCCTCCCGCAGGGCCCAGTAAAAACCACCGGCGTTGTGGTTGCCATACAGCTCTAAATAGGCCGGGCTTTCCAGCAGGGGCTCCAGCTCGGCAAAGGCCGGTACCAAATCGTATAATTTACGGCGCACTTCGTAGGGCACAGCGGCTTTGTCCTCGGGGTCTTCGGCTTTAACACGGGTCATGGCACCATAGGCGTCGGCAAATTCCCCGCTCGAAAAATCGCTGATAATAAACCGGCCATACACAGCATAGTTGGCGCTGCGCCAGGCCAGCGTGCCAGCTAGCAACAACACAAAAGGCAGGCACAGTGCCAGCGCCCTTTTTATTCTACCCTTTGTATTATCACGCACAATAAATACAAATATAACAACTGTTGCCACCGCCACAAAGGGCAGCAGCCACCAGCCGTCCTCGCGGGTAAGCCAGCAGGCGGCAAAGCCAAGCCCCGCCAACACCAGCCAACCAACACTGTGGCTTAGTTTTTGCTTATACCGCAACGCAAACCCCACCATGCCGGCTACACATAGCAAGCACAGCGCAGGGAAGATATTATCGCGGTACACACGGGTTACAAACCCAATGGGGGAAGGATTGGCAAGCGTGGCCGGGCTAAACAGCAGCACCGCATACAAAAGCAGCGCCGCCCAACGTTTTTTTAGCACCGGCAGCACCGCCCATGCACCGGCAAGGCTGGCCGCGCCCCACAGCAATTGCCCGCCTGCCAACATGGGTATGCGCAGCCAATGCAGCACTGCCAACCATAGCGCAAAAAACGAATGCTTAGAAAGGGTTACACTGCTATAAGCGCCCAGCCATTGCCCTTTGGTTATAGATACCGCTGCGTTATACATCATCATGTCGTCCAGCAGGGCTTCCTCTGGCCATAAAAACACGTTTTGGGCACTGCTAAAAATTAGTTTTGCCACCAGTAATAAAACCCCGGCTGCCAGCAGCCAAAGCAGGGTAATATCTTTGTTTTTTACCGGGCGCAGGGTTAATTTTTTCAAAACAATGCCTCTTTCTTGCGTGGTTATAGCGGCGCTACTTTATAATTTTTTGCCGCAAGCCAGCCACACCAAACAACGTATTGCAGCGGTGGTTAATTTTGCTGTGCTTGGCTACTGCCGCTTACCCAGCCACTATTTTGCAGGCCGGGTGCCGCCGCCAGCAACAGCAGCAATGGCGGCAATGCCCCCGAAAAATACATTAAGTAGACCCCAATGTTAAAGGCGGCGGCCTCCATATAAGCGGCAACACCCACACGCAGCAGTGTGCTAAGCAATAAACCCAACAGCAATACCGCAAACACCAACTGCAGCCCCGCTTTGCGTTTATTAAACAACTGCCAAATGGTTTTGCCCAATGTTTTACACAAAACCACCAAAGCAAGCGCGGCAAGCGGCCACAATAAAATGCGGTATACCCAGGTTACCCCGTTGGCGATAGCAAAGCAAATTTTTTGCACCATATTGTAATAGGGCTGGCTGGTGCCGGCAACATAGCCTTGCTGCACCGGGCTATACAAATACTGCGCCACCTGTTGTATTGCTTCGGGTGTTCCCATACTTTCTGCTGGGTAAATATCCATGGTTCCAGCGTCATCGCTAAAAGTAAACACCGCCAGCAAGCCCCGCCCGGTTTCGGCAAGGGTGGGGGCCAGCAGGCTGCTATGCCACAGCGGCACTGTACTGCTGCCCGCTTTTACACTTTTTAGGCGGCCTTGTGCCACGGCGGTTTGCACCTCTTGCAAAAGCTGCGCCCAAAAAGCCTGTGCCGCTGGCGCAGTGGGGGTATAGCCGCCATAATCGGCCGCAAGGCGCAGGGCATAATAAAAGCTGCCGCCGTACTCGCCCGTTTGTGGGTTGCCAAACCCGTTTAACACGTTGCTGCTTTGCAATTGTGGCTTTAGCAAGGCCATGGTGGGTACTTCTTGGTACAACTTTTGCAGCGTTTGCTGCGGCACCGGGGTAAGCGGCATGTATTCGCTTTCGGCCGCTGCAACGGCCACAATGGCACCATAAGCCGCCGGAAAAGTCCCCTCGGTTAAATCGCTAACCATAAAAACACCATAGTGCTTTTGGTTGGCAGCGCTAAAACCCAAAACCCCCGCCCCTAGCACCACAAATGGCAGCGCCACACAAAGCAGCTTTACCACCCTTTTTTTAACCTGCTTATTAAACAAAACAAAGGCGGCCAGTACCACCGCGGCACAAATGCCAAACACCAGCAACAACAGGCCGTCCTCGCGCATTAGCCAGGCGTCCGCAAGCCCAAACCCGGCACCAAGCGCGGCCAAAATGCTGCCCTTGCCGCTTGGCAAAGCCAGCCGCAGGCACAACCCCAGCACCCCCGCAAAAAACAACAGGCTAAAAGTGGGAAAAACAGAGTCTCGGTACACACGCTGGGTAAAAAATGCGTAAGAAAGCGGCTGATATGCCAAAAACACAAACAGCAACAGCCGCCCTAAGTTCCCTTTAAACAGCGGGCGCAATGCCCATACCGCAAAAGCACAAGCCGCCAGCCAAAGTGCCGCATTGCCCAGCAAAACCGGCACACGCAGGGCATGCAAAAAAGCCAGCCACACTGCAAAACCCATATTTTTGGCTATGGCAACGCCGCCATAAGCCCCCAGCCACTGGCCGGCGGTAATGCTTTGGGCCGCACGTATCATCAGCATGTCGTCCAGGCCAGAGCCCTCGGGCATTAAAAACACACGCTGGCTGGCCGCAATGGCCATGCGCAGGGCCACCGCCCCCAAAAACAGCACAACATACAACCAGCGCCAAATATTTTGCCGAAATACAAGCCGGTTTATTTTTGCCCATATTCCTGCTTGCTTCATGTAATTTTCTCCACCGATTCTATCAGATATCTTTGCTTTTTAAAAATTAAATCTACCAAAAGCGAGAGGTATTTAAGCACAAAGGCCAGCAGCAAAAACACACCAAAAAAGCCGCCGGTTAAAAGCAGCATGGTGGTTGTCCACCCTTGTATGGGCTGGCCGCCCGCCAAATAAAACACCACAATGTACACAAGCGACGCCACCATAAGCAGCAGCATAACCCCCGAAACCGCCAGCGCAATGCGGTAACCCACGCCGGTGTACAATGCCAGCGAATCTACCGCGCGGGAGAAGCGAAGTTCTTCTTGCAGGGGTGTTGCGGTGCCGCTAAAGGTAAGGGTGTGCATTTTAAGGCCGCTGGCCGCATAGGCCGCTTTGCGGTACGGCATGGTAGCCGAAAGGCTGTTAACCCGGTTAATGGCACGCCGGCTTAGCAACCTAAACACGTTGGTGTGCAGCTGATATTTAGACTGGCTGTTGCTGTTAAACAGCTTATAAAATAAGGAGGCCGCCATGCTGCGGTTGCGCGTGGGCGATACCGAAACAATGTCGTTGCCGGCAAGGCAGGTGTCGTAAGCTTGGGCAACCAGCTCTGCCGGGTAGGGGGTTTGCATGGTGTCAAACTCGTACACAAAATCGCCAATCGCCATATCCAGCCCGGCATTCATGGCAAGTTCCAGCCCTTGCTTCAGGCTCATATGTATCATGGTTACTGGGGGGGCTTGTGGCATATTCTGCAAAAATTCCCGCACTTCCTGCTCGGTTCCATCGCTGGAAGAATCCTCTACAAATACCAGCTCATAATGCTCGAACCGGGCCGCAAGCGCACCGGTAAGCATACCCAAAAAAGGGGCTGC
>JAJDJP010000057.1 GCA_030267215.1 Ruminococcaceae bacterium OttesenSCG-928-A16
TTCTCGTATTCTTGCAAATAGCGGCGCAGCCAGGCAATATGCTCTTCATCCAGGTAGTTGGTGGGCTCGTCTAGCAGTAAAATGTCTGGTTTTTCCAGCAGTAGTTTGCCCAAAAGCACCTTGGTGCGCTGCCCACCCGAAAGATCGTTTACATCGTGGTCCATGCCAAGTTCTCGCAGGCCAAGGGCGCCCGCTACCTCGGCAACTTGCGGGTCTATATTATAAAAATCGTGCTGGGTCAGCGTTTCCTGCATTTCGCCAACCTGTTCCATCATTTCATCCAGCACATCGCCTTCGGCCTCGCCCATTTTTTCGTACAGGGCCAGCATTTCGGCCTCTATGGCAAATAGGTAGGCAAAGGCAGAATTTAATACGCTTTGAATGGTCATGCCTTTTTCTAGCTTGGCGTGCTGGTCCAAATATCCAATCCGCACATTTTTGGCCCATTCAATGGTGCCTTCGTCGGGCTGCAGCTGCCCGGTAATAATATTAATCAGGGTAGATTTTCCTTCGCCATTAGCGCCAATGAGGCCCACGTGCTCGCCTTTTAGCAGGCGGAAGGTAAGGTCTTCAAAAATGGCACGGTCTCCAAAACCGTGGCTAAGGCCGGTAACGTTTAAAATGCTCATGGGTTGAACAGGTCTCCTTATACACATGGGTGAAATAGTAACACAAAACAAATACTGGTTTACTGTACCATAAAAAAGCGAAAAAGGGAATGCCACAGCCAAAAAAAGCGCCCATCAGATACATCTGATAGACGCTATTGGGGTTAAAGCATGCTTAAAAAACAAATGTTGGCATACACCTTTAAACAGATACCGCAAAGCTGGAAGCGTGCAGATAACGTGGAGCCAGCGGCGTTGTGTGCTTTTTGGTAACCAGCGTGCCCTTGTTAAGCAGCAGTGTTTGGCAGGCGGGGTGCTCTACCTGGGCCGGTGTTTGGGCGCTTACCACCACAATGGCGGTTTTGGCAACCTTTGCCAAAAGGGCCATTGTGATTGCCTGTTCTTCGAGGGCAAGGGTGGCGGTGGGGTAATTTAACAGCAGTAGGCTGGGGGTGCCCAAAAGGGCACCAGCCGTAAGCAGGCGTTGTTTTTCGCAGGGGTTAAAGGTGAAAATTTGTTCGTTTAAAACAGGGGTTAAATGCAAGCCTTCGGCAATGGTATAAATTTGTTCCACCGCTGTTGCACGGGGTATCTCTTGCCGGCAGGCAATAAAAGACAAAAACTGAAAGCCGGTATAGGCGGGGCACATCATTAGCTGCTGGTGGGGCATGGTGCCCACATTTTGGGCAAACCCACTTTGCAGGGCCATGTTTTTCCCGTTCCACAAAACAGAGCCACCGTCGGGTTTAACATGGCCCGCCAGTATTTGCATAAAAGTGGTTTTGCCGCTGCCGGCAGGGCCAACTAGCCCATATAAGCCGGGTGTAAACGCAAACGAGATGCCGTTTAAAGCCGGGGTGTTTTTAAGGGGGGGAGGCACCAGTTGTACTGCTGGGTTTTTTAACAATGTTTTTTACAATAAGGCTGGGGGTTTGTGTTTCAGTATTCATTTTTGTAAAGCTCCTGCTAGTATTTAGTATAAGGGCTTACATGTTTCATGCAGCCTGCGGGGCAGGCTGCATGAAACGTATAAAAGAACCACAGGGTGTGTGGGTTTTATTGCACAAAAGTAGCTTATTGCTTTTGGCGTACCTTGTTTTGCACCACCTTAACAAAAACCAAAAGAGCGCTGATGTAGATGGGCATAATGCAAAAATACCGGTATACTGCCGAAACGGGAAACAAAAACAGCAAAAACGAAATAAATATTTCGGCTGCAAGGATAATAAGTGCCCTTTTGTGAAAAACCTTCTTTTCATTCTCCGATAGGGGTTTGTTTTCGTCCTCCATAGGCGCAAAGCGAATGATGGCGAAAGCAGGCAGCATGGTGGCAATGCAAAGGCCGTTTACAACGGTTTGTGTAAGTGGCAACAAGGATGGTAACACAACAGCGGTGAATGCGAGGATAGAGGCGAAAAGGCAGGATAGATAAGAACTTTGATGGTAGCCACCTGCATATTGGCGCAGCGGCTTAAAAAGCAACAAAAAAAGCAGCCCCGGCAACAACCTGCCCAACACGGCAGCCACAATAAGGCAGCCTGCCAGTGTTATTACGGCGTATATGCTAGAGGTATAGGCGTATTGATACAGCTCAACTTCGTCGTCTGCAATATCGGCCCAGCCAATGGCTTTTCCCACAAGTTTATCTATCATGTTAGCCATGTGCTATTTAAACTTCCGGTATTGGTCTAAAGCTTTTGGGGTTTTGGGCTGATGAAAAAATACCAGACAGGAGTAGTTAACATTGCTGGTTGCATACTTAAGCGCAAGCTTAGAAAAAAATTTGGCGATTTTTTTAGGTGTGGTTTTTGTTTCTGGTTTCATTCCCGATTTCTCCTTACTTGATGATTTTTGGCGTACAGCTGTTACCTTATAAATAAAAGCATAGCACCCAAAAAATAGGTGCTATGCCAAAGTTGCAAAATATACATGAATTTTGACAATATTTACCAGTGAAAATTTGCTAATTTTCGTATACCAGCGGAAGATCGATGTAAATGGTAAAAATATTGTTGCTGTGGCTGGCCGCAAAATACCCGCCGTGTTTATCTACCACCCGGGCAATGTTGCGCAGGCCAATGCCATGGCTCTCGGCTTCGGGCTTGGTGGTTTGGTAGGTTCCATCTTTTTCTACTGCCTTGCCATCAAAACCATTTTTACACTCTACCAGCACCATTTGCCCTCTTGTTTTAATCGAAAGCGAGATAAAGCGACCTGGGTTATTGTCCTTCAGTTTTTCGCAGGCTTCCAGCGCATTGTTTAAAATGTTTGAAAACACCGTGCTAATTTCAGGAAAAGTCATAAACTCGAACCCGGAGTACTGCAAATGATAGTTAAAGGCAATGTTTTTTTGTTTTGCCTGCTGCATAGTGTGCAGCAAAATGGCCTTTAAGGCGTTGTTGCGAATGTTGGGCAGGGGGGTAACCTCGTTTAGTTCCTCAAAAACCGATTCGATGTATTTGTTGGTGGTATCCCCGGCAAAGTTGTTTGCGTCCATCATGTTTTGAATGGTGATTAGATGGTTTCTAAAATCATGGTCGCGCTCTCGCATTTGCGTCAAGTGCTCGTTTTGCTGGTCAATCATCGAGGTCATCAGCTCTTCTTGCAGGCGCATGGCCTCGTTTTCGGCTTGCAGGTGTATTTTTTTACGGTCGTTTTCGTTGGCAAATAGCACAAAGATACTTACCAAGATTAAAAGAGCAAATAGAACGATGGCAAAGGCAAATTCTTTTGGGTTGTGGGCAAATTGGCTACTATAAATAATATAAGTGCCATTTAAAATATTAATAACTGGTAAAAGAATGGTTACAAGGTTAGAGGTAAGTAAAACATCTTTGCCCTTAGAAGAAACGGTTTCGGTAACTAACTTGATAACACGCATAATTGTGTAAGAAAGTAGGGTGGATAGCATGGAGACAATGATGCTTAGTTGGGTAAAAGAGATGGATGTTGTTTTATCTGGGATGCCGATGAAATAATCGGCAGTGATAAAGGAGACACTTTCTAAAAACATTTGGATGGCCATGCTGCCAATGCCGGTTAAAAGAATATGCTTAAAAGGAGCCTTGCAGGTAAAGAGAACAACGGCAATTGAAGCAGCAAAAGCGACAACTATATTCAACATTGGAATAGCCAGAATGTTTGCTATGCTTGTAATTAGCGCACCACCAACAAACAGCGCCAACTTGATAATTCCTCGAATATCGCGCTTGGGTAAAAATATGCTGGCGAAAAAGTAGGAAAGGTACATCTGTGCAATTCCCAAAAGGGCACTTACAGCAAACCCAAGCATAGCCTCACACCCATCATAAAAAATTATTAGCTTTTATTGGGCGCTAATTCTCCCACGCGCTGTTGTGAAATGCCTTCATAAAAGCATCTTTAAATTTTCTGCCAATGGTGATGGTTTGGCCATCCATCATGGTAACCACGTTGTTTTTTATGTTACTAATGTGGCGCAGGTTTACAAGGTAGCTAACCTGTGGAAAATCAAACTCTTGCTTTGGCAGCCGCAGCACAAGGTCGTTCAAACTTTCTTTAACGGCAATGGTTTCGCCGGTTTGCATCACCATTTTGCTGTGCCGCTTGTTTATTTCAATGTAGGCAATTTCGCGTATATTAACCAGCTGCACACCAAACTCTGTTTTAGCCGCAATGGTTTTTACGCGGGCATCCAGCTTGTTTATCAGGCTGTCTATGGTCTCCTCAATATCCTTTGGTTTGGCGGGTTTTAAAATATACCTAAAGGTGTCTAGCTTAAAGCTATCGGCCATGTAATCTTGGTAAGAGGTAAGAAAGGTGATGATTAAATCTTCATCGTTTTCTCGAAGTTGTTTGGCAACGTCAAACCCTATTTTATCCTTTCCAAACTGGATATCCATAAACAGCATATCAATAGGACGAGGTGAAGAGAGAAGCTCGCGGGCGTCGGCTACTTCGTAAATGTGGTATTCCAACTTATGCCGGCTCAAGGCGTCATCCAGCAGGTTGTATAGGGTGGTTCGCATCATCGGTTCATCGTCGCAAATGCAAATCCTAAACATCGGGCTCCTCCTCTCTTGTTTGGCGGTGCAAAATAGGGCGTTATGTTACATTTGTGGCAGATGATACCATTATACCTTATTTTCACATAAAAAAGCGAAAACACTTTTAAAATAATTTTTGGAAAATAGTTGCTTGCTGTCCCATTGTAAAAAAATGTTGGCGTTTAAAAGTGTGCCGGCTAAAAATAAATTGGCAAAAAAGGCCCATTGGCACGATGTTATTGTAAAGCATAGTTTTAATTTGTGCGGGGGAATGCTAATTTTTGCCCAGCGTGCTATAATATACTTTGCCAATGGCAGCCCATTAGTGGCGGCTTAATTTTATAAATACACAGGTAGGGTAAAACATGAAGTTAGTGGTTATTCCGCCAGAAAAATATAACGATTATAGGCTGGATGTTATTTTTAATTGTTATAAGTGGGATCCCCAATTTTTAGACAATAACACCATTGCCAAATATGCCCTGGTTATTACTAAGGCCGAGCACGAGGAGCTGGCACGCCTTACCGAGCAACTGGACGCCGAAACCATGCAGGCAGAAGAATTTTTAAACCAAAACTTAAGGCTTGCTAAACCCCTGGCCCTGCCCCGGCAAATTAGCAAAGAGCTTAAAAAAATGGAAAACTACCAAGCAAGCAGGCACATTCGCCTAATGCGGTACGATTTTCACCCGACAGTGGAAGGGGAGTGGGCTATTAGCGAGGTAAACAGCGATGTGCCCGGCGGCTTTGCCGAGGCCTCGTTGATGCCGCAGGCGGCCATGAAGGTGCTGCCCCACAAACATTACTGGCATAAAAATTTTGGCGATGAATTGGCAAATGCCATTGCCCAAAAAACCAAGCCGGGTGGCAAAATTATGTTTGTGCACTGCACCAGCTACAGCGATGACCGGCAGGTGATGCAGTTTTTGGGCGACAAATTGCAAGCGATGGGCTTTGTGCCTATTTATGCTGCAGCCGACCATTTACGCTTTGCAAACAACAAAGCCATTAGCATTTTAAATGGCAACACTGGCGAGGTAGACGCCATTGTGCGCTTTACCCCGCTGGAATGGCTGCAGTATATTAAACCCAAGCACTGGCAGGGATATTTTGATACCACAACACCGTCCTGCAATCATCCCATTGCAATATTTGCGCAAACCAAGCGTTTTCCGCTTGTGTGGGATACCCTTGCCGCCCACGGCATGCCGTTGCCCACCTGGCGCAAATTGCTGCCACAAACGCTGGAAGTGAAAGCGGCCAAAAATAAACAGGGTTTTATATATAAGCCTGCCTGTGGCCGTGTGGGCGAGGGCATTACCATAAAAGAAGCCTGCAAAGCAGACGAATACGCCAAGATAATGAAGGATGTAAAGCGACGCCCCAAAGAATATTTGGCTCAAAAAAGGTTTAACAGCAAACCGCTGGTGGGGCAGGGTGGGGCGGTTTTTCATGTGTGCCTGGGCAGCTATAGCGTAAACGGCCAAGCGGCCGGCTATTATGCCAGAATTAGCAGCACCCCGCGTATCGATTCCAACGCGGCCGATATTCCGGTTTTAATTGAGAGGGACACAACATGACAGGTAGAGAGGCCTTTACAATATGGGCCCCCGTTGGGGCACGATGGGTAGATTGGGTGCGCCCGGTGCCCTTTATAGCAATGGATGGCCCCCATAGCCCAAATTTGATATTAAATTTAAGTGTACCGCCGGTTATGTACATTGCCGGGTTGCAAAAAGATACGGCAGTTTTTGTAGACATGCCCGGTTACGAAGCGGTAAACGAGGGCGTGGCCCTTGCAAAGCTTGGGTACCGGCCTATTCCGCTTTATAACGGCACCAACCAGCAGCCGGGTGCCATGCCCCTTGTAGAAAACCACCCAACCGAGGCCGCCTTGCAGTGGGGGGCGTTGCAGCTGCAAACCATGCAGATAGCTGCCGATGCACCACCGGCTTTTTTGCTAGACAGCAACCGGCTGCACCGCTATAAAATGGATGTTTCGGTTTTTGATAACAGCTGGGATATCTATTTTCAAGACATGCCCTCGGCAGAATATTTTTTAAGCCATGGGATAGATAAGGTGCTGGTGCGGGGCGAAAAAATACAGGAAGATTTGGGCCGGATTTTGCATGGTTTTCAAAAAAAAGGGATTGAAGTTTGGCTTACAAACGGATACAACCCACCCCAAAAAGTTGTGGTTAAAAAGCCGCGGCGTGGGCAGGGGTAGCGCAGCAAAGGCCGTTTTTAATTAATAAACCCCACAAATTTTTTACGTGCGCCCTTCAAAAAATAGAGTAAAGTAGACCCCCGTTTGCCAG
>JAJDJP010000058.1 GCA_030267215.1 Ruminococcaceae bacterium OttesenSCG-928-A16
AACGAAGAAATTGAGTTTTTTGCCCAGGTAAAACTTACCGAGCGTGAACACCTGATTGGCGATGGCGTTTTAAAAGAAATTAACGAGCGGCTGGGCTTTTTGCAATCGGTTGGGCTGGGGTATTTAACCCTTTCACGTGGGTCGGCCAGTCTTTCGGGCGGCGAAAGCCAGCGCATACGCCTTGCCACCCAAATTGGCAGTGCGCTAACCGGTGTGTTGTATGTGCTAGATGAACCCAGCATTGGCCTGCACCAGCGGGATAACGACAAGCTAATTGCCACCCTAAAACGCCTGCGAGACCTTGGCAACACGCTAATTGTGGTAGAGCACGACGAAGACACCATGCGTGCGGCCGATTTTATTGTGGACATTGGCCCTGGCGCCGGCGTGCACGGTGGCGAGCTTGTGGCGGCTGGTACCCTGCAAGACGTTATGAAGGAGCCTCGCAGTGTAACAGGGCAGTATTTGGCGGGCAAAAAGCAAATTAAACTGCCGGCCAAACGCCGCAAGGGCAGCGGCCATGCCCTGCAGGTAGTGGGGGCAACCCAAAACAACCTTAAAAATATCACGGTTAAGTTTCCTCTTGGTGTTATGACGAGCGTAACCGGCATTTCCGGCTCGGGTAAATCTAGCCTGGTAAACGAAATTTTGTACAAGCGCCTTGCGGCCGATTTAAACGGCGCGCGCCGCCAGGCAGGTGCGCATAAAGGCCTAAAAGGCGAAGAATGGGTGGATAAGGTAATTGGCATAGACCAAAGCCCCATTGGCCGTACCCCCCGCAGCAACCCCGCCACCTACACCGGCGTGTTTACCGATATCCGCGCGCTGTTTGCCCAAACGCAAGAGGCTAAAATGCGTGGCTATGGCCCGGGGCGGTTTTCGTTTAACGTTAAAGGCGGCCGGTGCGAAGCCTGCGAGGGCGACGGAATTTTGAAAATTGAGATGCACTTTTTACCCGATATTTTTGTGCCCTGCGAGGTGTGCAAAGGGGCCCGTTATAACCGTGAAACACTGGAAGTAAAATACAAAGACAAAAGCATTTACGATGTGCTGGATATGACGGTGGAAGAAGCCAGCGTGTTTTTCGAAAACCAGCCCCGTATTCACCGCAAAATAAAAACCCTGGTGGATGTTGGCCTTGGGTACATTAAACTGGGGCAAAGCGCCACCACCCTTTCGGGGGGCGAGGCACAGCGTGTAAAGCTGGCGCTGGAGCTTGCCAAGGCCTCTACCGGCAAAACGGTGTATATTTTAGATGAACCTACCACCGGCCTGCATACCGAGGATGTGCGCAAGCTGCTAAAAGTGCTGGATAAACTAACCGACGCGGGCAACACCGTAATTGTTATCGAGCATAATCTGGATGTTATTAAACGGTCGGACTATGTGATTGACCTTGGCCCCGAAGGCGGCAACGCCGGCGGCGAAGTGGTGGCAGCCGGTACCCCCGAAGAGGTTGCCAAAAATAAAAAATCTTTTACAGGGCAGTATTTGGCCCCGGTGCTGGCTTCTTCGGTTACCGAAACACCCAAAAAGCCGGCAACCACAAAAACAGCGGCAAAAAAGCCGGCCGCTAAAAAAAAGGTTTAGGGCACGGCGTAGGGCTTTAAAAGCGTGCGGTAAGGTGTTGTTTTTGGCCCCGATAAAGAGCTGCAAAACCGTTGAGGCAAAGCCTCGAAACTTGAATTTATGCTTAAATTTATAGTATAATTACTATATTGGTATTGTTTTTAAATTTGCCTTAAACAAATAGAAAGAAACAGGTGAAACGTGGAGCGTTTGGAGTATACCCGCAACCAGCAAGCGGCCGATGTTTTGGCCAGCCACTATGGCCGCACCCCCGTTGCTTTTGTGCGCAGCTTTGGTTGCCAGCAAAGCGTAAACGATGGCGAGCGCCTAAAAGGTGTGTTGGAGGATGTTGGTTTTACCATTGCAGAGGAAGCGGATGGTGCCGATGTTATTTTGTTTAACACCTGTGCTGTGCGAGAGCACGCCGAGCAACGTGCCTTTGGCAATATTGGTGCCCTAAAAGCTTTAAAAGACCAAAACCCGGCATTGCTAATTGGTGTTTGTGGATGCATGACCGAACAAAAAGCCGTGGTGGATAAAATTAAAAAAAGCTACCCCTATGTAGATATGGCGCTTGGGGCCAATGTGGCCGATGAGCTGCCCGCCATTTTGGTAGAAAAACTAACCACTCGCAAAAAAGCTTTGCGGGTGCCCCAAAAGCGCGAAACCATTGTAGAGGATATTCCGCAAAAGCGTGCCTCGGGTATCAAGGCCTTTTTGCCCATTATGTATGGGTGCGATAACTATTGCTCTTACTGCATTGTGCCCTATGTGCGTGGGCGCGAACGCAGCCGCAAACCGGCGGCCATACAAAAAGAGT
The DNA here is from genome assembly GCA_030267215.1 of Ruminococcaceae bacterium OttesenSCG-928-A16. GTDB lineage: Bacteria > Bacillota > Clostridia > Oscillospirales > Ruminococcaceae > JAAYCI01. The sequence goes on from JAJDJP010000058.1 coordinate 2,390, forward strand.
TTGAGGAACTGCTGGCCGCTGGGTATAAAGATATTACCCTGCTTGGGCAAAATGTAAACTCTTATGGCAAAGGCTTAAAAGAAAAGCTAGATTTTAGTGATTTATTAACCCAGCTTGCCGCCGTACCGGGCGAGTATAAGCTGCGCTTTATGACAAGCCACCCCAAAGATGCTACCCGCAAAATGATAGATACCATTGCCGAAAACCCCCGCCTGTGCAAGCATGTGCATTTGCCAATCCAGTCGGGCTCCAACAACATTCTTTCTCGCATGAACCGCAAGTACGCGGTGGAAGATTATTTGGCGCTGGTAAAATATGCCAAAGAAACCTGCCCCGAAATGACCTTTTCTACCGATATTATGGTGGGCTTCCCCGGCGAAACCGAGGAAGATTTTGAAGAGACCATGCAGCTGTGCAAAGAGGTGGGCTTTACCCAAATTTTCACCTTTATTTACTCTAAACGCAGCGGCACCAAAGCGGCAGAATTGCCCGATGAAACCACCCACCGGGCAAAGGCAGCCCGCATTACCCGCCTAAAAGCCCAGCAAGAAGAGCAAATTGCCGATGTTGCAAAAGGGTGGCTTGGCAAAACTTATGTATGCCTGGTAGAGGGCCCCGCCCGGGACGATAAAACCCTGCTAAGCGCCCGGCTAGACAATAACGCCACCGTAGAGTTTGCCGGCGACAAAGCCCTTGTAGGGCATTTTGTGCCCATTACCATGCAAAGCATAAAAGGTGCCATTTTGCAAGGCACGCTTAAACAAAATTAATAAATAACATTCTACAGGAGAAACCAATGAGCGCAATTTTAAAATTTAAAGAAGCCGCAAAAGAGCTACAACAAAGCGAAGAGTGCAAAGCCTACGATGCTGCACGCAAAGCCTACGACGACGACAGCGAACTGCAAGCCAAAATTGGCGAATTTAACCTGCTGCGGCTGGACCTTAACAACGAAATGAGCAAAGAGCCGCGCGATAACGATAAAATTGCCGAATTAAACAGCCAAACCAGCCAACTGTATGGCGAAATTATGGATAGCCAAAGCATGGCTGCCTTAAACGACGCCAAAGCCAGCATTGAAAGAATGATTGGCCATGTAAATGCCATTATTAACACCGCCATTGAAGGGGGAGACCCCATGGCGGTAGAAGAACCGGCGGAAGAAGAGTGTGGTGGCAGTTGCGGCAGCTGCGGTGGCTGCGGCCATTAAATAAAGCGTAATCCCCGGCGGATATTTCGGGCCGCCGGGGATGTTTTACTATAAACCCTTGTGCTACAATAAAAACGAGTTTAAGGTGGTGTACCGCCCCGTGGCAGAACTTTCTCCCATGATGCGACAATTTTTCGATATTAAAAACCGCAACAAGGATAAAATCTTGTTTTTTCGCGTTGGCGATTTTTACGAAATGTTTTTTGATGATGCCATTCTTGCCTCGAAAGAATTGGAGCTTACCCTTACCGGCAAAGAGTGCGGGCAGGAAGAACGCGCCCCCATGTGCGGCGTACCGCACCACTCTGCCGAGGGGTATATTGCCCGGCTAATTGCCAAGGGTTATAAGGTGGCAATATGCGAGCAAGTAGAAGACCCCGCCACCGCCAAAGGCCTTGTAGAGCGTGATGTGGTGCGGGTGGTTACCCCCGGCACGGTTATCGAAACCAGCATGCTGCAAGACGACCGCAACAACTATATTGCCAGCATTTATATTGTGGGCAGCACGGCGGGCATCTGCTTTGCCGATGTTTCTACCGGTACAGCCCACACCACATATGCCGAAGGCGCAAACCTTGCCCAGCAAATTATTGCCGAGCTTGCGCGGTTTTCGCCGCGCGAGGTTTTGTTTAATAGCGAAATTTTAAAGCATAAACAAGTAACCGACTATATAAAAACCCAGATGGATTGCAGCGTGGAACTGTTGGACGATGAAGAATTTAGCGAGAGCTATGCCATGCAGCAGCTTGCCGCCCAGTTTGGCAGCATGCTAGACGATGCCGTGGGCCTGCCGCACAGTGCGCCCGGCTTTTTGGCGCTGGGTGCTTTAATAGGCTACCTTGGGCGCACCCAAAAAAAAGGGGTAGAGCGGCTTAAAACGGTTACCGGTTATAAAGAGTCTCAGTATATGCATCTTTCGCCCATCACCCGTGCCAACCTAGAAATTACCGAAACCATGCGGGGCCGCGAAAAAAAAGGTACCCTGTTGTGGGTGCTAGATAAAACCGGCACCGCCATGGGCAAACGGCTTTTGCGCCTGTGGTTAGAACAACCCCTTACCGATGCCAACGCCATTAACAGCCGGCTAGATGGGGTAGAAGAGCTTTTTAACGAAAACGTTGCCCGTATCGAAATTTGCGAAACCCTTGCCCATGTGTTTGATATTGAACGCTTGATGACCCGCACCGTGTACGGCAGCGCTACCCCGCGTGAGGTTGCCGCCCTTGCCGCCACCTGCACCGAACTACCGGTGTTAAAAACCCAGCTGGCCCCCTTTACCAGCGGCGAATTGCAAACCCTGCGCGATGGCATAGACCCTTTAACCGATGTGCAGAGCTTGATAGAGCAGACCTTAGCCGACGAAGTACCGGCCGCTTTAAAAGATGGTGGGGTTATCCGCCCCGGGTTTAACCCCGAAGTGGACGAGCTGCGTGATATTGTACATGGTGGCAAAGGCGTGCTGGCAAGTATCGAAACCCGCCTAAAAGAAGAAACCGGCATACGCACCCTGAAAATAGGCTATAATAAGGTTTTTGGCTATTATATCGAGGTAAGCAAAACTTTTGTAAACCAAGTGCCAGAAGGGTTTATTCGCAAACAAACCCTTACCAGCGGCGAGCGCTATATTACCGAAGAGTTAAAGCAGCTGGAAAATAAAATTTTAGGAGCTAATGAGCGTCTGGCTGTGCTAGAGCGTGATTTGTTCGAGCAATTATTGCAAACAATATCCGAAGAATTGCTGCGCATACAGCGCACAGCGGCTAGCGTGGCAAGGCTAGATGTACTTGCCAGCCTTGCGCAGGTGGCCGTGACAAACAGCTATGTGCGCCCGCAGGTTAACACCGGCGATGAGCTGCTGATTACCGAGGGCCGCCACCCGGTAATAGAGCAAATGCAAAAAGGTGTGCTGTTTGTGCCAAACGATACAAAACTTGACACTAGCGACAACCGCATGCAAATTATAACCGGCCCCAACATGGCGGGTAAAAGCACCTATATGCGCCAAACGGCCCTTATTGCGCTTATGGCGCAGGTGGGCAGCTTTGTGCCCGCAGCACAGTGCACCCTTGGCGTGTGCGACGCCATTTTTACCCGTGTTGGTGCTTCTGACGATCTTTCGCAGGGGCAATCTACCTTTATGGTAGAAATGACCGAAGTGGCTGAGATATTAGAATATGCCACCCCCAAAAGCCTTGTTATTTTAGACGAAATAGGGCGGGGAACCTCTACCTTCGACGGTATGAGCATTGCGCAGGCCGTGGTAGAATACATGGCAAGTAAAGATACCGGCCTTGGTTGCAAAACCATGTTTGCCACCCACTACCACGAGCTTACCGAGCTTGAAAACTCGCTGGATGGTGTGAAAAACTACAATATTGCGGTAAAAAAACGGGGAGACGATATCACCTTTTTGCGCCGCATTGTGCGTGGCCCGGCCGATGACAGCTATGGTATACAGGTGGCAAAACTAGCCGGCCTGCCCGATGAAGTGACAAACCGTGCAAAACAGGTGCTAAAGCAATTAGAGGCCACCACCGGCAAAAGAAGTAAGGTTACCCAGCTGGATTTTGAAACCCTGGACGATTTAAATACCGTGAATGCCCCCGCCGAAATGCTGGAAAAACTGCGGAAGGTGGACCCCGAAACCCTTACCCCCATTGAAGCCTTAAAGTTTGTGTACGAGCTGAAGCGTGATTTGCCGGAGGCTTAGCCACCTTTTGTTTTACAAGATGGCAACACGTTAGCACAGGGGAAATTCCTTTGCCGTTTAATTCCCTTCTGTGGGGGGGCTCGCAGGGGCGGTGTGCTTTTACCTAACGGCTAGCGACTATAGACTAACGACTATTTAAGGAGATTGCCATGGCTATTTATGTGCTGGACCAACACACGGCTGAGTTAATTGCCGCTGGCGAGGTGGTAGAACGCCCGGCCTCGGTGGTAAAAGAGTTGACCGAAAACGCCATTGATGCCGGCGCTACCAGCATTGTGGTGGAAATAGAGCGCGGCGGCATCTCGCTTATTCGTGTGCAAGATAACGGCAGCGGTATCGATGCCGAGGATATCCCGGTGGCGTTTTTGCGC
>JAJDJP010000059.1 GCA_030267215.1 Ruminococcaceae bacterium OttesenSCG-928-A16
TTAAACAAGATGTTTGAGCGAGAAAATAAATTTTACAGGAGGAAATGAACGATGGATTTGAAAGGATCACAAACCGAGAAAAACCTACAAATTGCTTTTGCTGGTGAAAGCCAGGCACGCAATAAATACACTTTTTATTCTTCCAAAGCAAAAAAAGAGGGCTATGTGCAAATAGCCAATATTTTTGCGGAAACTGCCGCTAACGAGAAGGAACACGCCGAGCTTTGGTTTAAAGCCCTGCATGGTGGCGCTGTGCCTAACACCATGGAAAACCTGGTAGACGCTGCCGCCGGCGAGCATTACGAGTGGACCGACATGTACGCCGAAATGGCCAAAACTGCCCGTGAAGAAGGCTTTGAAAGCTTGGCCCTTCAGTTTGAAGGCGTTGCCAAAATTGAAAAAAGCCACGAAGACCGCTACCTTGCCCTGAAGAAAAACCTGGACGAAGGTAAGGTTTTTGCCCGTGAAGAAGAGCAAGTTTGGTTTTGCACCAACTGCGGCCATGTGCATATTGGCACCCATGCCCCCGAAACCTGCCCGGTATGCGCCCACTCGCAAGCTTACTTCGAGCTTAAAAACTGCGTAAACTACTAATATAAAGCAAAAAAACAGCCACGGCCCTTTCAATGGGTGCCGTGGCTGTTTTGTATAGTGGGGTGGTTGGGTTTTATGCTAAACAAAAAGTGCTGTTGGCAAAAAACAAAACCGCCGAATAATCGACGGTTTTGAATGGTCGGAGTGGCGAGACTTGAACTCGCGGCCTCTTGGTCCCGAACCAAGCACGCTACCAACTGCGCCACACCCCGAAAAAAATGGCAGCACAAGTACTGCCATTGCTGGTTGCGGAACTAGGATTTGAACCCAGACAAACAGAGTCAGAGTCTGTCGTGCTACCATTACACAATTCCGCAGTGCATTTGATATTATAGCGGGTTTATTGCGTTTTGTAAAGGGCTTTTTAAGCAGTTTTTTTGTTGTGCACATGTAAAGGCGCAGGTGGGCGCCCAATTGGCTGTGCCACAGCAAGCAAACCACCGTTGGTTACAGGGGGGATAAATAGGAATGGCTGCCCATAAATTGCTGTGCCTAAAAGGCTAAACCAATGCATAATGGCCCTTAATAATCATTTTCTTGACAAATTTTTTAAGAACAAGTATTATTAAGTACAATTAAATGCCAAGAGAAAGAGGGCATAAAATTGTTTTTTTATAAACTGGCCGGTGCGCAGGTTGGCACAAAATAGTTTATGCAGAGAGCCGGGGTAGGTGAAAGCTGGCAAAAAAACACTTTATGTTGTAGCTTTTTAGCAGAAACACCGAACAGAACCAGCCATTGGCAACAGTAAGTGTTTCCGGGTGCCTCCGTTACAGGGTTACAAGTGGCAGCAAAAGCTGCAATTTGGGTGGTACCGCGGTATAATTATGCCGTCCCATGTTAACAAAAGTTAGCATGGGGCGGCTTTTGTTATTGCAAGCAACCAATAATGCGCAACAAGAAAGGCGGCAGCTTATGAAAGAACTGGAAAAAATATACAATCCATCGCAGGTAGAAGACGCTACCTACGATTTTTGGCAGAAGGGAAATTACTTCCATGCCCAAATTGACCCCAACAAAAAGCCCTACACCATTGTAATGCCCCCGCCCAACATCACCGGGCAGCTGCACATGGGGCATGCTATGGATGAAACATTTCAGGATATCCTAATTCGGGTAAAACGCATGCAGGGGTATGCCGCCCTTTGGATACCCGGCACCGACCACGCCAGCATTGCCACCGAAGCACGCATTGTGGCGGCCATGGCAGAGGAAGGCATTACCAAAGAAGAACTGGGCCGGGAGAAATTTTTAGAGCGTGCCTGGCAGTGGAAAGAACAGTACGGCGGGCGCATTGTAGAACAACTGAAAAAACTTGGTAGCAGCTGCGATTGGCAGCGCGAGCGCTTTACCATGGACGAAGGCTGCAGCAAAGCAGTAAACCATGTGTTCGAAAAACTGTATAACCAAGGCTTGCTATACCGTGGCGAGCGCATCATCAACTGGTGCCCCCATTGCCACACCTCTATTTCCGATGCCGAGGTAGAATATGAAGAACAGCAGGGCTTTTTTTGGCACATTAACTACCCGGTAAAGGGCAGCAACGAGGTAGTGGAAATTGCCACCACCCGCCCCGAAACCATGCTGGGCGATACCGCCGTGGCCGTACACCCAGAAGACGAACGTTACCAGCACCTAATTGGCAAAACGGTAATTTTGCCATTGGTTGGGCGCGAAATACCGGTGGTGGCCGACGCATACGTTGACCGTGAATTTGGCACCGGTGTGGTTAAAATAACCCCCGCGCACGACCCTAACGATTTTGAGGTTGGTGCCCGCCACAAACTGCCCCTAATACGGGTGATGGATGACGATGCAAAAATAAACCAAAACGGCGGAAAATACGCTGGGCTAGACCGTTACGACGCCCGCAAAGCCGTTGTAGACGACTTGCAGGCGGGCGGTTATTTGGCAAAAATTGAACCGCATACCCATAACGTGGGCACCTGCTACCGCTGTGGCACCACAGTAGAGCCAATCGTTTCGATGCAGTGGTTTGTGAAAATGGTACCGCTGGCAAAGCCTGCCATTGAAGCAGTAAAAGATGGCAGCATACGCTATGTGCCTGAGCGCTTTGCCAAAACTTACATGCACTGGATGGAAAACACCCGGGATTGGTGTGTTTCTCGCCAGCTTTGGTGGGGGCACCGTATACCGGCGTGGTATTGCGAAGATTGCGGCGAAATAACCGTAAGCGCAACCCCACCCACCAAGTGCGGCAAATGTGGCAGCAGCAAAATACACCAAGACGAAGACACGCTGGACACTTGGTTTTCAAGTGCCTTGTGGCCGTTTTCTACCCTTGGCTGGCCCGAAAAAACCCCAGACTTTAACTATTTTTACCCCACCAATACCCTGGTTACCGCATACGATATTATTGGTTTTTGGGTTAGCCGCATGATTTTCTCCGGCCTGCATTACACCGGGCAAGCGCCCTTTAACACGGTGCTTATCCATGGCCTTGTGCGCGATGCCGAGGGCCGCAAAATGAGCAAAAGCCTTGGCAACGGCATAGACCCCTTAGAGATTATTGAGGAATACGGTGCCGATGCGCTGCGCTTTACCTTGGTAACTGGTTCTACCCTGGGCAACGACATGCGCTTTTCGGATGAAAAGGTAAAAGCTTCGCGCAATTTTGCCAATAAATTATGGAATGCCGCCCGGTTTGTACTAATGAACCTGCCCGAAGATTTTACCCCCGGCTTGCCGGATGAAGCGGATTTAGACCTAAGCGACAAATGGGCGCTTGCCTTGTTTAACGAGCTTGCTGCCAATGTAACCGAAAATTTGGACAAGTTTGAGATGGGCTTGGCAGCACAGAAGGTATACGATTTTATTTGGGATGTATACTGCGACTGGATTATCGAAATTAGCAAGCCCCGCTTAAACTCTGGCAACCCCAAAGAGGCAGACGTTGCCCGGCGTGTTTTGGTGTGGCTGCTTTCGGGCGCGCTTAAATTGCTGCATCCCTTTATGCCGTTTATCACCGAGGAAATTTACCGCGCCCTGCCCGGTAGCGCCGAAACCATTATGACGCAAAAATGGCCGGAGCAAACCCAGGAGCTTGCCTTTACAGCCGAGCAAAAAGCCTTTGGAGAGGTGATTGAGCTGGTGCGGGCCGTGCGTGTGGCCCGTGCCGAGATGAATACCCACCCGGCCAAACGCACCAATATGATAGTGGAAACGAGCCACCCCGAAGCATTTGAAGCAGCGGTGAACGTGATTGAAAAGCTGGGCTTTGCCCAAAGTGTGTTGTGTGTGCCAAGGTTTATGGGTGATGCTGCCAGTATGGTAAAGGTGGCAACCCCCGCCGCTACGGCTTATCTGCCCATGGCAGAATTAATTGACCGTGAAAAGGAACTGGAGCGGCTTGCTAAAGAACTGGCCGGTGCCGAAAAAGAAGTTGCTGCGCTTTCGGGTAGGCTTGGCAATGCCGGCTTTGTAGAAAAAGCCCCGGCGCATGTAGTGCAGGATATTAAGGACAAACTAACCAACGCACAGGATAAGCTGGCCAAGATTCAAGAAGGAATTGCGGCGTTGCAATAAAAGTGTTGGCACTGCCAACAAATGTTTTTGTGTCGTTCCCCCAGCAGCAATAGGGGGAACGGCATTTAAACATTTTGGCATAGTTGTATAGCCAAAATGCCATTATATGTTGTTGCTTTTGTAAAAAAAGGGGGGATAGTACTGAACTATCAACAAGCGGTGGAATGGGTGCATAGCCTGGGCCGCATGGCGGCAACGCCAGGGCTAGAGCGCATGCGTACCCTTATGCAATTGCTTGGCAACCCACAGCATAAACTAAAGTTTGTGCATGTTGCGGGCACCAACGGCAAAGGCAGCACGGTGGTCATGCTGGCCTCGGTGTTAAAATATGCAGGGTACAAAGTGGGCGCCAATATCAGCCCTTATGTACTGGAGTTTCGAGAGCGTTTTCAGATAAACGGCGAGATGATTGCCAAAGAAGAACTGGCGGCTATTTTTACCCAAATTAAGCAGCATGCTGCCACTTTAGGGCAGCCGATATTGGAGTTTGAGGCTGTTACGGCGGCAGCCTTTGTTTACTTTGCCCGTGCCGGGTGCAACATTGTGTGCCTGGAAACCGGCCTTGGTGGAAGATGGGACGCAACTAACATTGTTAATAAAACCCTTGTGGCCTGCATCACCCACATTGGGTACGACCATACCGAGCTTTTGGGAAACACCCTTGCCAAAATAGCGGCCGAAAAATGTGGGATACTTAAAAAGGGTTGCACGGTGGTTTCGTACCCGGCGCAACCAGCCGAAGCAGCGGCCGAAATTGCCCGGCAAGCCGAACAATTGGAATGTACGTTGCTGGTGCCGCCTTTACAAGAAATACATTATTATAAAGGCAAACCTTTTGAACGAACCTTACATTATAATGGGTATAAATTGCACCTGCCTTTTGCCGGGCTTCATCAGGCCTATAATGCCGCGGTAGTGGTGCAAACAGCGCAGGCGCTTGGCAGCTATGGATATACCATTACAGACAACCACCTGATAAAAGGAATTGAAACAGCCACTTTTCCGGCGCGTATCGAACTGCTTAGCAAAAACCCCCTTGTTGTTTTAGATGGTGCGCACAACGAGGACTCGGTGATTGCTTTAGCAAATACGTTACAAGAAGAAGGCGTACAGGGGCTAACGGCGGTTGTGGGCGCTTTAAAAGATAAAGAAGCCGACAAAATGCTAAAGCTTTTAGCGCCGTTTATTTCTACCCTATACACGGTGCAGGTTAATAACCCCCGGGCCGTAAGTGCGCCAGAACTTGCCGCCATGGCTAAAAAATATATTGTAAATAGTAGCAGTATGCCCAGTGTAAAGGCAGCGTTGCAGCAAGCAATGGTGTTGCCATCAAGCGGGGTGCTGGTTTGTGGCTCGCTTTATTTGGCAGCCGAAGCCCGGGCGTTGTGGAGCGATACCAACCAATTTAAACAGTTTTAATAAAATAATAATTGTGAGGTGACACCCATAAAAAAGAAAAATGCTATCCTAAAAAAAGCTTTACCATTGCTTGCGGGCACTGCTTTTGGTGCAGCATTCTACACTTTTGGGGTAGAGCCGCACCGCCTGCTAAAAAAGCAGGTATTGTTGCGCACACGCCTTGGTGGCAGCAAGGGCGTGTTAAAAGCAGCGCATTTTACCGATGTGCACCTGGGGCCGCACTTTAGTCTTCTTCGGCTGCAAAAGCTGGTAAAAGAAATAATGCTGCAAAAACCCGATGTTATTTTCTTCACCGGGGATTTGATAGACAGGCCCTTACATTACAATAGCGAAAAAGAAGCAGGCAGGATTCTTTCGTGCTTAAAGGCGCCCTACGGTAAATATGCAGTTTTGGGCAACCACGATTATAGGGGAGATGATGGGCGTTTAGGCAAAAGCGTTTTAAAAACCGCTGGGTTTACCTTTTTAAACAACCAGGCTACTGGCTTTATAACAAAGGCTGGCTTGTGGGTAAATGTGGTTGGCTTGGCAGATACCATTTACCAAAAGCCCAACTATACCATTATAAAACCCCCAAAAGGCGAGCAATTGACAATTGTGCTTACCCACGAGGGTGATTTTGCAAACAAGATAGCCGCCCGCCGACCCGATATTATTTTGGCAGGGCATAGCCATGGTGGGCAATTTAGGCTTCCGGTTATGGGGCCGGTTATCACAACCAAACATGCGCATAAATATGTTCAAGGCTTATATAAGGTAAGGCAAAGCCTTTTGTATGTAGATAGTGGAATAGGCACCTCAAGTCTTCCGGGGCGTTTTTTGGCTCCACCGGGTTTTAGTGTGCTGCAAATTGTGTAACAAAAAATAACCAACCGGCCAAGCACAGGGGGCAAAGGCGCCCGCCCAAGCACGCCAGTGCATAAACTATATGTTGTGGCATAATGAAGAAAAAACACCGTAATTTGTGGCGGGCAAAGTAGCCCTGCAAAAGTTTATAAAAGATTTACAATTTATTTGTTTTTGGGGTTGACTTTGGAT
>JAJDJP010000006.1 GCA_030267215.1 Ruminococcaceae bacterium OttesenSCG-928-A16
ACATGCGGTATAATAAGGGTCTTGTAATCCACAAGAAAAGTTTTGACTTTGTTTTGGCATGGCATTTATACGAAAAATAAGATGTTTGTTTAATAGAAAACGAGGTGCAGGTTGATGATACGAGTAGCCGATTATGTAGCGAAGTTTTTAAGCCAGCATGGTATCGATACTGTTTATCTGGTTTCGGGCGGCGGCATGATGTTTCTTTTGGATGGGCTTGCCTGCAATCCCGATATTACGGTAGTTAGCAACCATCACGAGCAAGCGTCGGCTATGGCAGCGGTAGCGCATGCCAAATACACCGGCCTTGGCTGTGCCTACCTAACCACCGGTTGCGGTGGTACAAACGCCATTACCGGCGTGCTGCACGCCTGGCAAGACGGTGCCTCCTGCTTTTTTGTTTCGGGGCAGTGTAAGCGTGCCGATACGATCCGTAACTCTGGCCTGGCACTGCGGCAGGTTGGTGCGCAAGAAGCCGATATTGTAGCGCTGGTAGAACCCATTACCAAATATGCCGTAATGGTAAACGATCCTCAGGAAATTCGTTATCATTTGGAAAAAGCGCTGTACCTGGCCACCACCGGCCGCCCCGGCCCGGTGTGGGTAGACGTGCCGCTGGACGTACAGTCTTCGTTAATTGACGAAAGCACGCTAAAACCTTTTACCCCGCCCCAAGAAGAAAAGGCCCCCTGTGCGTATGCCCAACTGGTAGAAAGCCTGAAAGAGGCCAAGCGCCCGGTAATTATTGCGGGTAACGGGGTTCGGCTTTCGCACACTACCGATGCGTTTGGCGAGTTTGTGAAAAAACACCAAATACCCTATGTTGCCACCCGCCTTGCGGTGGATGTGCAGCCTTTTACCGCTGATTTGTATATTGGGCGTATGGGCAGCAAGGGCACCCGCGCGGCCAATTTTGCCGTACAAAATGCCGATTTGATTTTGGTGCTGGGCGCCCGGCTTAGCATTGGCACCACCGGATACGAGTACGATAAATTTGCACCTTATGCCAAAATTGTGGTGGTGGATATTGACCCGGTAGAGCACCAAAAAAGTAGCGTTTCCATCGATGAGTTTATCGAGTGTGATTTGCGGGACTTTTTTGCGGATTTCCCCCAAAATGGTTACCAAGCCCCAGCGGCGTGGCGTGCAAAATGCCTGGAGTGGAAGGAAATGTTCCCCCTGTATGCCAAAGAAACCCACACCAACGAAAATGGTATCGATTTGTACTATTTTACCGATTGCTTGTCTCGCAGCCTTGCAGGGGATGATGTGGTGGTAGCCGATGCGGGCTCGGCCACCAATGTGCCGGCGCAGGCCCTTATTTTAACCGATAAAAGGCAGCGGTATATTACCAGCGGCGGCCAAGCCGAAATGGGCTTTACGCTGCCGGCAACCGTTGGCCTGTGCATGGCAAGCGGGCACCGTGCCATCGGCATTACCGGCGATGGTTCGCTGCAGATGAATATTCAGGAGTTGCAAACCATTGCGCACTATAACCTGCCGGCTAAAATTTTTGTGTGGAACAACGCCGGTTACTTGTCTATTCGCAACACGCAAAACGCCTATTTCGAGGGGCGTAAGCTGGGCAGCGATTATGAAAGTGGTGTAACCTTCCCCGATTTACGCAAGCTGGCCGATGCCTATGGCATTAAGTATATTTTGGCCGATAAGCCCGAGAATATGATGAAGGATATTGCGGATACCTTGGCTGGAGACATGCCGGTGATTTGCGAAGTGATGTGTGACCCCGGCCAGCAAACCATTCCTTCGGTTACTTCGCGCGTGCGCGAAGATGGCAAGATGGAATCTTCGCCGCTGGATGATATGGCACCTTTTTTACCGCGCGATGTATACGAAGCGCAGTGTGTGGCAAAGCTAGAGGGCGAAGAGCAAAAGAAATAAACAAAAATTTATAAAGTTTTGCTATTATGCCAAGATAGTGTTTACATTTTGAAAGACTTATGGTAGAATAATATCTGCACCGAATGGATGCAGATATTATTCTACCATCCTATTTGCTGTGTGGTGCGCTTTTTTAAAACAATTGAATAATCCTCAATAGCTCAGTCGGTAGGACAAGCGTAGCGCGTTACACCGGAAAACTGAGCGGACAGACACAAAAGTTATCTGCCGAATAATTGACGCAGGTACGATATATTCCTCAATAGCTCAGTCGGTAGGACAAGCGTAACGCATTACACCGGAAAACTGAGCGGATAGACACAAAAGTTACCTGCTAAATAAATAACGCAGGTACGACATAATCCTCAATAGCTCAGTCGGTAGAGCATGCGGCTGTTAACCGCAGGGTCGTTGGTTCGAGTCCAACTTGGGGAGCCAGAAAAACCCGTTGAATCGTAAGATTTGACGGGTTTTCTTCTGTGCTCTCTAGTACTGTACGCATGCAGGGCCTTTGTGCTACCAAATGAGTGTGTAGAGGAAAAGGCGCATTAAAATGCCTCGGCCAGCAAGCTGGCCGAGGTCACAATAAAAGCTTGTTATATGGTGAAAGACATGGGATAATGAGCGCAACAGATAAGAGCGAGTGATGTCTCCTTGAAGCTTGGCTTGTCCTATCATGGGCGATTCGGCTCACAGCCAGCCAGGGGTTTTGGTGCTCTGATTTTTTCAGGCAACTACCAATAGCTGGAAGCCAAGGGGAAAATCACGAACCCACTGCTGGCGAAGTCGATCGTAAAATGTGAAAAGCCATCTTTACTATCCTTGGTGAGCATGGGCTGTGTGGAGTGATGTTACCGAAGAAAGAGGTTTGACTATGAGTATTAGAAATGCGACTAAAGCAATTATTTTACATGACAACAAGATTCTGCTCAACAAGTGCCATGCTCCTGATATTGGTGGCTACTTTGCTTTACCAGGCGGTGGACAAAACCAATATGAGACAATGGAAGAAGCTGTTATTAGAGAGTGTTTGGAAGAAACAGGGTATACTGTTGTTCCCGATGCCTTTGTCGCGCTATATGAGGAAATCTACGTACGTGAATCCGTCAGAGAAAAGTATCCTGACTATTCACATAAGGTTCTACACATTTTCCGGTGTTCGATAGTCAACGCAAAAAAGGGTATTCCATTAGAATGGGATTCTTGGCAGTTAGATTGTGTTTGGATAGATTTGGATAAGGTTGATTCTACTAATCTTCTACCATCGATAGTTAGAGAAAATCTGAACCATTTGATTCATTCTGAGATTCCATTGTATTTAGGCTCGCACTTTATTGATTTTGAAAAAACCGTTTAATCGGATATTGCTCTTTTGATTTTCATAACCACTCTCGAAACTTCACAAAAAAACACACCTATGACGAGTCTTTGAAGTAACGTTGGAGTTTTAAAGAAACAATTAAAATCAAAAATTCGGAAAGGTATTGGCTTATTCCACCCGATGGTGTAAAATTTTGATGAATCGATATTTTTGGAGTTTTGATGACTGTAAGGAGACGGAAATATGGGCGAATTTAATTTAGAAGCATATCAATTGGTTATTCAGCTACAGCAATTAACCCCGATGATTCATTTCCAACACAATGAGTATGGCGTAACACCGCGTGCCAGTGAGGTAAAGCCAAAGTTGGACCGGTTTATTATCGCCCAGTTTGGCGGCATTGAAAAACTACGTAAAGAGCATGGTAATTGGATTGATCGTGAGCACGGTTCGCTGAAATACAAAATGACTTTTGTTAGGGAGAATAGTTCCCAATCAGTAGATATTCCATACATGCTATTTTACGCCAACATGGGTGAAGAGCGAAAAAGAAACCCAATCAAAATGCTTGTCGGAGATTGCAAAATGACCATATTGTGTGCTGTGCCATCTTTGAAAGATTATATTGAAGAGAGTATTTCTACTTTTTTTGTCACCCATACATTTGGTATGATGCAGGGAAAGGGTTTTGGAGGATATCTTCCCCAAAACTATCAGCCCTCTGAAAAAGATATTTGCGCGGCAATCAAAAAGGTATATCAATGCAAATCTGTTTACAGTTTGGATACCTTGCCGCCAATTATAGTATCAAAAGGACAAAACCATCTGGGGAAATGGATAACCCCGCGAAATGTATTTGATGATATTATAAAGCCGTTTCATAGCATAATGAAGTCAGGAGTGAACTTTGGGGTATATGAACGCTCTTTTCTGTTCCAACATTTTCACAAAAACCCGAATATCCAGTACGGCAATGACAAAGCTTTCGTAAAAGCCAAGGGTATTGCTCCTGTGGTGTATAAAATCAGAAACTTAGCCAATGGTGAGCACAAACGTAAGTACGAAAACTTTAAATATGTGCGCGCATTGCTCGGGGTTACAGGAAAGGTTGAATACATTCAAGGCCTTGATGCAAATGACAAGCCGCTGAAA
The DNA here is from genome assembly GCA_030267215.1 of Ruminococcaceae bacterium OttesenSCG-928-A16. GTDB lineage: Bacteria > Bacillota > Clostridia > Oscillospirales > Ruminococcaceae > JAAYCI01. Next base: position 4,376 of record JAJDJP010000006.1, read on the forward strand.
AATAGTAAGGGTAAAGTGATCAAAGAGATAATAACCATCAAGGGGATGAGCGGGATTGAGAGATTTGCTTCCCCTGTTAGATACAGAATAATTGGCCACAAGCTATATATATTTGCCACACCCATCGAAGATGAAATTCATGGTGCACCTTTTCAATTTCAATCCAGCATAGGAACAGAGAGTATTTCTGTGCCAGATGCCCATGATTTTGATATTGATACTTTTCTGTCCGACTTTATAACCCATATAAATAATGATCCCGTAGCTCGGAGAGCTGCACGATTCAGTAATGAAAAATTCTTGGAGGTGAAATAAATGCCTGCCACCTACATAGGAATAACCATCGGCCCCATATATGATACCATTCGCCTGTCCAGCACACCTGCGGCGTTGTGGGCGGCAAGTTATCTGTATTCACACATAGCAAAGCGGATTTGTGAGGAAACAGTTTCCCAAATCAAGGATGGAGACAAAGCGGCAATCATTACGCCTTATTTTTGCGGCAATACGGCCAAGATGGATGAGGGGGTTGGGCTATTCCACGACCGCATCATTTTTGAAACAGATAGGCCAAGCATAGATATGGGTATAATTCAAAACATTTTCGGTTTGGTGAAAGATGAGATAGCACAACTGCTGAATGACCAAACCGGGTGGATCCAGAGCTATTTGCAGTTTCACGCGGTGGCGTTTGAAAGTGATGATAATCCTATTTTAGATTCGTCCCCATATCTTGATGCGATTGAACTGGCAAAGTCTTTCCCAGATAAAACGGCAAATAACCCGTTGGCAGAGTTGTTTGAAAGTGCAGATAAAAATACGCGTATCCGTATGCAGATTAAGGACGGACTGCATCTTTCTTCATGGCCGCTTTTCTCTGGCGAACCGCAATTTCAGAGCCGTTTGCCAGATATGGAATATATTGTTGGAAAAAAATCGGAGACAAAGCGTTGTTTGCAAAACAGAGAAAAACTATATGAAAAGCCGTATTCCTACTACGCGATCGTGCAGTCTGATGGAGATAAGTTTGGTGAGTACATTGCCAGTCACGAGCCCTTGGAAGCTTCTCGGAAATGCTTGGATTTTTGCTTAGCGGCGGCAGAAATGATACAAGGTTATGGCGGTGTAACTATTTATGCCGGTGGTGATGACTTGTTATTTCTTGCCCCTTTGTGGGAGAAGCCAAATGAACCAGACGTGGGAAATCGTAGAAATATTTTGGAGTTTTTGTTGGAAGTTAAAGAGAAATTTTGTGATGTGTTTGGCAGTGATGGGCCAACTATCTCATTTGGCGTGGCGGTTCGCTTTTATAAATATCCGCTGTACGAAGCGTTTGACGAAGCCTATAGCCTATTGTTTCGTAAGGCAAAGGCAACCCGCAACTCGTTGGCACTTTCGCTTCGCAAACACAGCGGGCAAAACGCAGAGTTTGTTTTGGAACAATTCGATGATAGTGAAATTTCCCGGATACTCTCGGGGATGATTGTAAAAAGAAAAGATGGGGATTTTCTGCAATCAACAGCAACCAAGCTATGGCAGTTTCGGCCACTGTTTGCGCAAGCTCTGTCAATGAATGATAACGCTGTAAAAAATGTGTTCGAAAACATATTTGATAGTGAGATCCACACGAAGTATCAAAGTGAATTGGATGAGGTACGGGAACTTCTTCTTTGCCTTAACGATCAAAAGACACCAGAGGAAAGGCTGCAAGAGCTGGATGCTTTATTGAGATTTGTGAAGTTTTTCAGCGAAAAAGGAAGGGAGGATGACGAAGGTGGACTTAATGAGGCTGAGGGTTGAACTAACACCCCCTGAACCGTATTTTTTGGGCGGCGAACGTATCTTTGAAATTGGCGATGGCAACAAGCATTATTTTATCCGTTCGCTGCAAACACCGCCCCAAACAACATTGTTTGGCATTCTGCGGTACCTTGGTATTTCAAACCCTTCGCCGGACATGTCTTTCGATGCGGACAATATTGGCAAAAATAGTTTTCATCTTTTAAATGCCACTTGTGACACGCCTGCATTTGGTAAAATTCAAGGGATATCGCCGTTGTATTTAGCCGACAGTTCCGATTTTTACTATATCCCTACGCCGTTTGATCATAAAGTGGGCGAAGAAAACCGGGATGGACTGGAATATGAGCCGTTTACAGACTATATTGAAGATTTTTTAAAAACGAAAAAATACCCGCGCGATTATACAGCAAAGTATGGGGTGGCAGACAGCTGGACGTGTATTGCACCCGGGCCAAACTACAAAAAAACGTATAAGAATCTGTTTGGAAGAGATGTTCGCACAAGAATTGATAAGATCAACACGAAAAAAGCGTTTGTTAAAAAAGAACACGTCTACCTAAAAAAAGGTTTTTCGTTTGTGTTCTTTGCCAGCGTTGCCGATGATTTTAATTTTGTTACAGAAAGGTTTGTTCAACCTGGATTTTTAGCAAAGGTTGAAAAGGCCGGCGCAGAACCAATGATACCGGGGGATTTGCTACAACCCGGGATGATATATGCTCAGTCGGATATTTATTTGAGCAGCGAGGAGGCAAACCGGCTTTACAGTATGTGTTCTTTCACATGCGTGCAGACAAAAGAGTTTCGGGGCAGAACAACAAACCCGGAAGCAAAAACTGTTGGAGAGCGGTTTAAGCGGTATGAACAAACAGCCACCCTTATTCAAAGTGGGAGTGTATTTATTCCGGCAGAGGGACAAAAAGAAAATGCTGTGGAAATACTAACGGGCAATGCCCATGCAAGAATTGCGGGTTTCAATCATATTGTTACAGGGGGAACGGCGTTATGAAATATATATTCAAAATGAAGTGTGTTACCAATATGCATGTTGGCAGTGGTGAAGAAAACTACAGTATCGTCGATAATGAGGTTCAAAAGGATGTTATATTGTCGGATGTTCCGGCAATTCATTCGTCCGGTGTAAAGGGTGCGTTAAAGGAACATTATAAAACAGTTGTAAAGATGCCTTATGAGGAAATTCTTCGCATTTTTGGCGACGAGGAGCAAACGGAAGAAAAAGGCATAAGGGTGAAGCAGAGCAAACCCGGAGCCTATACGTTTTTTGGCGCCAAGCTTGTTGCCCGTCCGCTGAGGGTATCTGACGGAGATAAGCCTTATTTGCTTGCCACCGGAAACGACATATTACGTGATTTTTCTGATTTTCTTGCAGGATTGGGGTTAGAGGAGTTTTTCCAATTTGAAACCGATATTGCCGCAACAAATGGCAGTTACTTTGTTGTTACCGATGGTGCGACAGAACTGGAAGGGCATGTGGTGCAGCAACAACCTGCCGTTGAAGGCGTAGAAAAGATAATTGGAACACCGTATGCTGTTGCCAATTCCCTAAGGGATTTTAGCTTGCCGGTGATAGCCCGCAATGTTTTGGATGAGCACGGAAAAAGCAAAAACCTGTGGTATGAGGAAGTAGTTCCACACCAGAGCATTTTCTATTTTGTAATTCTAACGCCAGGCGATGAAGAGATTGCCTTGCCGTTGCACAACGAAACCATACAGTTTGGCGGCAATGCATCCATTGGGCAGGGGTATGCAAAAATAACACAGGTATACCCCTCGAAGGAGGCAGTAGAATGAATAAGCGCAAAGTAGACAGCCTTATTCCGGAAGCGTACTGCGTTTTAAAGGAAGTGGGGATAGCCGATAAGAGCGGAAAAATTGACAAAGGCTTGCGTGGGCAAATTTCTTCGTTTGGGGCATCGGTATCCACCGGTAGCCTGCTTGCAGCCATTTCTTTTTTCAGTGCGCGAGGCGGGGCGGCAGTTCCGCGTGAGCTTTTGATGCAGGCCATTGGGAAGCTTATTCAACAGGATGATTTATTTGCTTATGTACAAAAAGCAGGGGAACGCCGGGCAAAGGAGGAAATAATTAACGCCGCAATTGCGCTGAAGCTGGCAATGAATCTTTATGAATTATGGGAGGGAGAGCGATATGCAAAATCTGAACTATCTCCTGAATAATCATTATTATGCAGCTTTTACCTACAGACATTTTGCCCAGTGCAACCTGGCACTGGTGCAAAGCAAATTTATGCCAGATAAGCAGGTTGTCCCCCATACCCCGCACTCGTTTGCGCTACAAACCACCTATCCTGGCTTGTTGCTTGGGCTGGGCGGAACGCATCAAGCAGGAACGAATATTGAAGGAAACAAAGAGGACGGCACAGAAATAAAACTGGGGTTTACGCTGGACTATGTAACAGGGCTTCCTATTATTCCTGGCAGCACGGTGAAGGGTGTTTTACGAAGCGCGTTTGAAAAATACCGCGATGACGCAATTGCCGCAGATTTATACGCGGAAATGAAAGATATTTTTGGAGGCGATAACAATACAGGGGATGATACACAGCGTGGTAAATGTATTTTTTACGATGCTATTCCGGTTGGGGCCGGAAAGGATGGCCGCTTGCTTGGCCTGGATAACATTACGCCGCACCCTAGCCCGCTGAAGGATCCCATTCCCCTTACCATGCTCAAGGTTATTCCGGGTGTAACCTATCTTTTCCGTTTTGATTTGCTGCGCTGCAAAAATGCAGAACGAGTAAAAGAGTTGTTTCGCGAAATTTTGCTGGGCCTTGGCATTGGTGCAAAAACCAATGTGGGGTTTGGTGTGCTGGCTATGGTTGCACAGCAGCCAGAATATAGAATGCTTATACAGGAAGGGGTGGTACAAAGCAACAGCAGTGCCGCTTCTTCCCGGGTGGCGCGCCAAAACCCTGCTGCCGGGGTGTGCCAGCACCCAAATTGCGGCAGGCCAGCCCCACAAAGGCCGGATGGCTCTTATCATAGGTTTTGCCAGCCCCACTATATTGAGTTTATGGGAAAGAAAAGGAGCAAATGAAAATGAAGCAGCCATTCAGCTATCACACCTTTTTGTTTCCGTTTGTGTGGAAAACCTCAGGAAACACCACGATATATCAACTGATAGATCGGCTGCCGAAAGAGCACTGGCAGGAGGAAGTTTACGATGTACAAGACGGTGCTTTGCAAAAAAATGCAGAGGAGTACACGTTGAACTACGCAATGTTTCAATATTTCACCCAGCCTGCCAGAAAACTGGTTTTTGGGCAGGGAGAAGATGGTTATATGCGGTTGTTTTCGTATTGCCGTGGAGGCAAGCCCTGGGGCAGCAGGGCGGATGAAACCCAAATTGGCAGCTATGAGATAACAAAAGGGGCAGATGTTTTTAAGCTTGTAATCCACGGAATTAAATTGAATATTTACGATACAGGCACTGCTATTCTTAGCTTTGAGCTGGAAAACTGGGATCACCGCGACAGAGACAGCGTTAATGCCATTAACGAATATGGAAGGCGGGTTTGGTTCCCGTTTCTTACACCTGGGCGCACCGGGCTAACGGCAGACAAAATTGAAATAAAAGCGGAAGATGCTGTTATTGCTTCCGAGGACTTTCTTCAAGAATCAATTGGTTTACAAAACAACACGCACGGTGAAGAGCATTCACCGATATCACCCACCCACATTATGGCTCCTATCCAGAATTTGCTTAACTGTGCAGTGGCCGAGAATGCCCCCCCAGATGCACTGAGAGGGAACCAGGACCGGTTTGTTATAAAACCACTGGTAGACGACAGGATGTTTGTTTGCTGCCTTGTTTGTGATGACAAAGCCCTGGAGGGACTTGCACAGTGGGATGCCGATGCGGCGGAATATGTATACCTGAGCAATTGCGAAAAAGATGACCATACTTTGTCGGATAATCTTTATAAACTGGTATATATCGAAAATTCTGTTAGCTGTGCAAGCAGGCGAATGAAAAAGGAGCTTTTGCGCAAAAGCGTGTACGACCGCTGGATTGATTACGGAACATTATACGGTATAACACATCATTCGTTTGTTTGCGTAACAGGGGCTGATGCAGCCGGAGAGAGTGGCCTAGGGGATGCTGTATACAATCCATTTTTAACGCAGTATGTGGAAATGGCCAAAATTGCTCTTAACTCAAGAGGAATGGTTCTGGCGCTCTCGGCCGAGGCCGCAAACGTTGCCAGGGAGGTTGCCTCAAACAATTCAAAAGGGCCGCAGAAGATTCAGGAGCTACAGGAAAGATATGTACAGGCGCAAAGCAAAATGATGCTTTTTGAGGTTACGGTGCAAGAGCAAGGCGTAGAACTTTTTAACATGCTGAGCGAACAGCTTTATTTGCCAGAAAACAAGGCTGCTTTGGACGATATGATAGATGACCTGCGTGATGTAGCAAACACAATCTACGACAGAATAGAACAGCAAAACGATTCTGCGCTGAACACCGCCATGGGCTTGCTGACCGTATTTGGCCTGCTATTCGCCTGGTGGCAAAGCTTAAGCCCCCTGTTGAGTGAAGCGAGCCCGGTGTATCCGTATTTGGCTTGTATAACAAACGGTCTGGGGTTTATTACGCTGGTATTTTGCTTGGGCGCATGGATATGGCTGCGGAAGCAAAAGAAGAAATGAGGGAAGCTGCTGATGAAATCCATCGCCATCACCTTTCGTTCGAACGCGCTTACCATTCCTATTAATTACCAGCACGGGGTGCAAAGCATGCTGTACAGCGCTTTGCAGGCAGCAGGCGGCCGGGGCGAAGAATGGCACGACGGTGGTTTTTATTATGGCCTGCGTCGGTATAAGTTGTTCACCTTCAGCTCTTTGCGAGGCAAAAAAATCATTGCAAACGGCAAAATCACCTTCGAGAGCCTTATCTATCTGGATGTGCGCGGGGTGCAGGGCGATTTTTGTGATGCACTGCTGGAAGCGCTTGAGAAAAACCCCAAGCTGACGCTATTAGGGGCTCCGCTTTCTGTTTTAGCGGTGCAATGCAGCACCCCACAAATTCAAACCGGCACAGTGAACATAAAAATGTTGTCTCCTGTCACTGTGCATAAAACAGAGAATGAAAAAACGCACTATTACACACCGCTGGACACCGATTTTTCTGAACAGGTGTGTGAGAATTTTCGGCGTAAGTATACAGCGTTTACCGGGCAGGAGCCTGCTGACAGCATTGTGCTTACGCCGCAGCGGGTGGGAGTGAAGGACAAATATGTAACCACCTTTAAGGGAACCTACATCACTGGCTGGCGTGGCGAATACAGCCTTTCTGGCCGGCCGGAATATTTGACCTTTCTTTATTATTGCGGCCTGGGGGCGCGAAATTCGGACGGATTTGGAATGTTTGAAATACTATGATAGAGAAGATACTACAACAAGAAAACCTGGAGCTTGCTTGTGAGCATTTGCAGGAAAAGCATGATTCTTGTGGTTTGGATGGAATGCTCTTGTCCGAGCTTGGCGGTTACCTACAAAACAATATGGACGCCCTTCGGGAGTCGATAATCGGTGGTACTTATTGCCCAGGCCTGGTGCAAGAAGTTGAACTTGTCAGCCCCAAGGGAAAAATACGGACAATATCCAAGCTAACTTCTGTGGATAGATTGATTTTGCGTGCCATGCATCAAGTGATGTATGCTTGTTTTTCGCCGGTGTTTTCTGAGTTTAGCCATGCCTATCAAGAGAAAAAAGGTATTATCACAGCGGTACGGCAGGCGGCAAATTATGTGGAGGCGGGATACGCTTATACGGTAGATATAGATATAGAAAGCTATTTCGATAATGTTGTCCATTATAAAATGGGGGAGCAGCTAGCAAAATATGGTTTGGATAATGTGACGAACGGTTTAATCCAGCGCTTTCTTGCATGCAAGGTTGTGCGTGATTTTGAAGTTGTGCCGAAAGAAAAGGGATTGGTGCAAGGGAGCCCTCTCAGTCCACTTTTAAGCAACCTATATCTACACGAGGCGGATTTGTTTTTTCAAAACAAGGGTTGGAAGTTCTGCCGATACGCAGATGATATTAAATTGTTTGCCAAAACTTTCGAGGAAGGCCTCGAAAAATTCAACTGCACAAAACAGTTTATGGAGAAAGAGTTGCTACTTCAGCTGCACCCGCAAAAAAGCGGTGTGTTTCCCGCAATCGAGCGTACTTACTTGGGCTATTGCTTCCACTTGTTTTCCAACGGAAGAATTGAAATTAAGAAGAAAAACAACAAAAATAAGATGAATATTTACAATTGGCGTGCTTCTGCTATTCAGAAGGTCGGCGGTGAATATCACTTGGTTGCCGATGGAATTCTAACGAGAAAAGACTACAATTTGTTGTTTGAAAATACGGAAAAGAAGATGCATATTCCGGTAAACAGCGCAGAGTGTCTAAATTTATATTCCAACATTACTTTTGGGAGTGATTTTTTTCACTTTGCCGCACAAAACAACATCCAATTAAACCTATATAACAAGCATGGTGAATTTGCAGGTACCTTTATTCCCAAACATCTTTCAGCATCTTCGTCTCTTACTACACAACAGGCTCTGACGTATGCGGATAAGGAAAAACGATTGGCAATTGCGAAACAATTTGCTCTTGCCGCCGCCCATAATATCCGCGAGAATATTAAGTATTATATACGCCGCTCCAATAGTGAGCTGCTTCGCTGCTCTATTGAAGAAATAACTGCAATGCTGCAGGAGGAAAAGGAAGCGGACAGTGTGCCTCAACTGATGCTGATTGAGGGGCGTGTACGTGGCACTTATTACAATTGTTTGAACGATATCCTGCCCAATGAAGATTTTCTTTTCGTGAAACGAACGAAGCGACCACCGAAGGATCCAATCAACTCCCTCATAAGTTTTGGAAATACGTTGTTATATCGGCGCGTAGCAAAAGAAATTTATAAGTCTCGATTGGATATTCGCATCGGTTTTCTGCATGCAGCCAACCGACGATATGAAAGTTTGAACTTGGATATTTCTGAAATTTTTCGTCCTGTTATTGTAGAGCGCACCATCTTTGCTCTCATCAACAAACATATGCTTAGTGAGAAATCTCATTTTGAGTTGCTTGATAATGGCGCAGTATTTTTAACGAACGAGGGAAAGAAAATTTTTATCACAGAATTTGAGGAAAAGCTGATGTGCCGACTCAAACAGAAGGGAGGTTCGACCGCTAGCTATGGCGAACTGATTAAAGTGGAAATACAGAAGCTGACCCGCTATTTTGATAAAGGCGAGCCATATAAGGCATATAAATATTTTTTGTGAGGTGGGCGGGATTGTTTGTGGTTTTGGCCTACGATGTTGGCGCAAAGCGTGTTTCAAAAGTGATGAAGGCTTGCCGCAGGTATCTTTTTCATGTGCAAAACTCAGTTTTTGAGGGATCAATTACCGAGGCGCAATTAAAAAAGCTTAAGATAGAGCTGGAGAAAAAAATTGAAAAAGAAACCGACAGCATATGCATATATGAATTTGGCTCTGTTAAATATTCTCGAAAAGAACAGATAGGTGCAGTGGCAGCATATTCCAACATTATCGATTAAAAAAGTCCGTCAATCGCCAACGCCTTGTTCCATAAGGATTTTTACTATTTTTGAGCAGTTTTTTTGTTTTTAAAAGTATTTTTAAAACCTGTTTTACCATAAAAAACCGTCAGTTCTTGTGGCCTGACTGTTGCGCTGTTAAAAGCATAGAAATGTCGTATAGTAGGCATTTTTAGCTTGGCTCCAAATTGAGATTGACGGACTTTTTACCCCCAAAACTCTTGCAAAATCTATCATAAAGCAATATTATATAAATATGGCCGATATTTGCGGCTCTTTAACCTTCCCCATAGGGAATTGATACAATAAATAACTGTAAAAACGAAACGATAAAAAACCTAAACTAATCTTTAACCTTCCCCATAGGGAATTGATACAATAAAAAGGAACATTAGCAAGTTAGTTACAAAAAAAAAAAAAAATCTTTAACCTTCCCCATAGGGAATTGATACTTTTTCGATCTCTTTTACGTTCTTCATCTTTTCTTTAACCTTCCCCATAGGGAATTGATACTATACCTTGTTCGTCTTTTTCATTTTTTATTTCTCCACCTTTAACCTTCCCCATAGGGAATTGATACAATCCTCATAATAATTCTCCTTTTCTTTTAGGGGGGTAAACTTTAACCTTCCCCATAGGGAATTGATACAAAAACTGTCTTTTTCATTGTCTTTTCTCCTCTTTATTCTTTAACCTTCCCCATAGGGAATTGATACATTTTACTCTTTTCATTTTTATCTCCTTAAAGTCTTTAACCTTCCCCATAGGGAATTGATACGGGCGGGACAGTGTAACTGGAGCTACAGGAGCCTCTTCTTTAACCTTCCCCATAGGGAATTGATACAATCTTTAATCTTGCTTGTTATTTTTTTCATTTCTTTAACCTTCCCCATAGGGAATAGTAGGCTGCCCATACGCTGTTTTTTGCAAGTGGGCCTTTTAAAGCAATGGATGCATTTGCACAAAAAGCACAAAGAAGGATGAACCGATGCTGGAAGCTCTTGTGGAATTCTACGACAAGTCCCCTTTGGAAAATGTGGTTGGCAGCTTGGCTTTGCGCCCGCAAAAAGTAATATTTATCGGGTCTAACCGCAAACAGATGGAACAGCAGATGCAAAACTATCTTGCACTGTTCCGGCAAAAAGGTATTGATGCTGCGCTTACATGCCGCATTATCAATAAAAACAATCTGTCTCAAATTCAAAAAACCATATTTTCGATTATTGAAGAAAACCCTCAGTGCGCTGTGGACTTAACTGGCGGCGACGAGCTCTCGTTGGTGGCCGTTGGTACAGCTGGCAATGCCTTGCGAAGCCGTAACATCCCGTTTTACAAGGTCAATATCCATACCAGAAAGGTTTTGGAATTTTTTGGTGACGGCATTGCGGACGGCTATGAAGAACCAAGTCTTTCGGTTACTGAAAACATTATGCTGCACGGCGGTGCGGTTGTTTATGATGAAACGAGAAAATTTTATACTCAGCCGTGGGATATCACCGACGACTTCCGCCGGGATGTGGAGAAGCTTTGGGCAATATGCAAAGAGGATTGTGTAGGGTGGAACACCCTGGTTTCTGCTTTGTCGGATCGGATAACGCCCAACTCGTTGAAAATTGAAGTATATGGCATCCGAGACAAAAAAAGCCCCACTACGTCCGGCGGTAGTGTTCGTTGGGTTCAGCCATGGAACTGGTGCCGGAAATTTTTCAACAAACTGCAGGTGGCAGGCCTTATTCGGTCTTTTTCTTACGATGACGATGGGTTTTCGTTTCAATGCAAAAATAAACAGGTGCGCCGGTGTTTTACAAAAGCCGGGAATATTTTGGAGCTTATTACCTTTCTTTTAATGAAGGACCTTACTCGAAAGGGGGGCGCTCCATACTTCCACGATCTTCAAACAGGGGTGGTCATTGATTGGGATGGTGTTTTGCGCGACGAGGGCGCTGCCGACAAGGACACAGCCAACGAGATGGATGTGCTTGGCATGAATGGATTGATTCCCTACTTTGTTTCTTGCAAAAATGGTGAGGTTAGCAATGAGGAACTATACAAGCTAAGCGCTGTGGCCGAGCGCTTTGGCGGCAGCTACGCCAAAAAGATACTGGTGGCCACCTATGTAGACAAGCGCCGGGAAGCGCTGGAGTATTTCCGGCAGCGGGCGACAGATATGGGAATAGCCTTGATTGAGGGTGCGGATACCATGACAAACCTCGAATTATCGAAAAAGCTAAAATCTGTTATTACATAGTGAACAAGCAAAGTTGGCCTTGGTGCAGCAAACCAACAACTCCGCCCAAGGGACAGGGCCTTGATTTGTCTTAGGGGACAATTTTCCTATTAAAGACCAGTTGAAAAGTTGATGGAGGAACGAGTGGTCTGCTGGAAAGAGAGCACCTAAATATAGGAAGAGCCTTGTTTATACTGAGTTTGCCCTCCATCCGGAGAAGCAAAAGAATCACCAATATTCGGAGGATGGAACTTAACAACAAAAAGAGTGCTTGAGCGGTTGATTAAATCCCCAAGTAAAAATATTTCCCAAATCGGGAACAATTTGCTATAGGATATGCCTATTTAAAATATACGGCATCTGTGTTATCTTGAACAAAGAACACAGATGCCGAATCTATTTTAGGAGGCATTTTTATCAGAGAGATGAAGAATGGCAACACCCCACCTTCCATGGCAGAGCTGTTTCTCTTGCCCATGTTCTACCTTTTGCCGCAGGAGATATTAGATGTAACCAGCTATGCGGACTTTCCCCGCAGCCCTTATCAGGTGCGCGACAGCGACAAGTGGATGGAGGTATACCGGAGCGAACACTTCCAAAGAATCGTGTTGGACGGCATGGGCAATATGGTTTGGCGACAGCTGGGGATCAAGGCAATGATGGAATCCTATTCCGGCTACTCCCCATTGTGGATACTGTGCCGATTGGATGTATGGCTGGGAGCGGCAATCGAAAAAGGATGGAATGTTCGCACGTTGTCCGCAGTGAGTCCCACATTCCAATTTCCTGTGTTTTCTCTGGCGGAGGCGGACTTTCTGTTCTATCTATTTGTAAAATCTGGCAAATTAGAGTGCCCGGTTGATGAAATCATTGCTATTGTCAAAGAGTACCCAGCCCATGAGGACTATGACCCTGCATGGAACAGCCGAGGGAAGAGAGATTTTTACCGAAAGTGGTACCATAGCCGTGCGAAAACCAAGGTGGATATGCTTGGGGATGGGCTGGACTGGGAGCGGATGGCAAATGTCAGCGAAGATTCCCGGAATCAAATCGACTTAAGGATTGATTGCGAGTATTTTAGGCGTACTTTGTCTTCGACAGACCAAAAGATATGGGATTTGATGCTGGCGGAGTATACGCAGGAGCAGATTGCGAAGATATTGGGGTTTGCCAACCACACCCCTGTTACAAAACGTATTAAGAAGATGCGCGCCGCCTTTTTAGAGTACCAAAAGGAAGAGGATTACGAGGAGCTGCCCCGTGGCCCCAAGGCACAAAACAATTGGGATGAGATGACAGCGCTGCTGTTCCCCAAAAAACAATCAAAGAGCTAAACCTCTTGCCAGCTTTGGCAGGAGGTTTTTGTTGCCCTGTGCAATTTTGGCATGGGGCTTTTTTGTGTTCTGGAGAGGTGGTGTGGAAGGTTTTTAGAGAGGTGAGCATATGCACAGAAAGGTAGTTTTTTTGTGCGAGCAAGCACTGAATTTGTACGCCAAATTCGCCTGCTGGGGGAGAATCCCCCAATCCCCCTGGCCGCTGGCCACACGAAGAAAGGTGAGCACGAATGTGTGAAAAGAAAACGGAACGCCTGCATTTAAGGGTGTGCCCCTCGTCCAAAGCAAAATTAGAAAATATGGCAAAACGAGCGGGCATCAGCTTGTCCAAAACAATGGAGCAGTTGATTGAAGAATCGCCCATAAGGGAAATGCCGCCGCTAGACTATTTCCATCTTCTGAGCGGGTTGCGCCAGATTGGCACCAATATTAACCAGGTTGCCCATGTGGCCAATTACATGAAGGATGTTCATTACGCGGAATATATACAAAACTGGCGAGAGTTGCAGCAGATTATCTTGGAAATTCGAAGAAGTGTTGAGCTTCGGTAAGAATAGTAGCAGAAGAGAGAGGATATTTATGGAGAAAAAAGAACAGAGTGCCCAAACTCGATACAGAGTGGTGCGCCGAACCATCAACGGCTGCCCGGTAAGCATTTGGGCAGACACGCAGCAGCCTGCTACGAAAAATCCGGAAGTGCTGCAGTATTTGCTGGCGGCGCTGGAAGATAGGATGAAGCGGGAAGCAGTTGAAAAGTAAAACCCAGTACCCGACTTTTTAGCCGGGTGCTGGGTTTTAGCCTATAGAAAAATACGAGGAGAGGTAGTATAATGAGAGCAATCCAACCGAGTGGTTGGCGCACCTTGACAACTGTATACTCTAGCACAACGGGTCTTGCATATTCACACTTACAGAATATGCGAGGTTACTGGAAATGAAAAGAGTTTTGAACCTATATAGAGTTTCTACCAAAGGGCAGGTAGACCATGATGATATCCCGATGCAGCGTATTGCTTGCCGGGAGTTTGCCGAGAAACAGGGCTGGACAGTAGTTGACGAAGTGAATGAGAAGGGTGTTAGTGGCTACAAGAATTTAGCCGCTGACCGTGACGTTCTGGCTGGTATTTTGCAGGATGCCAAAGAAGGCAAGTTCGATATCCTGCTGGTCTTTATGCTGGACAGACTTGGCCGTAAATCCTTCGATACCCCCGGCGTTGTGATTGAACTGGCATCCTACGGTGTGGAGGTCTGGTCTGCCCAGGAAGGGCACATATGCTGTGCAACTCCAGAAGATCAGGTGACGCTGTTTCTAAAATGCTGGGGCGCAGAGGGTGAGAGCCGGAAAACATCCATTCGTGTAAAAGAGCGGTTCCACCAGTTGGTAGAACAAGGCTTGTGGCCGGGTGGCGTGGTGCCGCTGGGCTACCGGGCTGCCTACAAAGGCCGAATGAACAAGAAGAACCAGCCCATCAAAGATTTAGAGATTGACCCACGGGAAGCCGAAATTGTAAGGGAGTTGTTCCATAAGACTGTGCACGAAGGTTACGGTTCCCACATGCTGGCAGCTATGCTCAACGAGCGCGGCCTGCACACCCACAACGGGGCGCGGTTCCAAAGCAACACAGTGCTCCGGGTGCTACGCAACCCCATCTACACAGGCTTTCTCACGGCGGGCGAAACTGTTTCACCCCACCTGCCAGATTTACAAATTGTGGAACAACCTATCTTCCTACGGGCCAATGAGATATTGGAGCAACGCAAGCCCATCAATGAGAAGAAGCGGCAGGTTGCCATGACGAACAAAGGCAAAGTGCTGCTATCTGGCAATGTTTACTGCGCCCACTGTGGTACGCGGCTGGCTTCCATCCGTTATACCGACTCCTATATCCGCAAGGATGGCTCGAAATACTTTGTGGAAGAGCCAAAATACCAGTGCTATCATCGTGCCCGTAGGCTGAATGATTGCGATGGAGCGAATAACTACAAGGCGTCCAAGGTGGATGCGGTGGTGACGGAGGTTGCCAGAGAGGTATTGATGCAGATACAAGATACCCCCAAAGACATCTCAATTGAAACACGGCTGGACAGGCAGATACAAAATACTACTCAGGTGAAGAAGCAGCTTGAGCGACAGGTGGCCGAGAAACAACAGGAACAGGAGACGCTGCAAGGAGAGATAGGAAAGTGTTTGCTAGGAAAAAGCCGTTTTACAGAGGATGTTTTGAGCGCTGAAATAGACCGCACAAAAGCTGAGCTGGATGCCTTAAAGCTGGAATTACAGGTAGCTAAAGATGAACTGGACAATCAACAAAAGACACGCGAGGGAATCAGTGGTGTATACGATCGTTTTATAAGCTGGGCGGACGAGTTTGATCAAGCGCCCCTGATGCGCAAGAAAGTGATTGTAAATGAACTGTTTGAGCGTGTGACCGTGGGGAAGGGTTATGTTATGAATGTAAAGCTGAACCCGGAATATGCGCAGTTCCTCCCCAGCGCCGCCGAATTGCAGGAAGTTGGTTAAGGCAAGCTGGCAAAGTATTAAAAATGACGATATAAAATTCTATCTATTTCCGGTGTAATTCGTTACGTTTGTTAGAGCATGCGGCTGTTAACCGCAGGGTCGTTGGTTCAAGTCCAACTTGGGGAGCCAAAAACAAGAATCCCGCCATGGGCGGGGTTCTTGTTTTTTATTCTCTGGCTTGCATTTTGAGCTAATGGCCTTGCGGTTATTACAGCCGTGCGGCGTTAACCGTAAGGGTTGGGGGGGGCTTCTGCGTTCTCTAGTACTGTACGTATGCAAGGCCTTTGTACTATCAAATGAGTGTGTAGAGGAAAATGTAATAAAATGCCTAGGACAATTTAGCTGCCTGGATATTTAGTAAGGAAACTCCATAGAAGCGACTGTAGCTCTCGGAAGGAATAAAATTTAAGTGCATAGGCCTTACTGGGGCTCATAGTTACGAATATACCGTTACCTCTGTCGATAGTGCAAATAATGATAGGAACATGTCTGGCAACCCATTTGTGTATAACATCTCCTTGATGAGGGGGTACACCACCGGCCTACATAGCCAGTACGCCCTTGTGTCTAAATAAAGCCCTTAAATAAAAAAGACAGGCCTAAGGCCTGTCTTTTTTATTTATTTCCTATTCAGCTGCGGAATAACAGCAGTATTGCTGCCGGTGTATTCTATTCGCCCGACAGCTGTTGTTTGGTTACTAGCTCTGCCAATGTTTTGCCCAATACTTCGTGCGCCTCTACCGTAAGATGAACACCATCTGCTTCATCGGCAGAGATAACGGTGCCGGCATCGAAAAATGGCAGGTTTAATTCCTGCGCCACCAGCTTGTAGGCGGCGGCCAGTTGTTCGCTTTTTTTGTCTGCGCCGGGGCCAAAGCCGCCCAAAGTGTCGTACTTGCTATAGCAGGGAATAATGGGGGTGGGGGCAACCAAAAGAATGTTTGGCTCATTGCGCCAGGCCTCGGTATGCATTGCCTTTTGCAGCAAACGGCGCATTCCCTTGGCAATCATGCCGGCCTCTACCCCAAAGCGGCCCTTGGTGTCGTTGGTTCCCAGCATAACAATCAGCAAATCCAGCGGCATGTGGCTCATCATTAAGGGGGTAATAGTTGCAAGGCCGCTCAGGCCTTCGGTTAAGGGGTCATCAAAAACAGTGGTGCGGCCCGGCAGGCCTTCTTCTACAACATGGTAGCCGCTGCCAAGCGCACTTGCCAGCACCCTTGGCCAGCGCTGTGCAAAACTGTAGCGCCCCCCGGTAGTTGCCGCATAGCCATAGGTGTTGCTGTCTCCAAAGCACAGTATGGTTTTCATGGTATTTTCCCCTTAAAGCATTTTTTTGGCAATGGCCTTTGTGGTGGCCTCGCCGTTGGCAATGGTGGTTTCCATATCCCGCCGGCAAAACTCGTTATACAGCACATCTATAATATAAAGCAGGCTCATTTTGGTTGCTACGCTGCCCATTTGCAACGGCCCTTCGCGGCTGCCGCATTGCAGCACCACATCGGCATATTGTGCGGCCTCGCTTTGTGGAAACCCAGTTACCAAAATAACCTTGCCGCCCACACCATGCACCTGTGGCAGCATATCAATCAAATCGCGCGTGGCACCCGAATACGAGAAAAACAGGATGACATCACCCGCCTCAAGCAGGCTTGCCGCCATGGCTTGGTGGTGGTTATCTTGAATGGTGTGGAATTTGTTGCTGGCAGTCATAAACCGGCCCCATGCCTCCATAGCCATTAGCAAGCTGCCGCCCTGCCCAAAGCAATACACCGCTTTTGCGCTTTGCAATAAATCCACCGCTAAGGTTATGTCTTCGGCGCGCAGCAATTTCATGGTTTGCGCTAAAGTTTCCACATCGCTGTGGTATAATTTTTTCAGCATATCTTCAATGCTGTCGTCTGGCTTTACTTTGCCGTAAACCTCGTACCGGTCGTCGCCTGCCAGCGCGGGCACGGTGCTTTTGGCAAGTTCTAGCTTAAAATCGTTATATCCCTCAAAACCCAAGGTGCGGCAAAACCTAAAAATGGTTGCGTCGGCTACGTCGGCACCCGCCGCCATGTTCGAAATAGTCATGTATTGGCTTTCTACCTTATTCTGAAAAAGAAAGTCTGCCACTTTTTTTTCGGTTTTGGTTAGCGAGGGGTATTTCTCTTTAATAAGCTCTATTACATCTTTTCGAATCATTACACAACACCATCCTGAAAAATTATTTCATTGTGATGATTGTACAGGATAATTCAAAAAACCGCAATAGAGTGGGCTGTATTTCTGTAGTATTGGTATTCAAATTGGCGAACCAACCAAAAAAAGAAATTAATTTTCGTAATATATAACAATTGAAAAAATATTTTTTGATGTTATACTACAGGCAAGAGGGATAAGTGAAGCGCAGCTTATCACCACTACAAATTTATGGAGGATTATGACATATGAAGAAAAAACTTGCTTTGTTTTTGGCCGCTTTAATGGCCATGGCCTCACTGGCCGGCTGCGGTGGCACCACCGCACCCCCAAGCAGCAGCGCCACCGCTACCCAGCCCAGCAGCACTGCCGCAACCGGAGATTTAACGGCCGAAATTACCTGGTGGAGCTTCCCCACGTTTGACGACAAAACCGGAACATACGACCAAAAGCTGATTGATGCCTTTAATGAAAAATACCCCAACATTACCGTAAAGCTAGAAATGATTGACTTTACCTCTGGCCCCGAAAAAATAACCACTGCCATACAGGGTAACACCGCCCCCGACGTACTTTTTGACGCCCCCGGCCGCATTGTAGATTACGGCAAAAGCGGTGTGCTGGCAAACTTGAATGATTTGTTTACCGATGAAATGAAAAACGATGTTGGCAACCCCAATATTGTAGAAGCTTGCGGCGATGGCGAAAATTACTGGATGTACCCGCTAAGCGTTGCGCCTTTTGTAATGGCTTACAACAAAACCCTGCTAGAAAAAGAGGGCTTGTTGGATATGCTGAACCTGGAAGGCGACCGCACCTGGACCACCGATGAATTTACCGCCTTAAACGAGGCGCTGGCCGCAAAAGGCCACACCAACGGCTTGGTATTTTGCATGGACCAAGGCGGAGACCAAGGCACCCGCGCACTAATTGCAAACCTTTATTCTTCGTCTATTACAAACGATAGCCTGACAGAGTATACCATTAACGACGCAAACGGCGTAAAGGCCATGCAGTATGTTATGGACCAAGTGGCCGCCGGCAATTTAGGCAATGGTGCCTCGTACAACGGTGGCGGCGCTATCGAGCAATTTGTTGCGGGCACGGTTAGCTCGGCCCTGCTGTGGAGCCCGGGCCTAGACCTAAACAACAAAGAAGCACTGGCTGCCAATGGCATAGAAGCCGTTGCCGTGCCCCTGCCCAGCGATAACGGCAAACCCAATGCTACCGAATATTTGGTGAATGGTTTTTGCGTGTTTGACAATGGCGACGCCGACAAAATTGCCGCCAGCAAACTTTTTGTAGAGTTTGTTTGCGACGATGCAGAATGGGGCCCCAAAAACGTGGTAGCCACCAACTGTTTCCCCGCACGCCAAAGCTATGGAGAGCTATACCCCGGCAACGAAAACATGGCCTTCTATGGCAGCCTTTCGCAGTACTACGGTGTTTACTACAACACCATCGATGGCTTTGCCTCGATGCGTCCGGCATGGTTCTCTAATGTTCAGGCCGCCCTTACGGGAGACAAAACCGCCGAGCAAGCCATGAACGATTTTGTTCAGGACGCCAACAAAGCAATTGAGGCAGCATAATAAACGGCAATAACGCAGGTTAGCGGCATGCCCGCCCCTATATAGTTTGGGCGGGCATGTTGTTTACAAACAGGAGTGACAAGCGATGCAACAAAACAAAACAGTCACCAAAACGGGTAAGCGCCGCCGGCTTGGTATCCGCGGGCGCGAAACACTGGTGTCGTATCTGTTTATGCTACCGGCCCTGCTTTTTTTTGTGGCCTTTGTGGTAGGGCCTATTCTTTCGGGCCTTTATACCAGCTTTTTTAACTATACCGCCCGGCATAATAACTTTATTGGCCTTGGCAACTATATCGAGCTTTTTCAAAGCGAACCGTTTTTAAAAAGCCTGCGCAACACTGTTTTGCTGGTTATTGGCGTTGTGCCGATAATTGTGCTGTTTAGCATTTTTGTTTCCACCATCATCTACCAAAAAAATCCCATTATCCGCAGCATTTTTCGCGGTATATTTTATCTGCCCGTGGTTACCGGCACGGTGGCCATTGTGGTGGTGTGGAAATGGATTTACGACCCGTTAAACGGTATTTTAAATTGGGCTTTGCAGGCCATGGGCGCTATCGACCAAAACATTATGTGGCTGGGGGATAAAAAATATGCCCTTTTGGCAATTATTGTGGTTTTGTTTACCACCAGCGTGGGCCAGCCCATTATTTTGTATGTGGCAGCCCTTGGCAATGTAGACCAAAGCCATATCGAAGCCGCACAAATTGACGGGGCTACCTCTTGGCAGGTTTTTAGGCACATTAAATGGCCGGCCATTATGCCCACAACCTTGTACGTGGTGGTTATCACCACCATCAATTCGTTCCAGTGTTTCTCCCTTATCCAGCTGTTAACAGGCGGCGGGCCAAACTACAATTCGTCTACCATTATGTACCTGGTGTACGAGTACGCGTTTAAGCAAAGCCGGTTTGGGTATGCCAATGCCATGGGGGTTATTCTGGCAATTATTATAGGGGTATTTAGCATTATTCAGTTTAAATTTTTTGGAGACAAAGTAGAATACTAAAGGAGGGACGAAACTTGAAACCAAAAAAACTAAAACGCCTTACACCGTATAACGTTGTTTCTATGGTGATGCTTTGCATTGTTACCATCGTTTTCGTCTTTCCGTTTTATTGGGTTATTACCGGTAGTTTTAAAGAGCAACGCGTAACCATTCAGCTTCCGCCACAATGGTTTCCGCAAAACCCAACGCTAGATAACTACCTTACCCTGTTTAAGCAACCCGCCTTAAAATGGTTTTTAAACAGCTTTTTGGTGGCGTTTATAAGCATGGCGCTGGTGTGCTTTGTTTCTACACTGGCCGGGTATGTGCTGGCCAAAAAACGGTTTTACGGCGGCAAATTACTGTTTGGCATTTTTGTGGCCGCCATGGCGTTGCCCAAACAAGTTGTGCTGGTGCCGCTGGTGCGCTTGGTAAGCGCGTGGGGGTTTCACAACACGCTGGCAGCGGCTATTCTTCCCGCCGTGGGCTGGCCGTTTGGCGTGTTTTTAATGAAGCAATTTTCTGAAACCATACCCACCGAGATGCTGGAAGCTGCCAAAATTGATGGATGCAACGAATGGCAAATTTTTTACCGGGTAGTGTTGCCAATGGTTAAACCCGGTATTGGCGCACTGGCTATTTTCACCTTTATATCGGCCTGGAACGATTATTTTATGCAGTTAATTATGCTTTCCAGCCGCGAAAACCTCACACTTCAGCTGGGTATTGCCACCATGCAGGCAGAATTTGCAACCAACTATGGCGTGCTAATGGCGGGCGCCACCTTCTCGGCCATTCCTATTGTGCTTATTTTCATCATTTTCCAAAAATCATTTACCCAGGGTATCACCATGGGCTCCGTCAAAGGATAAAGGAGCAAATTATGCGTAATATAGAAAAATATAAAGGGATTATTCCGGCATTTTATGCCTGCTATAACCAAAGCGGCGATATTGACGATGCTCGTACGGCGGCTTTGGCCCACCATTTGGTAAATAAAGGCGTTAAGGGGCTGTATTTGTGCGGTTCTTCGGGCGAGTGCATTTACCAAACCGTGGAAGAACGCAAGCGCATTGCAGAAACCGTTGTAAAAGCGGTGGGTGGCAAAACCACCCTTATTGTGCACGTTGGCGGGGTTGGCACCCGCGATGCAGCAGAGCTGGCACGCCATGCCGAAAGCCTAGGGGTGGACGCCGTTGCCTCTATTCCGCCCATCTACTTTCGCCTGCCCGATCGCTCGATTGCCAAGTATTGGAATGATATTTCGGCTGCGGCCCCTCACACCGATTTTATCATCTACAACATACCCCAACTGGCCGGCGTTAGCTTAAACGGAGAGCTGCTGCAAGAAATGTTGAAAAACGAACGACTGGTGGGGGTAAAAAACTCATCGATGCCGGTGCAGGATATTGAGCTGTTTAAAACCATTGGGGGCGAAGATTTTGTGATTTTTAATGGCCCCGATGAACAATATGCCGCCGGAAGATTGCTGGGAGCCGATGCCGGTATTGGCGGCACCTATGGTGTAATGCCAGAGCTGTTTATGGCCATTGACCAAGCGATGAGCGAGGGCAATGTTGCTAAAATGAAAAAGATTCAGTCTAGCATCAACCGCATTGTAGAGCTGCTGGTTGGCTGTAAGGGTAACCTGTATGCTGCGCTAAAGGGCGTGCTTCGCTTGCAAGGGGTAGAGGTAGGCACCGTGCGTGCACCACTGGCAGATTTAGATAGCAGCGATTTTGCCAACGTAGAAAAAGCACACGAGATGATTTGCCTTGCAAAGGATGTGTATGCAGTATGACCAACATCAAAGCGAACACCGTTTGCGTTGATATTGGTGGCACCTATATAAAAAGCGGATATATGGACAGCGATGAACTGCGGGACCTATGTGAAACC
Source organism: Ruminococcaceae bacterium OttesenSCG-928-A16 (assembly GCA_030267215.1). Taxonomy (GTDB): domain Bacteria; phylum Bacillota; class Clostridia; order Oscillospirales; family Ruminococcaceae; genus JAAYCI01. The sequence continues at coordinate 26,523 of JAJDJP010000006.1, forward strand.
CCCACCCCCCCCCCGAAGGGGGCGAGGCTTTGCTGCGCACGGTTGCGGGCATTGCGGCTAAGTATGCCGGTGCGCAAAGAATAGGCGTTAGCACCGCTGGCGAAGTAGACGCCGCCACAGGTGTAATACGGTACGCCGCAAATATCCCCGGCTATACCGGCCTGCCGGTTAAAAAACTGCTGCAAGAAATGACGCAGATGCCGGTGGCGCTGGAGAACGATGTAAATGCGGCTGCCTTGGGAGAAATGCACTTTGGTGCGGGCAAACAAGATGCTTTAACAAACTTTTTAATGGTAAACTATGGCACCGGTATTGGCGGTGCCATAGTTTTAAACGGTGCCTTGCATTATGGCATGAGCGGTTCTGCCGGCGAAATTGGCGGCCTAATTACCCACCCAGAGGCCGTTACCAGCGAGGTTGGCAGCGGCAGCTACGAGCGTTATGCCTCTACGGCGGCACTGGTGCGGCACACAACACGCCTTTCGCCCAAACTAAACAGTGGGCGGGCAGTGTTTGCCGCCATTGGCCATAGGCCGGTGCAAATGCTGGTGCAACGGTGGATAGATGAAGTGGCCGCTGGTTTGGTGGGTGCTATCCACCTGCTAAACCCCCAGGCAGTTGTTTTGGGCGGGGGGATACTAAGCGAAGAAATGGTTTTTAGCGGGATACAAAAACGTGTGCTGCCCATGCTTAAACCCACTTTTGCCACTACACAAATAGTGCGGGCCCGTTTGGGTGGGCAGGCGTCTATGTATGGTGCCGGCCTGCTTGCCAGCAAAATACAGCTATAAAGCGAGAGGAGACAAAATGGGCGAATCAGCGCTGAATCAAATTCATGCCCAGGTAAAAAGCGAGCTGGAAACATGTGTTGATTTTTGGCTTAGCAATGGGCAAGATACAGAAAACGGCGGGGTATATACCTGCCTGGATAGAGAAGGAAAGGTGTATTCTACCGATAAATCGGTTTGGATGCAGGGACGCTGCGCCTGGACCTTTAGCCGTTTGTGCAACGTGTATGGCGCACAGCCAAAGTGGCAGCAAATGGCCGAAAGCTGCTTTACTTTCATGGAGAAACATTGCATTAACAGGGCTGCCAAGGGGCGCATGTATTTTACCGTAACAGCCGAGGGCAAACCCCTGCGGCAGCGCAGGTATTGTTTTTCGGAAGCATTTTACGCCATGGCAAATGCCGAGTATTACGCCCTAACAGGGCAGGCCCAATATTTGCAGCATGCCCGCAGCGCGTGGCAGTTGATATGGCAGCTAAACAATGGCCTGATAGAAGACCCCGCCGGCTTTGTGCCCAAAACCATACCCGCAACACGGCAGGGCCGTGCCCTTGCCGACCCAATGATTTACCTGAACCTGTGTATGGTGCTAAAAAATTGCGACCCTGACCATGCGGCCGAATACATGGCCCGTGCCAAACAATGCACCGATATGATTATAAACTTGCACCATAAACCGGGCCTGCAGGCAACGCTAGAAACCGTTGGCATGGAGGGCGAGTTTTGGGCCGATATAACGGCGGGCCGGGAGGTAAACCCCGGGCACGATATTGAGTGCGCCTGGTTTTTGCTGGAATATGCGCGGGAAGCCGGCGATAAAATGGTTGAGCAAAAAGCAATTGAGATGTTTGACTTTGCCTACGAAAAGGGTTGGGATAAAGAATATGGCGGGCTTTTGTATTATATTGATGTTTTGGGAAACCCGCCCGAAGCCTACGAGCATGATATGAAATTGTGGTGGCCCCACAACGAAATGCTAATAGCAGCCCTTATGATTTACCAGATTACCCAGCAAAAAAAATATCTGGATATTTTTACCCAAACGTGGGAGTACGCCATGCGTGTTTTTAAAGACGAAGAATATGGAGAATGGTATGGCTACTTGCGCCGCGATGGCAAGCCAACCCTGCCAGCTGCCAAAGGCAGCACCTTTAAGGGGCCTTTTCACCTGCCGCGCATGCTAATTATGCTAGATGGCATGCTGCAAAAGTAACTTTTGTTTGACAATTTTTATATGCAATGCTACTATAATTACATTAAATAGCAAAGAGGTGTGTTGATGTCGGTCAGCCAATAAGGGAAGATGTGTACCACAATAGCGGGTTTTCCTGCTTATTTTGTGTACCCAAATGCCTTATGGAATGGCCGAAACGTGCACTTTAGCACTTTTTTTGGTTTGTTTTGTAGCGCAGCGGGTAGCTGCGCTTTTTTGTTGCAACCAAAGGTTTGTATTTTACGGTAAAAGCCGCAAATAGGTATAACCATAAGGTTTTGGGTACCTTGGCGCACCAGCGCCATGTATTTTGAAAGGACTTGAAACCATTGAATAAAAATAGTATCGCGCTCGAATTTCCAGCCATTATAGAACAATTAAAACAACACGCTTTGTTTGATAAAGCAAAGCAGGCGCTGGAAACGTTAGCCCCCTACACAAACGAGGCCATTTGCATTCAAAAAATGGCCGAAACAACGGCCGCCCGCAAGTTGTTAGATAGCTTGGGCTCGCCCCCGCTTGCCCCCATGAGCGGGCTGGAGGAGATGCTTGTGCTGGCGCTGGCCGGCAGCATGCTACTGCCCCGGCAACTGGCAGAAATTACCCGGTTTGCCGCCGCCTGCAAGCGCATGGCAGCCTATTTGGGCCGGGGCGAAACCATAGATGAAACGGTTGCGACATACGGCAGAAGCATGCAAGATTTATCTGGCCTGCGGGCCGAAATAGAACACTGCATTAATGGAGAAATGCTGCACGATGACGCAAGCCCTGCCCTTAAAAATGTGCGCCGTAAAATAGAACATACCCAGGCGCAGATAAAAGAAAAACTGGCACACATTATGCAAAGCCGCAAACAATATTTGGCCGATAGTTATATCACCACCCGGCAGGGGGCATTACGTGCTGCCGGTGCAGCGCAAGTTTCAGTCTCAGTTTGGCGGTACGGTTATCGAGGCATCGGGCAAAGGTGCCACCCTATTTATGGAGCCCGCCGCCATTGCAAAATTGCAGGCAGAACTAAACCTGTTGGTAATTGAAGAAGATACCGAGGTGCGGCGTATTTTGTACACGTTAACCGCCACTGTGGCAGAGCACACGCCAACCCTGCGCCGCAATATAGAAGCCATGGAAATACTGGATGTTTTGTTTGCCAAAGCCAAGCTAAGCGCCGCCATGCAGGCCATACCGGTAGAAATTGGCGGCCAGCGCCGGCTGGATATTAAGCAGGGCCGGCACCCCCTTTTAAAGGCCGAGCATTGCGTGCCGCTGAACTTTACCATGGAGGAGGAAACCACCGGGGTAATTATAACCGGGCCCAATACCGGGGGCAAAACCGTAGCGGTTAAAACGGTGGGGCTGTTGTCTCTTATGGCGCAGTGCGGGCTGCATATTCCCTGTGCGGCAGGCAGTTACATTGCCATGCAAGATGCCTTTTGGTGCGATATTGGCGACAGCCAAAATATCTCGCAAAATCTTTCCACCTTTTCGGGGCATATAAGCAATGTAATAGAAATACTGGAACATGCCAGCCACGATAGCCTTGTGCTGCTGGACGAATTGGGAAGTGGAACCGACCCGGCCGAGGGAATGGGCATTGCCATAGCCGTGCTGGAAGAACTGCGGCAGCGGGGCTGTATGTTTTTGGTAACAACCCACTACCCCCAAGTAAAAACCTATGCCGAAACAACCAGTGGCGTGCAAAGTGCACGCATGGCCTTTAACCGCGAAAGCCTGTGCCCCCTATATCAGTTGGAAATGGGAAAAACCGGCGAAAGTTGTGCACTGCACATTGCGGCGCGCCTGGGGCTTGCCCCACACTTGTTAAATAGGGCGCATGCGGTGGTGTATGGTAGCCGCGAAGCGCCGGCCCCTGCCCCCGTGGCTACTTTGCCCGCCCCCAAAAGCGGCCTTGTGCGCCTTGTGTTAGCAAAAGAACCCCTAAACTTTACCGCCAAATTTAGCATGGGAGACAGTGTAGAGGTGCTGCAAACTGGCGAAACCGGCATTGTATACCGCCCGGCCGATGATAGGGGCGATGTGATTGTGCAGGTGAAGGGAGAAAAGCGCACCCTAAAACACAACCGGATAAAACTAAAGGTGCCGGCGGCAGAACTGTACCCGCCCGATTACGATTTTTCGATTATTTTTGATACGGTGGAGCGCCGCAAAGCCCGCAAACAAATGGGTAAGCACCATAACCCCAACATCAGCATTATTTATACAGAATAATGCCCTGGGCACAAAAGCTACCAGCATTTTAATGCTGGTAGCTTTTGTGTTGCCCCCCAAAAAGGTGTGGAAAATATTGGCTCTATAGGGAGGTTTATTTCTGTGTCAAAGCCTGTTCAATATCCTGCGCTAGTTTATCGGGCGTATAAGCAGGCGAATACCGTGCTATTACGTTGCCATTGCGGCCAACTAAAAATTTGCCAAAGTTCCATTTAATATCGCTTGCCTTAGAAAAAGGCTTTAACAGCTTTACCTTTTTTTCAAAAGATTCCGATTCAGCATCTCCTTTATCTTCGGGGGCTTGTTGTTTAAGCCAGGTAAATAATGGTTCGGCATCTTTTCCATTTACATCTATTTTGGCAAACCGCGCAAAGGTGGTACCGTAGTTAAGGGTGCAAAAATCGCTAATCTCCGCATCGGTGCCAGGCGCTTGCTTCAAAAATTGGTTCGATGGGAAATCCAATATTTCGAAACCCTGGTTTTGATATTGCTTGTACAATGCTTCCAACCCTTCGTACTGTGGGGTTAGGCCGCACCGGGTTGCGGTGTTTACAATTAACAAAACTTTGCCGCTGTATTGGCTCAAGGCGGCTTCTTTTCCCTGTCCATCTTTTACTACAAAATCATATACATTCATTCTGTTATACTCCTTTTTCAATTATATCCTTTGCAAAAGCAAAAGCCTGTGCTAAGTCTTGTGCGTTTGGGCGGCCACGGTGCAGCATGGCAAACTGCCCTCGGCAGCAAAACTCTTTTTCCAAAACGGAAATTCCTTTGGTGTTCAGCAACTTTTGCACCTGTGGATAGGCCGATTTTTTGATGGCAGCAGTGCTAAAAACAGCAACTTTATGCACCAATTGCGGGTTAAGGGTGTTTATAAAAGCGTGCATAGCGGCATCTACCCCGGCAGCATATACCGAAGCCCCCAAAAACAATAAATCGGTTTCTATTTCTACCGGGGTAGAAATAGGTTTGGCAGTAACCCCCGCCGCTTGTGCAATGGTATCGGCCAATTTTTTTGTATTGCCGCCCCGTGTAAAGTATCGCACCTCAATATTCATACAAGCCATCCTTTCGGTTAAAAATAAATATATCAAGGGTATTACCCTCATATCAATAGGCAAAATTTTACTGGGTTAGCTTACCAAGCAGTTTATATAAAGTGGTATAAAGTTGCTGTGCTTCTTGTGGCTTTAGCGGCAGGCACTGGCCCACCTGCGCCGGTATGGCTGCAGCCTTATTGCGCAAAGCCTGGCCTTGTGGGGTTAAGGCCACCACCACACTGCGTTTATCTTTTGGTGCACGGGTAAGCGATACCACACCCTTGGCCTCTAATTTTTTTAGCAATGGGGTAAGGGTGCCTGTATCTAAAAAAAGGCGCTGGGCTAAATCTTTCACCACAATTTCCTTCTTTTCCCACACCAACATCATGGCAATATACTGGGTATAAGTTAAGCCAATTTCGTCTAAATAAGGGGTGTACAGGCGCACTACCTCTTTAGCCGCGGCATAAAGCGGAAAGCAAAGCTGGTTTTCAAGTTTTAGGGAGCTATAAGGATCCATAATGCCTCCAAGGGTATATAATACATTGTATACAATGTATTATATACCCTTGGAGATTTTTGTCAAGAAAAAGCCCACCCATGCCTTTTGGAGGCATGGGTGGGCTTTTTACAAAAATTAAAAAGAACAAGTAAAATCATACAGGATAAAGCGATAGTCGGTGTCCTCTAAACCGGGGGCGCTTGTTTGCCAGTGCAGCAGGTTGTTGCCGGGGGCCAAGGTAAGGGTGCCGCTAACCGTGCCGGGGGTAGAGGATAGGTTGTGTGTTTGCGCTTGCCCCTCTGGCTCGGTAAAGGTAATGGCGCTTGCGTGGGTAGAGTTATTATGAATATGGAAGGAATACTGAATGGTGATGGGGCTATTGGTAGAATTATAAAAATTAATATTGCCCTCTGCATTGCAAAGCAGGCTGCTTGCATCGGTTATGCGGGGGTTGCTGGTGCCAGCGGCCACGGGCACAACACCAAACAAGGTATTGTAAATGTCTTCGCATTTTTTTTGGCCCAAAGCTGCCCGGGTGGTTTCGGCATACTCTTTAATGTTGTACACATACAGGGTTTCGTCCCAGCTAATAAGGGGGGCGGCACCGGTAATTTGTTCTATTTCAAATATAAATTGTTCAAAATGGGCGGGCTCGTAGCCGCGTTTATCGATATAAAGCACCGTAAAGCCGCTTGCTGCCGCTTGTTGCAGCATTTGCTGGGTGGGCTTAGCTTGCAGGGTTTCCAGCGCTACGGCGCTGGGGCGGCCCTTGTAGGCGCCGTAGCTCCACCGCAATGTGCTGGAGTGCAGATACCCCCGAAACAGCTCGTAATCCTTCATTTCGTAAACCGGCGGGTTTTCGGGGAAGTTTACGTATGGAAATTGCAAAACCATGCTGCCGGGGGCCACATTTGCTTCTACCGTTTGGATAAAATCACGGTCGGCACTATAGTGGGCGGCCTCTTGCTGGCCAATGCCTTGGTAGGTTAGTGGCTCGGCAACAGAAAGGCCAAACAAGGCGCAAAGCACAACCGCCAGCACACCTTTTGCGGCACGCCCCTTGTTTGTAACGCTGGGCAAGGCGGCATTAATGCACACACACAAAGCAATAATGCTAAAACCCGCAATAAAAATGCTTATGCGTGTGTAGGCCCTTATTTGGGGGGTAATTAGCCAGCTAACCATGGTGCCAAACCCGGTTACCACACCCAGCAAAATGGCCACTATGTTTAATTGGCTTAAAAATTTTACAACAGCCCAGTCTTTTTCTTGCTGTATCCATTTGGGTTTTTGCGTTACCAACAAAAAGGCCAGCAACAGCACAAAGCCAACCATGGCAAACAGGCCTAAATACTCGGTTTGCTCGGCCAGGGTAATGGTTTGGTACTGGCTGCCAAGCTTGGTAAAAAACGGGATATTATACCCCTGCGGGGGAATGAACAGCGAGGCCAGCCGCAGCCCATAAATAGAAGCTTCTGCCACCGAGCGGTTGGGTGCCAGCGCATTGGCGCCATTGTTGGCAAGGTAAAAAAAGGTGGGCAGGTAGGCCAGCAACAGGGGCATAGCAATGCAACTAAAAAAAACAACCGCCTTGCCAACAAGGGTTTTGGTAGCCTGCCATTTGTTGGGCGCGCGCAAAAATAGCACCAGCAGCGTAACAATAAAAAAGAAACACCCAAAATAGGCGTAATAAATACCACTAATGGCAAACAGCATTAAAATGGCGATGCCAAAAATATTCCTTCGGTACCTAAAAAACCCTTTTTGGATACGCAGGAAGGAATCGTCTTGCAAAAGCCAGAGGTAAAAAAGTGTAACCAGCGGTAAAAAGAAATAGCAAATAAGAAAAAAATGAGAGGTGCCGTGCAAAAAGCGGTAGGGGGCAAAGGTGTAAATAATGCCGCCCAAAACAGCCACCCAGGGCCGCACCGTAAGGTTGCGCAATACAAAATACATCGAAAGCGCCGACAGAATAACCACACCGTAATAAGCAACATTAAAAGCGGCCCCAATATTGCCAAAAACAAGCAACAAACCCTTTAAACAAAGGTAAAAAAAGGTGTCTCCATAACTGGGGAAATCGTACAAATTGGTGCCAAGGGGTGCGCCAAGCATAGCGTTTGGCCCATACCAGGTATTTTCTAGCATGGTTTTTAGGGTGGCCCCCAGCAGCTTAGAATCGTGCCCGAGGTATAAAAGCGGAACCGTAAGGCGTGCTTGCAAAATACCACTTACTTTAATAAATAAAAGTGTGGTAAAAAGCAGTAGCAGCAGCACCGCAACCCAATCTTTTTTATGTTTTTTTAGGCTATTTTGTTTCATTGTCATCCTCGGCACAGGTTGCCGCTTGGTTTTTATTAAAATTAAGCCGTTTTTCTTCTATAACCAAGGGGCGGTTTATTACACGGGCATTAATATTCAAAACATATTCGCCCAGCAGGCCAATAAAGATAAGCTGGATTGAACCAAAGAAAAACACACCGATGGAAAGCGGCGCAATACCGGCCGAGAAGCGATCCCAGTAAATGAGTTTTAAAACAAGGTAAACCAGGCCAATAATGCCGCTTATGGCAGCAACCACAAAGCCCAGCAAGGTGGCCGCACGCAGCCCAATTTTGGTATAGCTGGTAAAGCTAAGCATGGCGGCGTTGTACAAAGTATACCAGTTGTTGTGGGTTTTGCCAGCCCGGCGCTGGGGCTGCTGGTAGGCAATGTCAACGTGGTCCGGGGCATACTCGGCCACAATGCCGCGCAAAAAGGGCAGGGGGTCTTTTAAGGTGCGCATGGTTTCTATAAAGCTTTTGTCGTACAAGCCAAAGCCGGTAAAATGCTCTATTTGGTCTACCGTGCTCATTTTTTTAATAGATTTATAATACAGCGAGCGCAAAAAATAAACCAGGCCGCTTTCTTTACTGCTGGTTTTTATACCGCACACAACCTGGGCACCTTTTTCCCACTCTTCTACAAAGCGGGGTATCAGCTCCACCGGGTCCTGAAAATCGGCCACCATCAAAATTACACAGTCGCCGCTGGTTTGCATCATGCCATAATAGGGGCTGCTAAACTGCCCAAAGTTTTTTTTGTTAAAAATGGCCTTTACCTTGGCATCTTTGCTGCAAAGTTCTTCCAGCTTGTTTCGGGTGCCATCGGTAGAGTAATTATCGATAAACAAAATTTCGTAGTTATATTGTGGCAAAGAGGCTTTCAGCTCTTGCTTAACCGCCAGATAAATGGGCTCCACGTTTTCAATTTCGTTGTAACAGGGGATAACCACCGATATTGTTTTTTGCATGAAAATACCTCTTAAAAAAACATTTTATTCCCACTAAGTGGGTTTAATACCCCGCCCCGCTGCGCTTTTTTGCTTGTGCCCGGTGCTGTCTGGTCGTCTCTGCTAGGGGGCGGTTCATTTGCCCCTAGTAGGGTTAGCCACGTCTTTTAGGGGCGTTTTACTTTTTATAAGCCCACAGCTTGTTGATAATAAAGTTAAGCGGAATGGTAACCACCAGCCCAATAAGGGGGGCAAGCCAGGTGCTTACGCCCAAAATATCCACCTGCAGATACAACAAAGCCGAAGACAAAATAAAGGTGAAGCCATAAGCCACATAGGTGCGCAGCAGCCTTTTTACAATCGATTTCCAGTCGTTATTTTCGGATTTAAAGACGAAGCGGTTGTTCCAAAAAAAGCTGTTGGCAACGCTAACAATAAACCCCACAATGTTGCCCACCATATATAAATTGGGGTTAATGGCCACAAACAAATAATAAATGGCAAGGCTAATAAGGGTGTTGCTGGCCCCCACAATGCCAAATTTAATAAATTGCTTCAGCAATTCTATTTTAGAAGATGGTTCGGTTTCGGGTGCTGGCTTTTGCGAAGAATCCTTCATAATGGCTCCCTTTTGCTGGCGTAAAAGCCCTGAAAAACAGATGATGCATAAAAGGCCACGCCGGCCTATAAAGGCCGGCATTTGCACTACCCACAGCCAATTAAAAACCACAATAGGTTTGGTTGGCTGCGGTAAACGTGTTTGTTGCCCAACCAAGCGGGGCAATGCCCTTTATTGGGCGTTTTGGCGGGCAGCTTCTATAATTACCTGTGCCATATAGTCTATTTTTTCGTCGGTCATGCCGGGGTAAACGCCCACCCAAAAGGTGTTGTTCATAATAAGGTCGGTGTTGGCAAGTGTGCCCACAACGCGGTACCCCTCACCGGTTTGCCGCATTTCGTCAAAACACGGATGCTTGATTAAGTTGCCCGAAAACAGCATGCGGGTTTGCACGCCTTTTTCTTCTACAGCACGCACCAAGGCTTCGCGCTGGATATTGGCCCCCGGGCGCAGCGTAATTAAAAAGCCAAACCAGCTGGGGTTCGAGTTTTCCTCGGCTTCGGGCAAAATAAAAATATCTTCGGCCGCAGCCAGGGCGGCACGCAGCCGCTGCCAGTTGTGGCGGCGGGCCTTTACAAAGGCGGGCAATTTTTTAAGTTGCTCGCAGCCAATGGCCGCTTGCATATCGGTTACTTTTAGGTTGTAGCCAAAGTGGCTGTATACATATTTATGGTCGTACCCTTTGGGTAATTCGCCATACTGGCCGTCGTACCGGTGGCCACAAAAATCATCCACGCCAGAGGGGCAGCGGCAATCCCGTCCCCAATCTCGGAAGGATTTGATCAAACGATCGAGCAGAGGGTTGTTGGTATAAACGCAGCCGCCTTCGCCCATGGTAAGGTGGTGGGGCGGGTAAAAGCTAGAGGTACCAATGTCGCCAACGGTACCAGTGTTAACGGTTTTGCCATCAATAGTATATTCGCTGCCAAGGGCATCGCAGTTATCCTCTACAAGCCACAGGTTATGCTTTTCGCAAAACGGTTTTATTACAGAAAGATTGAATGGGTTGCCCAGGGTGTGGGCCACCATAACAGCTTTGGTTTTGCTGCTTAGCGCGGCCTCCAGCTGGGTAACATCAATGTTATACTGCGGCAGGGTAACATCTAAAAATACCGGCACAGCCCCGTACTGAATAATGGGGGTGACGGTGGTGGGAAACCCGCACGCAACCGTAATTACCTCGTCGCCACGTTTAATGCGGCGCTCGCCAAGTTCTTGCGCGGTTAGGGCGGCAAACGCAATTAAGTTGGCAGAAGAGCCGCTGTTTACCAAATTGGCAAACTTAACCCCCATAAGGCGTGCAAATTCTTTTTCAAAAAGGTCGGCATATCGGCCGGTGGTAAGCCAAAAATCCAGCGAGGCATCTACCAAGCTGCGCATTTCTTTTTCGTCAAACACACGGGCGGCGTAGGGCACCCTGTCCCCGGGGGTAAAGTCCTTTTGTTCCATTTTATAGGTGCGGCAATACTCCTCTACCTGCTGCAAAATTTGCTCGCGGGCAGCAGTTTCGGTCATATTTTCAAACATGGTGTATCCTCCGTAATAAGTAAAATTTAATAGGGTTGGCCTGCCGGGCGCCGGGCTGGGCTAGCTAAAAAACAGCGCAATCTGGCGGTCCATTTCCTGCTCAATATCCTGCCCGGCGTTTAGCGCTTTTACCCAAAGCACGGTGTTTTCAATGGCTTCTTCAATGTGCCAGCGTGGCTGCCAATTAAAAACCGAGCGCAACTTGCTGCAATCCAATTTCAAAAAATTAGCTTCGTGCGGGCCTTTTACCGCCTTGGCGGCCCACTGGGCACCTTCGCCCCAAAAATGGCAAAATAAATCCACCAGTTTTTCGGTGGTTACACAATCACTGTCGTCGGGGCCAATGTTGTAGTAACCGGCAAAACTGGGGGTTTCGTATTGGCGCTGGGCAATCATTAAATAGGCGGCCAAAGGCTCCAGCACATGCTGGTATGGCCGGGTAGAATGCGGGTTGCGCACCTGTATTTTTTCGCCTTTTAATACTGCGCGTATACAATCGGGCACAATGCGGTCGGCGGCAAAGTCTCCGCCGCCAATAACGTTGCCGGCACGCGCGGTAGATACCGGTATCCCGGCATCGGAAAAAAAGCTGTTGATGTAAGAATGGGTTACAAGCTCGGAACAACTTTTGGAGTTAGAGTAGGGGTCAAACCCGTCCAGCGGGTCGTTTTCGCGGTAGCCCCAGGCCCATTCGTTGTTTAAATAAACTTTATCGGTGGTAACATTCACAACACTTTTGGCGCCCCCGTGCTGCCGAATGCACTCCAGCAGGTTTACGGTGCCCATTACGTTGGTGTCAAAGGTTTCGCGCGGGTTTACATAGCTTTCGCGCACAATGGGCTGGGCCGCCAAATGAAAAACAATTTCGGGCGAGGCTTGGTTATACACCGCCTGCAGGGTTTTAAAATCTCGCACATCGCCTATCACGCTAACCATTTGCCCCTCTACCCCGCAAAGGGCAAACAGGTTTGGCTGGGTGGGTGGTTGTAGTGCATAGCCGGTTACCAGGGCGCCGGCTTTGGCCAGCATATAGCACAACCATGCACCCTTAAAACCGGTGTGGCCGGTTACAAATACTTTTTTGCCGCGGTAAAAATCCAAGTTCAACGCTATCCCTCCCAAGATTTCCACGGTGCCGCCCCACTGGCCCATAGTTCTTCTAAATGTTGTTTGTCGCGCAGCGTATCCATGCACTGCCAAAACCCGTTATGCCTGTAGGCCTTTAGTTCCCCCATGCGGGCCAAAGCTTCTAGGGGTTCTTTTTCAAAAACGGTGGTGTCGCCGCCAATGTAATTAAAAATAGCGGGGTTTAACACCATATACCCGGCGTTAATCATGCTGCCGTCGTTAACGCTTTTTTCTCGGAAGTTATTGATGCTTTGGTTCTCATCAATATCCAGCACACCGTAGCGCTGGCCCACATTTATGGCAGTAAGGGTGGCAATTTTGCCGTGCTGCAAATGAAAATCTCGCAGCGCATGCAAATCAATATCAGCTACGCCATCGCCGTAGGTAAGCATAAAGGGCTCGTCGCCAATATATTTTTGAATACGCTTGATGCGGCCGCCCGTCATGGTGTTAAGGCCGGTATCTACCAGCGTAACACGCCAAGGCTCTGCGGCGTTGCCGTGCAGCTCCGTATGGTTTTCGTTTTCAAAATCGAAGGTTACATCGCTGCGGTAGAGGTAGTAATCGGCAAAATATTCTTTAATAACATGCTGCTTATACCCACAACAAATAATAAAATCGTTAAAGCCGTAATGAGAATATTCCTTCATAATATGCCAAAGGATGGGCATTTCGCCAATTTCAATCATTGGTTTTGGGCGCAAATGGCTTTCCTCTGAGATACGGGTGCCATAACCGCCTGCCAAAATAACCACTTTCATGCTTGTTGGGCCCTCCTTAAAATACGCAAAAAATATTTATAAACATACATACTAAATATACTAGAACAGAAGAGTTTTGTAAAGGGCTGGGCCCCTGGCAGCAAACAAGAAAGCTGGCGATGGAATGTATAAAACAAACATAAAACAGGGTTTTTCACCCAGTTTTCAGTTATGGTTCAAATGGCTTTCAAACAGGGGGGGTATACTGGGGTTGCCAGCATAAGTAAATAGCACGGCAACAAGTTAATTTTTGCCAGAAAGGGGAACACAGTGGAACAACCAAAGTTTAGGCACGAACTGAAATATAGCATTAATATGGCCGATTGGTTGCAGTTGCGCAGCCGGTTGCGCCTGCTTGCAAAACCAGATGAAAACGCAGGAGCAGAGGGAAGCTACACCATTCGCAGCCTTTATTTTGATAATTATGCCGATAAAGCCGTTACCGAAAAACTTGCGGGTGTTAGCCGCCGCGAAAAGTTTCGCCTGCGGTACTACAATGGCGATATATCGTTTATTAAGCTAGAAAAAAAGAGCAAGGTAAAAAGCCTTATCAACAAGCAAGCCGCAGGGGTAAGCGCAACGCAGTGTGCCGCGCTGCTAAAGGGGCAAACGGCCTTTTTGCTGCAAAGCAACCAGCCCTTATTATGCGAGCTGTACGAAAAAATGCAAAGCCAGCAACTGCGCCCCAAAATAATTGTGGATTATGAACGCGAAGCCTATGTATATGCCCCGGGTAATGTGCGGGTAACCATAGATAGCAACATACGCACAAGTAACCACGTAAACCAGTTTTTAAACCCGGGCAATGTTACCATGCCGGCCGCCGCAGCCACTATTTTAGAGGTGAAGTTCGATGAATTTTTGCCCGACATAATTCGGGATATTATCCAGCTAAAAAACCGAAGTTCGACCGAGTTTTCGAAATATGTTGTAACAAGGCTGGTATAAACGCAGCCAATAAAAGATATTAAATACGCCATAAATAACAAAGAATAGAGGAAAAAGCAATGTTGGAGAATTTATTTAATTTTACTTTTTTAAGCAAAGCGGCCAGTATTTCGGTGCTGGATATTTTGTTTGCGCTGGCCATTTCGTTTGCGCTGGGGCTGTTTATCTTTTTTGTGTACAAAAAAACCTTTAACGGGGTTATGTATTCTTCTTCGTTTGGCATTTCGCTTATTGCCATGGACATGATTACCACCTTAATTATTTTGGCGGTGTCCTCCAACCTCATTGCCTCTTTGGGCATGGTGGGGGCACTGTCCATTGTTCGTTTTCGTACCGTAATTAAAGAACCGCTGGACCTGGTATTTTTGTTTTGGAGTATTACCGCTGGCATTATTGTGGGCGTTGGGCTTATTCCGCTGGCGGTAATTGGCTCGGTGGTTATTGGGGTAATTTTGTTTGTGTTTGTAAACAAAAAAACCACCGACACCCCCTATGTGATGATTATAAGCTGCGAGGATAACAGAGCCGAAGCCGACAGCATTGCGCTAATTAAAGCGCAGGCGGGCAAATACCTGCTTAAAAGCAAAACGGTATCGGCGGGTGGGGTAGAGCTTACGCTGGAAGTGCGCCTGAAGGAGAATACCGCAAAACTGGTAAACAACCTGCTGGCAGTGGGCGGGGTGCAAAACGCCGTGCTGGTAAGCTATAACGGCGAATACTATATGTAGCGGTGGTGCCTGGCGGTTTACTTTAATACCCCGCCAGCCAGGGGCAAAAGGCAAAGCCATGCACCAAAAAGGTATTTAAATACCGCAAAATCAAGCTTAACAAAATAAAGGGAAACAAGTATGATCAAAAGCAAATATATAACGGTGATTGTGGCGGTGGCGGTGTGCCTTGCACTGGCAGGCAGCCTGGTGCTATTTGCCTATGGCGGCCAAACCACCACCCAAATAACCGATTATGAAACCCGCCTGTTTAATGGCGAGGTGGTGGCCATTGATATTGTGGCCGATGAAGAAGACTGGAGCGGCCTGCTGGCAAATGCCCAGGCCAAAGAGTATATTGCTGCCGATGTAACCATTAATGGCGAACTGTTTGCCAGTGTGGGGATACGCACCAAGGGCAACTCCAGCTTGTCGCAGGTGGCTGGCAGCGAAAACCAGCGGTATAGCCTGCAGCTAAACCCCAATAAATACGTAAAAGGGCAAAGTTTTTACGGGCTGGATACTATGTGCCTGAACAACCTGCTGGGCGACGCCACTTATATGAAGGACTATATCAGTTACGATATTATGGAATATTTGGGTGTGCCCACCCCCCTGCGTAACTATGCCAAAGTAACCGTGAATGGGGAAGACTATGGCCTGTGCCTATTGCTAGAGCGGTACGATGATTCGTTTTTGAACCGCACCTACAACGCCACTGCCGGCGAGCTATATAATGTAAAGCAGGAGATGGGCGGCAATGGCGGTGGCCTACCCAATTTTGGCCAGCGCCCCACATGGCAAGCCGGGGCCGATGATACAGAGGAGAACAGCGATGCGCCGGCCAACGGCCTGCCCACTGTAAACCAGATGGAACCGCCAGCCGATGGCGCAGCCCCGCCCATGGAAGGCACAGAGCCGCCCACACAAGAGGCGGCAGCCGATGGGCAAACACAAGCGGTAACACCCCCCACTAACCAAACGCAGCAAGCCACACAGCCGGCGGAGCAAGCAGAGGCCAGCGAGGAGCCCGAGGCGCAACAACGTGGCGGCATGTCCGCTTCTGGCGGCGGTGGGCTACTATATACCGATGATGACCCCGACAGTTATGGTTCTATTTTTAACAATGCGGTGTCCGGCAAAGTGTCGGACAATGATAAAAAGCAGATTATCACGGCCATTCAAAAGCTGAATGCTGGGGAAGACCTGGAAACCTATTGGGACGTGGACGAGATTTTGCGCTATTTTGCTGCCCATACCTTTGTGGTAAATTTAGATAGTTATGTATCGAATATGCAGCAAAACTATTATTTGTACGAGCGAGAGGGAAAAATTTCGATACTGCCGTGGGATTATAACCTGGCCTTTGGTGGGTTTAATAGCGGTAACGCCAGCGAGGTTGTTAATTTCCCCGTCGATACACCGGTAAGCGGGGTTACAATGGAAGACCGCCCCCTGTTAAACCAGCTTTTGGCGGTGGAAGAATATAGCGAAAAATACCACCAATACCTGAATGAACTGGTGGAAGGCTATGTAAACAGTGGTATGTTTGAAACCGCTGTAAACCAGTTGGATGCGCAAATTAACACCTATGTACAAAACGATGCAAACGCCTTTTTTACCTACGAAGAATACGAGCAGGCGCTGCCGGTTTTAAAGCAATTGGTGCTGTTGCGTGCCCAAAGTGTGGCAGGCCAGCTAGAGGGCAGCATTCCTTCTACCACCGAAGGCCAGGCCGAGGACTCAGGCACGCTGGTAGATGCTTCCTCGGTAACGTTATCGGCCCTTGGCAGCATGGGTGGCGGCTTTGGCGGAAATAAAGACCGAGCAGAGGGCGAGGGTGGTATGCCCGGTATGGGGGCCGGCACACCGGGCGAACCAACCGACGATACCGCCGCACCGGCGGAAGACATAGGCGCGCTGATGAAGGCTGCCCAAAGCGGAACGCTAACGGAAGAACAACAAGCCCGGCTGCAACAAATGGGCATTACCGAAGAACAGATAGCGCAGTTTGGCCAAATGGCGGCCGGTGGCGGCTGGGGTGGTGGCGGTGCAATGCCTGAGGGTATGGACGGGGGCACTGGGGGGCAGGCCGCTACCCTGCTAACGGGTGCCGATTGGCTTATGTACGGCGTATTGGGGGTGTTGCTGCTGGCCGGGTTACTGTTTATGGTTTTTGCCAAGCGCCGCCGCTGGGTAAGTGGCAAAAAATAGCTTTACACGGGGTTTTTGCCTGCAAAAATATATGATATACTGAGGTTGAGTTGAGGGTGGATAAAATATCCCCAGCCAGGCTTATACCTTGCCTAAGGGGGCTTGCAGGCGCCAGCGAGATTCCCCTCTGTGAAGGGGTGGGGCAAAGCGCCGGCTTGGCTTTAACTAGCAACTAACAACTATTTAGGAGGTGACCCATGGCCAAGATATTGATGGTGGACGACGAAGAAAAAATACGCGCACTGGTAAAAAAATACGCCGTTTTCGATGGCTATGAGGTTGCCGAAGCCGAAAATGGCATGGCGGCAATACAATGCTGCAAACAGCAAGAATTTGATCTTATCATTATGGATGTTATGATGCCGGAACTGGACGGGTTTTCTACCGTAAAAGAAATACGCAAGTTTAGCCGGGTGCCGGTAATTATGCTAAGCGCCCGGGGCGAAGAATACGACCGTATCCATGGGTTTGAAACCGGGGTAGACGATTATGTGGTAAAGCCGTTTTCGCCCAAAGAATTGATGATGCGTGTGGCGGCGGTGTTAAGCCGTGCCGGCACCCAGCAGCAACCCGACGGCCCGCCCCACCAAGTGTACGAAAAAGATGGGCTGATGATTGATTTTACCGCCCGAAAAGTTAGCATAAATGGCCAGCCAGTGGCCCTTACCCCCAAAGAGTACGACCTGCTGTTTTACCTGGTGCGCAATAAGGGTATTGCCCTTAGCCGCGAAATGCTGCTTACCGAGGTTTGGGGCTACGATTTTTATGGCGACGACCGCACGCTGGACACTCACATTAAAATGCTGCGCAAAGCGCTGGGTAACTATAGTGCCCACATTGTAACCTTGCGTGGTACGGGGTATCGTTTCGATGGCTAAACTAAACAAAGTAAAAAAACCACTCTCGGGCATTAAATGGAAAACCTTTTTATTTTTACTGGGTTTTTGTGTATTGATGCTGGTAATTTTATGGCTGTTTCAAACCGTTTTTTTAGAGAGCTTTTATACCTCTATTAAATTATCCGAGGTAGAAAAGCAGGTAAATAGCCTTGCCGCACTGGTGCAAAACGGCCAGCAAGAAACCTTTGAAACCAACATAAAAAACCGTGGAGACCTACACGTGGAACTGGTGAATAGCAATGGCGAAAGCCAAGCGGTGGATGGGTTTTTTCCGGAGTTTGGCATGGATGCGTGGAACGCCCAACAACGGGCAGCGCTGTACCAGCAGGCGGTGGCAAACGGCGGCACTATTAGCGAGCAATACAACGAAGCAAGCCCCCCAAAAGCAGCGCTAGAGCCAGGGCAACTGCCCAATGCAAACCCCGCCCCACAAGGGGAGCTTACCCCCCAGCCACCCGGTGGCTGGCAGGGCCGATGGAGCACCAAAAGCATACTGCAAGGGCGCATTGTAACCACGCCAGAGGGGCAAGAATATCTGTTGCTGGTGCGGGCGGTTATTACGCCGGTAAATGCCACGGTGCAAACGCTGCGCATTCAGCTTATATATATTAGCGTTATTATGGTGGCACTGGCGGTAGGGCTTGCGCTGCTGCTTTCGGGCTGGGTGGCAAAACCAATACAAAAGCTAAACAAAGCGGCGGCCCAGCTGGGCAAAGGCAACTATAACGTTAACTTCGAGGGGCGTGGCTACCGCGAGGTTGCCGAGTTATCCTATACCCTAAACCTTGCAGCGGGTGAGCTTGCCAAAACCGAGGCACTGCGCCGAGACTTAATTGCCAACGTAAGCCACGATTTACGCACCCCGCTAACCTTAATAACCGGCTACGCCGAAATGATGCGCGATATCCCGGGCGAAAATAGCCCCGAAAATATGCAGATTATCATCGATGAAGCAAAACGGCTTTCGTCGCTAGTGGGAGATTTGCTGGATTTATCGCAGCTGGAAGCCGGCGTTAGCCCGCTGCGGCTAGAAAAGCTAAACCTTACCAGCAGCATCGAAATGATTTTGGAGCGGTTTGCCAAATTTAGCGAGGCCGAAGGCTATACCGTACAATGGCAAAACACTGGCGGCAATGTGTGTGTAATGGCAGACCCTGGCCGCATTGGGCAGGTATTATACAACTTTTTAACCAATGCCCTTACCCATGCGGGCAGCGGCAAAACCATTGTGGTGCGGCAAAGCATGCAGGCAGGCCGCGTTAAGGTAGAAGTTACCGACGACGGCCCCGGCATAGAGCAAAGCCAGCTGCCTTATATATGGCAGCGCTACTTTAAAGTAGATAAACAACACAAGCGGCCAGTAACCGGCGCAGGGCTTGGGCTTTCTATTGTTAAAAACATTTTAAACCAACACCCCGGGGTAGAATATGGGGTGGAATCTGCCGAAGGGCAGGGTAGCACGTTTTGGTTTTCGTTGCCGGTTGTGCAAAACCAGTAATTTGCAGGCACGCATAAAAGGGTACCCTTTGCGCCATGGTAGCGCTGGGTACCCTTTTGTTTTTAAAATTAGCTGGCAGACGATTATGAAACTGCCTTGCGAGGAGCAGAAAAAAGCTGGCAGGCAAACACAACCTTTTTATTTTTCGTTTTTCTCTTGCGCATTGTGGGCGGCGGCCAAATACAGCTGTACCAAAAGCTTGTTGGCAAAGGCGGCAATAGCGGCTTGCATGGCATTAGCGGGGGTTTGGCAACCAGCCAAAGGGGCAATAAAGGTTTGCTTTTTGCCAAAAGCGCTGGCTAGGGCAACTTCCAGTTCGTCGCAAAAAAGGTTATAGGCCTTTTCTTCGCCGTGCTCGGCGCTTACTTTATCAATAAGGGCTTCAATTTCTGCCATAGAAAGCACATTTTTTAAAATGCTAATAACAATAAGCGAGGCCAGGTGGCGGTTGGTGTACTTCTTTTTTTCGGGCGGCGGCACCAACTTATGCTTTACATAGTTGTTTATCATGGCGGCGGTAATGGGGCGCTCGCCCGCTGGGGTAAAAATGGCAAGGGTTTCTTCCAGCACAATTAGCACTTGGTCCATATACAGGCTTAGGGTGGGCAGTTGTTGCCACCGGGGGCAGTGGAAGTTTTGCAGTAGGGCAGCTTTTTGGGTTGTTGGCATAGCAATACCACCTTTGGCTTTTTTGGTAAAACAAGTATAACATATAGATACCATAATCAGCAATAGCATATTGACAAATAGAATATATAATATTAAACTATGTTTGATATAGTTATTAAAACTAGATTAATGAGGAGGGGCTTTTTTGCAAAACCCGGTAAAGGTTACCATATACGGAGATTCGATTATGCGGGGCACCGTAATGGACGAAAAAGGGCATTACCGTGCCACCATGCCAAAGTTGCTGGCAAAAATAGAAGAAAAATTTGCGGTTGTGGTGCAAAACCGTGCCCGTTTTGGCATTACGGTGCAAAAAGGCAAAAAGATATTAGAAAAAGACCTTGCGGCCGGGCTAAGCTGCCAGTATGCGCTGGTAGAGTTTGGTGGTAACGATTGTAGCTTTGCCTGGCACGAGGTAGCCGCAGCACCCCAGCAAACCCATTTGCCCTTTACCCAGTTAAAAGATTTTAAAACCACCTATATAAATATGGTAGGCCAGCTGCAACAGGCGGGCGTAACCCCTATTTTGATGACCCTGCCCCCCGTAGACGCTGAGCGGCACCTGCAACACGTAAGCGGGGGCAATGCCCAAAACCAAAAAAATATCCTTGCCTGGCTGGGCGATACCCAAATGATTTATCGTTTTCACGAATTATATTCCAACACGGTGGCACAAATTGCGCAGCAAACCGGTGCCCTGGTGCTGGATGTGCGGGATTATTTTTTAGATAAGCACAACCTAAAAAGCCTGATAGGCAAAGATGGCGTACACCCTACCAGCCAAGGGTATGCGCTGGTGCTGGCTGCCGCAATGGATTTTATACGTAGTAAACCGCTAGCCAGCCAGTTTTAAAAGTAGGAACTTGCTTGCTTATTTACCCGGCAAAGCAAGGGTCTGCGGTATCTTTTGCTACATGGCTGGAGGCAAAGCAAGTAAAGGCGGAAAAACCCCGGATATTTTACACATTATAAATGTTCATAAAAACATCCAAATATTTAACCATAAAACATTTGGTACACCATAAAGCATATATTGCTATGGTTGGCCAAGTGTTTTTTTGCCCAATAAAAATTGCGCTTGCTGCAACTTGCCGGGCAATGCTTTTTATAGCAAATTGTTTTAAAATAAGGTATAATTTTGTTATATTAAAATTTGCTTGGGGCTAAAAAACATAAAACTCGGCCAAAGAAAAACAGAATAGATTATAATGACTTTTTTTAATTAGGCATATGCATTTGATAGCGGGCTGTTTATTTGCCCGGCTGTTTTGCCTGACGGGGCAAAGCAATAATAGAGGGCGAAATGGAGTGTAGCCCCGCATGAAAAAGCGGAAAATGGCGGAAATTTGAATAGGAAAAATGCACAAAGATAACTTGTTATCGCTGTTTTTATAAAACCATGCCGGGCGGCTATTGGTAGCGCTTTGGCAAGGGCAAAAGATAGCTTTATGCCGCTTTAAAAGGGAGGCTGTAAACCGTATTTAGCAAATTACCTGCCAATTAAAATAAATGCAATTAAATATAAATTAAATGTGGAGGAAAAGACTTTATGGATATTGTAGTGCTAGATGGCGGCATTGCCAACCCCGGAGACCTAAGTTGGGCAGAGTTTGAAAAATTTGGAAACCTTACCGTATACGAGGATAGCAACCGCCACAATGCTGCTGCCCGCATTGGCGCCGCCCAGGTGGTTATTTTAAACAAGGTGCCCATAACCCGCGAAACCATGCAGGCCTGCCCTGGGCTAAAATATATTGGGCTCCTTTCTACCGGGTACAATATTATAGATATCCAAGCCGCCAAAGAGCTTGGTATAATTGTTTGTAATGTGCCGGGTTACAGCACAGATGCCGTGGCCCAGCACACCATTGCACTATTGCTAGAAATTTGCAACCAAGTGGGGCACCACAGCGCCGAAGTGTTTGATGGCCAGTGGAGCGAAACCGAGGGCTGGAGCTTTTGGAATACCCCTTTAATAGAGTTAAGCGGCAAAACACTGGGTGTTATTGGGTTTGGCAGCATAGGCCAGGCCACCGGAAAAATAGCAAAGGCGCTGGGCATGCAGGTGTTGGCAACCGGCAGCCGCCCCACGCCCCAGGGCCAAGCGCTGGCCCAATATGTGCCGCTGCAGCAGCTGCTTGCCCAAAGCGATGTAGTAGCCCTGCACTGCCCACTGTTGCCACAAACCGAAAATATAATTAATAAAGAAAATATTAATAAAATGAAGCAGGGCGCTATTTTGCTAAACACTGCCCGGGGTGGCCTTGTGCAAGAGCAAGACCTAGCCGACGCCCTGAATAGTGGCCGGCTAACCGCTGCCGGGCTAGACGTTGTAAGCCGGGAGCCGATACGGAGCGATAACCCGCTGTTACACGCAAAAAACTGTTTTATTACCCCCCACATTGCCTGGGCCGCATACGAAACCCGGGCCCGGCTGCTGGCCCTTGTGCAGGATAATTTGCAAGCATTTTTGCAGGGCAAACCAACCAATGTTGTAAACTTGTAAAATATATAAATTAAATAAGATTAAATAAACATAAATTTATTTTTTAGGGAGGCTATAATGAAACCAATGCGGCGAAAAGACCGCCAAATGCCCGAAGAAGAAGCGCGCGCCCTGCTGGCCAAAGGCGAATATGGAGTGCTGGCAACGGTGGAAGAGGGCGACCAGCCCTATGGTGTGCCACTTTCGTATGTGGTGGTAGAGAACTCTATTTATTTCCATTGTGCTTACCAAGGCCATAAAGTAGAGAATTTGCGGCACCAGCCCAAGGTTTGTTTTACGGTGGTTGGGGGCACAAAACCGGTTTTTTCTGGGGGAGATTTCTCTACATTGTACCAAAGTGTGGTGGTGTTTGGCACCGCCGCCGAAGTAACCGAGGACGCAAAAAAGGCGGAGGTTTTAACCGCCTTGTGCCAAAAATATATGCCAGAATATAGCCACGAAATACCGGCCAGCTTGGCAAAGGATGGGAAGCACACCGCGGTTTGGGCCGTTGCAATACAGCAAATAAGTGGCAAAAGCAAAAAAGAAGAATAGTGCCATTAAAATAATAAAATGAATTGCCAATTAAATACAAAACAAATAAACAATGGCTTATAAAAAGTTCCTTTTGCCGCAAAATGGCAAAGGGAACTTCTTTTATAGAGGGGAATATGTTAAAATGAAGGGGAATTTATACAAAAAGCCCTTTCATCGTGAACAAAATGGCCGGTGCATTTGCATATGGCAAATAAAAAGTGTGTTTGTAATTCCTTTTAAAAAGCCAGGGTTTGCCTGTGGGCGGCTTTGGTTTTAAGGGGTTAAAAACATGCTTTGGCACCTTGTAAGGAGGAGAATGGTTTGACTCAGTCCAACTATCTGGAGCTTTTGTCCAAAGAATATCCCACAGCCGACGCAGTGTCGGCAGAGATTATTAACCTGCGAGCCATTTGCTGCCTGCCCAAAGGCACCGAGTATTTTTTTAGCGACCTACATGGCGAGGCCGATGCTTTTGCCTATTTGTTGGGTACGGCGTCGGGGGTTATCCACACAAAAATAGAGGCGCTGTTCCAAAATTCCGTGTCAGAACCTGAACGGGACCTGCTTTCGGCGCTTATTTACCGCCCGCAAGAGGTGCTAAGGGCGGGCAAAGCCCTGGGCGATGGCGACGACTGGTGCCGTATTACCATTTTTAGGCTGGTGCAGGTGTGTAAATCGGTAGCTAGCAAATACACCCGCAGCAAGGTGCGCAAAAAAATGCCGCAGCAGTTTGCTTATGTGCTAGATGAACTGTTGCACGCCGATACCGAAGAAAATAAAGAGGACTACTACACCGCTATTATTAACGCCATTGTAGAAACCGGGGTGGCCTATAAATTCATCTCGGCCCTTTGCTTGCTTATTCGCCAGTGCAGCATTGATAGCCTGCACATTATTGGGGATATTTTTGACCGTGGCCCCCACGCCGATTTGGTGATGGAGGAGCTGATGGCCTTTAGCGATGTGGATATCCAGTGGGGCAACCACGATATCCACTGGATGGGCGCCGTAGCCGGCAACGAAACCTGTGTTGCCAACGCCGTGCGGCTGGCCATTAGCTATAATAACTTCGATTTGCTGGAAGATGGCTACGGCATTAACCTGCGGCCGCTTTCTACCTTTGCAGCCGAGGTATACCAAGATGACCCCTGCGAGATTTTTTTGCCTCATCAGCTAGATACCAATGTGTACGACCCAATAGACGCCCACCTTGCGGCCAAAATGCACAAAGCCATTGCCATTGTGCAGTTTAAGCTAGAAGGCCAGCTAATTGCCCGCCACCCCGAATACGAAATGCAGGGCAGAGACCTGCTGGCGCATGTGGATTTTGAGGGCTGCACCGTTACGGTGGATGGAAAAAAATACCCCATGCGAGATTGCTTGTTCCCCACCGTAAACCCCCAAAACCCGCTAGAGTTAACCGAGGGAGAAAAAGAGCTGGTGCACACCTTAACCCGCTCGTTTACGCACAGCACCCTGCTAAAAAAGCACATTCGGTTTTTATACAACAACGGCAGCATGTATAAGGTGGTAAACAACAACCTGCTGTACCACGGTTGCATTCCCCTAACCAAAAATGGGGAATTTAAAAAGGTGAAGCTAGACGGCAAGCCGCTGCAGGGCAAGGCTTATCTTGATGCGATTGACCGCAAGATACGCAATGCCTACTTTGCGCCCGAAGGCTCGGCCCAGCGCGAGGACGCCGGCGATTATATGTGGTATTTGTGGTGCGGTAAAAATTCGCCTATTTTTGGCAAAAGCCGCCTTACCACCTTTGAGCGGTATTTTATTAAGGATAACAGCACCCACGACGAAGTGTATAACCCGTATTATGAATTTGTGGATGACCGCACCGTTTGCGAAAAGATTTTGCGGGAATTTGGGCTGAACCCAGCCCATGCGCACATTGTAAACGGGCATGTGCCGGTGCGCCACCAACAGGGCGAAAGCCCCATTAAAGGCGGTGGGCTGCTGTTTGTAATCGACGGTGGAATTTCCAAAGTCTACCACGGCCGCACGGGCATAGGGGGCTATACGCTTATTTCTAACTCTCACCACTTGGCGCTAGCCCAGCACCGCCCCTTAAACGAGGTGCGCAAAAGCGGCTATAAAGATGTGCCCCGTGTGCAGGTGGTAGAGCGTTACCCCAAGCGCCGCACTGTGCTAGACAGCGACACCGGCAAAACCATTGGCCGCCGGATAGAACAGCTGGAAACCCTGCTGGCCGCCTACCGAGAAGGACAACTGCGAGAGAACATAAAGTAAATGAAATGCAAATAAAATAGCTAATAAATAATTTTAATTGCCTGTTGGCCTTTGGGGCTGGCAACCAGCGGCCTTATAAAACGGAGGAAATTATGGATTTTGCACCTGTTATAGACGAAATAAAACAAGGCAAACTGGCTGGCCGCCGGTTTGAAAAAGAAGGGCACGGCAAGTTTAGAGACTGCGTTACAGTGTACCGCAACAACAAGCTAAAGTTTGAGCGGTACTGCTACGGCGAGGCGGCAAGCTTGGTGTGTGTGCTGTGGGCAGCAGTGCCAGCCGCAAACCAGCCCATTCTGTGGGATACCTCTGCCAGCGATTACTCGGGTAAAACCGAGGCACCGCAGCAGCTTACCGGCATAGAGGGGGGCAAGCTGTTGCTTGACGGCAAAGCCACCCCTTGGGCACCCGAAAAAGACTACAAAACTGCGCCAGATGCTGGGCTTGGCAGGCTTGCGATGCTATTCAATAAAAATTAATTTCATTAAATAGCATTTAATTGTAGAAGAACATCCTTTGTAAAGGAGAAAGTATTGGAGATACATCGATATACCCAAGAGGACGAAGCCGCTTTATTTGGGCTTATGCAAAGGGAAGGGGAAGAGTGGAGTGAATACCACACCCGTAAAAAAGCAATGTACGCAAAAGCGCTAGCAAACAGCATTACCTATGTGGCTTACAAAAATGATGTGCTTTGTGGGTATTGCCGGTGCCGAAATGATGATGGGTTTGGTGTATATATTTATGATTTATTGGTGGATAAAAAAGCCAGAGGAAAGCGGTTAGGGCATGCACTGATGACCCGGGTATGCGCCGATTTCCCGCAGGATACTGTGTATGTGATGAGTGATGTGGACGAGTATTATCAAAAGCAAGGGTACCAGCGCGAGGGCTCTATTTTTAAGGTTGCGCCGTAGCGAGGCACCCTGCTGCAAACAAAATAAAAAGGCCCTGTTGTGCAAGCGCTAAGCGCTTGCACAACAGGGCCTTTTTGGTTATTCGTCGTGCCCGTTCATGTGGGGGCAGTGCAGGTGCGAGGTATCGCAAAAGGGCAGGTTGCTGCTTTCGCCGCAGCGGCATAATGTCATGCGGTTGCGCACTTCGTAGGGCTGGCCGTCGGCACCTTCTAGCTGTATGCCCCCCTTTACCCAAAGCGGCCCGCGCATTTGTGCGGCGGTGTCTTGCACCAGGTTAATTTCCTGCGGCAAGCTGGGTTCAAGCACGGTGCCATCTTTTGCAACAAGGGTAAGGCGCCCGGCGGCACAGGCGGCGCATTCCTCTATGGCCATCTGCTTATTTTCGGCATTGCCAGATTCTATCGCCGCATCCCATGCACCAAGGCCGCGGTCGCAAAACCGCATGCTGGCACAAAGGCTTTCGTCGTCCAAAAGGTCAAAGGCTTCGCCTTCGTACCGCACGGCGTTTTCAACGTAGCCGCTGCGGCGGGTGGTTTCTTCCCCCTCAAAGCCCACTTCTTTGTGGCTTCCATCGCAATAAGGCTTGGTTTTAGAGTGCCCGCACCGGCACAGGTGGTAGGGCTCCGGCTGGGCGTCGTATTCCTTGCCGGTTTTCCATGTTTCCGAAGTTCCCTCTGCATCAATTACAATTTCGGCAATTTTTAGGGGAACAGTTTCGGTAACTTCGTAGGGGCCATTTGGCAATATTTTAATTTTTTTATCCTCTTCCATTTTCAGCAACACCTTTCTTTTATAGCAACACGCAATTTATTATAAACCTTGTGCGGCCCGGCAGCAAAAACACAGCTTTGCGCCTTTGTATGCCGCCACCCATAACTGTTTAATATTATACATGCTTATGAAGATAAATGAAAGTAAAAAGGCGCCCCCATGTATAAAAGCAAAAGGAGTGGTAACTTAGATTTGCCACAATACCTTGACAGGCGAAGTATTGTGAAGTATAGTATAATCATACTATCAAAAGGAGGCATAACCATGGCGATATCATCGGACCTGATTCGTGGGCATACCGATATGATTATTTTGGCAAACCTAATGAAGGAAGATAGTTATGGGTACCGCATCAACCGCGAAATTCAAGAAAAAACCAATAACATGTTTGAACTAAAAGAAGCAACGCTGTACAGCGCGTTTCGCCGCATGGAAAAAGAGGGGGTTATTCGCTCTTACTGGGGTGTAGAGGATTTGGGCGCACGCCGCCGCTACTACACCATTACCCCCGAAGGACGCGCGGCTTTTGCACAATATTGCAAAGAGTGGGACCAGGTAAAAACCACGATAGACCAGCTGATTACCCTTTAAATGAATTAAAAGTGAAAAAATTTTACCCCCCAAAAGGAGGAAAGAGAATGACCGACAAAATTAAAAAATATCTTGATGATTTATTTGAAAATATACCGCCCACAAGGGAGGTTAAAGAGGCAAAGGACGAGTTGTATGATGGCATGATGGAACGCTATGCCGACGGTATAAAAACCGGCTTGGATGAACAGGAAGCCTACGATGCCGTAATTGACAGCCTCGGCGATATTCGAGAGTTATTTGATGAACTGAACATGGATATGAGCAAGGACGCCCCGCAGGCAGAGGCGGCGGGCGAAGAACAAACGCAGCAGGCAAGCGGCGATAATACGGACGGCAAAAAACCATCGGATTGGCAAATTAACCTTGATTTAAGCGGTTTGCTGGGCGAAGTGGCCGATTTTACCAGTGGGCTGGTAAATGGATTTTTGGGTGGCGGAGAGTACAATGGCTTGCCGCTGGTAAATACCCAAGCCCTGCCGCTAGAGGGTATTTCGAACCTGGATATTAGCTATGTGGCCGAAGCGGTAACCGTGCGGTATGCTACCGATAACCAGCTAACCATTAAAGAGTATATGAACCGGGAAGACCCTACCCTGCTGGCCGACATTAGCCAAAACAACGGTAGCATTATTGTGCGCAATGGCCGCCGTGCGGGCCTTATTTTCCTGCGCTCGTATATCGAAGTATATTTGCCCGCCAGCTGGAGCGGCAGCCTTTCGATTTATACGGTAAGTGGCACCATAAAAAGCGATGACGCTTGGATTTTGTCCTCGTTAAATGCCAAAACCACCAGTGGGCAGGTGCGTTTTAGCACCGTAGTAGCCCCCATGGTGCGGCTGTCCTCCACCAGCGGCTCTATTGCGCTGCAAAAAGGGGTTGGCACGCTAGAAGTAAACACCGTAAGTGGCTCGATAAAAATAGATGCAGCTGAGGGGGATGGATCGTTTAAAACCATTTCTGGCTCGGTGCGGGTTCATTTCGATGCCCTGCGCGGGCATGTAAACACCTCTACCGTAAGTGGGGGTATTAGGCTGGGGTTGCCGGCTGGCGCATCGTTTGAGTTAAATGCAAAAAGTGTGTCGGGCAATATCCACACCGGGTTCGATTCCGTTCTCTCCTACACCCAGCGCAACAAGGTGCAGGGGTTTGTTGGCCCGGCGCCCTATTACAATATAAACATTCAAAGCACCTCGGGCGGCATCCATGTTAATGACTAAATAATTTTGAATATATGGGGTAAAACCCCCAATAGGCAAATTAAAAATATCCCCCTGCCGTAGCAGGGGGATATTTTTAGCAAATAATTGCCGATTAATACTTATGCTCGCGCACGCGATAGCTGGTGTGCAGAATTTTGTGTGCTTTTTCGCTGCCGGGCTTGCCCAGGTAGTTTTTATACACATCTTGCACAAGGGTGTTTTCGTGGCTTTTGCGGTCTTTTTTCAGGGCGTCTTCGCTATATAGCGCATGGCTGCGCAGGCCCTTCAAATCCACAAAATTGCGCACATGGGCGGGTTGGCTGGGCTGGCCGCCGCCGTTTACGCAACCGCCGGGGCAAGCCATAATCTCAATAATATGGTAGGTTACTTCGCCGGCTTTCACCGCACGTAGCACTTTTTCTACGTTGGCCATGCCCGACACTGAACAAACGTGCACATCCATGCTGTTTACGTTGTAGGTGGCCTCTTTAATGCCTTCGCTGCCACGCACTTCCATAAAATCGGGGCTTTTCAGGTCTTCGCCGGTTAGGGTTTCCACTGCGGTACGCAGGGCGGCTTCCAGCACGCCGCCCGAAGCACCGAAAATAACCGAAGCGCCGGTAGATTCGCCCAGAGCCTGGTCAAAATTTTCTTCAGGCAGGCCCAAAAAGTCAATGCCGTCACGCTGAATCATGCGGGTAAGCTCACGGGTGGTAATCGAGATATCGTTGTCTGGCAAATCGTCGCCGGCGGCGCTCATGTCGTAGCGGTCCAGCTCAAACTTTTTAGCGGTGCAGGGCATTACGCTAACCACCACAATATCTTTGGGGTCAAGGTTCATTTTTTCGGCCCAGTAGGTTTTAATCAGGCCGCCCATCATGCCTTGGGGGCTTTTGCAGCTACTGATATTGTCGAACATATCGGGGTGGTATAGCTCGCAAAATTTGCTCCACCCGGGGCAGCAGCTGGTTAGCAAGGGCAGGGTGCCACCGTTTTGCACCCGCTCTAAAAACTCGTGGGCTTCTTCCATAATGGTAAAGTCGGCCGCGGTGTCGGTGTCGAACACATAGTTAAAACCAAGGCGACGCAGCGCCGCCACCATCTTGCCCTCTACGTTGGTGCCAATGGGCATGCCAAAGGCTTCGCCCAAGGTAGCCCGAATGGAAGGTGCGGTGTGCACCACAACGGTTTTTTCGGGGTCGGCCAAAGCGGCACGTATCCGGTCGGTATCGTCGTGCTCTACCAAAGCGCCGGTGGGGCAGTTTACAATGCACTGGCCACAGCTAATGCAGGCGGTTTCGCCAAGCGGGGCTTCAAACGCACAAGAAATGTGGGTTTCAAAGCCACGATCGGACGGGTTGATAACACTAACATATTGCTGCTGGCAAGCGGCCACACAGCGGCGGCACAAAATGCACTTGTTGTTGTCTCGCACAAGGTGTAGGGTGCTGGTTTCTAGCTCGTACCGGGGGCGGCCCCCAACAAAGCGGGTGCCGTTAACGCCGTAGGCCTGGCACAGCGTTTGCAGTTCGCAATCGGTGCTGCGCACACAGCTTAGGCAGTTTTGGTCGTGGGTGCTTAGCAGTAGCTCTAGGTTGGTTTTGCGGCTGCCCAAAACTTTGGGAGAGTTGGTGATAACCTCCATGCCCTCGTTAACCGGGTACACACAAGCGGTAACCAGGCTGCGGGCGCCCTTTACCTCTACCACACACATGCGGCAGGCGGCAATCTGGTTCATCTCACGCATCCAGCACAGGGTGGGGATATCGATACCAACCTGGTGACAAGCGTCCAAAATGGTTAGGTTTGCGTCAACCTGGTAATCGACATTGTTTATTTTAATATTTACTTTATCCATAGTTGTCTTTCTCCTCCTTACCCTTTGCTTATGGCGCCAAATTTGCATTTTTCCATGCAGGCGCCGCATTTAATGCACTGGCTTTCGTCTATAACGTGGGGTTGTTTTACGGTGCCGCTAATGCAGCTAACCGGGCAAACCCGGGCGCAAAGGGTGCATCCAATGCATTTTTCGGGGTCTATCTTATAGGTAAGAAGAGCCTTGCAAACACCGGCGGTGCAGTGTTTGTTTTTAATGTGGTCTACATACTCATCTTTAAAGTAGTGCAGGGTAGAAAGCACAGGGTTTGGCGCTGTTTGGCCAAGGCCGCACAGGCTGTTTTCTTTAATAAAGGCAGCCAGTTCCTCAATTTTATCCAGGTCTTCCATGGTGGCTGTACCATTGGTAATTTTGTCCAGCAGCTCTAGCAGGCGCTTGTTGCCAACACGGCAGGGGGTGCACTTGCCGCAGCTTTCTTCTACGGTAAACTCTAAAAAGAACTTG
The DNA here is from genome assembly GCA_030267215.1 of Ruminococcaceae bacterium OttesenSCG-928-A16. Taxonomy (GTDB): domain Bacteria; phylum Bacillota; class Clostridia; order Oscillospirales; family Ruminococcaceae; genus JAAYCI01. The sequence goes on from JAJDJP010000006.1 coordinate 57,648, forward strand.
GCAATGTCTACCATGCAGGTGGTGTCGTCCATAACAATTAGGCCGCCGCTGCCCATCATGCTGCCAATGCTTAGCAGGTTGTCGTAGTCAATGGGGGTATCTATTAAGCTAGCCGGGATACACCCGCCCGAAGGCCCACCGGTTTGGGCTGCTTTAAAGGGACGCCCCTCGGGAATACCGCCGCCAATTTCTTCCACAATTTCGCGCAGGGTGGTGCCCATGGGTACCTCTACAAGGCCGGTGTTTTTAATTTTGCCGCCCAGGGCAAAAACCTTGGTGCCTTTGCTTTTTTCGGTGCCAATGCCCTTAAACCAATCGGCGCCCAGCAAAATAATGCGGGGTACGTTGGCGTAGGTTTCTACGTTGTTTAAAATGGTGGGTTTGGCAAACAGGCCCTTAACCGCCGGGAAGGGAGGACGGGGACGAGGCTCGCCGCGTTTGCCCTCAATCGAGGTCATCAGCGCAGTTTCTTCGCCGCACACAAAGGCGCCGGCGCCCAGCTTAATGTCCAAATCGAACGAGAAACCGGTATCCAGAATATTGTTGCCCAGCAGGCCGTATTCGCGTGCTTGTTTAATGGCAATGCTTAAACGCTCTACCGCAATGGGGTATTCGGCACGCACATACACATAGCCCTGGGTAGCGCCAATGGCATAGGCGGCAATGGCCATGGCCTCAATTAGCACATGGGGGTCGCCCTCTAGTATGCTGCGGTCCATAAATGCGCCTGGGTCGCCCTCGTCGGCGTTGCAGCAAACATATTTTTGGTCGGCCTTGTTGCCGGCGGCAAATTTCCATTTTAACCCAGTGGGAAAGCCCGCCCCGCCACGGCCACGCAGGCCGCTGTCCAGCATGGTTTCAATCACCTGCTCGGGGGTCATTTCGGTAAGGGCTTTGCCCAGTGCCTGGTAGCCATCAAAACCAATATACTCATCAATGTTTTCGGGGTTAATAACACCGCAGTTACGCAGCGCAATGCGCATTTGTTTTTTGTAAAAGCTGGTTTCGTCCAGGCTTTTAACGGTGTTGTCCTCGTTCACGGTTTCATCGTACAGCAGGCGGGTAACCGGGCGGCCTTTCAGCAAATGCTCCGATACAATTTCGGGTACATCTTCGGCTTTTACCATGCTGTAAAAGCTGCCTTCGGGGTAAATAACCACAATGGGGCCAAGGGCGCAAAGCCCAAAGCAACCGGTGTGTATTACCCGCACCTCGCTGTCTAAATCGTTCCGTTTCACTTCTTTATCAAAAGCTTGCATAATGGCAGTGCTGCCCGAAGAGGTGCAACCGGTACCGCCGCAAACCATAACATGGCTTCTATACATAGTTGTTTCCTCCTCGTTTAATTTGTTTCTTTGGTTACCGCACCAATGGTGTATTCGGTAACGGGTTTGCCGTTTATTAAATGTTCTGCCACCACACGTTTTGCTTTGGCGGGGTTCATTTTAACATAGGTAACCTTTTCTTCATTTGGGCGGTATACTTCCACCACCGGCTCGTACTGGCAAATGCCAATGCAACCGGTTTGGGTAACCAACACATCGTCTAGATTGGCGCTTGCAACCTCTTCGGTTAAGGTGTTTAGCACCGGGCGCGCGCCGGCGGCAATGCCACAGGTGGCCATGCCAACCACCACCCGCACCGAGTCGTGCGCGGCTTCGCGGGTGTTAACGGTTTGTTTCATCTTGTCGCGTATGGCAGCAAGGTCTTGCAAACTCTTCATATTGTTATTCTCCCTTTCGTCGGTCTAAAAAATCTGCTTTGGTCGTTTATCTAAGTTAAAAACACACTTTAAACAGCCTCTGTTTGCTCGGTAATATAATCCCTAATAAAAATGGCAACGCTTGGTGCGCTAAGGGGTATATCGCCCAATATCTGCCGCACTTCCCGGGTATCGAACACAAAGCGGCTATTGTTTTTGGCAAAGGTATACATAAAATTAAGCTGCGGGTTACACTGCACCAGCGTGGCAATGGTGCTGCCCATATTGCCCAGGGGGGCAAGGTCTATATGGTTAAGCACAAAGCTGGCGGTTACGGTGGTGCCCACACCGGGCGCACTTTCTATTTGCAGGGTGCCGCCGGTTAATTCGGCCGCCATTTTTAAAAAGGGCAGCCCCAAACCCACCTTGCGGGTGGTGCGGGTGGTGCAAAAGGGGTCGGTTACGCTTTGCACCATCTCGGCATCCATGCCCTTGCCGTCATCTTTAATAACAAGGGTTTGGCTGTTTTGCGCGGTATCTTGGGCAAGCGTAATTTCAATGTTGCTGGACCCGGCACGCACGCTGTTTTCGGCAATGTCCAAAATATTCATCGAAAGTTCCTGCAAAAAGGCACCTCCGTTAAAAAAGCATGCTTGGTAAATGGGCCGTTAGTATTTAGCCAGCATGTCCTTAATTTCTTTTTCTTCGCCAGTAAGGCGGCCATACACGTCGTCGTTAATCATAATTACCGGGGCAAGGCCACAGGCACCAATGCAACGGCAGGCGTCCAGGCTAAACTTGCCATCTTCGCCGCATTCGCCGCTTTTCAGGTTCAGTTCTTTTTCCAGTGCTTCCAGCACTTTGCCGCTGCCTTTTACATAGCAGGCGGTGCCCATGCATACGCTAACCTTGTATTTGCCCTTGGGCGAAAGCGAGAACTGTGAATAAAAAGTAGCAACACCGTAAATTTCAGCCAATGGCTTATCCAATGCGGTGGCCACCATTTTTTGCACTTCAATGGGTAGGTAGCCGTAAATTTCCTGCGCATGTTGCAGGGCCGGCATAACGGCACCCGGGGTATCCCTATGTTCTTGTAACCAGGCACTTAGCTGCTCTTCTTGCTGTTTTGTGCCGGCAAACGGCACCGTAGAAATGACTTTCATAGTGTCTATCCTCCCGTCTTCTGGGTGCATTGTTAAAGGTTTGTCAATGCACGTACCATTTATTATAACGTACCATTCCCTTAAATACAACTATATATAGGCGCTATTTATGCTGCAAAACAAGAAATAAGCGGATATTTAAGACTAACGGCAAGGCGGCAAGTGTAAAAGTGTGGTGCAAAGGTGCCTTTAAAGGCCTGCCAAACACCTTTTTGGCAACGTGGGTGGGGTAGCCACACAACAACTAGCTGCTTTACTATTTGGGGCAAAAAACTTATAATATAGCTATAATGGCGTGCAAAACAAGCAAATGGCCGTGCCCGCATAAACCGGCGCTAAATACCGGCATTGTTTTTGCAGGCTGCGGCCTATTTTAAACAAGTGGAGGACACGCATGAAGATTAAAGAAATTGCAGAGGTTTTAAATGCCGAGGTGCTAACCGCGACAGACCTTGAGCGTGAGGTGCACACCGCTTGCGGAAGTGACATGATGAGCGATGTGCTGGCCTATGTGAAGGACCAAGCGGTGCTGGTAACCGGCCTAAATAACCCGCAGGTGGTGCGCACTGCCAGCATGATGGACATGGTGTGCATTGTGTTTGTGCGTGGCAAAAAGCCAGACGATAGCATTATTCAGCTTGCGCAGCAGCTGGATATTGCCATTTTGGCGACTGATATTCCGATGTTTCCGGCCTGTGGTATTTTGTACGCAAAAGGCCTGCGGGGAGGGAATTAACCATGGCAGATATACATTTGGAGTATGTGGTGCCCGAGGATGACTTTACCCGTGCGGGCGAGGCCAGCGCCGATTTGAAGGCACGGCTTAAAAAGCTGGGGCTTTCCAGCGAGGCTATCCGCAAGGTGTCTATTTCGTTGTACGAAGGGGAAATTAACCTTGCCATACATGCCAAGGGTGGCCGCATTAGCGTAGATGTTGCGCCCGACAATGTGCATATGTGCCTGCGAGACGACGGCCCCGGCATACCAGACGTTGCCCTTGCCATGCGCGAGGGGTATAGCACGGCGCCCGATGAAGTGCGCAGCCTTGGGTTTGGCGCGGGCATGGGCCTGCCCAACATGAAAAAGTACGCCGATGAATTTGAGATTGAAAGCACCGTAGGGGTGGGCACCACGGTTTGCATGCGGGTGTTTGTGTAGGTATTTTATAATTGTGTTGTTATAAATCCCCCAGCCCGGCACCCTAAAGAGATGTGCCGGGCAGCCCCCTTTAGGCAAGGGGGCCGGGGGAATAGGTTGAAACTTGTTGCTATAGTGGCTAAAGGGAAGAGTGAAAAGGGTAAAGTGAAAGGCAGGCTACTTGCCCCCCTTGCCTAAGGGGAAACAAACGCGTTAGCGTTTAGGGGGATATCTGCTGAACGTTTCTCTTTAGTTAGTGCACGCATGATAAAGGCTGGCAATTAAATAATGGAGGGTAATTGTGGCAAAGTTTTATCACTCGGTTATGTTAGAAAAAGACAAGTGCAAAGGCTGCATTAACTGCATAAAGCGTTGCCCTACCGAGGCAATACGTGTGCAAGATGGCAAGGCCCGCATTATGGCCGAACGCTGTATTGATTGCGGCGAGTGTATTAGGGTTTGCCCCTACCACGCCAAAAAGGCCATTTATAACCCGCTTTCGGTAATGGAAAACTATAAATACCCCATTGCGCTGGTAGAGCCCAGCATGTATGGGCAGTTTAATAATTTAGAAGAAACCGATGTGGTGGCAGCCGCTTTAAAAGAAATTGGGTTTGCCGCTGTGTACGATATTGCCCGTGCGGCAGAACTGGTAAGCGAAGCCACCCGGCTGTTATTGGCCGAAGGCAAGCTGAAAAAACCAGTGATATCCTCGGCCTGCCCAGCCATTGCAAGGCTTATTCGGGTGCGGTTTCCGGGGTTAATTGGCAATGTGCTGCCGCTGGTGCCGCCTATGGAGCTTGCCGCCCGCCTTGCCAAACGGCAGGCGCTGGCACAGGGTGTGTCGGCGGCGGATGTTGGCTGCATACTGCTAACCCCCTGCCCGGCAAAGGCCACGGCCCAGCGCATGCCTATTGGCTATGCCCACAGCGAAATTGATGCCGCAGTTGCCATAAAAAAAATATACCCTGCCATGCTGGGGGTTATGCGGGCGGGTACTTCTAGCGAGCTAGCGCAGGCTGGGCGCATTGGGTTTGGCTGGGGCGAAAACGGCGGCGAAGCAGCCGGGCTTATTTCTACCGATGCCTACCTTGCCGCCGATGGCATGGAAAACATTGTGCGTGTGCTAGAGGATTTGGAAGACGCAAAATATCAAGATTTGGAATTTGTGGAGTTAAGCGCCTGCGCAGGTGGTTGTGTAGGCGGGGTTTTGCAGGTAGAAAACCCTTACATTGCCAAAGCCAAACTAAAAAAATTGCGCCGCTATATGCCGGTTAGCCTAAACCACCTGCAAGGGGCGGTTCCCACCGCCATGATGTGGGAAGAAAATTTGGAATATGCCCCGGTGATGGAACTTGGCAAAACCCGGCAAGAGAGCTTTGAAAAATACGAGGAACTGGAACGAATTATGCATGAACTGCCCGAACTGGACTGCGGCAGTTGTGGTGCCCCCACCTGTGCCGCTTTTGCCGAAGATATAGTGCGTGGCAATGCCGAGATGAACGACTGCACGGTGCTGATGCGTGACCGCATGGAAGCGGTGCTGAAAGCCATTGGGCACGATAAGAAAAAAGATTAATTTTGCGGTAAGATAAAAAAATTGCGCAAAATGGTGTGGAGGCTTGTGATGACGACAACCGACCTTTTGAAACTGGAAGCTTTTTTGCCCGCCGTAACGGCCGAGGAACGTGCCATTACCGATGTATATTGTGCCGACCTTTTAAGCTGGGCTATGGGCAATGCGCCCGAAGATGGCGCCTGGTGCACCGTAATGGGCAATGTAAACGCCGTGGCGGTGGCCGCCCTTGCCGATGTTGCGGTAATTGTGCTGTGCGAAAACGCCGAACTAGCCGAAGATGCCAAGCAAAAGGCCGCCGGGCAAGGGGTAAACATTGTTACCACCGCCCTGCCTGCCTTTAAGGCGGCCCTTGCCATTGCGCAGGCGGCCGGGTTGGTAAAGCCGTAGGTTGCAAAAACCTAAAAAAAGAAAGGGGCGCATGGCATGACCTACGATTTGCATATACATTCCTGCCTTTCGCCCTGCGCAGATGACGATATGACCCCGGCCAACATTGCGGGGTTTGCCAAGCTAAATGGCATTGATGTGATTGCGGTAACCGACCATAATGCGGCCGATAACCTGCCTGCGGTGCAGCAGGCCTGCCATGCATATGGGGTGCAGCTGCTGCCCGGCATAGAGGTAAACACCGCGGAAGAAATACACCTGCTTACCTATTTTTCTACGATAGAAGCAGCGCTAAAAATGAGCGATTTACTGTACCAAAACCTGCCCCCCATGCCCTACGAGCCCGAAATTTGGGGCCGGCAACTGGTAATGGATGTGGAGGACACTGTTTTGTCCACAAAAGAAAAGCTGCTTACCGGCGCGGTAAGTTTAAATATTTACCAGGTGGTGCAGGCCTGCAAAGCCCTTGGTGGCATAGCGGTGCCGGCCCATGTAGATAAAGACAGCTACTCGTTGCTTTCGGTGCTGGGGTTTGCGCCCGAAGATTTACCCTTTGCCGCTTACGAGGTGAAACGCCCCGAGCACAACCTTGCCCCGCTTTTGCAAAGCGGGCGGCTGCCCGCCGGCCTTGGCAATGCGCAAATCCTCACTTCGTCCGACGCACACCGCCTTGCCGAAATTGCCGAGCACCCACGGGAGCTGGCAGAGGAAAGCGCCCTGTGGAGGCTTTTGTGAAAAGAGAAATCATCCACCCATCATATGCTCAACAAAAATTTTAAGGCCGATGCCAACTAAAATGGCCCCGCCAAAAATTTGGGCCCAGTCTCCCAGCAAAAGGCCAAACTTGTGGCCTAAAAATACACCAATAAGGCAGCAAACAAAGGTGGTAAGGGCAATAATGCCTGCCGCCCCCCAAATATTTACCGAAAGCGCCGCAAAGCTAATGCCCACGGCCAGGGCGTCTATGCTGGTGGCAATGGCCTGCACTACCATGGTTTTTAGGGTAAAGTTTTGTTTGGCGGGGCAGCTTTCGGGTTTGCGCAGGGCCTGTATGCCCTCTAGCAGCATTTTGCCGCCAATAAAGCCCAGCAAAATAAGGGCCACCCAATGGTCTACCTGGGCAATAAAATTGCCCAGCAGCTGCCCTGCAAAAAAACCAATGATGGGCATGATGCCCTGAAAAAGGCCAAAACAGGCAGAGTTTGCAAGGCCTTGCTTTTTGCTAAGCCCGGTAAAACACATCGAATTAGAAACCGAAACCGCAAAAGCGTCCATAGAAAGTGCCAGCGCTGTAAAAAACAACATGGTAATAGACATGAAGGTTCCTCCCATTTTTATAAGCGTAAAAAAACAGCTGGGGGTAGCAACCACCCGAATAAAAAAGGCCCATGCGCAGCAAAAACACTGCACATGAGTCTTGTTATCGGGTGCTCCCCTTATCCAAAGCCAGGCATATATGCCAGTGTGTTGGCTTGGCACATGCTTTTGTGGCAAAGCATGCAAACTACTCCCTCATAGCGGGGCATGTTGGCACCAAACAGCAGTTTTTTGCCAAAATTTGCATAAAACCCAAGCCTTTTATTTGGTGTTGCCATACCATAATAGGCTTAGTATAGGGCAAACAAAGCAAAAAAGCAAGCGCACTGCCTGTGCTGCGGCAAAAGTTAAGTGCTATAAAACTACTTGTTATTTTTAGCACAGCAAACAGCCCACTCTTTAAAACCGATATTGAATTTTGTGCGCAAAAAAATAGGGAAAAGCCCTTGACTTTGCTTTGCTGCCGGTAACTTTAACAAAATTGTTTTATGTTTTTATAATAATTAATATTTAACAAAGGTACCCGCCAATAGGGTATCTTTGTTTTTATATACGAGTATGTTACAATATTACCAGAGAACCCCAGCTTTATTTGCCTTTGTTGCAAAGCAAACCAGATAGCGCAATTTGTGCTTGCCCCAAAACCCCAGTTATACTTACGGTAAAGCAGAATGCACGCCCTTGCCGGCCAACCTGCGCAATGTTTATTTGGCAAAAAAACACCGCAAACCCTTATTGTGGCACTTATAGAAATGGATGGACAAACAAATTTATGAATTTTGAGCAATTAACCCTAATACCCCCGTTGCTGCGTGCTGTTGCAAGCGCCGGCTACACCACCCCCAGCCCTATACAAGAAAAGGCTATTCCGCCTGTGCTTGCCGGGCGCGATTTATTGGGCTGCGCCCAAACCGGCACCGGCAAAACCGCAGCGTTTGCGCTGCCTATTTTACAGCTGCTGGCTGCCAAAGCCCCTAAACGCAAAGGGGCTATTCGTGCTTTAATACTAACCCCCACCCGCGAGCTTGCCCTGCAAATACAAGAAAACTTTGCCTTGTACGGGCAGCATTTGCCGCTGCGCTCGGCCGTTATTTTTGGCGGTGTAGGGCAGGGGCCGCAGGTGGCGGCGTTGCGTAAGGGCATCGATATTTTGGTTGCCACCCCCGGCCGTTTGAACGACCTGATTGGCCAAGGCTTTATTAAGTTGGACGCCATAGAGATTTTTGTGCTGGATGAAGCCGACCGCATGCTGGACATGGGCTTTGTGCACGATGTTAAAAAAGTAATTAAACTATTGCCAGAAAAACGCCAAACCCTGCTATTTTCGGCCACCATGCCCACCGAAATTGTAAAACTGGCCGATAGCTTGTTGCACAAACCCACCAAGGTGTTTGTAACGCCGGCTTCCACCACGGTAGAAAAAATAGAACAAACCATATACAAGGTAGATAAAGGCAACAAACGGCATTTGTTGGCCCAGCTGTTGCGCACCCCCGCAGTTACCAGCGCGCTGGTGTTTACCCGCACCAAGCACGGGGCCGATAGAGTGGTGCGTGAACTTTCACGCGAGGGGATTAAGGCGCTGGCTATCCATGGCAACAAAAGCCAGGGGGCCAGGCAAAATGCCCTTGGCCAATTTAAAGATGGCAAAATTAAGGTGCTGGTTGCCACCGATATTGCGGCACGTGGTATCGATATCAACGAGCTTTCGCACGTGTTTAACTACGATTTGCCAAACGAGCCCGAAACCTATGTGCACCGCATTGGCCGCACAGGCCGGGCGGGCAATGGCGGTGTTGCTATCGCATTTTGTAATTTTGATGAGCTGGACTACCTGCGTGACATTGAAAAACTGATTGGTTTTACCATACCCGAAGTAAAGGACCACGATTGGCCGATGGAAATTTTTGAAAAAGCAGTAAAACAACCCCGTGGCGGCAAGCCCCAAAATGCGGGTAATGCCAAAAAGGCACAACCGGCAAAGGCCGGCAAAGCGCCCGCCAGCAAAGGCAAAAAAGGCCAGCCTGCCGCGCAACAAGGGGCAAAGCCCCCCATGGCAGCAGGGCAGGGGGTAAGCCCCGCCCCAAAACAACATAAAAATGCCCCGCAAAAACCAGCAGCCGCACCTGCTGGGCGTGGGCAAAGCCGCCCGCAAGCGCGCGGCAAAAATGGCCCCCCACCCATTAACCCGTACGAAAACCGCACCGGTGGGCAGGCTATTATTACCAAAAAGCCCATATGGGGCGGCAGCATGCCTGCGCCCCCCACTAAAGGAGAGGATGAGATGAGCAGGAACAACAACCGGCGGCGCGGCGGCAAAAACCGTGGCGGCCAAAACAAAAAAAATAACCAACAGCCGGCCGGGGCCAATGCCCCGGTACGCCCCAAGGCCGAAAAACCGCCCGAACTGCCGAAGAATGAAAAAGGCGTGTACGATTTTTCTGAGAGCGAGCTTTCGGAAGACAAGGGCATTAAGGTAATAAGCCGTGGCAATGGCGAGGTAAAATACGCTAGCTTTGAGGATTATTTAAAAAACAACTAATTTTGCACCACAAGCATTACCCCTTATAAAGGAGCCATTTTATGCGCAGAATTGCCGCCGCCATTGTATTGGTTGGCTTTGCGTTTGCATTTTTTACGCTGCCGTTTGCCGGCGTGGATATTTTAATTGATGCCGTGGGTTTTTTGCTGGTTTGGAACGGTGTGCGTGCCCTGCAAAAAAAAGATGCTGTGTACAGGTTTGCCGCCCCGTGTAGCCTTGTGCTGGTGGCAATTGCTGCCGCGCAGGTGTTTTTGGGCGGCGGCGTGGCGGCCTATGCAGTGCAAAGCGGCCTGGCAGGCTGGGTGTTGCAGGGCCTGCGCCTTGCGGCCGAGGGCTTGCTGTATTGGCAACTGTTAGCAGGGTTTGCCCGCCTTGCCAAGGCTGGGCAGCGCCCGGGCCTGGCAAAACTGGCATATGTTGCCCTTGCGGTTTGCTTGGCAGGGGTGCTGGTAAGCGCCTGTGCATGGGCATTGCTGTTTTTTGGTTACCCCCTTGTGGTGCCAGTGGCAGCGGTGGTTTGGGCTGGGCACATTGCTTTGCTGGCTGTGTTGGCGGGGTTTGTTTTTTGGTTTGGCACCCAGCCAGAATAGTTTTCACCTGCCAAAAAAGCGCAGCATACAGCCCACCTGCCAAAGCTTTATTTTCTGTTTAAGGTTTTATTGTTGGGGTGCAAATCTATCTGCCCTGGCAAAATTTGCTTGTTTTGTGCGGGTTTGCTTGTTATACTTGTTTTACTTTAAAAGCGGGTAAATAGGGCGGGGCAAATTAATAGAATATCGATAGCAACCCCGCTCCAAATTTTGTTTGCGTTGTGCACTAAAATTTTACAAAAGAATACAACCACAAGTATACTAATGTGGTATACTATGGTTGTGGCTTGTATCTTCAAGCGCATTCTATCCCACACCGTCATACGTCTGTGCATTTTGCGCAGGTTATGAAATAGAGAGAGAATAGAAAGGAGGCCACCTAAATGAAAAAATGGCGTTGCCTAATTTGCGGCGAAGTTTTTGAAGGTGATGTTCCGCCCGATCCATGCCCTGTATGTGGTGCAAGCGGCCCCGAAAGCTTTGAAGAGGTTACTGAGTAAGGCTAAAGCTTTGCTTGGCAAAAAAGGTACCCAAAGGGGTTGCCGTAAATGGGTAAGTTTTATCTATTTTACGGCAACCTTTTCCGTTAAAAACAGCCCCGCCCGTGGGGCTTTTAAATAGAGTGAAGTGCTAAGTATAATTATGTGTTAGGGAAGTGAGCGCTATTAAACGCTGGAAATGCACCGTGTGTGGCAAAATATTTGAAGGGGATACCCCACCGGTACCTTGCCCGGTTTGCCGTGCGGGCGAAGAAGCTTTTGTTTTATGGGAAGAACCCGCCGCAACCACCCGCTGGAAATGTACCGTATGCGGCCAAATTTTTGAGGGTGTGGTGCCGCCGGTGCCCTGCCCGGTTTGCGGCGCAGGCGAGGACGCCTTTGAAAAGATAGAGGAAGAAATACCGGTTTTTAGCCAAAATACAAACGATATGTTTGTGCTGGTAGGTGGCGGCGTAGCTGCGCTAGAGGCGGCAAAGGCTATCCGCAAGCGCAACAGCACGGCCACCATTACCATTGTAAGCGCCGAAAACCACTACCCCTACAACCGGCCCACCCTTTCAGACGTAGTGGCCGAGGGGATTTCTTTTGCTAATATTATTTTAGAGCAACCCGGCTTTTATATGGAAAACAAAATTGCATTGCTGCCAGGTGTAGAGGCGCAAGCCATCGATGTAGATAAAAAAATGGTACAGCTTTCGAATGAGAAAAGCCTGCCTTATACAAAATTGTTGCTGGCCACTGGTGCCAACAGCTTTAACCCCATTAAACAGCAGTCAAATGCCATACCGGTGCGCGTGCTGCGCAGCTACGAAGATGCCGAAAACCTGGTAAACCTTGCCGGTGGCAAGCGTGTGGTGCTAGTGGGTGGCGGCATTTTAGGGCTAGAGGCCGCCCTTGCCCTGCGAGAGCGCAACTGTGTGGTAACGGTGGTAGAGTTTGCGCCGCGCATTTTGTCTTTGCAGGCAGACGAAGCTGTTTCGGCCATGATTAAGGACAAGCTGGAAGAATTGGGCATTCGTGTGCTAACCGGTATTTCGGTGCAAGAGGCAGGCCCGGGTGGCGTAATTTTAAGCGATGGCGCAGAGATGGCAGCCGATGTTGTGCTGGCCAGCATGGGCGTGCGCAGCGAGGTTGCCCTGGCCCAGGCACTGGGGCTGGAGCTTTCGCACGGGATTGTGGTAGATGAATTTATGCACACCAGCCATGCCGACATTTGGGCCGCCGGAGATTGTGCCGAGTTTGCGGGCCGTGTGCAGGCCATTGCCGGGGCGGCTTCTGGCATGGGCGCGGTGGCGGGGGCCTCTATGGCGGGCGATGAAACCGTGCCATACAAGCCGTTTGTGCCGGCCACCATGCTGGAGTTTGCAGACCTTGCGGTGTTTAGCGTGGGCAATATAGGCAACACCGCCGAAACAGTGCTGTACCAAAACACCCAAACCGGCGTGTACAGGCGTTTGTTTTTTAACCAAAAAACACTGGCAGGTGCGCTGTTTGTGGGCAAAAACCCCGGTGCCAAAGCCGTAACGGCGGTAACCCAAGGGGTGCCTTTTGCCAAAGCGATGGAGCTTTTATCGGATTGATTGCTAAGGCTGTGTCCTTGAGCTTAACTAGCAACTAACAACGAATAGACTAATGGGGGGCCTTTGGTTGGAAGAAATAGTAACAAGCCAAGGACGTTTAACCTACACCCTAACCCGCAAAAAGGTGCGCAATTTAAACCTGCGCATTAAGCCAAACGGCCAGCTAATGGTTAGCGCCCCCCTGCGTATGCCCCTGCGGGATATTGAGGGCTTTATACGCGAAAAAGCAGGGTGGATTGTGAAGAACCAGGCCAAAATGGCAAGCCAGCCACCACCTGTGCCGGCCCGTTATACCAAGGCCGAGTGCCTGGAGTTGTTTACGGTAATTAGCGACCGGATTTTTCCGTTATTCGCTGGGTTATTGGGTGGGCAAAAGCCTACCTTAAAAGTGCGGGAGATGACCAGCCGCTGGGGGGTATGCCACACCACCAAACGCACCATTGTGTTAAACACCCGCCTAGCAGAAAAACCAACCGCCGCCATAGAATATGTGATATTGCATGAATATGTACACTTCTTGCACCCAAACCACCAAGAAGGCTTTCATGCCGAGATGGCACGCCTGATGCCGGATTATAAAGAGCGGCGCAAGCTGCTGCGGGGGTAAAACCGGCTGGTACGCTATGGGCATAAAGCAGAAAAAGGTAGATGATTGTTCCCCCGCCGCCGGCGGGGGAACAGCTTTTAAGAAGGCTTTCATGCCGAGATGGCACGCTTGATGCCGGATTATAAAGAGCGGCGCAAGCTGCTGCGGGGGTAAAACCGGCTGGTGCGCTCTAAAGCAATTT
>JAJDJP010000060.1 GCA_030267215.1 Ruminococcaceae bacterium OttesenSCG-928-A16
TAAACTTCCCTGTGCTGCAAAAGGCACCGCAGTAGGAACGCACTTGGTGCGAAAGCCCCCGGATATGGTCTGGGAAAGAAGCCAGCGATTGCAAGCAGGCTCCACTTTGTAGCTGGAAAAAAAACACTTACAGCTTTGCTATGCAAAGTTGTTTATTGAAAAGTATGACACTGTGCCGCTGCCGCTATGACAGCGGCACAATCTCATGCTTTTTGGTGGGAGAGGATGGATTTGAACCAACGAAGCTTACGCAACAGATTTACAGTCTGCCCCCTTTGGCCACTCGGGAACTCTCCCATAGAACGCTTGTACATTATACCAAATACTTTTTTTGTTTGCAAGCCCTAAAACGCCAAAAATGCAAAAGGTTTTGCCGTTTAGATAATCTTGTACAAGCGGTTTTGGTTTTATGCCACATAACACAACAAATTTGCAGGGCTTGCCCAATTTATAGGCAAGCCCTGCAGCGGGCTATGTGGCGCAAAATTGTTTAATATTCTTCTTCTGGGTCTTGTTGGTCGTCATCATCGGTTTTTCTTTTTGCGCGGGTTGCAATGGCAAGCACCGCCTGCACGGCAAATATTAAGCCAAACAAAAGGGTGGTGTTATTTACCAGCACCATGCTTGTGCTAAAGTTAACCGTTAGCAAAAATACAACCAACGCCACAACACCAATTAAAATATCGATAACACTGAGCACACGGCGGGCAGCGCTGCGCCCACGGCTGTTTACAAACAGGGTAACAAGCGTAAGCAGGCTTAGCAGGCCGCCCAAAATGGTGAATATTAAGCTTAAAAGCGACCAATTTGCTTGGTTACCACCAGAGGTGGGCACGCTACCATCGCCCAGCGAGGTTACCTCTACCCTACTGGTGGCTGGGGCACTGCCGGCCGCCGAAGAACTTGCCACCACCGCAGCGCTGCTGCTGGCCGGTGCCGAAGAAGCACTGCTGGCGCTTGCGGCGCTAGAAGAACTGGCAGCAGAAGAACTGCTGGCCGGCGGTACTACCGGGGGCCGGGTTGTGGTGCTAGTGCTGCTGGCTGGTGGGTCTACCGGTGCGTTTTTATCGTACAGGGCTAGTAGCACAAGGTCTCTGGCCGGCATGGGGCTGTAGAAGTTCCAGCAGATATCGGTGTTATCGGCCAGGGCCCAGGCCATAAAGTGATGGTCTGCTACAATGGGGCCATCAATATAGGGCACCAGTTGGCCGGCGTATACCTTATAGGTAGCAATAACGGTACTGCTATCGTAGGTTAGGTAGGTTACGGTAAACTCGGTTTGCTCTAAAACAGCCACAAGGGTAATGTTATTGGCGGGCATAGTGCCAGTCTCAAAGTTCCACTCTGTGCCATTTGCATCATTTAGCGCCCAATACAAGAACTTATAGCCCGCCGGTACACTTACTGTTTTTTGTGGCACAAGGGCACCAAAAACAACGGTTTGCGTATCGATGGTTTGGCCATTTACCACATAGGTAACTGTGTAGCTGTTGGGCACCCAAACGGCGGTTAGCTCAATGTCATTGGCCGGCATGGTGCCTGTTGTAAAGTTCCACTGCTGGCCGTTTTCTGCCTGCCAGCCGCCAAAGGTGTACCCTAGTTTATTGGGCTGTGCAGGCTGGGGCACAAGGCTGCCAAAGTTTAGCATTTGGGTGGTGTTGGGGCCTGCGCCATTGTAGTTAAAGGTTACCACATAGCTGTTGGCTTGCCACACGGCATACAGCACTACGTTATCGGGCGTGGTGTGGGTATAGCTTGCGCCATCGGTAATTTCGGCGGCAGTGGCACCGGGGGTGGTTGCCCAGCCCATAAAGCTGTACCCCTCGCGGGTAAAGCTGTTGGCCGGCAGGGTAATTTCGGCGTCAAAGTCAAGTTCAATAGCAGCCATGCTGCCGGTGCCACCGTTGGCGTTAAAGCTTAGGCCGTAGTTAATAGGCAGCCAAATGGCATACAGGGTGCTGTTTTCTGCTGCGGCGTGGGTGTAGCTTTCACCATCGCCATACAGGCCGCCGGTGGCGTCGGGGTCGGTGTTCCAGCCAACAAAGTCGTAACCAGGTTTCTCAAACCCATTGGCGGGCAGGGTGGTTTCTACCCCAAAGGTAACGGTTACATCTGCCATGTTGCCGGTGCCGCCATTGGCATTAAAGCTTAGGGTATAATCGTTAGCTTCCCACTGGGCCACATAAGTGGCGTCGGCGGTTACAGTGTCAGCCACTTCGGGGCTCCAGCCGGTAAAGCTGTAACCAGCGTCGCCAACCGGGTTGCCATCACCATCGGTTTCGCCCGCAAAGGCTGGGGTAACGTCCTCGTACTGCACATTGGCATGCACATCGTTTTCAAAGGTGCTATTGGTGCCAGGCTGGTAGGTTACGGTGTAGGTATTGCGTGTGTAGTACAGTTTTACCACCAGGGTGCCATCGCCGGCTATGGCTAGCACGCCGGTGCTGGCAGTGTTGTCGGTGCTCTCGTAGGTGGTTTTGGTGCCATCGTAGGTAAAATAACCGTCGTAGGTTTTGGGCACCAGCGGGGCAATGGCTGCATCGGTGGTACCGGTTAGGTTTTCGGTATCCACCAAGGTATAGGCAGCGGCATTCAAATCTTGCTGGTAATGCTCTACCCTGTAGGGGGTATCCAGGTTCGCCGTCCACTGGGCCACATAGGTGGCTTCGGCGGTTACAGTGTCGGCCACTTCGGGGCTCCAGCCGGTAAAGCTGTAACCAGCAGCGCCTGCCGGTTTACCGTCGGCGCCGGTGGTGCCCGCAAAAGCTGGGGTAGCCTCGCCATGCAGCACATTGGTGTGCACATCATCTTCAAAGGTGCCGTTTATGCCTTTTTTGTAGGTTACGGTATAGGGTATTTTTTCCACCACAAAGTTCAGGGTAGCTGTGGGTGCATCCCAGGTTAGGGCATAATCAAGGCTTTCGGGGGTACCGGGCACAATGCGGTAGCCAGTGGGCAGGGCTACCCCTTCGGGGGTGCCGGGGGTTACGGTACCGCTTAAGGTGCCGTCGGTGCCAAGGGCTGTGCCGTTTACCACGGTTATGGCAGTGCCTACCGGGGTGGCATCGGCAGTGGCAAACTGCACCGTTACCTTGGTGTTGGCCTTGGTGCCGGCGTTATAAGTAATTACCTTTTGCTCGCCAGGGCCTACCTCTACCACGGGGGTATAACCATCCGTATCTACGTGGCTAGCAGCGGTATTGCTGGCCTCGCCTTTGTCTACAATGCTGTAGTTGCCGCCGGTGGGCAGGGTAATTTTTAGCACATAGTCGTTATCGTACAAGCCTTCAAACTTATACTGGCCACTGGCATTGGTGAAAGTGGTGTCCAGTGCATCGCCGGGTTTGGGTAGGCCGGTGGCTTCGTCTACCACATAAATTTGTACCGTGGCGCCGGCATAGGGGGCGTCCTTGGTGGCATCGTACAGGCCGTCCAGGTCGTAATCTTTAAACACGGTGCCGGTGTTGGTTATGCTGGCATTGGGGGCGCTGGCCAGCACAAAGGCCTGCTTGGTAGGCTCGAACGCATTTATAACCGAAATTTTGGTGCCACCACTTGCAGCACTGTAGTGGGTGCCGCTAACCGCAAATGCGTTATAGGCTATGTCTTCAATTTCATCCTTGGTTGCTTCCTCTGGTGCTTTTACGGTAATTTCTATACTTATTTTGCTACCCGGGGCAAGGCGATAGCCACTGGCAAGCTTAAACAAAAACGAGCCTGCCGCCGAAGCATCGGTGGTGTTGGCGCTAAAGGTGCCGCTGCCAGTACGCTTAATGCCGCCCTCTACCCCAGCGTTGTAGGTTGGGTTGTTGTTGGTGCTGTATTGCAACGTATATTTGCTGCTTTCCAGCACGGTGCCGGTGGTATCATCTGGCCCATTATATACCTTTACGGTAAGGCCATCCATAAAAGCATTCCAAGCGCTATTTTTAGCAACCACAGTGTCCAGCACGGTTTTATCTTCGCTGCGGGGCAATATATCCAGTAGGGTTAAATCTCCTACATAGCTATTACCCTTATTAAATAGTTCTAGCCTTATTTTACCGGTACCCTCTAGCGGCACGGTGGCTTTTACTTCGTCTGGGTTGGTGGTTATTGGGTTCCATTCGCCGGCTTCGGCATTTAGCAAATGGGCAGTTACAGCCAAATCTTCTACGGTGTTAACTTGGAAGGAAGCAGAGCCGTAATTGCGCAGCATAGGGGTGTTGGGGTTATTGTCCCAATTGGTTGTGCTGTCGTCATAATACGCTGAAGCAGGGTCTTCCTTATAAAGAAGGTTGTTGCCCACACCTTGCGTAGTGCCTATTAGCAGGCCATACACACTGGGGTCGTGGTTGGCATAACCACTAGCCGCAAGATAATAGGTGCCGGCAGTGGTGCCCAATTTAATGTTAAAATCTATCGGGAATTCATAATAGGATGAGGCAGATGAACGTTCTACGGTAAAAGCTTGGTCTGGCGTAATTTGGTAGCCGATGCGCCCGCCGGGCAGGGTAACTTTTTTGATGGTAGCAGTACCAAAATTGGTGCCCGCTTGGTTTGTAATTACTGGTTTTTGGCTGGTGTCAAGGTCTAAAACCGTGGGGGGTACTATCAATATTAGCTGGTTGTTCCAGGTAGTGCCAGCATAATCTACCGAGTTAAAGAACCGTACTTTGGTGGAAACAATACCGCCTGGCGAAAGAAGACCACCGGTGGTGGATTGATAGGAAACCATTGGGTGTGGCGCATTTTGCGAATAATACACCTTTTGAATATGGTTAGCCTCTTGTAAGGTGATGGTGTAGGTGCCGTTGTCGCCCTCTGGGTCATCTAGCTTGGGGGCGGTGTGGCTGCCGGGGTCACTTTCGCCCTGCCAGCTTAGGGTTGCCCAAGTGTTAGAAATATCGCCGTGCTGAATGTCATTGCCAGTATTGGGGAACTTGGCATCGGGCCAAGAAGAATAATAGAAATAGTAAACAGCACCGGCACCAATGGGCAGCGCATATACCGGCTCGACTATTCCGGCAGTTAAATCTGCAATACTGTCGTCGGGGTTATCCAGCGGGTATATTTCTATTTTGGTAATATAACGGCCAGCCGGTGTAGAGGGGCCCAGCGGAACATTATTGGCACCACCCGGGCGAGTAGCTTCCCGTATATACTGGATAATCTCGCTTTTATCATCCAGCGTGGCAACTACTTTATGCTTAAATACAAAGCCAATATTATATAGGCTAATATGTTCTACTTTTGCGGGGTTGTTTTTATCGTTGTACCAGGTAAAAACCGTGTTAGGTATGGCAACACCGCCCGCATTGTTTATGCCTCCATAACCGCCGTAGGCAGTAATCTGGCTTGGTGTGTCAATATCTAAAATTTGCCCATTGCCCTGCAGTTTAAGTGTGTTTTGTTGCATATGGGCCGGCAAAGTTTCCAGCTTAAAGCTGGCAAGCCCAGCATCTACCTGTATAGGGGCTGTTGCCCCAAAGGGGGTAAACTCTACATACAGCTTAGGCTGCACAGTTTGCCCCTCGGTAAAATTGCTAGCCGGGAAGTTTATTTTAAGGTCTACTATCCGTAGTTGGTTGGCGCCACTAGTCACTGCGCTCCATAGGCCACTATCCACAATGCCATCTTCGCCAGCGTTGCCAAGGGGCCAGGTTACGGTGTTGCCGGTTTGCACCGGCACCACTTTGTTGCCTTGGGCATTTATTCCGCTTACAACAGCACCTTCGGGATATTCTAGCACCATTTTTAGTTCGGTACCTGGTTGTAGCCGCCAATGCAGGTTATTGTGTACACCAGGAGCACGATCTACCATACTGATGGAATAGTTTTTGCTTTGCCCCACACCGATGCTGCCCGCAGGGGTGGCAGTAGCCGACGCATAGGCATCTGTTGTGGTAGAAGATTTTACCGCGATATCGCCTGGCAAACTCACCACACCATCGGAGGCTACCGAAAGTGTTGCCAAAGCGCTCTCGTTTGGCACCCAGCCATTAAACTCGGTGCTAAAAGGAAAGTTAATGGTAAAGTTACCGCTGCCGTTAATGGTGCCCACAAAATTAAGCACTACTGTTACGGTATCGCCCACCATTTCGTTGCTTTTTACGGTTACGCCGCCGGGTAAATCTAGCACGTTGGCGCTCTCGAAATAATACCGGCCCGGAATGTTTTTGAGGCTGGCATTATTTTTTAAAGTAAAGGTCACATCTACACCGCCAGCTGGGGTATCGGTTGCATATTCGAACCGGCCGGTAAGCTGCAGTGGCGCTGTGTTAGTGGCATTAGTAACATATTCTGCTGCATTAGAAGAACTAAATTCTAGCAATTTTAGGCTGCTATCGGCAGCTTGCAATGCAACGTTT
>JAJDJP010000061.1 GCA_030267215.1 Ruminococcaceae bacterium OttesenSCG-928-A16
TTTTAGGCGGGTTTGCCATTGTAATGGGTTTGGTGCGCATTGCCTCTTTTTTTGTGCGGGACGTTACCGAGCGCATTTTGCACGGAGACTTTGCCACCGGCATTGTAATGGTGGCCATTGGTATATTTTTGTTTACCAACCCAGACTTTTTATGGCGGTTGCTGCCCATTATTATAGGCTTTACCATCTTGTTCGATAGCATCATCAAGCTGCAAAACTCGTTTGCCATGCGGCAGATGGAGTTCCCAGCCTGGTGGGTATACTCGGTGGTTTCGGTTATTACGGCGGTGCTGGGCATACTGCTTATTGTTGGTGTTTTTGGCGATAATATTTTAATTTATTACCTGGGCGGGGTGCTTATTGCCGATGGTGTTATTAACATTGTGGTGGTTTTAACGTTATCTATTGTAACAGGGCGGGTGAAACGCACCGTAAAAAAAGCCGTGCAAAATGCCAAAGATGCCAGCGAAAAAGAAAGCTACACCGAAGTGTATTTAGCTGGTGAAGAACCCGAAAAACCCACCCTGACGGTGGATGATACTGAAGAAAAGAACAGCTAACAAAATAACTGCCAAAACAGCCACCCTGCGGGGTGGCTGTTTTGTTTGCTTAGCTTAAAGAGATTTGAATCCACAACGTATTTTAAATCAGCTTTGTCAAACTTGTAAGCAGTAAAGTAAGGTCAAGCTCGATACTTGGAAGTAATGCCTAAGGCAGCAAGGCCAAAAGTTCGCTTAGATTTTGCACCGCAAAATTAGCCGGTTCTGCCATGGGGGCATACACCAAAACGGTGGTAAAACCGGCGGCCTGCCCGCCCACAATATCATCCTGCAAATTGTCGCCAATCATCCAGCATTCGGCTGGGTTGCCTGCCTGCTGCCGGGCAAAATCAAAAATTTCTTTGCGAGGCTTGTCGTACCCTATCTGGCCGCTTACCAGCACCTTTTTAAAATAAGGGCGCAGGCCTAAGGCGGTTACTATTTCTTCAAGCTCGGGGAAGTTATTGCTAAGCATATAGTTTTGGTAGCCCCTTTTTTGCAGGGTTTGCAAGGTGGATATAGCATCGGCATACAAATGGTAGCGTGCCGGCTGCAAAATTTTGGGCCGAATGGCCGGGGCAATTTTTTGTGCCTGCAAAGCCGAAAACCCGCACCGCATAAACATTTTTTCAAATTCTGCCTCGCAGTGTGCCCACCAGGCACCGGGCGGGGTTAGGTGGCGGGTATCGCGGCTGGGCACGCTAAACCACGGCAGGCAGGTGCCCATAAAATGGCGCACCAGCACCTCGCGCTGCAATGGGTGCTCGGGTGCTTCTTCTTCGGCGGCTTCCATCGCTGCATCAAACCAGTTAATGCCTGGCAGGGTTAAGGTTGCATGAAAATCCCAAAACAGGGTTGGCTTTTGCGCCAGCAACCCTGTAAATTCTTCGTAACTATACAAGCTGTTTAGCACCTGGCACAGCGCCCGCTTCGAGAGCCTGGGCGGCAAACCAATGCGCAAAAGCAGTTCTCGCCGTTTTTCAGCGCTGCCCGCCCCACCCGAAAGGCCAAGCTCGTATAAATCGGTATAGGTAATGGGGCGGCCTGTGCGGGCTTCTTCTTCGCATACGCCAGCCCCCAACAAGGCGGTGCGCAGCACTTCGGGCGGCAAGCCTTCTACCCCCAGCGTCCCCTCTTTAGAGGGGGCCGCTTTGCGCCTCTCTTTACCCGGCACGGCGGGAATATACGCATGTTTAACCACACAGCCTGCAGCCTTTTTTTCGATGTAATTACGTATTTTAAACCCCGCCGCATCACTGTCGGTTAAAATAACAAGGCCACGCTGTTTGCCCAGCTTTCGCAGCAAATCCATTTTTTCGGTGTTGGTAAAAATAGAAAATCCTTCGGTGGTCAATATCAAGCCATCCACCTGGGTGGCAAGGGCGGTGGCATCGTACTTTCCCTCTACCACCAGCACTTCACGCATACGCAGCCGCTTCATTTCGCCGCACCAATGGCCAGCAGGTTGCCAAGGGCCGCCTGTAGTAAAATGCTTTTGTCTGGCAGGGCGCTGCTTTTTAGCGCTATATCTAAATCTGCCAGGCAAAGCACACATTCCTCCAGCTGGGCTGTGCTGTAGCGTGCTGCGTTTTCTTTGGCTTTTTGCATGCGGTAATTGTTGCCTTTATAACCCATCTCGGTAAAAATAGTGCTTACGGTACGGCGGCTATCGGTGCCGCAGCGGGCACGGTACATATCTACAAAGGTGCCGGCCAATGCCGCCGCAATGGCAATTGGTTCGTGCCGCAGGGCCAGCAAATCTTGCAGTTTGGCAAAGGCATCGGCCTTGCGGCGGCTGGTAATTTGGCGTGCCAGTTCAAACACGTCGGCCTCTATGTTACAAACCGAATATTTGTTTACCAGCCCTTCGCTTATTGTGCGGTAAGCGCTAAGGGCTGCCAGTTTTTCGGTTTCGCTTTGCAGCAAAACCCGGTCTTCCCCTGCCCGCTCCAGCAGGGCATCGGCTGCATGTGGGGCAAAGTTTGCCCCCAGTGCGGCGGCAGCGTGGTTTAAAAAATCAACATTTTCACGGCGGGTTGGTTTGGCAAGCTCGGTGGCAAAACCGGCTTTTTCGGCCGCCGCAAACAAAGCCTTTGCCTTTTTAGAGGTGGCTGTTTTTTTGTCCTTATACAAAGCTGTAACCACCAGCACCGCATTTTGCAGCTGGGTAAACAAGGTGCACAGCTCTTCCACGTCTTTATCTACCATGGTGCTGGGCGAAAGCTCGCGAATTTCTACCACACGGCGGGTGCCAAAAAAAGAGATGGTGCCCGCAGCCTCAATTACGTCACTTAAACTGGGTGCAGGCCCCTCTACCAGCGTAATATCCTCCTGCCCTTCGGCGGCAGCAATGGCTTTTTTTGTCATCAGGGCTGCTTCACGCAGCAAGGGTGCCTCGGTAGAAGCAAAGTAATACACCGGTATTTGCACCGGGTTTTGCAGCTGCTTTTGCAATTTATCCATCCATGCCATCTGTGCTGGCCTCCTTAAAAAGTACACTTTTGCCCGGGCGTATTACAACAGCGGTTTGCCCTGTGCGGGTTAAAACCGGGGCATCGGTTTCTTGCAGCCAATCTGGCCAGGCTCCATTGGCCAACACCTGCCCGCTAAGCCCTTGGGTGGCCCCGCTGCCGGCCACAAAAACATCTACCGGGGCATACAACCCCATGTTAACAGCACCGGTGGTAGTGCCCACCCGGTAACCCTCTATGTCCACACAAGCCAGCATGCCCTCGCCCTGCTTTTGCAGCCAAATGGTGGTATTGGTAAAGGGGGTAAGTTCGGCGTTGCCAATTAAATCTGCCCCCGCCACCACCACCTGCTGTGGGGCAAACATTGCCAAATATTCGGTGCTTTGGTTGGTTTTGCGTAAATCTACAAACAGCACACATTTTTTGGCGCCCTGCTGCTGCATTATTTGTTGCACTGCATAGGCGGTGCGGCGGTCTCTATAAATAATAACACATTCGGTGCCCTGCGTAACCACCAAAGATGGATTACTGCCGCTGCCCGCCATAGTTACCTGCACCGTGCCCGCCCGCAAACCCGTGTGCAGCAAGGCCCCGGCCAGTACCACCACCGCACCCACCACTGCAAAAGCTTTTATTTTTTTGGTTTTGGCAGCAAGCAGGCCCAGGGGGTATAGCAAAAGCAGTGCCAGTGCCAGCGCGCCGCTGATATACAGGTATAAAAAATCGAACCGGGCGCAAAGGTTGGTATGCCATTCTAACAGCACCAATGCAAAACCCACCATGGCCGCCAGCGGTTTAGCCAGCCACCCCACCAGTGGCAACCCGCCCAGCAATGCCATGCCTATGCCACCCAGCACAACCGGTGTAAGCAATGGCAGTGCCACTATGTTTATAAGCAACGAAAGCGGCGCCACCCCAAGGTTAAACAGCAACAAAACCGGCAGGGTTGCCACCGTAACACATAGCGGCGAAAGCAGCAAAACAAGCCCTTTACGGGCCACTGCCCGGCCTTTGCCCACGGGTTTTTGCCCCCATTTTGCCTGTAATTTTTTACCCGCCTGCCCGCTGGCAAGTGCCCCCAGCGTAGCCGTAAACGAAAGCAACAGCCCCACATCGGCCGCCGCAAAGGGGTTTTGGGTGCACAGCAACAAGGCTGCCACCCCAAGCGAAGTATAAATATCGGCCTTGCGGCGGAACAGCGTTGCCGAATAGATAAGCGAATAGGCAATGCCGCTGCGCACAATAGAGGGTGTAAACCCGGTGAATGCCATAAATAGCAGCACCAGCCCCATGCACAAAACGCTTACCACCCTTTTGCGGCGAAATAGCTTTACAAATAAAGCAGCCATAGCCCCGCACAGCACCGAAAGATGCATACCCGAGACCACCAGCGTGTGGCTTAAACCTGCCATGCGGTAAGCAGCCTTGGTTTCGGAGGACAAAAAGCGGCTATCGCCCACGGCCATGGCCACCGCCACCGAAGACAGCCGCCCCGGCAACATAGTACGGATTATTTCGCTTGCTTTATATTGCAGCAAACGCATGGCACAAAGCAGGTTTACACTGCGCCCCACCACTACCGGCGTGCTGCGCACCCTTGCCCCCACATACATGCCTTTTGCATAGCTAGATGCCGCTGTTTTGCTGTTTAGCGCATAAAATTGCAACTCCATTTCTACCACGTCGCCAATTTGCACCTCGGGAAAAGCCACCAGCCGCACCCTTGTACCTTTGCCGCCCGGCACGCCGTCTAGCACTTCCAGTGTAACATCCATGGCATCGCCGCCATAGCTGGTGGCGGCCTGGGTTACCCGGGCCTGCACATTAAACTGCCGGCCTGCAAGCGCCTGCACCGGGCGTGCCACCAAAAAATGATGCCCTAAAAACACCAGCAACGCCGCACAAGCAGCAGCCAGCACAACAGGCGCCGTGGCCCCCGCTTTTTTGCGGTTATACAATAAAAATGCCAAGCCAAAGGCAGCCGCCAACAAAAGCAAACACGGCAAAATGGCCGCCAGCGGAATACGCGTGGCGGCCAACATGGCAATTAAATAAGCAAACCCAAAAACGGCCAGCGGCCTTTTCATACCGGCAAACCCCTTCTTTATGGGCCAATATACTTAGCAAACTACCTACCCCAAGCAAAGGGAAAGGCGGCTATTCTTAATCGATTAAAGGCAGCGGTGCCAAAAAGATGATATCGCCACGGTTGGCGGCATCTCCCTCGGCCAATACGGCGGCACGGCCTACCACGGTGCCGGTACTTTTTGCCACAATAGCATCCATGGCTTGCAACGAGCCACCGGTGCTAATCACGTCGTCTACAATTAGCACACGTTTGCCGTTTAGGTAGTCTAGCTCGGGCTGGTCTATACACAAAGTTTGCACGGCCTTGGTGGTGATGGACTGAACCTCGATAACCACCGGGTTTTGCATATACAGTTTTTTGCCTTTGCGTGCCGGGATATACCGCTTGCCACTTTGGCGGCTCATTTCGTACGCCAGTGGTATCGCCTTTGCCTCGGCAGTTACAATCACGTCAAATTCGGGCGATTTTTCGATTAACGCTTTGGCACAGGCAATGGTAAGTTCCACATCGCCAAACATAATAAAAGCCGCAATCGAAAGGTCATCGCTAATTTTGCAAATGGGTAGTTCTCTGGTTAGGCCAGCCACTTGCAGGGTGTAGGTTTCATTCATTTTTTTCTGTCTCCTTTTTATGGCCCAGTTTAGTGCATTACCATGGCCTTATATGGTTTTTTTAGCCCGGGGGCCATGCCAATTGGCGGCCCGCCAACACATGAAAATGCAGGTGCGGCACACTTTGCCCGCCCTGTTGCCCCACATTGGTTACCACACGGTAGCCATTTGTTATCCCCTGCTCTTCGCACAAGCGGGCGATGGTGGCAAATATTTTACCCAGCAGGGCGCCATCTTGCATGGTAAGTTGGGCGGCACTTTGCACATGGTTTTTGGGCACCACCAAAAAATGCAATGGCGCCTGCGGGTCAATATCCCGGAAGGCTAAAATTTCATCATCTTCGTACAGCACAGTGCTGGGTATTTCCCCTGCGCAAATTTTGCAAAACAGGCAATCGTCCAATCCTTTCGCCTCCTCTTGTCCTACTCTTTCAGCCCTAAAAGCACAGTTGTTCCCCGCCTACGGCAGGGAAGCAACCTAAACAAACGCTTGTTGGGTTGCCATAAGCACTCACAAGCTATATTTTACATCAAATTACAGCATTATGCCAGCATTTTGCCCACAATTTCGGGCAGGGCGGCAAGGGCGGCATCTACCTTGGTGTTGTCTTTAATACCAGCCATGGCAAAATCTG
>JAJDJP010000062.1 GCA_030267215.1 Ruminococcaceae bacterium OttesenSCG-928-A16
CGTCAAATAAAAAAACAGACTATCAGTTCTGGCTGATAATCTGAATGCTTATTTGACAGTTCTATTTTAACCCGGCTATAATGCAGGGGTAAAACCACTCTCATAAGTCATTTAGATGTTCGGACATCTGCAATGGCGCACGCTGCCCCGGTTGTTGGTTGCAACCGGGCGGCTATGGGGGTTGTTTTTTTGTACGATTTGAGTGTACTAGATTTTTTTTTGTTTGTCAATTACGTTGTTAAATATTTTTTTATGTTGTGGGGTACGACACGATGTCGTACCCCTTTTGCAGTAAAAAAGAAAAGGATAGGGGATAGCTGGAATATTGTGTTATAGTGTTGCCAATTAATATATTTCTTTTCGGTGCCCTATTTCAAGTACCAATATTAAAATATTCTCATCTTGAATGTTCACCAAGATACGATAATCTCCTACTCTATACCGCCATTCGTTTTGATGGTTTCCTGTGAGTGCCTTTCCATGTGCACGGGGGTTGGTACAGCCTTCGAGATTCTTTCGCAACCATCCATCAACTAATTGTTGCACTGGTTTGTCCAGTTTTTTAAACATCTTTCTTGCTTTTGAAGAAAATAGAACGTGGTATGACTTCATCACTTCAACCCCAGCTCTTCTTCTATTTCAGCCAGCGTATAGGTGACAGGATTTTTTTTGAACTCATCCATAGCCTCATGCCATGCCTTTAGGTCTATTTCATCTTCAATTTTTTCAATCATAGCGTTTCGAGCAAAATCAGAAATACTTACATTGTGCATTTCAGTGTATGTGCGGATTAGTTTCTCATCCGCTTCGCTCAATCTCATGCTAATAGCCATCTAGTTCACTTCCTCTCTTGTAATACATTGTATCACGTTTAAATATTCTTGTCAATAATATTGCAAGACAGTTTCTTATTGCTAGGGTGCGACATCGTGTCGCACCCTTTTTGCTTATTATCAAACAGGGTTTGCTTTGCTTAATCTTTAATAATTTTAAGTTTGTAGGTGCGCCTTTTTCCGTCCTCATAAGCGATAAAACTTGGGAATTTGTTTCCGCCGATAACTTCGTTTGGCATATAGGGCGCGCCCCATGGCGTAGTTAGCACGGTTTGCCCTGCTGTGTTCTCGTACCAGTCCCAACCCTCTGGCAATTCAACGGTCATTCCTTCGCTGCCTGTGGTTCCCTCGTGAGGGGCATATACGGTGTACACTGTTCTTTTTTCTTTTGCCAAAACACCATAATTTGCGAACACTTTTAAGGTTTTTCCCATTTTGTTTTCCTCCAAATTTTGTTTTCGTGGTTTGCGTATATTGTACTATAAATCGTTTTATGTTGCCAGCCCCAGCAACCGCCCTGCCGGGTGGGCTTTAGTTTATATTTTAAGCTGTGGGGCTTCTGCGGGGCAGCATGTGCCACCCGGGAACCGGTATATACCTGTTACATATCCATCAAGTAGGGGCTGTACATCTACCAAGCGTCCTTTGTGCTCACCATGCATTAAAAATTCCGGTGCTCCACTTGCTAAATATTTTTTTGCGTTTTCAGTCATTATATTGCCCTCTTTCTTTGTGTTGTTCTTATGTATATAGTATAGCACTGTTATCGGTGATATGCAATAGACAAATGTCACGAATATTGGTGCCACAACTTGTGTAATTTGTCACTTGTAACGGTGATAAATTGTGTTATGCTTAATAGTAGGTGGTGATAAAATGATAGTCTATCAAAAATTACTTGATTTGTTACAGGCACAGGGCTATACATCGTACAAGATAAGGCAAGAGGGCCTTATCAGCCAAAGCGCTTTAACCCGATTAAAAAAGGGCACTGGCAGCGTTGACGCAAGCACTATAAATAAATTGTGCAAAAAGTTTGGAGTGCAACCCGGCGACTTAATGGAGTATGTGCCAGACGACACTGTGGAGGATTAATTGTGATAAAGCAATGTGTTATTTGTGGGGCGGAATTTAATTCAAAGCCCAGCGACAAAGTAGTGACATGCCGCAAGGGAGATTGCAGCAAAAAACACATGTCCATAATCGGAAAGCAGAGATCCGAGCGAGAAACTAAGGAAGGCAGCACCGGGCCAGGTACAATACGGGATATTACCGGTATGCGTTCGGGTATGCTCACTGCCAAAAAAAGAACAGAAGAAAAAAAAGAGGCCGTTACTTATGGTTGTGTGATTGCGACTGCGGAAATACAGCTTTGGTTATTGTATCGAACATTGTAAACGGAAAAGCAAAAAGTTGCGGGTGTCTTAGCACAAATAAACCGCTTGACCTCTCTGGCAAAACATTTGGTCGGTTGACTGCTCTCTATCCCACCGAAAAAAGGAGTACTTGTGGCAATGTAATATGGGCATGCCTTTGCAAATGCGGGAAGACTGCCCTTGTAAATTCCGCCGACTTAACTGTAGGTTATACTAAAAGCTGTGGGTGCCAAGCTACTAACGCAAAAAAAAGAGAACGTCTTGATAAGGCGAGAGAAAAAACGATGCGGTTTGATACAAATATTGAAAAAATTCGCAAAAATCCTCTTCAAAAAAATAATACTAGCGGGTATACAGGAGTATATCGCGACCCCCGCAGCGGTAACTGGCAGGCAAGGATTACATTTCAAGGCAAAGTGTACTCTCTCGGCGCCTATAAAAACATCGAAGATGCTGCTGCAACCAGAAAAATTGCGGAGGATGAAATTTGGGGTAATTTTTTAGAATGGTATGATAAATGGCTCGAAGCCAAAAAGAGAAAAAAAACCTATGTCGGGTCGTCCGTAACAAAGAAGTGTATTATTTGCGGCGTGGAGTTTAGCTCTCCGAAAAAGCACGAAAGAACTACATGCAGCAAGGAATGCAGCAGCATAAACAGGGCTAACCACACCAAAGCAAGGCACGCTGCCGGAACCATAAAAAGCAGCGCAATAGATTTAACCGGGCAAAGGTTTGGTAATCTTACCGTGATTAAACGCTCAGATGAAAAAAAAGGCACTAGCGTTTTGTGGGAGTGTATTTGCGATTGCGGTAACGCTACGCTCGCCTCGACATCAAAGCTTAGGTCTGGTGACCGCACAAGCTGTGGGTGCAAAAGGCGTGTAGCGATAGATATTACCGGCCAAAAATATGGGCGTTTGGAAGCAATTCAACCCACAAATAAGCGCTCATCAAACGGTAGCGTGATTTGGATTTGCAGATGTGAGTGCGGAAAAGAAAAGCATGCATCAATCAACGAGCTAAAACACGGACTAATTAAAAGTTGTGGGTGTCTAATCGTTGATTTAGGGCGCAAAAGAGTAAAAGAAATGAACACTAAAAACAAACAGTTTAACACTAATATAGGGATGTTAACTAATAAAAATTTGCGGGCAGATAACACTAGCGGGGTTACAGGGGTTTATTATAATAATAATAAGCAAAAATGGGCCGCAGGTATTACTCTGCAAGGAAAGTATTATTTTTTAGGTTTTTACGATGATATCGCTGAAGCCACAAGAGCCAGAAAACTGGGGGAGGAATTAATTTTTGGCGAATTTTTAGAGTGGTATGATGAGTGGATTAAGGACCAAGACAAAACAAAAGCTGGAGAACAATAATATCGCTCCCAGCTTATCTACAACAAAAAAGCCGGTAGCAATTGCTACCGGCTTTTTTCTAGCGAAAAGTTTTTGCATTTGTCTGGTACGACACGATGTCGCACCAAAACTATTGAATCCACAAAGCCACCTACATGGGTGGCTTTGTGTTATTTTGCAATAACATAACCTGGTGGTCATCAGCACAAATAATACGCACCTCTTTAGTTGCCCGAACACTGGTGTTGCACACAGGGCAGTAATATTTCCGAGTGCTGGAACCTTGCCCTTTTTTCTTTACCGGCAACTTACGACTAATTTTCATTTCGTCTTTCCAGTGCTTTTTGCAAAAATCAATTAGAGCAGGGGAAGGGGTTGTAACGCTCCAGCCGATACTTTTTGCATAGTCAATAATCAGTCCACGCTTTTCAGCTTCAATTTTGAATTTTTTATTGTGATATGTGTTCCCACGGCTTGTATCTTGTATACCATTCTCATGGCAATACTGGTGCACCATTTCATGTTGCAGGGTGGCAACTGTTTCTTCTAGTGGGCGGTTTAGGTATGGGCGTTATGGTTACAGGGGTGAAAACGGGTGAATCGTTTTCGGTTATGGCCGAAAACACCACGTTAAGAGCCTTAGAAGCCGAAAATTCGGGGTCAAGATTAAAACAAGCAGTGTCGGTTTCATTTCCGAAAAAAGACTTGTCGAAAACCATCTGCCCTAGCAGGTGTTCGGGGTGAGATAAATAGTATTCGTTTACGGGCACCCCGTCTGCGGTAAGGCCGAGGTGTACCCAATCTTGTTCCCAAACAACCTCTTGTTCTCGTTTCTTTAAAATAAGAATATCCGTGGTTACTTCGGTCTTGGCAATATCCCAAAATGTATTGGCTGGCAGGCGTATTGCGGCAACAAGTTCTGCGCGCTGGGCCACATACTTTCTAAAGGAATTGTTTTTCTTATCCATCAAATACTTTGAGGTAATAAAAGCGATTACACCACCAGGCTTTACCTTGTCTAAAGACTTGCCAAAAAAGTATTCGTGGATTGACCAGTTGTGCTTATTATAACGCTCATCGGGCACGCCATAGCTGCCGAAGGGTATGTTGCTGATAATGCCATCAAAGTAGTTGTCGGGATATTTTACGTCCTGATACCCCATTATATGTACCTTTGCGTTTGGGTGAATGGCAGCGGTTAAGCGCCCCGAAGTGGTGTCTAGTTCCACTGCATGAAGGTCTTTTTGCCAGTGGTCAGGCAGTTCGGAAAAAAAACGGGCATTGCCTGCTGAGGGGTCAAGCAAGCGGCCGCCGTTGAAACCAAGGCCGTCTAGGCCAGCGTAGATAGCCTGTATGATTTCGGGCTGTGTGTAGTGTGCGTTAAGAGTGGAACGCCGGGCTTGCGCATATTCGGCATCTGGTAATAGGGATTTTAGTTCGCTGTGTTCCTTTTCCCACCCAGCACGGCCTTCCTCAAAAACTTCGGGTATACCACCCCAGCCAGTGTATCGTTTCATAACTTTTTGTTCGGCGAGGGTAGCTGTTCTTTGCCCGGCTTCAACATTTTGCAAAACCTTAATGGCCAATACGTTATTTTTGTATTTGGTTTTTGGGCCACCAAAACCGTTCTTTGGCGAAGTGGGTTTTAATCCGTTGTCGGCTGCGACTTGTAATACTCCGGCGACTGCGCCTTCACTTGCTGTATCAACTCGGCCATTCGTACGTTGAACAACTGGTTGATTTCCTCTTGTGTTTCGCTCTCTATCTGCCGATACAGTTTGGTCACGGCCATGTGATCGCCCTGCAGCTGTTGAATTTTTTCCAGTTGCCCCAGCTTCTTGGTTTCTTTCAGGCGGTGTTCCTCGTACTGTAGTTCCTCTTCCAAACGCAACATCTCCGAAGTTAAGCTGTTTTGGAGTAATAGGTCGTTCAGCACGTCCGGCTCGTTCGCTTCCAAATATTCCATAACCATCTGGCTGTAAAAATTCATCGGGGCTGGGCTGCTGTCTTTCTGCTGTTTTTTCATTTTTTTTCAACTCCTCTTTTAATATCGTATCTAATTGCAGGTAAACATTTTTGGCAATACGGTTAATCCACTGGAAGCCCTTGTCAAAAGATTTATCCAGTTTTTGCAATTCTTGAAACGACTGGTGGTTAAAATTACCTAGCCCAATTATACCAAGTTTTCTTGCAATAATGTAGCTGGATAAATCAGAACATGTATTCCAGCTAATAGGAATATGCCCGGTTTTAGAGTATGTGAAGTATTCAGCCGTAGCCATGCGCTCAACTTCATGCAGAATGTTGGATAGTTTTCGACTACTTCTTTTTTCCAGTTGGCGGCGCACGTCCTCTACATCACCCATACTCCACTTTTTGAGATAGGGCGCTACTTGTTGTTCGCTAATGGCAACTGCTTGCAAAGAGTATAATTCTTCAACAACCAGCCGTACATCTTCACGCCGTAAAGAAATTGTCTTCTAAGTGATGTTGCTTGTGTAACCAATCGTTCAAATAATCAGTAAAAAGAATATCCTTCTCTTTTTCTTTCTCAAAAAGCTTTTTTTCGAGAAGAGTGATTTTTAGTGCTTGGGCTGCAATTACATTGTAAAGTTCGGTTTCTTTTAGTTCTTGGACGTTTGTCATGCTTTATTGACTCCTTTATTATTAATTCCCCCAATTAGTGCAATAAATATAGTAGCACTGGAATTAATAAGAAGT
>JAJDJP010000063.1 GCA_030267215.1 Ruminococcaceae bacterium OttesenSCG-928-A16
CCAAAACCCCCACGGCAAATTTGCCATGGGGGTTTTGCGTTTAAAAAGCTTTGCAGTTGGCGGTAAAGTAAACAACCTTTGCTTTTGCGTATATTACTTTGATAGGATATACATACCATAATATAGTATACTATATAAAAGTGTGGCGCCTAAAAAGGTGGCTGGCAACAGAGGTGTTACCATGAAAATAGAGGCAAAACAAATTCGTAATTATCGGCTTTGTGCCCATGGGTTAGATAAAAAGCGCCCGATGGGGGAATTGTTAGAAGCAGCCGGGGCCTGTGGTTTACAAAATTCGCCCCCCGGTGTGTGGGAAGCAGCCCTGTTTAACCGGCTAAACGGCTGCACGCTAACGGCGTTACACCATGCTTTATATAGCCAAAAAACACTGTTGCAAGCATGGAGTTTCCGGGGTGTGCCGGTGGTTTTCCCTACCGAGCAAAGCGATATTTTTTTAACCCCTTTGGTTGCGCAGCAGGGCGAAACCCCTTGGATTTACACCCGTGGTATTACTGGTGCACTGGATTATTTGCAAATGTCCTTTGATGATGTATTGGAACGGCTTAAAAAAGCAATTGTGTATTTAGATGTCCATACCATTAAAAGCAAAGAGCTGCTAGACCAAACCCTGGCCGATATTGTGCAAAAGGACCTGCCCAAAAGCAAACAAGCGTTGTGGTGTGCGCCTTCTATGTATGGCAACCCCCAAAAACAAACGGTTGGCGGTGCGGCTGTTTCTTTTTTATTGCGGCCCTGTTCTTTTTCTTCGCTGGTGGTGTTTGGCCAGCGGCAGGGTGTTAGCCCCACATTCACCTCTTACAAAAATTGGGTGGGGCACCTGCCCAAAACCATACCCGGCGCAAACCAAAAACTGGTGCGCAAGTTTTTGCGCTGCTATGGCCCCACCACGGTAGATTGTTTTGCAAGCTGGCTGGGTTGCAGCCCAAAGCAGGCACGCCGCCTTTGGGGCACGGTAGAAAAAGAACTGCTGGCGGTGCAGGTAGAGGG
Organism: Ruminococcaceae bacterium OttesenSCG-928-A16; assembly: GCA_030267215.1. Lineage (GTDB taxonomy): Bacteria > Bacillota > Clostridia > Oscillospirales > Ruminococcaceae > JAAYCI01. The sequence continues at coordinate 1,009 of JAJDJP010000063.1, forward strand.
CAAAACCCGCTACCTGCTAGCAGCCGAAAAAGAACGCTTGCAGCTTGCCCAAAGCGACGACGAGCGCCTGCTGCTGCTTGCCCCACACGACCCTTACCTGGATTTGAAGGACCGAACCATAATTTTAGAGAATGCCGCCCTACATAAAGAGGTGTGGAAGTATGTTGCCAACCCCGGGGTGGTTTTAAAGGGCGGCCAAATTATTGGCAGGTGGAAAAACAAAAAGTTGAAAGAGGAACTGGATTTTTCGATACAGATGTGGGAGGGTGCCTTGCCTGCCGAGCAAGCGCAGCTAAAGCAATTGGCAGAAGAATATGCCGCTTTTAGGTTGCTGCGGGTAAAAAACATACAAATAAAGTATGCATAAAACCATAAAAAATACCCGCTTGCCTAGGCAAGCGGGTATTAAATGTAAGCAAGGATAAAACCTTATTTCACTTCCAGGCCGGTTTTGCCAAACAGGTTAAAACGGAACAACTTCTGTTCGTCTTCTTTATTTTTGCATTCAATGTGGGCGTGGCTTACAATGCCACCCTCAATTAGCTTGGTAAAACCAATCAGCTGCATCAGTTTGCTTTTCAGGTTCAAGCGGTCGCCTTCGTCGGTAACCAAATATACATCGTCCTCGCAAGAGTCAAGAACTTCCATAAATTCTTTCAGGTTAAAATCATGTAAATCCATAACACAAACCTCCTTATCTCACTTTAAAAATTAAAAAGCCAAATATATGCTTTGCTAGCATTATAGCAAACAAAAAAGGCAAACGCAATGCACCAATTTGGCCAAAATTACAGGTTTTTGCGGCACAGCACGGCATATTGCGGCAAACCCACCGGCTTTTAAATGTTTTTTGGGCAAAAACCAAGCAAAAATAGCGGTTTTACCAGCCTTTTTTGCTTTTGCCCAGCCCCGCAAGATAAAAATAGCACAGCGGGTTGCCCTTTGGCTGCGAAAGCCTGTTTATTTTAAAACGGCGGGCTTGGGTAAAACGGTTTTGGTGGTTGCGGTTTTGGCCCAAACTGGGTATAATAACAAAGGCGTGTTAAAACTTTGGCAATGGGGGTATTTCCCCACGGCAGGCAAAGCAAAACCGCTAAATTTGTAACAGAAGGAGCATTGCTTTATGACCTATACCCACGAAGTTGAGCATATGTGCCCTGTAACCAAAGGGCCAAACCATGGCCCCGCCCCTATACCAGAAGAGGGCAGATGGGTTAAGGCGTACGATGTGAAAGACATTAGCGGCCTTACCCACGGGGTTGGCTGGTGCGCACCGCAACAGGGTGCCTGTAAGCTTACCCTAAACGTTAAAAATGGCATTATCGAAGAAGCCCTGGTAGAAACCATTGGTTGCTCTGGCATGACGCACTCGGCCGCGATGGCGGGCGAAATTTTGCCGGGCAAAACCATTTTAGAAGCGCTGAACACCGACCTTGTGTGCGATGCCATTAACGTGGCCATGCGCGAGTTATTTTTACAAATTGTGTACGGCCGCAGCCAAACCGCCTTTTCGGAAGATGGGCTGCCGGTTGGTGCCGGGCAAGAAGACCTTGGCAAAGGCCTGCGCAGCATGACGGGCACCATTTACAGCACCCGTGCCAAAGGCGTGCGTTATATGGAGCTTACCGAAGGCTACATTACCAAAATGGCGCTGGACGAAAACAACGAAGTAATTGGGTACGAGTTTGTGCGCCTTGGCAAAATGCTGGAGGATATCCGCCACGGCAAAAACCCCAGCGAAGCCTACGAGAACAACAAGGGCACCTATGGCCGGTTTACCGAACAAGATGGCGCGGTGAAGTACATTGACCCGCGCGAAGAATAAGGAAGGAGGAGTAATAATGGCTACTTTTGAAAACCAACAACGCCGCATGCCCAAAATAGAGGCATGCCTGAAACAGAACGACCTTGGCAGCTTAGATGATTGCCGCGACCTACTTCTCCAAAAAGGTATCGACGTTGAGAAGATTGTTAAAGGCGTGCAAAACATTTGCTTTGATAACGCCGTTTGGGCTTACACCCTTGGCACCGCCATTGCGGTAAAACGCGGGCTAAAAAATGCAGCCGATTGCAGCACCGCCATTGGCGAAGGGCTAGAGGCCTTTACCATACCCGGCAGCGTAGCCGAGCAACGCAAAGTAGGCCTTGGCCACGGCAACCTTGGCGCCATGCTGCTAAAAGACGAAACCGAGTGCTTTGCCTTTTTGGCCGGGCACGAAAGCTTTGCCGCCGCCGAAGGTGCCATTGGCATTGCCCAAACCGCCAATACCGCCCGCACCAAACCCCTGCGCGTTATTTTAAACGGCCTTGGTAAAGACGCCGCCTACATTATTAGCCGCATTAATGGCTTTACCTATGTAGAAACCGATTACGATTTTGAAAAAGGCGAACTTAAAATTGTAAACGAGCGTGCTTTCTCTAACGGGCCGCGCGCCGCTGTAAAATGCTACGGCGCCAACGATGTGCTGGAAGGCGTAGACATTATGAAACACGAGGGTGTGCAGGTTTCCATCACCGGCAACAGCACCAACCCCACCCGGTTTCAGCATTTGGTGGCCGGCACCTACAAAAAATGGGCAAACGAAACCGGCAACAAATATTTTAGCGTTGCCAGTGGCGGCGGCACCGGCCGCACCCTGCACCCAGACAATATGGGCGCGGGCCCTGCCAGCTACGGCTTAACCGATAGCATGGGCCGCATGCACGGCGATGCTCAGTTTGCGGGTTCTTCCAGCGTGCCGGCACACGTAGAAATGATGGGCCTAATTGGCATGGGTAATAACCCCATGGTTGGCGCCACCGTTGCTTGTGCCGTTGCAGCCAGCCAGGTAAAATAAAAGGGAAATTACCCTTTGTTGCCATTTTGCACCAAGTTATGGCGCTACGGCATGCCCCACGCTTGGTTGGGCAATCAAAAAGGCTCTTTTTGCTATACAATTTGCACAAAAAGCAGGTTTGCTTTTTGGCAGGCAAAGGCCACTCCTTTTGGAGTGGCCTTTTTTGCGTAATAACGACGGATTTTTTTGACTGACTTTTGACCTGCCATGTGCCATAATATACGTAACAATAGGCGGCTTAGTGGCCATTTACAAGCTGGTGCAGCATAGCTTTTATAAAAAAATAAAAAAGAATGTATAACTTTTTAAATTAAAATGCTCTTATATTATAACCGGATATTTCTGGGCCTGGGGGAACAAAGTGAAAAACAAAAAAAGCGAGCAGGAACTGCAAACCTTTGTTGCAGAAGCGATGAATGGGAATAAACGGGCATTTACCAACCTTTGCTACAGTATTGGGCAACGGGTTATTTACCTGTGCGTGCAAAACATGGGCAACCAGCAAGATGGTGAAGATGCCGCCCAAGAAGTGTTTATTCTTTTGCAAAAAAACATTACTCAGCTTAAAAACCCCAATGCCTTCACCAGCTGGCTGTACCAGTTAATACGCACAGCGTGCAACCAGCAAAGGCGCAAAACCACGAAAGGTGAGTACCCCTTGCCAATAGAAGAATATAATAATTTTATTGCGGAAGAAAACCACGCGTTTTTACCCCAGCAATTTGTAGAAAACGATGAAAAACGGGCACAACTGCTGCAAATCATTCAAAATTTGCCACAGCAAACCCGCATGTGCGTGGTGCTTTATTATTTTGAAGAGCAAACCCGCGAAGAGGTGGCCAAAGCCATGGGCATTACGCCCCATTCGGTAAGTGTTACGCTAACCCGGGCCCGCAAACAAATTAAACAACAAATAGAAAAAATGGATACCCCCACAGGGCAGGTGCTGCTGCCCATGGCCGCCCTTACCGGCGTGCTGCAAACCGACGCCAACGCCAAGGTGCCCTTTGTGGTGGTTGCCCACTGCATAGAAAAAGCGGGCGTTACCACCCTGGCAGCACCGGGCGCCCTTGCCGGCACCAGCTTTTTAAAAAGCGGCACAGCCTTTGTGCTGGCAGCTTTGTGCACCGTGGCTGTTGTTGGGGCTACCTTATGCTATACCCTTACCTCTGCTTCTACCCCGCTGGCTGTGGCACCACCGCAGCAAAGCCTCCCCCAGGGCAGCGCCCAAAGTGTGGCCCCGGCCAGCGGTATTGAAGATATTGCAGTAGCTTCGTCTGCTGCGCAACCAGCGTCCCTGCCTCCGGCGCAGGTCCCCCAGCCTGCGCCGGGCGGGTTAACGCAAACACCGCAAAGCATTGCCACAGTGGCCCCGCAAGTTACCGGGGCCTACACACAGGTATATGGCCATGTGCTGCTGCTAGATACAGCGGGCAATGCCCTGCCCGATAGCGGCTGGTATGCGGTAGAATACACCGTGCAGCTAATAGAAGAAACCACCGCCAACATAGTTGCCACCACGGTGGTGGGGCAAGATGGCAGCTACCAATTTGCACCATTACCAGTGCCCCAAACCCAAAACTACACTTTACAGCTGGTGCCCGCAACCAGCTTATTGCCGGTTTTTGCACAAGGCGCAGCCTACACGGTTACCCTGGTGCCCGGCATGGCCAGCGTGCAAGCCCCGGTTTTGTATATTCAAGATATTACAGCGCCCGTAGTAGGCATTTATTTGCAAGATGAACAAGGCAACAGCACAGCCGTAAACCCCTTGTTGGCCAATATTTTACTATCAGACGCAACCCAAACCAGCTGCAACTGGGAGGTGCTGCAAGAAGAAACCGGCGCCATACTTGCCACCGGCACCGACACAATCGCCCCCCTGCAGCAGCTAAAACAACAAGGACACACCGGCCAACTATTGCTGCGTGCCACCGCCACCGATGCTGCCGGCAATACAGGCACGGCAAGCGCCACTTTTTATGTATATTAACGATGCGTGCGCCTTAGCAGTGCGCAGCCAATAGTATAAAAAAACCGTTTTGCTTAGCCTAAAAACAAATTTTTATAAACCAATAAAATTGGGGAGAGAAAATCATGAAAAAAAGCAATCCTAAATTTAAAAAAGCATTGGTTGGCTTTTCCAGCACTGCCCTTGCCCTGCTGCTGCTTTTGGGCAGCAGCCTTGGTGCCTTTGCGCAGGCAGAAGAAATTGCCAGCGGCATCTCGCAGAGCGAGGTGCAAACCCAGCCAGTAGAAATTGAAGAGCAACCGCCAGAAACCGTGTTGGAGGACGAAGAGGCCTTTAATGCGGAACTTGACTTGCAAGAGCCGCAAGAGCCAGAAGAAGAAACCG
>JAJDJP010000064.1 GCA_030267215.1 Ruminococcaceae bacterium OttesenSCG-928-A16
CCAGAAGAAATTTTTAGGTACCCACAGCCGCAAATTTGGCTGGGCGGCACCGAAGCTACCGCCCAAAACCTTTGGAACCTGTGGACCTTTAAAGATGTGGCCCGGGTAGAGGGTCCCTCTTACATTTTAAAAAATGGCGGGTTGCCCAACATAGATACCTGGAACCTGTTGCTGGGCAACTACCTTGGCCCGCTGGGGGTAACGGCCTGCCTTGTTATTGTATCTTGCGCGGTGTTTTTGGTGCTTAAAAAAAGGCTGCCACTGGCAGCGCCCATCACCTTTTTATGCACGTCGGTGGTTTTAATCTTTTTGTTTCCGCGCGCGCCAGAAGGTGCATGGCTAATCTCGATTTTTGACAACCCCCTGCAACGGCTAGAAACCGTAAAATACGAAATGTTGTCCAGCGCCTATGTATTTTCGGCGGTATTTTTGGTGGCCGAGCCGGGCACCCTGCCTAAAAACAGGGTTTCGCAGTGTATTTACGGGTTTTTAATTGGGGTAAGCACCATTGTTTTTCGCTATTTTGGCACTTACGAGCTGGGCGTTTGCTTCTCCATTCTTATTGTCAACGCTGTTTCGGGCTATTTCGATAGAACGGTTGCCGGGGCATTGGCCCGGCGCACGGCCCGCAAAGCGGGTAAGCGAAAGGGGGCGGTGCAAAAATGAAAGACGGACGCATCCGCTATCTTGCCGAAAATATGGACAGGCTCTCCCGGCGAGACCGCGTTTTTTTAAACAACCCGGTTATTATGCAGGGGCTGGGGCTGGCTCCTATCATCATCCCGGCCACCAATATCCAAAATGCCACTATTATAGCGGTGGCGGTTATTTTGCTATTAACCCCCACCCGCATGGTGGCCACCTTTATTAGCCGCCATGTAGGCGATGGTTTTAGGGCACTTATTTATGTGCTAACGGCCTGCACTTTGTATGCGGGTGTTAGCTATGTTATGGACCAATACCTGTTTGGCACCGCCATGCAGGCTGTGGGTATTTACCTGCCCCTGCTGGTAATAGAGCCACTAATTATTAAACGCTATGGCAGCGCCCAGCGCGAGCGTATTTCCACTTCGTTTAAAAAAGGTTTTGTAACCACCTTGGGTTTTTGCCTGGTGCTGTTTTTAATGGCCGGCCTGCGAGAACTGCTGGCAACCGGTGCCATAGGTGGCATAATCTTTTTTAAAAAAGGTTTTTTGCCCATGGCCGAAATGCCCGCCGGCGGCTTTATTTTGCTGGGGCTGGTGGCAGCCTTGTGGCGTGCCGGCGTAAACACCTTTAAAAAAAGAATAAGCCTGGGGGTGAAAAAACTACAATGAGTGCTGTAATACAAAACCTTGCCAGCTTTGTGGGCCTTATGTTAATGGCCTTATTTGTAGAAAACGCAGTGTTTACCCGTGGGCTTGGGGTTTCTCGCCTGGTAAACCTGGTTACCAACTCCAGCGTAGACGGCGTAATTTTTTGTTCTTTGCTTACCTTGGTGCTGGTTATTAGCGCCCCGTTGGGCTTTTTTGCCAACCAGTTTATCATGCAACAGCAGTTTTGGTTTAGGGATTATATCCGCCCCTTAATACTGGTGGTTTGCGCCATTATTGCATTTTTTATTGTTTTATTTGGTATTTTTTTGGTGCGGCCGGCCAACACCAAAAACATTGTGGCGGTGTTGCCCATGGCCACCTTTAACGGGGCTGTGCTGGGGCCCATGCTGGTAACAGCAACGCAAAACTACACCTTTGTGCAAACCATGGGGTTTGCGCTGGGTAGTGGCCTTGGCTATGGCCTTGCCGTGCTTATTGTTAGCGAGGGCCAGCGCCGCATGAACAACCGCAGCGTGCCGGCCACCTTTAAGGGCTTGCCCATTAACCTACTGTATATTGGTATATTAGCACTGGCTATTTACGCCTTAACCGGCCATAGGGTTGCCATTTAAAAGGCATGTGGTTTGCTGGGTTTAGGTACCCTGTGGGTGGTTACCAGTGCTCCTAATCCTGCTTCACGGCTTACCGTTTTAATAAAATTGCTTTACAATGCACCTTTGGGTTCAACCCTCTTTTGTCTAGGGGCATAGTTATAATATCTTTATTTAATGTTTATTTTTATTTGTTTTTTAAGATAGATATTCATAATAGAAAAGGGGCCATTATGCAAAAACCGGTATTACAACCCGCAGATATTTTATTGCCCGCAAAAGGCGAAAATTTGGGGCTTTGGGCCGTGCTGGCGTGCGACCAATTTACCAGCCAGCCAGAGTATTGGCAGCAGGTGGAAGAGCTTGTGGGCACTGCCCCCAGCACGCTGCACATTATTTACCCCGAAGTATATTTAGAAGAAGAAAATGGCGCCGCGCGTATTGCGAAAATACAGGCCAGCATGCGGCAATATCGCCAGCAGGTGCTTACCCAAAAGGTGCAAGGATATGTGTATGTAGAGCGCACCTTCCCCGGGTTGCCACCCCGCCAGGGCCTTGTTGGATGTGTGGACCTGGAGGATTACAGCTACACACCAGGGGCCGCCAGCCGCATACGCCCCAGCGAAAACACCCTGGTAGAGCGCATACCGCCCCGGCTTGCGGTGCGGCGTGGCGCCGCGCTAGAAAGCCCCCACATTTTAATGCTGGCCGATGATACCGAAAAAGCGATTATTGAACCCTTTGCCCATAAAAAAGACGAGCTGGAACTTTTGTATAGCCAAGATTTGATACTGGACGGCGGCCATGTGCAGGGCTGGGCCATAACCAGCCCCCAAGACATAGCCCAAATTGCGGCAGCCCTTGCCACGCTGGATAACCCCGAGCGCTTTGCAGAGAAATACGACGCCCAAGGCCAGCCCCATTTTGCGCTTGCCGTGGGCGATGGCAACCACAGCCTTGCCACCGCCAAAGCCTATTGGGAAGAATTGAAGCAAACCCTGCCTGCGGCCGAGGCCGAAGACCACCCGGCCCGCTACTGCTTGGTAGAGCTAGAAAACGTGCAAAGCCCCGCCATAGAAATTGAACCGATACACCGGGTGGTGTTTGGGGCCGACCCCGCCTGCATGCTGCGTGGGGCAGCGCTGTTTGCCGGTGCCACCGGTGGCGCGCTGTTGCCAGCCGGGCAAGACCAGCAGCAGTTTGTGGCACTGCACAAAAATGGCCAGCAAGGCATTGGGGTAAGCAACCCCCACGGTGCCATAGCGGCCGCTACGCTAGACGCCTTTTTGCAAGGATACGCTGTAGACCACCCGGAGATAGTGGTGGACTATGTGCATGGCGAAGACGCTGTGCGCGAATTAGCCCAAAAAGGGGCGGTGGGCATTTTGCTTCCTCCGTTCCAAAAATCAGATTTATTTAAAGGGGTGGCACTGGGGGGCGTGCTGCCTAAAAAAACTTTCTCGATGGGGCATGCTAACCAAAAAAGATATTACTTAGAATGCCGTGCCATTGAACGGTAAGCAAGCAAAGCAAACGGGTGAAGCCAATGTTAACCGAAAAAGAGCTATACCAAAAGGTGCTGGTTGGTCTTTTAAAGGTGCCGGGCTTCACTCGTTCTATGTTAGATGGCCGCATTGGTAAACCCGGCCAGGAGTGCGTGCCCTACCTGTATGTACAGGGCGAAAACTATGTTTACGAGTGCTATGAACGAGGCCAAAGAATAAAGCACAAAACAACCCAAAACCAAACCATAGCAATGTACTGGGTGTACGAAAGCCTTATTTTTGCATTGGCTTTTAAGTACGAATTAGAGCATAGAAACCCGCTGCAAGATAACCGGCGCTTAGCGTTTGCTAAAATGAGCGAATGGTTTTTGCTGATAGGAACCCCCTTTATAGAAATATGGGAGCAACAGCTGAACCACACCTTGGCCATAGCGCCTTATAGCGATGATATCCACAAAATTTTATTTTTGGCCAACGAATACGAAAAAATGGTAAAAAAATTAAATCATTTACCCAAGGCTTTTTCCAACAAGGGTAAAAATGCGGTGGCCGCCATTTGTAATAGGCGCTTTCGCTCACCCTCTGGCGGCATGCAAAACCCATTGTGGAGCGTTCAGCAAATGAGCAAGCGAATCAGAACCATTCGCCAAGAACTTGGAAAGCATCCGGTAACGCCAGCTATTGCGGCGTTTAACCAAGATTATGAGCGGCTGGTAGATGTGATGATTTATGTAGACACCATGCAACCCGATAAAGAGAGTAAAAAAGGAGGCAAAAAAGAATGACCTTTGAAATTGCGCATAATAATATAAATGTATTAAATTTAGAAAAAAGCCTGGCTTTTTACAAAGAAGCCCTGGGCCTAACCGAAGTACGCCGCAAAGAAGCCGCCGATGGCAGCTTTATTTTGGTGTATTTGGGGGATGGGCTTTCTACCCACCAAATAGAACTTACCTGGCTTGCCGACAGGAAAGAACCCTACAATTTGGGCGATAACGAAAGCCACATTGCCTTTGCGGCCAGCAACTACGAGGCCGCCCACAAAAAGCACAAAGAAATGGGCTGCATCTGCTTTGAAAACCCCGAAATGGGAATTTATTTTATTAACGACCCAGACGATTATTGGCTGGAGATTGTGCCAAAAAAATAAAGAGCATTGGCCCCGGGCTTGCAGGTTTTGCAGGGCAAGCAGTGTAGCGCACGCCCTTGGTAGCCCGTAACTAATTTTTAACAACTACAATAAAAAGATGCCCCGCTTAAGCGGGGCATCTTTTTATTTGCTATTTAATAAGTAATATATTTTATTTATTTTTTCGCTTTCGCCGTTGCTTTTTAGGTGGGGTGTTGGCGGCCATTTCTACCACTGGCGATGGAATCCCCTTGGCCTCTAAACGCTTGCGGGCATCGCGGTGTACAAGGGTGTAAATTACGCTGGCCAGTGGAATGCAGAAGAACATGCCGGTAACCCCCATTAAGCTGCCGCCCAGGGTAACCGCCACCAGCACCCACATGGGGGGCAACCCCACCGAGGTACCCACAATGTGTGGGTAAATAAAGTTGCCGTCAATTTGCTGAATAACAAGAAAGAGGATGACAAAGGCCACGGCCCGCCACAGCCCCTGAGACATAAGCAGCAAAAGTGCGCCCAAAATGCAGGCAATGGTGGTGCCAAATACCGGGATAAGCGACATAAACCCAATTAAAACACCAATTAATAGGGCATAATCGAACCCGCTTACAAACAAAATAACCGAGAAAATAGCACCAATCACCAGGCCTTCGGTGCATTGGCCTGCCACAAATTTAGAAAAAATGCGGTTGGACAAAGAGGCACCCCCCATAAACCGGGCGTAGGCCTTTTGGGGAAGATACGCCTGCAAAAGCCCCTTAAACTGGGCACCAAGGTGTTCTTTATCCAGCAATACATAGCAGGCAAAAATAAGGCCAATAAAAAAAGCTAATGGTACCGCTAACAATGCTGGAGGCAACCCCAATGGCCGAACCAAAAAAGCTGCCCGCGCCCGATTGTAAAAACTCCCACGCTTTGGTGGCAAGGTCCATCCAGTTAATGTTTAGGTCCTTAACATATTCTTGCACCTGTGGCACATAGGCAAGGTAGGGCGATAAAAACTTCTCGGCTTCGGCAGCATACCCCGGCATAGAGCTGATAAGCTGCTGAATAGCGGCAACCAGTTGCGGCACCACCATAAATATTAAAAAAACAATTAATAAAAGCACAAAAATAATAGATAAAATAAAGCTGATGGGCCGCTTTAATTTGCCTCCTTTGTCTTTAAAAAGATGTTTTTCGATGGCCTTCATGGGTAGGTTTAGCAAAAAGGCAATCATAAGCCCCAACAAAAAAGGGAAGATAAGCCCCCACGCGCCATACAACACATTTAAAGCAAGGGTGTAGTTTTGCAGCAACCAGTAAAAACCAATACCAAGCAAAAGCAATAAAGCTAATTTTTTAAAGGTAGATTTATCTATCTGCACAGGTAGTCCTCCTACATCTAAATTCAGGGATATTACAACAGCCTTATCGTATCACAAAAGGGGGTAAAAATCTACGCAGATTATGCGGTGCAGAGAAAAGCAATAAGGACGATAGAAGAGGGATTTTTTTGAAAAGAAGGTGTTGCAAATTTTTTTAAAAGACTTTAGAATAAGAAAACCGAAGCCCAAATACCCCATTTTTTGCAAAACAAAGCGGCCGCA
>JAJDJP010000065.1 GCA_030267215.1 Ruminococcaceae bacterium OttesenSCG-928-A16
GGTTTTCGCCGTCTTTCGATTGTAGACCTTACCGAAAGCGCGCGGCAACCCATGTTTAACGAAGATAAAACCGTGGTGGTTGTGTTTAACGGCGAAATATATAATTTTAAAGAACTGCGGGCAGAATTAGAAGAAAAAGGCCACAGGTTTGCCAGCAATGCCGATACCGAAGTGCTGGTGCACGGCTACGAGGAATACGGCGAAGAGGTGGTTAAAAAACTGCGTGGCATGTATGCCTTTGTAGTGTGGGACACCAAAACCCAAACCATGCTGGCCGCCCGCGATATTTTTGGCATTAAACCTTTTTATTACCAGCAAACGCCTAGCGGCCTAATTTTTGGCAGCGAGATTAAAGCCTTTTTAGAGCACCCCTCTTTTATAAAAGAGGTAAACCCAAATGTCCTGCGTGCCTACCTTACTTTTCAGTATGCGCCGGGCAAAGAAACCTTTTTTAAAGGGGTGAATTGCCTGCCCCAGGGCCATTATTTTGTGTATAAAAATGGCGAAATGCGCACCGAATGCTATTGGGATGTGAATTTTGAGCCGGATGATGCGCTGGAATTTGAAGCGACGGCCAACACCATTAACGATGCTGTGCGTGAAAGCGTGGAAGCCCACCGCATTGGCGATGTGCCGGTGGGGGCGTTTCTATCCGGCGGGGTAGATTCTAGCTACATTGTGGCTAGCTTAATGCCCGAGAATACCTTCTCGGTTGGGTTTGAACAGGATAAATTTAACGAAACCAACTACGCGGCCGAGCTTAGCGACATGCTGGGCATTAAAAACTACCGCAAGCTGCTAACCGCGCAGCAATGCTTTGACGCTTTCCCCGATATTCAGTACCATATGGACCAGCCCCAAAGCAACCCATCCAGCGTGCCGTTGTGGTTTTTGGCGCAGCTTGCAAGGCAGCAGGTTACGGTGGTGCTTTCGGGCGAAGGGGCCGACGAAATTTTTGCCGGGTACGAGCTGTATGCCGACACCCCTGCCATGAAAAAATTTAAAAAATTGCCGCTGGGTTTGCGCCGCTTTTTGGGCAGCGTTGCCAAGGCGCTGCCCAGCTTTAAGGGCCGCAACTTTTTGCTAAAATGTGCCGAGCGCCCGGAAGATTGGTTTGTGGGCCAGGCCGATGTATTCCCCCAGAGGCAGGCGGCCAGCGTGCTGAAACCCGCCTACAAAAACGGCCCCACCCCGCAGCAGATGACCGCCCCCTTTTACGCCAAGGTGCCCGGCAGCAGCGAGGTACACAAAAAGCAATATTTGGACATGCACCTGTGGCTGCCCGGCGATATTTTGCTAAAGGCCGACAAAATGTGCATGGCACACTCGCTGGAATTGCGGGTGCCGTTTATGGATAAAAAAGTGATGGAAATGGCGCAGAAAATCCCCTCCCACCTCTGCATTCAGGGCACCGAAAACAAGGTGGTGTTTCGCCATGCGGCCAACAAAACCCTGCCAGATGCCTGGGCCAACCGCCCCAAAAAAGGCTTCCCGGTGCCTATCCGCTATTGGCTGCGGGAAGAAAAGTATTACAACCATGTAAAAGAATACTTTACAAGCGATTATGCCGCCACCTTTTTTGAGGTGGATAAGATTGTGAAGCTGCTGGACGACCATTATACCGGCAAGCGCAACAACGGCCGCAAAATTTGGACGATATTTACCTTTTTAACCTGGTATAAACGCTTTTTTATTGATGAAAAGGCCCCCGTGTAAACGGGCTGCCCGGAAATATCGGTTTGGTGAAAGGGGCATTGGGATGAAGAGAATTGTTGCGGCGTTGGTGGCTGTAGGCCTTTGCCTTTGTTTGGCGGCCTGTGGTGAAAAAGATGCGTTCAGCGTTTACCAAAAGTATATTAGTAAATATTCGCCTATCTATTTTTTAGATAAGAACCCAGAGTATGTAGAAAATGTGGAATTGCGAAACAAGGCAGAGCAAGTAGCGCTAGATACCACGCAGGAGTATTTTGACCGGATGGATGCGCTGATTTTATTGGTTGAGCTTGACTTATTGGCACAGGAAGAGGAAGTTGAGCCGCAATATCCAATATCGGCCAAGGCGGCTACAGCCTTGCTGCAACAGGCTGATTTTGCAGATGACCAGATATGGTCCTATCTTAGTGGCCGGCATTGGTCGGCCAAATATTGGTTGCAGGCGGGGTTGGCTGGCTTGCAAGAGAACCAGCTGGTGGAGCTTGCCGCAATGTCCACCAAGGTGCGCTTTGATAGAAAAGAGTTATATTATGCGGAGCTAGATGCCTATTTGCAAAAAAATCCGCAGCAAGTGGCCAATGTTCTTCCAAAGCTGGTGGAAGAGGATTTTTTTGCCGAGGAAAGGTACGAAGAACTGCAACGCTGCATGCAGCTTGTGATAGACCAAACAGCTGGTGGCGAGGATACATATTTAGCGTTGAAAGATATTTACAACAACATTTTGCCGTTGTTGCCGGGGCATTGTGGCGAAGACATGGAAGAGTGGTTTTCGGACAAGGGGGATTACACACTGGGCTTAACAGTGGCAATAAACCCCGAGGAGATGGTGTTCCCGGATTTATTACAACAGTGGCAGCAAAACCCCGATGATTGGGGGCTTCCGATGAGCTCGCCAGAAACACTTTATGAGCAGAAAGGCGCTGTGGAACCAGGTAGTATTTTGGCAGTGCGCTATTCTTTGCCGTTAGATAGGGAGCCCCTTAACCCACCCCCTGTTTTACAAATTAATGCCGACTGGATGATGATGCTACCGCCGCGCTTATGGCCAGCGTCTCTTCAACAGGCAGATTATCTGTGGGCCGATAATGTGTATTATTTTAGCACCGGCCCCTATGCAGGCATTGCTAGCAAAGAAAAGCTTGAAGGCGAAGTGATTGGGTATGCCTCTCAAAGTGTAACGGCTTTATACAGCCTAAACAATATGCAGCTGCTGCAAAGAAGGTACGCAATGCTTACGTACCCGCCAACTACAATTTTAATAGAGGGCACAGAGAATATGGATGTGTATGCAAAAACGGCTTCGGCCAGCGAAGCACTGAAGTATTTTGATTTGACAGATTGGTAGGCAGGTTGCCAATGCCATAAAGTGCCTGCGCGGCGGTAAAAAACAAATAGTTAAAGTGTTATTGGCGCAGCCCCGGCGCCAGGCAGATAGCAGGGTTAAAGGAGATATAGATGGAAAAACAGAAATATTACATTACTACGGCCATTGCTTATACCTCGCGCAAGCCGCACATTGGCAACAGCTACGAAATTGTGCTTACCGATGCCATTGCACGGCTAAAACGCATGCAGGGCTTTGATGTGTACTTTTTAACCGGTACCGATGAACACGGCCAAAAAATAGAGGAGGCCGCCAAACAGCAAGGCATTACGCCCAAAGCCTATGTAGATAAAATAGCGGGCGAAATACGCGCTATTTGCGATTTGCTGAATACCAGCTACAATCAGTTCATTCGCACTACCGACGATGCCCACCAAAAAGTGGTGCAAAAGATTTTTAAAAAATTGTACGAGCAGGGCGACATTTATAAATCGGAGTACAAAGGCTGGTACTGTGTGCCGGATGAATCTTTTTTTACCGATTCTCAGTTGGTGGACGGGCACTGCCCCGAATGCGGGCGCGAGGTGGTAAAGGCCAACGAAGAAGCCTACTTCTTCAAAATGAGCAAATACCAAAAGCGCTTGGAAGAGCACATTGAACAAAACCCGGGGTTCATTTTCCCCGAAAGCCGCAAAAAAGAGATGGTGAACAACTTTTTAAAACCCGGCCTGATGGATCTGTGCGTGTCCCGCTCCTCGTTTACCTGGGGGGTGCCGGTGCCGTTTGATAACGGCCACGTTATTTATGTGTGGATCGATGCGCTTTCTAACTATATCTCGGCACTGGGGTACGACCCCGACGGTTCTTCGGATTTGTACAAGCACTATTGGCCGGCCGATGCCCACGTAATTGGCAAGGATATTTTGCGTTTCCACACCATTTACTGGCCCATTATTTTAATGGCGCTGGGCGAAGAGCTGCCGAAGTCGATTTTCGGGCATTCTTGGCTGCTAAACGGCGAAGATAAAATGAGCAAAAGCCGTGGCAACGTTATTTATGCCGATGATTTGGCAAAATTGATTGGCGTGGACGGCGTGCGTTACTACATGCTTAGCGCCATGCCCTATGCGCAAGATGGCACCATTACCTACGAGCGCATTTTTGATAGCTATAATAGCGATTTGGCCAACACCCTTGGCAACCTTGTAAACCGCAGCATTGCCATGACGCAGAAATATTTTGACGGTCATCTGCCGGCGGCCCGTACGGCAAAGCCTATAGATGAAGAACTGGCCGCCGCTGCCCAAACCGCCAAGCAGCAGATGGTGGAAAAACTGGGGGCCTTTCACTGTGCCGATGCGCTGGAGGCCGTAATGACGCTAGCCCGCCGTGCCAATAAGTATATCGACGAAACCACCCCGTGGCTGCTGGCTAAAAACGAGGAAGACAAACCACGCCTTGCGGCGGTGCTGTACAACCTGCTGGAGGTTATTCGCACATTGGGGGTTTTGTTAAAGCCGTTTTTACCTGATACAGCGGTAGAAATTTTTAAACAGATTAACACACCCGAAGAAGGCCAAAACAAAGTCCTTACTCTATCCCAAACAGGCGCTTGCCGTTTTCCAGAGTTTGGCGCAGTAAATCTTGGGTTTGCAGGCCACGGGCCTCGGCTATTTTGGCGGCGGTGTGCACTATCATGCCGCTGTTGCTTTTGCGGCCACGCAGGGGCTCGGGCGCCATGTAGGGGCAGTCGGTTTCCAGCAGCAGATATTCGGCCGGCACCGCGGCAGCGGCCTGCAACGGGCGGCGGGCATTTTTAAAGGTAACCACCCCGGTAAACCCAAGGTACATGCCCTGTGCCACCAGCCACTTCACATCTTCGGCCGAGCCAGAATAGCTGTGCAACACCCCTTTGGGCTTGTATTTTTTTATCAGGGCGTAGGTTTCGGCATGGGCTTCACGGTCGTGCACAATAAGGGGCAGGTCGTGCTCCAGCGCGGTGCGTATTTCGGCCTCAAACAAAGCCAGCTGGGCCTCTTTGGGCACCGGCCAGTGGTGGTCTAGCCCGCACTCGCCCACGGCCACCACCCTTGGGTTTTGGTACAGCGTTTCTATTTCTCGCAGTTCAGCCCGCCAATCTCCCTTAAATTGCACCAAGGTAGAGGCATCTTCCTCTATTAAGCTTTGGGGGTGTATGCCCACTGCTGTATAAAACCAAGGGTACTGCCCGGCCAACGCAAGGCTTTGCTGGCTGGTGGTAAGGTCGGTGCCACAATCTACCACCAGCGCAACACCGGCGGCGGGCAGGCTTTGCAAAAGCTCTTCGCGGTTTTCATCAAACGCCCCCGAGGTATAGTGGGCGTGGGTATCAAAAATTAGGCGTTGCATAGGTACTCCTTATTTATACTCAGTAAATTTGCTTTAGTATATCACATTTTCCTCTTTTCCGTCTTTGCAAAAATGGCCGGGTAAACAGCGCCCCTTAACAGCGCGTTTACCCGAACCCGCCCTCCCCGGCCGGGCAGCAATTTAAAATAAAGCACTGTCAATGGGGCTGCCCGGCAACAACACATTTACTCATTTTTTAGCATGGTTTAAAAATGAGTTTTAAGTTGTGCAGGGAAGCCCCATTGACAGTGCCACCAACCAAGTTGCCCGGCCGGCAAACCAAAGATGATATGTAGCTACATATCATCTAAAATATACTATTTCTAACAAACACAAAAGGGCTGTGTGCACAGCCCTTTTGTTATTTATCGTACCCGGCTGCCCGGCACAGCGGTATCGGGCAAAAACACCACCTGCGCCTCACCACCTGCGCCGTCGGCCGCCAGCAGCATGCCTTGGCTTAACACGCCACGCAGCTTGGC
>JAJDJP010000066.1 GCA_030267215.1 Ruminococcaceae bacterium OttesenSCG-928-A16
CGTCGAAGGTGCTGGCGGGGAAGGTATGCAGCAAAATCATCACCCGCTCGGCGCTGCGGCTCCAAAGGTTGGCGTTAGCCAGCACGGTTTCATCGCCGCTAAAGGCAATGCGGCCATCGGTAATTTTCACGTTCTCTGCGCCAATTCGTTTAAAATCAAAAGCGGCGGCGCTTTCTAGCCCAAAGTAGCAGGGCGCTATAAAATCAAACTTCATGTACACTCTCCTGTGTGGTGGTTTTTGCGGTGGTTAGGGCGGCAAGCCCTTGTTTATACCAGCGGGTGCGCCGCAATATAAAAAACAAAATAGCCATAATGGCAGAGGCCGCCAAAGTATCGGACACATAATGCCGCCCAATAAGCACCCGGGCAAACGCCATGAATAAAATGTAGCCCCAAATGCCAGCGTATACCCACCTGCGTTTTTTGTGCCAAGCAGGGAATAGATCGCACAAAATAATAAGCACAAAAACCCCGGCGGCATTGGCCGTGTGGCCAGAGGGGAACGAGCTGCCACCGCCGCCCAGCGGGCGGTACCATGGGGTAAAAGCGTCAAAACTGCCGGCAGCCACCATGTCGTCAAAGCGGGTGCGCTGCCACAAGGTTTTAATGGGGTAGATAACCGCCTGGTTTGCCAGCATGTATACGCTGCCCCAAAAGCCAAAAAACTGCAATTTTGGGCGCAGGGCAAGCGGCGCCTTGTAAGCAGCCAGCCACAACAGGGCGCCCAGCACCAGGGTGCCGGCCAGCCACGGCAGGGCACGCAAGCTGGTTACGCTGGCAAACCAACCACGTTTAACAAGGTGGTGCAGCGCATAAATGTGCAAAGCAATAAGCCCGCCAAACCCAACAAGGCCACCGGCTGCTGCTTGCCACCATTTGCGCTGCGCAGCGGGTTTTGTTAGCCAAAGCAGGGCATAAAATACCGCAATGATAAAGGTGGGGTACCAGCCAAAAGCTTCCATAATAATGGCAAAGGTGTTGGTGGGGGTGTAAAGGGCGGTGTTAATAGCTAAATCGTACCGTGCAGCCAGCACAAAGCCCACAAGGTAAACAAGCAGGGCAATAGCCAGCCAAGTGGGGACGTTTTTATTTTTGTGCCTTGCCATGCCCGTGCTCCCTTCTTTGCCGTTTATTCGGGTATACGTACCTTAAAATAATACAAAAGAGATTTGTTGGTGCCCCAGCTGGCCTCTATGCGGTAGGTATATTCGCCGGGGATATGCGGGGTGCGCAGTTCGCCGCCAACTTCATTAAATGTGAAACCGTCAACATCGGTGCGGCTAATTTTTAAGCTGGAAGCAGGAAAAGAAAAACCAACCGAAAGAGGGGCGTTGGGCGGCTCCCACGCGGCGGGGATATTCTGCCAGGCGTCGGCAGCGTGTAATTGGCCTGTTTTAACGATGGTTAAAAATTGCCAGGAGTATGATTCCAGCATTTGGTTCTCGGCGGGCAGGCCTTCGCCGTTGCACTCTACCCGCACAATGGGCAGGGCATATTCGGGGTTGCGGGCCATTAAAATCGATTTTAAAACAAGGGTGGCCATGGCCGCCAGCAATAGCAAAACAATGCCGGCAATTATTTTACCAAAAATTTGCTTGCGTATTTTCATGTTGCTGGCCTCCACCATAAGCGCAGCAGGCCCAAAAGCCGCCGGTGCGCATAATACATTGTTTACTTTTAAATAGTATACAATATATTATACCACAATACCACAAAGGATTTACGGGCGGCGGCATAAAAAAACAAGTGCCGATAACGGCCTTATTGCCCACCAATAAAAACACAAATAACCAACGAAAAAAAGCGCTAAAAACCTTGACGAAGGGGCAAAGGATATGGTATAGTAAGTTCACCTCACCAGCAGGTTTATTTTTTTGTGCGCATTTTGGTAGCACAGCCAGGTGCCACAGCCTGCTTAAAATAGCGGATAAGCTGCTGTTTTGTGGATGAGGGAGGTTTATTGATCGAACCAAGTGGAGGTGCAAAAGAATGAGAACAAAAATTACTTTGGCGTGTACCGAGTGCAAACAACGCAACTACGACACCATGAAAAACAAGAAGAACACCCCAGACCGGCTTGAGCTGAAAAAGTATTGCCGTTTTTGCAAAAAGCATACGGCACACCGCGAAACTAAATAAGAGAGGGGTGGCACCATGGCAGAAAAAGTTGCCAAGAAGCCAAATTTTCTTGTGCGTGCAGGGCGTGCCATTGTTCGCTTCTTTCGCGATACCAGAGGCGAAATGAAGAAAGTGGTTTGGCCCAGCCGCAAGCAAGTGCTTAACAACCTAGCTGTAGTACTTATTTTTGTGGTAGTAGCAGCTATCCTTGTTTTTGCGCTAGATTTACTATTTGTAACACTGATGAATGCTTCGCTGAACCTGGCAAGTGGTGCAGGGGCGTCTGCCTCGGCTGCAAGCGGGGCGTCTAGCGTTGTTTCTTCGGCGGTATCGTCTGTTGTTTCTGCAGCATAAATTAAAGGAGGTTGCCCCATGGAGGAAGCGTTATGGTATGTTGTGCATACCTATTCTGGCTATGAGAATAAGGTGGCGCAAAACCTAACCACCATTGTGGAAAACCGCCGCCTGCAGGAATTGATACAGGAAGTGAAGGTTCCCACCGAAATTGTGCCCGACATTAAGGACGGCAAAGAGCGGGAAGTGGAACGAAAGCTATTTCCTGGCTACGTGCTGGTGAAAATGGTGATGACCGACGATTCGTGGTACATTGTTCGCAATATCCGCGGTGTTACTGGGTTTGTAGGGCCTAGTTCAAAGCCGGTTCCGCTTTCGGCGGAAGAGGTTGAGAACTTGGGCGTAGATGTGCGTGCAACCCGGGTAGACTATGCGGTGGGCGACAGTGTAGAGATACTAAGCGGCCCGCTGGAAGGCTTTATTGGCCTTGTTGAAAGTATCGACAGCAAGCAGGGCAAAGTAAACGTTAAGGTATCGATGTTTGGGCGAGAAACCCCGGCCGAACTTACCCTTGTGCAGGTAAAACCTGTGTAAATTTACCATTTGTTTCTTTGGGTTTCATAATTATTTAGTTGGCTAAAAGCTATGAGTAGTCTGCATCACCAAAATACTTGGATAAACCCTTGCAAATTTTCCGTCTATCGTTGTTGCTTTCAATCAGAATACAAAAAGTATTCTTCAATCGTGCGCCTAGATAGACGAAAAATTTTCGGCGGATTTATCTCAAGATTTAAGTAATACAAACTACTAGGCTTTTACCTGGGTGGCGTTTGCTGCCCGTGGGAGGGTGCGTTTGTACCCGCAATTTACCACAAGAACCCTCACAAATTCCCACAAATGTGGTGGTGAAGGTTCGCAATTTTTGGAGGTGCTTTAGAATGGCGCAAAAGGTAGTGGGCTATATTAAACTGCAAATACCTGCAGGTAAGGCCAGCCCAGCCCCGCCCGTTGGCCCAGCGCTTGGCCAGCACGGCGTAAACATTATGTCTTTTACCAAAGAGTTTAACGAACGTACCCAAAAGGATATGGGCTATTTGATACCGGTTGTAATTACCGTGTACGCCGATCGCTCGTTCTCGTTTGTTACCAAAACCCCGCCTGCCGCAGTTTTAATTAAAAAAGCTGCCGGGCTAGAAAAAGGTTCTGGCGTGCCCAACACAACCAAGGTTGCCACCTTGAAACGTGCACAGCTGGAAGAAATTGCCAAAACCAAAGAGCCCGATTTGAATGCCGCTAGCCTGGATGCCGCTGTTGCTATGATAGCCGGAACCTGCCGCAGCATGGGCGTAAAAGTAGAAGATTAATCATATTCGTTTTGCGGATATGTGCTGCCCAAACCCTGAGTGGGAGGAGACATTCCGACATTACCACAGGAGGATAATATGAAACACGGTAAAAAATATATAGAAGCCGCCAAATTGGTTGACCGTAACAAACTGTACGATAGCGTAGAAGCGCTTGAAATTGTTTGCAAAACGGCCACTGCCAAATTTGATGAAACAATTGAGCTGCATGTGCGCTTGGGTGTAGATAGCCGCCACGCAGACCAACAGGTGCGCGGCGCAGTTGTGCTGCCCCACGGTACCGGTAAAGATGTGCGTGTAGTGGTTGTAGCCAAAGGCGATGCCGCCAAGGCTGCTGAAGAAGCTGGCGCCATGCTGGTTGGCGAGGCCGACCTTGTAACCAAAATTCAAAACGAAGGTTTTACCGATTTTGATGTGCTGATTACCACCCCCGACATGATGGGCCTGGTTGGCCGTTTGGGTAAAGTGCTGGGCCCGCGTGGCCTTATGCCCAACCCCAAAGCCGGCACCGTTACCCCCGATGTTGGCAAGGCTGTAACCGAAGCCAAAGCCGGTAAAATCGAGTATCGCTTAGACAAAGCCAACATCATCCACGTGCCGGTGGGCAAAGCTTCGTTTGGTGCCGAAAAGCTGAACGACAACCTTACCACCGTTATGGAGGCCATTGTAAAGGCGAAACCGTCGGCTGCTAAAGGCCAATATGTGCGTAGCGCAACAGTGGCTGCTACCATGGGCCCTGGCGTTAAGCTAAACGGTACCCAATTTGGGGCTTAAGCCCAAATTGTTACCCAGCTTTACTTGACAAAACTCTAAGTTTTGTTGTACTATAATATTGCTGTTTTTAAGACAGCAGGTGCTTGTTGCTATTTTGGCAGCAATGCATAATAGGGGCAAAACCCCTGCCTGCCGAGAAACGGGATGGATTTTATTTGTGTATCCAGCCTCTTTCCCGGTAAATGGGAAAGAGGTTTTTGTTTTGTTATAAAGCCCATAAGGGCTGCAAGGTGCCGCCTTGGCAGCACCAAAACCAAAGTGAGGTGAAAAACATGCCCAGTGATAAGATTTTATCGGAAAAGAAAGCATACGTTGCTTCTTTAAGAGAGAAGATTTTGAACTCGCCCTCTGGTGTGATTGTAGACTACAAAGGAATTACCGTTGCGCAAGATACCGCCCTGCGCCGTGAAATGCGGCAGGCCGGTGTGGAATATGCCGTAGTTAAAAACACCATGCTGCACCTAGCCGTGCAAGGCACCGATTTTGAAGAGATGGATACCGTGCTTACCGGCTCTACCGCGCTTGCCATTGGCAACGAGGAAGACAACCTGGCACCGGCCCGTATTCTTTCTAAATATGCTGAAGGTTCTAAAGGAAAATTTAGCGTAAAAATTGGTTACCTAGATGGTAAGGTAGTAGATGCTGCACAAATTGATGCGCTTGCAAAACTACCCAACCGTGAAGGTTTGCTTTCGATGCTGCTTTCGGCCCTTACCGGCAACCTACGCGGCCTAGCCGTAGCGGTGAACGCGATTGCAGAGAAAAAAGGCGAAGAAGAAGTAGCCTAAAAAGCTTTACAATAGGTGGCATACTTGCTGCTTAACGTGTTATTAAACTAGACATTACAATAATTATTGGAGGATACTACAATGGCTGATAAAATTGAAAAATTGGTTTCTGAAGTAGAAGCCCTTACTGTTTTAGAATTGAACGAACTAGTTAAAGCAATTGAAGAGAAATTCGGTGTTTCTGCTGCTGCACCTGTTATGATGGCTGGTGCTGCACCTGCTGCTGGCGGCGGTGCCGAAGAAAAAAGCGAATATGACGTTATTTTGGTTAGCCCTGGCGATGCCAAAATGGGTGTTATTAAAGTGGTTAAAGAAATTACCGGCCTTGGTCTGAAAGAATCTAAAGACTTGGTTGACAATGCACCGAAGCCCATTAAAGAGGGCGTTTCCAAAGCCGACGCTGAAGAAGTTCAGAAGAAGCTGGAAGAAGCCGGCGCTAAAGTTGAGCT
>JAJDJP010000067.1 GCA_030267215.1 Ruminococcaceae bacterium OttesenSCG-928-A16
CTTTTAGAAGAAGCAAAGAGTGCAATTTTAGAGATTGCACATCAATTCCTAACATAGTAATTCAAGACGCAAGTGTTTTGGAAAAGCTAGAGGAAACAATTTAGTGTACAGATGATTTGAATTAGGTGTACTAGTATACCTATTTAAATACCATTAACTAAAGAGTTTGATCCTGGCTCAGGACGAACGCTGGCGGCGCGCCTAACACATGCAAGTCGAACGGAGCGTACCGGACGAAGGCTTCGGCTGGAATTTGGTATTGCTTAGTGGCGAACGGGTGAGTAACACGTGAATAACCTGCCCTTGAGTGGGGGACAACATTTGGAAACAGATGCTAATACCGCATAAGACCACGGAACCGCATGGTTCTGCGGCCAAAGGAGCAATTCGCTCGAGGATGGATTCGCGTCCGATTAGCTAGATGGTGGGGTAATGGCCTACCATGGCAACGATCGGTAGCCGGACTGAGAGGTTGAACGGCCACATTGGGACTGAGACACGGCCCAGACTCCTACGGGAGGCAGCAGTGGGGAATATTGCACAATGGGCGAAAGCCTGATGCAGCGACGCCGCGTGAGGGAAGAAGGTTTTCGGATTGTAAACCTCTGTCTTCGGGGACGATAATGACGGTACCCGAGGAGGAAGCCACGGCTAACTACGTGCCAGCAGCCGCGGTAAAACGTAGGTGGCAAGCGTTGTCC
Source organism: Ruminococcaceae bacterium OttesenSCG-928-A16 (assembly GCA_030267215.1). GTDB lineage: Bacteria > Bacillota > Clostridia > Oscillospirales > Ruminococcaceae > JAAYCI01. Next base: position 702 of record JAJDJP010000067.1, read on the forward strand.
GGAATTACTGGGTGTAAAGGGAGCGCAGGCGGAATTTCAAGTCGGATGTGAAAACTATGGGCTCAACCCATAGACTGCGTCCGAAACTGGGATTCTTGAGTGATGTAGAGGTAGGCGGAATTCCCGGTGTAGCGGTGGAATGCGTAGATATCGGGAGGAACACCAGTGGCGAAGGCGGCCTACTGGGCATCAACTGACGCTGAGGCTCGAAAGCATGGGGAGCAAACAGGATTAGATACCCTGGTAGTCCATGCCGTAAACGATGATTACTAGGTGTGGGGGGATAGACCCCCTCCGTGCCGCAGCAAACGCAATAAGTAATCCACCTGGGGAGTACGGCCGCAAGGCTGAAACTCAAAGGAATTGACGGGGGCCCGCACAAGCAGTGGAGTATGTGGTTTAATTCGACGCAACGCGAAGAACCTTACCAGGTCTTGACATCGTATGCATAGCTAAGAGATTAGTGAAACCCTTCGGGGCATACAGACAGGTGGTGCATGGTTGTCGTCAGCTCGTGTCGTGAGATGTTGGGTTAAGTCCCGCAACGAGCGCAACCCTTATCGTTAGTTACTACGCAAGAGGACTCTAGCGAGACTGCCGTTGACAAAACGGAGGAAGGTGGGGATGACGTCAAATCATCATGCCCTTTATGACCTGGGCTACACACGTACTACAATGGCCATTAACAGAGAGATGCGAGACCGCGAGGTGGAGCCAAACTCAGAAAAATGGTCTCAGTTCGGATTGGAGGCTGCAACTCGCCTCCATGAAGCCGGAATTGCTAGTAATCGCGGATCAGCATGCCGCGGTGAATACGTTCCCGGGCCTTGTACACACCGCCCGTCACACCATGAGAGCCGGGGGGACCCGAAGTCGGTAGTCTAACCGCAAGGAGGACGCCGCCGAAGGTAAAACTGGTGATTAGGGTGAAGTCGTAACAAGGTAGCCGTATCGGAAGGTGCGGCTGGATCACCTCCTTTCTAAGGAGTCTACATACCTTCATGCACTGGTTGCAGGAAGGTATGTTACAAGGTGTTTTTACTTTACTTAATATTGTTTAATTTTGAGGGCCCTGTGGCAACACTGGGACCTTAAAGATAGCGGAAGCACCCGAAAAATGGGGGTGTAGCTCAGCTGGGAGAGCACCTGCCTTGCACGCAGGGGGTCAGGAGTTCGAACCTCCTCATCTCCACCATTAAATGGGCTCATAGCTCAGATGGTTAGAGCGCGCGCCTGATAAGCGCGAGGTCGATGGTTCGATTCCATTTGAGCCCACCAACGTGTGCTTCAAATGTGAGTGGTTCAGTGCTAGGTAAGCTTATGCAAGTAAGCCACCAAAGTGTTGAATGACTCGAACATTTGAGCCCACCATTCTTTTTTTTACTTAATAGTGAAAAGAAGAACCGTTATCACTTGTACCTTGAAAACTGAATAATGACTGCAAAAAAGACAAATTGAGGTTAATTGGCACTTGTGCCAATATTTAAGATTGCTCTATTTTTTTAAAATGGGTAAATCTACAATTTCGATGAACTCTTTTGTTGGCAAATGAAGAATCAAGTAAGAGGATATGGCCGTCAAGGTACATATCTAAGATATATATCGCTATATATCGAAAATGGTCAAGCTAGAAAGGGCGCAGGGCGAATGCCTTGGCACTGGGAGCCGAAGAAAGACGTGGTAAGCTGCGATAAGCTGCGGGGAGATGCAAACAATCTTTGATCCGCAGATTTCTGAATGGGGAAACCCACATGGGGTCATGCCCATGTATCATACACTGAATACATAGGTGTATGAGGGGAACCGCCTGAACTGAAACATCTAAGTAGGGCGAGGAAGAGAAATCAACCGAGATTCCGTAAGTAGTGGCGAGCGAACGCGGAAGAGGCCAAACCGGAGGTAGAAATACTTCCGGGGTTAGGACTGCATTTAGCATCCACAAAGGTTAGCCGAAGTGTGTGGGAAAGCACACCGCAGAGGGTGAGAGTCCCGTAGGCGAAAACTTGAGTGGGCGAGCAGTATCCAGAGTACGACGGGACACGTGAAACCCCGTCGGAACATGGGGGGACCACCCTCCAAGCCTAAATACTACCCAGTGACCGATAGTGTATAGTACTGTGAAGGAAAGGTGAAAAGGACCCCGGGAGGGGAGTGAAATAGAACCTGAAACCCTGTGCCTACAAGCACCTAGAGCACGTCAATGTGTGATAGGGTACTTTTTGTAGAACGGTCCGGCGAGCGAATGTATGCAGCGAGGTTAAGCTATTCAGTAGCGCAGCCGTAGCGAAAGCGAGTCTGAAATGGGCGCGTATAGTTGCATGCATTGGGCCCGAAACCAGGTGACCTATCCATGGTCAGGCTGAAGTCGAGGTAAGACTCGATGGAGGGCCGAACCCACGTCTGTTGAAAAAGGCGGGGATGAACTGTGGATAGCGGAGAAATTCCAATCGAACCTGGAGATAGCTGGTTCTCCCCGAAATAGTTTTAGGACTAGCCTCGTATTAGATTACCGGAGGTAAAGCACTGAATGGTCGCGGGCCCGAGAGGGTACCAACACCTATCAAACTCTGAATGCCGGATAATTGATGTACGGGAGTCACACTGTGTGAGATAAGTCTCATAGTGGAAAGGGAAACAGCCCAGACCTACAGCTAAGGTCCCAAAGTGTGTTTAAGTGGAAAAGGATGTGGAGTTGCGCAGACAACCAGGATGTTGGCTTAGAAGCAGCCACTCATTCAAAGAGTGCGTAATAGCTCACTGGTCGAGTGACTCTGCGCCGAAGATGTAACGGGGCTAAAACATACACCGAAGCTTAGGCATTAGCATATTTTCGAATATGTTGATGGGTAGGGGAGCGTTGTGTACGAGGCGAAGCGTTAGCGTAAGCGGGCGTGGATTGTACACAAGTGAGAATGCCGGAATGAGTAGCGAGAATGATGTGAGAATCATCATGGCCGAAAACCTAAGGTTTTTAGAGGAAGGTTCGTCCGCTCTAAGTTAGCCGGGAGCTAAGGCGAGGCCGCAAGGCGTAGTCGATGCACATACGGTGGAGATTCCGTAGCCAGCGAAAAATTTAAGCATGGGGACACTTTAGAAGGGCCCGAGCCGGCTGTTGGTGCCGGTCGTAAGCGACTGAACATAAGTAGGGAAGTCGGGTTTGGATAGAGGCGAGAAAAGCCATGTGTATATTTAAGCTGCCCGTACCGCAAACCGACACAGGTAGGTAGGAAGAGGATTCTAAGGCCAACGGGAGAAGGGTTGTTAAGGAACTCGGCAAATTGACCCCGTAACTTCGGAAGAAGGGGTGCTCTTGGCAACAAGAGCCGCAGAGAATAGGCCCACGCAACTGTTTATCAAAAACACAGGTCTGTGCTAAATCGAAAGATGACGTATACGGGCTGACGCCTGCCCGGTGCTGGAAGGTTAAGAGGAGATGTGCAAGCATTGAATTGAAGCCCCAGTAAACGGCGGCCGTAACTATAACGGTCCTAAGGTAGCGAAATTCCTTGTCAGGTAAGTTCTGACCCGCACGAATGGCGTAATGATTTGGGCACTGTCTCAACAGCCCGCCCGGCGAAATTGTAGTACCGGTGAAGATGCCGGTTACCCGCGACAAGACGGAAAGACCCCATGGAGCTTTACTGCAGCTTAATATTGGGTTTCGGTGTTACCTGTACAGGATAAGTGGGAGACTGAGAAGTGATGGCGTCAGCTGTCATGGAGTCGTCCTTTGGATACCACTCTTGTGACATTGAAATTCTAACCTGCGGCCGTGAATCCGGTCGGGGGACATTGTTAGGCAGGCAGTTTGACTGGGGCGGTCGCCTCCTAAAAGGTAGCGGAGGCGTTCAAAGGTTGGCTCAGCATGGACGGAAACCATGCCAAAGAGTGCAAACGCGTAAGCCAGCCTAACTGCGAGACCGACGGGTCGAGCAGTAACGAAAGTTGGAGTTAGTGATCCGGCGGTATGTGAGTGGAAATGCCGTCGCTCAACGGATAAAAGTTACCCTGGGGATAACAGGCTGATCTCCCCCAAGAGTCCACATCGACGGGGAGGTTTGGCACCTCGATGTCGGCTCATCACATCCTGGGGCTGTATTCGGTCCCAAGGGTTCGGCTGTTCGCCGATTAAAGTGGTACGCGAGCTGGGTTCAGAACGTCGTGAGACAGTTCGGTCCCTATCTGTCGTGGGCGCAGGATATTTGATGGGATCTGTCCCTAGTACGAGAGGACCGGGATGGACGCACCTCTGGTGCACCAGTTGTCACGCCAGTGGCACAGCTGGGCAGCTACGTGCGGATTGGATAAACGCTGAAAGCATCTAAGCGTGAAGCCAGCCCAAAGATAAGATATCCCACTGAGTTAATCAGGTAAGACCCCTTGTAGACTACAAGGTTGATAGGCACCAGGTGTAAGTGTGGCGACACACGTAGCTGGGGTGTACTAATAGGTCGAGGGCTTGACCACATCTTATATGGTACTTCAAATGCTAACATGCAGTCATTGTTCAGTTTTGAGGGTATGAGAGCCTTTAGGCCGACAGTTGGCTTCGCTGCTTTTGGCGAAACAACTGGAGTCGTACTTTCCAACTACACCGCCCTACCAAGGCGTAGCCGTAGGCAAGGCATGGTGTAGAAGGGATTAAACACGACGAATGACCTTTGGGTAAGAGAAAACCTGCGGTTTTACTCTTATATTATCCCTTAAAACTAAATAGTCGGTGTTGATGACGCCAAGGTTCCACCTGTTCCCATTC
>JAJDJP010000068.1 GCA_030267215.1 Ruminococcaceae bacterium OttesenSCG-928-A16
ATTATAGGGGGTGAAAATGTTGTTACACAATATAAAAAATTAGCTCGGCGGTGGTTTGGTTGCCGGCGATATCGGTGGCGGTGGCCTGCAGGGTAAACATGCCAGATAGTGCATGGGGCCATTGTAAAAAGGCATCGGTTATTTCGGTGCCAAGCCCGCTGTGCAGCACTGCGCCGGTTTGGGGGTTTATAATTTGCCAAGTGCAGGTGGTGGGGGTGTCGTCTCCCGCTAGCAAAATGGCCCTGGCCGGGTTAGCCGAACTACGCTGCCCATTTTGCCCGTAAAAGGCAATGGCCAGCGTGGGGGAGGTAATATCGGTTATAGGCAGCGGCGGCAGCTGTTGCTGGCCACTGGTAATTGTTATTGGGGGAGGGGTTTGCTGCAAAACATAGGCGGTGCCGGTGGGCGGGGTGGTTTGCAGGGTATATTCCCCCGGGGCAAGGTTATTAAAGGTAAAGCCGCCATTGCTATTGGTGGTGGTTGTGGCGGCCAGTTGGCCGTTTGCCCAAAGCTGTATGGTAAAATCTTCAAAGCTTTCAAAATCGTCTACAATATCCCCGGTGTTATTTTGGAAATAAAGCTGGCCGCTTGCGCTGGCAAGCTGGGCCGGTGCAATGCTTTGTGGTGCCGCGGGGGCAGCGGCGGGCACAGAAGAAGGGCTGTTTACTGGGGGTGTGGGGGTTATTATAGAAGCAGAAGACTGGGAATTTATTATATCCACATCCTCTTCTGCCAGTTTGCTGGTGGGCTGCTGGGGGACAGCTGCGCCAGCAATAGCAGAAGAGGATGTTGGAACAAGGGGAAGGGTGCCGCCGGGTGCCGATGACCCAAATAAAAAGACGGCGGCGCCAACAATCAGGCAGCTAAACAAACCTGCAACCACTTTAACAACGGCGCCTACTGGCTTTACTGCCACGGGGGCAAGGGCAACCACTGCCGATTGAATGGCGGGGTTGTTTTGTATAAAAAAGTGGCTGTATTGCAGCGGTATGTTTTCTTGGGTATCTAGCTGCAGGGCACGGTGCAAAACAGGCGAAGCCAAGGCACTAACCGGGCCAAAGGCCTGTAGCTTGGTTTGGGGCTGGCTTTCTAAGTTGTTTTTTATAACGGTGCGGGCACGCCGCAGGGCATGGTCTACCGAGGGGACGCTTTTGTTTAGCACCTTGGCTGTTTGTGCCAGCGTAAGCCCCTGGTAATAAAAAAGTAAAACTGGTTGCAGATATTTTTGCGGCAAGCTTTGCACCACCGCAAGCAGTTGTTCTCGCTTTTCTTTTTCTTCGGCATATTCGCCAGGTAAAAAGTCCAGCTTCACCTCTGCAATGGGGTCGGTTTCTTCTTGCACAGAAAGGGGGATGTTGGAGGAGTTTTTCATAGACCTTCGCCTCATGTCGTTACAAGTGCTCATAATAATTTTGTTTAACCAAACACTAAACGAAGAGGGGTTTTGCAACCGATGAAGGTTTTTAATTAAACGAATAAAAACCTCTTGCGCGGCATCTTCTCCATCGTACTTGTTGCCCATAATGCGCATGCAAATATACAGAACATCCTGGCTTTTTTGCTCGCACAGCTGCAAAAGAGCGTCGGTGTTCCCGTCTTTGGCTTTTTCCACCAAAATGGTTAGTGTGTTTGGTTCCATTGTATTATCCCCCAGTGTTACTTAAAGCAAAGGCTTTTAACCCCGCTTATTAATATAGACGCAGCGCAGAAAATTTTTCGCCGCTTTTTCGTGACATTTTTTATAATTTGTTAAAATAAATAAATTATAACAATTATATTGTCAAAAATAAAATATATATTGTGTTTATTGCTTTTTGGCAAACCCCTTTAATATAGACAAATATAAGGCTTTGTGCTATACTTTGCCAAGCATTTATGCACATTGCCAGCAAAGGAGCGAGATTTTGGAGAAACAAAACAAAGAGGTTAACCAGCAAGAACCGCAAAAAGAAAATATGGTGGATTGGTTTGTTCGGTTTATAAAAGGCATGTTTATTGGCACCGGATTTATTTTGCCCGGGGTTTCGGGCGGGGCACTGGCCGCTGTTTTTGGCCTGTACGAGCGCATGATTTCTTTTTTAGCCCACATAACCCGTGAATTTAAAAAGAACCTGTTGTATTTTTTGCCGGTGGGTTTTGGCGGCATTGTAGGCGTGGTGCTGGTTTCGTTTTTGCTTAGCTTTTTTTTAGAGGGGTACGAGCCGCAGATGCGTTGGCTTTTTGTGGGCTGCATACTGGGCACCCTGCCCGCCTTGTGGAAAGAAGCCGGGAAAAAAGGCCGCAAAAAAGGCAACATTATACTCATGGTGGCATCGGCCGTGCTGGGCACCCTGTTTTTGTGGTATGGAGATGTGTTGTTTGGCGGTGGTAGCATGCCGTTAAACTTTGGCACCTGGATGATGGCCGGCGCATTAATTGGGTTGGGTGTTTTGGTGCCGGGGTTAAGCCCTTCTAACTTTTTAATGTATTTTAACATGTATAAGCCCATGGTAGATGCATTTAAAAATTTTGATGTGATGGTTATTTTAGCCATTGGGCTGGGTGGGCTTATTTGCTTGCTGGCGTTTTCTAAATTAATGGATTATTTATTTGACAAAGTATATGCGGGGCTATTCCACTTTATTTTGGGCATTGTGTTTGCCTCTACGGTTATGATTATCCCCTGGGATTACAACTACGCAAGCCTGGGCACCATTGGCTGCGTGCTGCTGTGCATTGGCGGCATTGCACTGGGTTATTGGATGAGCAGCCTGGAAGAAAAATACAAGCCAGAAAAGGCCTAAAACTGCTATGTATAATGTAAGGGCTTGTTGCCTGCTTTATGCGGCAACAAGCCCTTTAACTTGTGTTTGCTAGGTGGTTTTTATGGTTGCGCCAAAGCGCAAAACGTGGTAATCTATAAAGGCGCAAAACAGCTAAAAATTAAATATGCCCCCATAGTTAAATGGATATAACAAACCCCTCCTAAGAATACGGTCTTCGTTTCCCTAATTTGCATAAATTTGCGTCAAATCCACCCCAAAAGTGAATATGCCCCCATAGTTAAATGGATATAACAAACCCCTCCTAAGGGTTAATTATAGGTTCGATTCCTATTGGGGGTGCCAAAAGCATCGTAAATTCGTATAATTTACTGGTGCTTTTCTTTTTGAAGAAACGGCGGATGATGCGCTACGATTTATTCAGTCTTTTGTATGCTTGCTAATAGGATTCGAAGCATTTTCAAGTGGCTTGCTAATAAAATTGGCGTTTTGCTAATAGAGCAGGTTTGCGGTTTCATTTGGCAATTAAGGCGGCCAATGTACTCGCGAGCTCTGGTGATTGCTTTAACTGCTCCACCAATGCCTGCAAATCGATGGTGGGGGCTTTGTCCTGTGGTATTTCAACTTTGCGCAAATCAGGCCCTTTGTAAAAAGCCATGTCAAACTTTTGCGCATTGATTTTGCGGTCCTCATCCAGAATGTGGGCATACACCTTGGTTATCATATCAATCTGTGCGTGGCCGGTGTCACCCTGAGTGGCCTTCAAATCGCCATGGTTTAGTTTCAGCTTGTAAGTTGTTGACGAGTGGCGGAGAGAATGAAAAACAACATTGGGTAGCCCAGCACGTTTTTTGAGTTCCACAAAGGCGTCTTCAATCAGACGATTTTCAGTAGGTCGCCCATTGGGCTGCGCCACCACTATGTTGTAGTCCTGGTATTCTTCACCCAATATTTCTCTTAGTTCATCCTGCGATTGCTTCCATTTTCGCAGAATGTAAGCAACGGTTTTTGGTAGCCATACTTTGCGTACACTGGAATCGGTCTTGGGTGTTTTGAAGATAAGCCGGGTGCTGGTGTTGGGGTATAAAGAAGGAAACACTTTGATGATTTCCTTGTCCCCCAAAGCATCCATCGCCTGTTTGGATGCGCGGGCCAACTCTTTTTCAACAAATATGTGGGCATTGTCAGCTTGAATATCCTCGTTAGAAATGTGCACATTGTCCCAGGTCAGCCCCAATACTTCGCCGATACGCAACGAACAGGCAAATGCCAGGTTCATGGCAATGTACAGCTTGGGTTCTCGGCATTCGTCCAATGCAATGCGAATATTATCAGCCGTCCAGATATCGCGCTTCTTGTAGGTGACCTTAGGAATAGTTGCGAACTCAAAGGGATTCCGAGCAATCATTTCCCAGCGCACGGCTTGTTTGAAGGCACATTTCAGTAGCTTGTGGATTTTCTCAATAGTGGGCGGTGCCACATATTCATTTCTGGGTTTGCGATTCCGCGATACTACCGACTTTGTTTTCTGCAACTGCTGATAGAATTGATCCACATATTTGGGCGTGATATCCTGTACCTTCAAATCGCCAATGATGGGGTTGATGTAGTTCGATATCAGAGCGGTGTTGCTGTCATAGACGGATACGCCCCATTTCTTTTCTCCATACAGATGCACGAAATCCCACAGGAAATCCGAAACAGTTTGTGCCTGTGGGGCAATAAAAACCCCCTCGAATATTTTGTTTTCAATTTCAGCTTTGCGCCGTAGAGCCTCTTTGTGGGAATTGCAGGTTTCCCAACGCTGCCGTTTTTCGCCGTTTTCGTCATTGTAGTAATAAACAACAGAATATTTTGACTTCCGTCTGATGATGCTTGCCATACTATTTCTCCTTTCAAGAGCCCTGGCTATCCAGCCAAGTGTCAAATGATTTCTTGGAGATTCGTATAGCCGAACCGATTTTTACAGTTGTAAAATAGCCCTGCTTCACCAACTCATAGGCAGACGATTTACCAATATCCAGGATGGCCGCTATATCCTCCACCCGATAAGTTCGTTTTGCAGTAGCCGTTTTTTCCTGTGTTGAGCGCTCCATCCTTTACTCCTTTCCGCTAAAATGCGCCGCACAGGGGTATGATTAATCATACCATCCAGTGCGGCGCATCACAATGCTGCCAACAATCATTCCAATGAATATATATAGTAAAACTCATGTCATATAATGTTATTCATCATGCCCGCAAAATAGCACATCCGGTTGAGTGTTCCTGTATCCCGTATTTCATTTTTAATGCCTGACGCCCCTTTCTTCATTATATCGAGTAGGATTCTTTTGTTAAGTGTGTGGATAGAATTAATACCACATGAATGCAGGCCATCCATGTTCAGATGACCTGCGTGGTATCTGATATTAATTCTCTATTTGATTTAGATATAGTAAGCTAAATTGATGTTTTT
>JAJDJP010000069.1 GCA_030267215.1 Ruminococcaceae bacterium OttesenSCG-928-A16
GGGGCTGCGCCGCATAGCAGTTTGGTATAACCGGGTTACAAAGGCCTCTACATCACTTACTGCTTTAGATAAAACAGTAATTTTACAAGTTTGGGTTTTGCCCGCCACGGTGCAGGTGATGGTGGCGGTGCCTGCCGCTTTTGCGGTTACCAGGCCCGCACTGCTTACTGTTGCCACGCTGGCATTGCTGCTTTTCCACGCCGCAGTTTTGTTGCTGGTGGTATTGGCTGGGGTGTAAGAAGAAACCTTGAGTGTGGAGGTTTGCCCCACGGTAAGCGACAAATTGGTGGTGTTTAACTGGAAACTGGTTAATGGATAGGATACCGCGGCCAAAACAGTCACCTTACAGGTAGCTGTTTTATTCAAACCATCTTTTGATGTAGCTGTAATAGTAACGGTTCCCACTTTGTGCCCAACAACAACGCCACTAGCGCCCACCGATGCAATTGCCGGATTACTGGAGACGTAACGAGGCTCTGGGTTATACGCATTTTGGGGGCTAACATTTAAGATGCTTTTTAGGGCTATTGTTTTATTTGTCTCAATTGTAACAGATGATTTTCCAAAAGAAAGAGACGTTACAGGGTTTATTTTTTCAATTTTGAACAATTGTGTTGAGACCCCACTCCTTGTAGAGATCTGTGCGCCGGTTCCAGTATTCAGTAAAACCTTTGCATCAAATACCATTTTGCTGGCGCATTGCACACCTAAAATTACATTACTGCCAACTCTTTCAATCCGCCAAGATTGCGCAGTGGAGCCGTTGGAAGTGTAAAAGTGAATGGTGTTCCCATCCTTTGTTCCATAAGCGTCATCGTCAAGGCATCTACCATCGGCAACGGAAGATATTTTATAGGTTCCGTTGTTGCGTCGTTCAAAAAACATTATTTGTGAAGCATCGGCTTTGCTTTTTTCCCGCGCATATACTTTTGCACCTACGTTTGTTATATATTTATTGCTGGAAGCGGGAGAAATTAATGCGTAAAACCCGGTGCCGATGTCTTCTTTTTTCGTTGTCCAAATGGGGGTTCCGCCCATATTATACTTATTGGTTGCCCAAGCAACCTTGCCACTGTTTGTATAAGAGACAATGTTCCCGTCATCTTGCACCACAAGGTTTACAGCCGAATTGGTATTTGTTGCCCAAATTGCTTTTCCGGCTGCTGAATAAATAACGATATTTCCATCGGTCTGAAATCTCAGTGTTGCCCCCGGGTTCCCGGCGGTGTTGCTATGCCATTGCACCCCGGCGCTATTCCGCATCACAAGATCGCCGTTGCCCTGCATCATCAAAATATAGCGGTTATCGTTGCTTGTAATGTACTGGTGCGATGCCAGTGTCCACCCCGGTAAAAGGATGTTTCCAAGATAGATGGCCGCAGAGGAGCCGTCGATCGTTTCGATTGTGGTGGGTGCTGTAGAAGAGTCTATACTGTCATAATTATTTGCACGAATTATATAAGAGGGGGTGCCGGAATATCCGGTGCCATAGCTTACTTTATTGGTTCCTTTAACATTTGAGTGAAAAAACTGTCCATTTCCTAAATACATAGCCATATGCGCATAATTCCAAACAAATATATCACCTGCTCTTGCTTGAGAAAGTGAAACTTTACTTGAGTTGCTGGGAACATTGCCGTTGTATACTGTGGTATTATAGGGAATTCCGAAAACGTAATAGTATGCATATTTGGCAAAAGCGACGCAGGTCCATCCTTCTGGCATGCCCATAGTGCTACTGTAGCCCAATTTAACTGTCATTGTTCCAGATAATGAACAATTATTGCACGTAGAATATAAATTATGTCCACAGGCACCACCATTGGCACTAAAATATGACCCATCATGAAATAAAGAACGCAGTTGTTGAATTCTACTCCAAACATTTCCTGTCGCAGGTGCTGGAACTGCACTGACTTGGATTTCATCGGCTGAAGAAATATTCACAGAAGACTTCACCGCAGAGAGGATTTCAGATGTCAGAGCATCACTTGTCACCTCTATTTCAGGAGTTATTGACTCTTCACTGGGCAGAGGCTGTATTTCATCCACTTCTGAGGATTCTTCTGATAGCGTAACGCTCTCTGGCGGCTCTGCCACAGATATATCTGATTGTGCAGGCATTGATTCCACCACATCACTTTGCTCTGGTGCCTCCCCCGCAAACACCGGCAGGGTAAATGTGCCTAAAAGTAACAAACACGCCAGTAGAACAGAAATTTGTTTTTGAAACCGCATACTGTTTCCTCCTCTTTTTTGTTTTTGTAATATCAGAATTATTGCACGCTATACCTACAATTCTTTCTGTTGCCGCCAGTGTAGCACAATAACAAAAAAAATCCCCCACACAAAAGGGTAGTCTTTTGCCAGTTTTTGCCAATTTTGGACATTTTGCACAACAAAAACCCCCGCAGTATTTGCTGCGGGGGTTTTGTGTTAAAACCTATAGCCCAAAACTAGCAACAATGCCCTTAAACTCGGGGCTGCCGGCAAAGCTATCCAGCACCTGCTGGTGGGTTTGGCCTTTAGCCATGGCGGCCAGCCAGTGGTTTAGGCCGCTGGCGTCGGGGATGCGCCGCATGGCGGTTTGGTATAGACGGGTAACAAAATCTTGCAAATGCTCTTTTAGGCCAACCAATGTAACCCTAACGGCCATTGCAAAAGGTGTGCTACAAGTAAAGTATAGTTTAGTGGTTTAAAATAATTTATACAGGGGCAAACACATCTTGCCATTTTGTTTTTAAAAGGGGGCACGTTGCCCTTGTTTTGTTGCACATAAAACCGGGCTAAAATTAGCATATTTTTTACTTGCTTTTAGCCGCTGGCTGCGGCATAATGTTATGTAGAAAACAAGCCAACTATTTGTAGGAGGATTGCGATGAAACAGCCGAAACACCTCATTTCACCGTCTGATTTATCCCTTGCTGAAACCGATGCTATTTTGGATTTGGCCGACAGCATAATTGCCAACCCCCAAAAATATGCCCATTGCTGTAATGGCAAAAAACTTGCCACCCTTTTTTATGAACCCAGTACACGCACCCGCTTAAGTTTTGAAGCTGCCATGATGGAGCTTGGGGGTGGTGTTCTGGGTTTTTCTTCGGCCGATTCTTCGAGTGCCGCCAAGGGTGAAACAGTAGCCGACACCGTGCGCACGGTGCAAAGCTTTGCCGATATTATTGCCATACGCCACCCCAAAGAGGGCAGCGCCCAAGTAGCGGCCACTAACGCCAACGTGCCGGTGGTAAATGCGGGCGATGGCGGCCACCAACACCCCACCCAAACCCTTACCGACCTTTTAACCATTCGCAGCCTGCACAAAACCCACCAGTTGGTGGGTTTAACGGTGGGCCTGTGCGGAGACCTAATGTTTGGCCGCACCGTACACTCGCTGGTGCGGGCGTTAATGCAGCGGCCGGGCATTAAGTTTGTGCTTATTTCGCCGGGGGAATTGCGCCTGCCCAGCTACTTAATAGAAGAACTGCGCAGAAACAATGTACCGTTTGAAGAAGTGGAACAGCTGGACAAAGTGATGGGCCAGCTGGACGTTTTGTACATGACCCGTGTGCAGCGTGAACGCTTTTTTAACGAGGAAGACTATGTGCGCCTGCGCGACAGCTATATTTTAGATGCCGCTAAGATGAAGCTTGCCAAAGAGGAAATGATGGTGTTGCACCCCCTGCCCCGTGTAAACGAAATTGCAGCGGAGGTAGACAAAGACCCCCGGGCCGCTTACTTTAAACAGGTGCTGTACGGCAAATTTGTGCGCATGGCACTTATAGCAACCCTGCTGGAGGTAGAAGTATGAATATAGATAGCATTGAGCGTGGCGTCGTAATCGATCATATCGACGCTGGAAAAGGCATGGAACTGGTGCGCCTGCTGCACCTGGATAAACTAACCTGTCCGGTGGCGGTTATCCGCAATGCACGCAGCAGCAAAACCGGCAAAAAGGATATTATTAAAATAGAGGATGAAATAGACCTGGATTTTGATGTGCTGGGCTTTATAGACCCCAGCATTACCGTAAATATTATTGTAAACGGCCATATTGTAGAAAAAAAGCGCATTGCGCCCCCCCATCGTGTGGTAAACGTGGTGCAGTGCAAAAACCCCCGGTGCATTACCTCGGTAGAGCGCGAGCTACCCCAAATTTTCCGCCGGGCCGATGAAAGCTCGGTGTATCGCTGTGCTTACTGCGAGCAGGAGTACCAGCAGCCAGAATAAGGGCGAAAAACCGTATATATGCAGCAACCCCCACGGAAAATTTTCCGTGGGGGTTTTTTGCACGCAAAATAGCCGATATAATTTTCTGGATACTACCCTTTTGTGTGGTTTAAAATAAGCGTGGTTATGCTATACTGATTTTAAATAGGGTCGTTTACGTAAATTATCTGCAATAAACTCGATATTTCAAACAAAGAGGAGGAGCCCATGATGCGATTAAAAAAACAACTTTCTGTTCTGCTGGTATTTTTATTGGTTTTAAGCACCTTTGCCCTGCCGGTGTTTGCAGGCGAGGAAATGCCGCAACAAGAGGGGGCGGTGGCTGAGGAAAAACTAGAGCCGGAAATTATGGAAAGTAGCGAAGCGTTAGACGTTCAAATACACAATATGGATAATGAAATTTCCCTATTGGAGGATTCTGCCGAAGATTTAGTTATAGATTGGAAGGTATATTATACCAATGGTAGCCAGGATTTAATTGAGGTTTTACCTGGGCAAACATTTGCACCCATTGATACGGAAAACAAAAATTCTGTTGCTATAAATGATGTGAATTGGATGTATTTTCATATTTTTTTGCGCCCGCTAACATCAGAAGATCAGGGCAAAACTTTTAAAATTAATGTTCCATCAAATTTGCCTTGGGTGAACGAGGATATGTATTGGCCACTGAGTGTTCCGGTGTCCAATATAGGTCAATTTTTTACAGACAATGGCACTGTTACGGTTGAATTAGACGGTGATGCTCTTTCTTACCGGTCTGCAGAATCCCCTCTTGAAGGTGTGAGGATTAGTTTGAGCCTTGTCGTAGATTATTCTCGCATCAAGCTAGGCCCGGGTGAGGTGCTCCCAATATCTTTGTTTGGTGATACCTACTACCTTAAAAATCCAGCCAAATCCGAAGCAGAGAAAAGCATTGAAGCCTTTGTAACCCGGCTATACCAAACCGCCATGCAGCGCACTCCCGACGCCAGCGGCCTAAAC
>JAJDJP010000007.1 GCA_030267215.1 Ruminococcaceae bacterium OttesenSCG-928-A16
TTATAGGGGCAAAAATATTGTTACACAATATAAAAAATTAGCTCGGCGGTGGTTTGGTTGCCGGCAATATCGGTGGCGGTAACCTGCAGCACATACTCGCCTTTATCTGCTATTTGCAGTTGGCTTTGTAGCTGGTTGTCGCTACCGGCGGCAATTATTTGGCCGGTTGCTTTGCTGGTAATTTGCCAGTTGCAGGTAGTGTTGGTAGCATCGTTTATAACAAAGGCCGCCCTTTGCGGGTTTACCACCGTGTGCTGGTCGTCTGCGCCAAACAAGGCAATGCTGGCGCTGGGGGCTTCGGTGTCGGCCAGGTAAATGGTGGGCAGGGTGGTTGCCGTGCCCGGCGTAAGGGTAACTTCTAGCAAGCCATTTGGCAAACCGGGGATAACCGTAACCCCCCGGTTAGACGTTGGCTCTACCTGAATTTGGTAAGCATCGGTTGTCCCCTCTAAAATTTGCAGGTTTAAAAAGCTGAACTCTCCCTGTTGGTTTGCAGTAGTTTGGGCAATTACAGTGCCATTTTTTAGCACCGAAACATAAAACCCCACAGCATAGTGGCCACTGGCCGGCACTGGCTGCCCGCTGATGGTTTGCAGGGCCAAGCTGCCTTGTACCGGCGTTGTTAGCAGTGCCGGGGCAGCGGGTGGTGGGGGTATATAAGCGGGTGAAGATTGTGGTACTTCTGCCGGTTTTTGCGGCTGGCTATTGGCACCCGGTGCCATGCCCACCGGCACAGACAATGCAGGCTGTGCCGGTGGCAGGCTAGCGGGCTGGGGTGCAACTAGCAAGCTAGCTGCTGTATCTTCAAACTCAGCCGCTATGCTGGCCGCGGGTATCTGCTGGGGGACATTTACCCACAACTGCGACGCAGCTGAACTGGAAGCAGGAGAAAGGATAGACAATGCCGCAGCGCCAATAATGGTGGCGCCACCAACAACAATAACGGCATTGGTTAAAAACTTTAGCAGGCTAAGCGCACCACCACTATTAGAGGCATTGGCCGCTGCAATACAGCTGCGTACCAGTGCGGGCGGGGCTTTTTCGGCGGCCTCTTGCCGCAGCGCATTTGAAATAACCGCCATGGGCAGCAGGGGCCGCAGCTGGTTTTTAGGCAGGTTTTGTTGTAGTTCGGTTTTAATTTTGGTGCGGGCACGGCTTAAGTGCACGCTAACAGCTTTGCTGCTGGTGCCAAGTGCCTGGGCAATTTCTTCGTAGCTCATGCCATCGTAATAAAACAGCAGCACACAGGCACGCTGGGTTTGGGGCAAAGTATCAATTACCGCAATTAGTTCTTGGCGGTTTTCATGGGTATCCATATATTCTTCAGGCATATTTTGCAGGTCTTCCTCGGGTAAAAAATCCGAGTAATCATCCAGGGGAAGGTTTCCATTGCTATTCATATTTTTTCGCCTCATGTTATTGCAGGTGTTTAAAACCATGGTGCGCAACCAAACATTAAAAGCTTCGGGCGATTTTAATTTGGTAATGTTGCGTTGCAGGTTTACAAAAACCTCTTGTGCAGCATCTTCCCCATCATGCTGGTTTTTCATCATTTTTAAGCAAAGGTACAGTATACCCTGCCCTTTTTGGTGGCAAAGTTCTTCTAGGGCGTGTTTGTTGCCCTGTATAGCTTGTTGCACTATTTTGTTAAACTCTTCTGTTGTGTTTTTCATTTCATTCCCCAGTTTCCGCTTTTTGTGCGGCTATAATATAAGACACCCGCTGTGCCGGTTTTACTAACAACAAATTTAAAAAAGTTGAAATTATTTTTTAAAAAGCTATTTCACATGCTTTTTTGCTTTCCGCATTGTACCATTTTTTCGGTCTAAATTGGGTCAGAATTATACATTCTACGTAAAATATTTTAAAATAAAAAAGGCCTGCCAAAAGCAGACCTTGAAGTTTTTTGAAAAACAGCACCTTTTTTAAAGCAATTGTTAAAAGCCGCCCCATTTTATTCAAACGGGTGCCAGCGATGTTTACGCATATTTACCAGCCCGCCGGGGGTAAAGGTAACGCCCTCTTGCTGCAAATATTGGCGCTGCTGGGGCCAGCCGGGCACCAAGCGGCCAGCACTGTTTACCACCCGGTGGCTGGTTAAATCTCTTGGGGCCATGCCCATGGCTTTGCCAGCACGGCGGGCCCACTGTGGGTAGCCCGCCAGCAAGGCCAACTGGCCATAGCTTGCCACCTTACCGGCCGGTATTTGCGCCACTATGGCATATATTTTAGCGGCAAACTGCTGGGCCGTAATCTCGTTTTTTGGGGCGGGCGGTTTCATAGGGCAAGCTCCTTAAATTGGCGTTATGGGTAAAAGCTTGGCACAAGCAGGGTTTGTTACACTTACCCTGCCGGCGCTTCTTCTACCGGGGTGGGCGGGTTTAGGCTAAACTGCAGCAGCACTGGGTTATGGTCGCTAAATTCGTAGCTGGTATCTATGTTGCTGGCGGTGGCGGTAATGTTATCCGACACAATAAACCCATCTACCACCACTTCGTAGTTTACACCTTTTACATAGGGCAAATCGCTGCTGCGGCAGGTAGACACGCTGGTTAGGTTGTTGGCCAGCACCACGCTAAACCCCTCGGGCAGGTCGGCATCGTTGAACACCGACACCCAGGACGGCACCTGCTGCTGCGAAGGAAAAGCCTGCGCTGTGCCGCCAAGGGCATGGTTAAAGTCTCCGCCAACAATTACCCAGTTGCCTTTGGCGCGCTCCTCTTGCAGGGTGTTTGCCAGCATCTCTAGTTGGGCCGCACGGATAAGGCCGCCTTCATCGTAGGCAGACATATGGCTGTTGATGAGCACCAGCTCTCCCCCGCCTTCTACCGGCAGGCGCTGCACCACAAAACAGCGGTCCAAATCAAAAAATTTGGTGGGGAAGCTATTATCTACCGGGTAGCTGCGGCGCACCGTGCTGGTGTTGTTATAGCGCGAAAGGGTAAGCAGGCCGGCCTCTACCGCGCCATGTGGCTCGTGAAAAGGGTAGGCCAAATACGCCGAGTGAAAATTGGATGCATAGGCCGAAGAATACCCCGGCAGGGCAGTTGTTATTGCCTCACTTTGGTCAATTTCCCAGCTGCGGGTTGCCTTTACGTCCACCTCTTGCAGCAGGCAAAAATCGGGGTTAAGGGCTGCCAGCTGGGCAATGGCCCCTTGGGTATTGGTTTGCACAATTTGGGCACTTTGGGCACGGGCATGGGCACCGGTAACCTCGGTGCCATCGTTCATCACACCGCTATCCATAAAAAAAGAAAAATCGGTGTTATAGGCGCCAAACCCTATATTATAGGTAAGCGCTGTGTAAGGCTGGCCCGCCTGCATTTGTGCCTGTTGCTGGTTTTCTACCGTTAGGGGGGTGAAATCGGGGATTCGGCTATATTGCAGCACAATGTACAACACATAACCGCCCACCACCAGCGCCAGCAGCGCCACTATAGAAAGCACTGTAATAAGAATGCGTTTTACCACTTTGTTCATCAGGTGTCCCTCTCTTTTAGTTCATTACCATTTGTTCATCAAACATTTTTTCTACCGCTGCGGCAAGCGGGGCGTGCGGGGCCTCGCTAAGGTTGGGGTCTTTTTTCAGCAGTTCTATTGCTTCGGCTTGGGCGGCCTTTAGCACACGGGTATCGGTGGCAAGGTCTGCAATTTGCAGGGTGGGCAGGCCATGTTGGCGGCTGCCAAAAAAGTCTCCGGGGCCGCGGTTTTCAAGGTCGTACTTCGCCACCTCAAAGCCATCGTTTGTGCGGCACAAAAAGCGCAACCGCTCGCGGGCGGCCTCGGTGGCATGGTCGCTTACCAGCACGCAGTAGCTTTCGGCAGCGCCACGGCCCACCCGCCCCCGCAGCTGGTGCAGGGCCGAAAGCCCATACCGCTCGGCGTCCTCTATTACCATTACGGTGGCATTGGGCACGTCTACCCCTACTTCTATTACGGTGGTAGACACCAGCAAGTCCAGCTCGTGCTGTTTAAACTGGCGCATTACTTCGGCTTTGTCGGCCGCTTTTAGTTTGCCATGCATTAGCCCAATGCGGGCTTTGGGTAGCAGTGGGCGGGCCACTTCTTCGGCATAAGCGGCGGCGGCCTGCAAATCGCTCTCGCCTTCTTCTATTAAAGGGCACACCACATACACCTGCCGCCCTGCCGCAATTTGTTTGCCCAAAAAGCCAAACATATCGGCCCGTTTTTTGCCGGTTACCGCATAGGTTTTTACCGGCTTGCGGCCGGGGGGCATTTCGTCCAGCACCGAAATATCAAGGTCGCCAAACATTAGCAGTGCTAAGGTGCGGGGTATGGGGGTTGCGCTCATTACAAGCAGGTGGGGGCGCTGGGCCTTGGCCGCAAGCAGGCCACGTTGGCACACACCAAAACGGTGTTGCTCGTCGGTTACGGCAAGGCCCAGGTTTTTAAAGGTTACTGGCTCGCTTAACACGGCATGGGTGCCCACAATTAACTGGGCCTGCCCGCTTGCAATGGCCTCTAGCACGGTTTTGCGCGCTTTGCCTTTTACGCTGCCGGTTAGCAGCGCCACATTAATGCCCAGCGGTGCCAGGGTTTTTTCCAGGGTTTCGGCGTGTTGCCCTGCCAAAATTTCGGTGGGCGCCATCATTACACTTTGGTATCCATTTTGGGCAGCCAAATAAATGGCGGCGGCGGCCACAAGGGTTTTACCGCTGCCAACATCACCCTGCAACAGGCGGTTCATGGGGCTTTTGCCCACCATATCCTCTGCAATTTCGTCTATCGAACGCTGCTGCGCACCGGTTAGGGTAAACGGCAAGGCTTTGTAAAAAGCGCTTAATGGCAGCGGCTGCATGGGGGCACCGGTTTCGGCAATGTCTCGCCCACGCATTAGCAACATGCCCAGCTGCAGCACAAACAATTCCTCAAAAATAAAACGGCGGCGGCCCTCCTCTACCTCTTGCAGGGTGGTGGGGTTATGCACTTTACGCAGTGCCTCTGCTTTGGTGGGCAGCCGGTATTTTTTTAATAAAAATTCGGGCAGGGGGTCGGGTATTTCTTGCAGCAGGGCCAGGGCATTTTTTACACAGGTACTAACGGCGTAGTTGTTCAGCCCTTCGGTTAGCGGGTACACCGGGGTAAGCGGGGCATTGCTGCTGGCCGGCAAAAAAGTGGGGGCAATCATTTCGCGCCCGGCAAAACCACCGCCCACCTTACCATAAAACAAATACTCCTGCCCAACTTCTAATTTTTTTACAGCGTACGGGTTGTTAAAAAAAGTAAGGGTTAAACCGGCGGTATCGTCGGCACATTGCACCTTAAACAAGCTGCGCCCACCCGAAACCCGCACCCCGGCCGATTTTGAAAGTACCTCTGCCTGTACCGCACAGGGCATATCGTACGGGGCGCTGGCAAGCGGGGTAGGGTTTGAATAATCGATATAGGTGCGGGGATAGAGGCCAAGCAACTGCCCCACCGTGGCAATGCCCATTTTGCCAAACTGGGCGGCACGTTTGGGGCCAACGCCTTTTAGGTATTGGATATCGGTATTCCACTGCATGCAAAGGCCCCCCTTTTGGCTTAAGTTTATATAGGTTTAATTATACCGCGCCACGGCATTTGGTTCAACTGCCGGGCAATAGCAATACAGAAACCGGTTTTGCAACAATCCAATGCTAATTTTAAGGCATATTCTCCTGAAAGAATTTCGCCCTCAAATTCGATACATTGCATCTTATGTTAACATTTTCTAGGCAAAAGGGATTTGAGCCCATGGTTATATTTTAAAGTAACCCCCTCTAATTTTGTAGCCCATTAGCAAGGCCAAGGGCGTTTCGTTTTTGGCCATTGACTGACCAATTTGCGCAGCAAATTACGCTGCGAAATTCTTATTGGCAGGGTTACATTTTAAGTTCGAGGTTGAGGGGCCGTGCCCAGGCAAAAAGCTGGATGACAAGTATAAAACTTCGTGTTATACTTTTAGAGTATATTTCAGCTTATAAAGCAGGGTACATTCTGTATTCTATCTGCTTTTGCACCGGAGGTACCCATGGAAAACCTGACCGACCTTACCACCATTCGCACCTTGTGCGAAAAATACGGGTTTACACTTGCTAAGGGGTTTGGCCAAAATTTTATTGTAAACGCGGGCATTTGCCCCAAAATTTGCGAGGCCGCCGGCATTGATAAAACCACCAATGTGCTGGAAATTGGCCCTGGTTTTGGCACCCTTACCCAGCAGCTGGCCCTGCGTGCTAAAAAAGTGGTTGCCATAGAGGTAGACACCCGCCTGCTGCCGGTTTTGGAAGAAACCCTGGCCGAGCATGATAATGTTACCATAGTAAACCAGGATGTTTTGCAATGCGATTTAGCCGCTTTGATAACGCAGGAATTTGGCGGTGGCCCAGTAACCGTTTGCGCCAACCTGCCCTACTATATTACCAGCCCTATTTTGATGAAACTGCTGGAGGACCGCCTGCCCATTACCAGCATAACGGCCATGGTGCAAAAAGAAGCAGCCGACCGCATTTGCGCCGCCCCCGGCACCCGTGCCAGCGGCGCTATTAGCTATGCAACCCACTATTATGCTGCGCCAGCTATTCGGTTTACTGTGCAGCCCGGCAGCTTTTACCCGCCGCCCAAGGTAACCAGCGCCGTAATACAGCTAACTTTGCACGCTATGCCACCACTGGCTGCCCACCCTGTGCGCGAAAAACGCCTTTTTGCCCTTGTGCGTGCCAGTTTTAGCCAGCGGCGCAAAACCCTTATAAATGCGGCTTCGGCTGGGTTGGCAATGCCAAAACAAGCCCTGCAAGCAGCGCTGCAAACAACGGGCCTTGCGCCACTGGCCCGCCCCGAACAACTTACACTGGAGCAATATATTGCTTTGGAACAAGCCCTTTGGCCCGAAGAATAGGAGAATTATACGGATGAAAAAGCATGCTTTGCTTAGTACCATTGCCCTAACCCTTTGCACGGTATTTTTGTTAACCGGCTGCGGTATACTGCCTTCTTTTATTGCTGGCAACAAACCCAATAGCCCCACAACGGAGCAAGATGATGACCGGCGGGTTATTCCGTATGCCAGCATGGAGTATGTGCGGCCCGATGTGGACGCGATAAAAGCCCGATTGGCCGAGCTGACCGAGGAAATTAAAACGGCTGAAAGCTTTGAGGAATTGCTGCGCTTAGATGACGAGGCAAGCGAACTGGGCGAACATTTTAGCACCATGAGCACCCTTGCCATGCTAAAAACATACCACAACGCTACCGACACCTTTTTTGAGGAAGAATACCGTTACTGCGAGGACAGAGGGGTGGAGCTGGGAAACTTTGGAAACGACTTAAACCGGGCTATTATAGAAAGCCCCTACGCCGATGAATACCGCGAATATTATGGCGATTATGTTTTTGAAAGCATTGAAAACAGCTTGCTGCTGAACTCGGTAGAAGTGGAGCCGTTAAAGCAACGGCGCAACCAGCTAAACATTGATTATAACAATGCGCTTGCCACGCTTACCCTAAAGCGAGACGGAAAAGAGTATACCACCGAGGACATTTACGGCCTATATAACCCAAACGACAGTAGCAGCATTGATGTTTATTTTGACTATTTGATGGCCTACTATAGCGAAAACGCAGAACAATTTGCCGGCTATTATATTGAAATGATTGCGCTGGACAAGGAAATTGCGGCAAAACTGGGTTTTGAAACCCCAGAAGAAATGTATTACCTAACCTATAGCCGAGATTATACCCCCGCCGATGCTTTGGACTACTGCCAAAACGCCAAAGACATTTTTGTGCCCCTTGCCCAGCAGGTATATGCCTACGAAACCTACCTGATTGAGATGGATTTGGACAAAACCATGGACACTATGCCCAAGGCGCTAAAAAAGATAGACCCTACCCTGGTAGACACCTGGGAACAGATGGTTGAGTACGGCCTGTACGACTTTGCCCCCCTGCCCAACAAGCAAAGCGGCATTGCTTTTAGCACTTATTTACCCGAATACGACACACCCTTTTTATATAGCTATTGGGAAAACGAATTTTACGACGCCACCACCTTAATGCATGAATTTGGGCATTTTAACGACAACTGGCAGCACTACGATGAAGCCATTGTGGATAATTTGGATATTGCCGAAACGTATTCGCAAGGGTTGGAATTATTGATGAACGCGCAGTTCCGCTCTTTTACCGAATATTATGAGCCAGCGCAGGAAGCACATTTAAAAAATTTTATGAACCCCCTTACCTACCAAGCCATGCTGGAGGAATTTCAGCAGGAATTGTACGCCATGGAAACACTGGACAGCGACAACATTGCAAAGTTGTATGCCGACATGCAAATTGAGTATGGGTACGAGGACTCTGTTTTTGACGATGGCAATGGACGCGACTATAGCTGGTTTCAAATTACACACCTGTTCGACGCGCCTTTTTACACCATCAGCTACTGGACAAGCGCCTGCGTTGCCCTGCAAATATGGGCTATCTCGCGGGATGATTATAGCGCCGCTGTAGAAATTTACAACAACCTTTTAACCGCCAACCAAAACCAGCCTTTTAACCAGCTGGTTACCAGTGTGGGCTTGCAAAGCCCCAGCTATGTTGAAACCCTGCAGGACATAGCCGAAAGCTTTGTTGATTTTTATGAGCTTAGCCCTATAAGCTATGGGGCGGCCGCCTAGCTTTGTACACACAAAACCCCTTGGTGCAAACCAGCACCAAGGGGTTTTGTTATGGCGATGTTATTCTACCGACGGATCTACACAGCCAGCCGCAAATTCGGGGCTGCAAGCCACGGTGTTTTGGTCAAAATTCAGGCCAAATTCTATAATGGCAGAATCAGGGGCTTTCCATAAACCGTGCAGGTTGCAGTATTCGTATACGGCTTCCACTTCATCGGGTTTAATGTTTAGCAGGGCTTCGGGCGGGTCTCCAACCTCTAGGTTGCAATAAATGCCGCCAAAGGTAGTTTTTACATAAATCCACTCGATATGATGCTCGGGCAGCATGGGGTGCTCTACCTCGCCAACTTTTACCCGCACCTTGCCATCTTCTTCGCTAACAACCGGCACATGTTTTTCTTGGGCAGCATCTACCGTATTTGCTTTTAACAATTCTATGGTGCCGGCGGTGCACTCTTTTTTGCCGGCAGACAGCTCTAAAACAATATTCTCACATTCCACGCCTTTAAAAAAATCTACCATTTCAATCTCTCCTTACTTGGTTTTTTTAAAAAGTATTACCCCAATTATACCTTATTTTTAAGCTATAAGCAAAATAAATGCAGCGGCACCACACTTGGCAAATTGCAACAGTAAGGGTTTTGCCTCCTTTATGGCTTGCCAGTGCCGGGCGGAATATTTTTAAGCGCCGCCTGCACCGTAAACTGTTCTTCGTTGTAATCTATGTGCATCATTCCGTCGTATTTATCTACTATACTTTGGATAATGCGTATACCGTAACCATGAATTTTTTTGTCTTGCTTACTGGTTTTAATGCGGTTATCGCTGGTAATAATAACCCCGGTTTTCGCATTCGACTCTTTAATATACAGGTAGGTGCCCCGCAGGCGGATGGATAAATTCATCCACTGTTGCCGGGGCGGCTGCACTTTTCTGCATGCTTCTAATGCGTTATCAATTAAATTTAGCAGCAGGCTGCAAAGGTCGTTTTCCTGTATATTCAATTGTTTGGGCACCATTATATGGGTGGTTATTTTAATGGTGTCTTCGGGCAGGTGGGCCAGCTTGCTTACCAGTATCGAGTTGATAATGTAGTTCTCGGTGTAAATGGGGCCTTGCAGGCGTTTGCTTTGGGCCGTTAGGGTACTAATATATTCCTCGGCTTTGGTGTATTCTTTCAGTTCCAGCATCGCGTTTAAGGCCAGCAATTGGTGGTTCATTTCGTGCCGCAAAATGCTGGTTTGCTCCAGGTTATCTTTTAGGGTTTCGTAGCTTTCTAGTGCCATTTGGTTTTTGCTTTCCAGCAAATCAATTTCGTTGCCACGCCGCAGGTACATTTTGTAAAAGCCATAAATGCTAACAATGCAAATGGCAATAATAAGCACAAAAAGCGTTTGCAAATAAATGGCGTTAACAAGGTATAACGGCAACCAATTGGTGTAATAGCTTACCACCAGCAGCACCCAAAAAATAAGGTTGGGTATCCACAAAGCCTCGTACAAATACAGCTTGCGCTTGCGCACAAAAATGCTGTACGCGGCCAGCACCAGGGTAACGGAAAACACCACCTGCTCTAAAATAGTGGTATACACCATAATATCGGGCAAATCGGCAATATCTAGTATGTGCAGTAATAGGCCACCTACAGCAGAAAGCCCCGCCACCGCCACCAGCGGGCGCATAGCCTTTTTGGTAAACTGCGCCTGGCTGTACAAATATAGCATTAACGGGAAAAAATAAGTAATTTGGGTACCCAGCGTAATATTAGAAAGCTGGGTAGGGGTGAAAAAGTGGTAGACGCTATAATCGTTACTAACATAAGAAATACCCCAAAGAATGCAAAAGATACCAAGGAAAAGCAAGCCCCACCGGTTGGCCCGCAAAAAATTAGAGGCAAGGCACAGCACAATAAGCGTGATACCCAGCGCAAGGCAAATAAACAGGTAGCTTGCGTTTAAAACACTGGTAGAAAGCGCATAGGATTCGAGCGAGACCATGTCTCCCAAATATATTTTTTGCGGAAACCCCGCAAACACATTGTAGGGGGAGGTTATTTCTACCGTTAAGGTTTGCCCCACATAGCCCGCCGGCAACGGAACAAAATGCAGGCACATGCCCGGTTTTTTTTGCCCTTGGTGTAATTCATCTTGGTATATGGGGGTGCCATTTAGCAGCAAGCGCAGGGTTTGGTGGTGGCTTTTTACCATTAAGGTGGCACCCGGCACATCTTCGGTTAGCTCGCGGTACATTATCATTGTATTATTGGCCTTGTTATCTATACGCGCAAGTTCCGGCATCGTTTTTACTTCGGGGTTATCCTGCAAATAGTAGTGCCAATTGTCCGAAATATTCACCATATTTTTTTGCAGGTAAGGGTGGCTATAGGCATAAAAATAGTAAAAAAGCAAAACAAATAAAGCCACTACGGCAAAAGCAACCAGGGCAACACGTTTCCACCGTTTAAACGGCATTCTTTTTACGCGCAGGTAGTCTCCCATAAACAGGCCCTCCAACCATGCGGCAAATAGCAGTTGCCGCCAATAATGGTTAAACAGCGTAAAAAAACGGTCAATTTCGCTGTTGCAGTGGAAGTTATTACCATTCCTTGTTATACTTATTACGGAATTAAACAGGGAGGAAACAGCTATGTACAAACTAGCAATTTGTGACGATGAACAGGCTTTTGCCAACAATTTGGCAACCCAATTAGAAGAAATTATGCCGGAATTTGGCCTGCCCTATTCGGTATCGGTTTTTACCGATGCCAGTTTGTTGCTGGAACATTTTAAACAAGAGAAAAACCCGTTTGACATTTTGCTGTTGGACATTTTAATGGATAAAATGAACGGGATGGATTTAGCAGAAGAAATACGGGAGCTTGGCAGCCCGGTTTCTATTGTGTTCACCACTTCTTCTAAAGAATACTCTATTAAAGGGTACACGGTGCAAGCCATAAACTACCTGTTAAAGCCGGTGCACCTAGATGAACTGCGTGCCGTAATTGCGTACGACCTGCGCGAAAACCACAATAGCCGCAACCTTGTTTTTAAGCAGGGCCGGGTGTGGCGCAAAATATCCTCGGACGACATACAGTACCTGGAAATTAAGGGCCGCAAGGTTGCTGTGCGGTTGCTAAATGAATTTGCCTATTACTCGGGCAAATTAGATGAGCTGGAGCAGCAGCTGCCACCCAAACAGTTTGTGCGCTGCCACCAAAGCTTTGTTTTAAACCTTAAAACGGTGCAAGAAATTACCCGGAACGAAGCCCTATTGAAGGACGGTACCTCGCTGCCCATTAGCCGGGCTTATTTGCCGCAGGTGCAGCAGGCTTTTTTAAGCAGCTTTTCGGTAGAATCTTAACGAATATCACTTTGTTTCATTCTTTTTAGTATATCTTGTTTTTTTATTCGTTCAAGTGCTTTTGGCCCATTTGTACCATTTTAGCCCATTTTTATACAAAGTTAATTGGTTACCCCGCTGGCTTTTGTTCTGCAATGCCGATTTTAAGGCCGCTAACTGGGAACCATCTCCTCTTTTTTTGCTTCCGCCATGGTACGTTAATGGCGGAAGCATTTTTGATGTTACTTATAAAAATCTTCGTATAAATTCAAGGTTTCGGCCGTTACCGTTTTGTAAGGGAAGCGTATATACTTGCCCTCTTGCAGCGTAAATTCTGCCGGCAATGGCTGCCCCATCGCAAGCGAAAAAGCAAGTTCCATCAAAGCCTGGGCCTGCCCATTGGCATCGTTTAGGGCGGTGCCCGTCATGGTACCCTCGCGCACGGCCTGCATGCCAACAGGGGTGCCGTCTATGCCAACCACCAGAGGCCAGCGCTCTACATTGGCTTTTTTTAGGGCATCGATAGCGCCAAGGGCCATATCGTCGTTGTTGGCAAACACTACCTCTATGGCGCCGCCATGGGTTGCCAGCCATTGGGCCATTTTGGTTTCGGCTTGGGCACGGCTCCAGTTGGCAATTTCGTCTTCCAGCCGCTCTACTGCATAACCCTCTGCAATCAGCGTGCTCACCGAATATTCGGTGCGCACCACCGCATCTTGGTGCCCGGCTTCGCCCTCTAGCATTACATACTGCAAAATACCATCGCCGTTTATGTCCACTTCCGCCATGTTTTGGCGGCAGCGGTCGGCCACAATTTCGCCTTGTATTTTGCCGCTTTCTAGCGCATAGGCACCCACATAATACAGCTTATTCCAGCGTTCCAAATCTTCTTCTACCAGTTCGCGGTTAAAAAATACCACCGGTATATTGGCAGCTTCGGCTTTTTCTATTACCATGGCGGCATCGGTGCGGTCTACCAAATTCACACAAATAATGTCGCACCCATCGCGAATAAAGGCTTCTACCTGATTGTTTTGGGTAACCTGGCTGCCGCCCGCCCCCTCGCGCAGCACCGTAATGGTAACCCCGGTTTGCTGCTCTTTTTCGCGTTTAAATTGGTCAAACCGCTCGTTTAAAAGCGAAACAAAGGTATCGTATTGGTCGTACACGCTAATACCAATTTTAATGGTTTTTGGGGGCTCGGTACCGGTAAGCGGACGGCCACAACCGGCAAGCGTGGCCACAAGCAGCGCACACAATAAAACCGCCATTCCTTTTTTCATAGTTTACCTCACTGCGTAATGGGGAATAAAATCCGCTCCATTTCGGGTTTATACATATCCTGCTTTTCTACATAATAATGTTCTATTTCGTTTGTAAAAACCGGCACCTTTTTAATGCCCATTTGCTTGGCCAACTGCATGGTGCCAAGGTAGGCAATGGTAAATTCGTTTTGAAAACACAGCCCCGAAAGGGTGCCGTTATCCAAGCTTTTAACCACTTTATCGCTAGTGCCAATGCCATATAGCCGAACCTTGGCCAGCGCTTGCACCCCATTGGCCGCAGCCTCCAGGGTTTCGTTATCTAGCGCTACAAGGGTGCCGGCACCGCCAGCCGCCGCTGTTTTTGCCACATAAGCGGTAGAGGCATTGGCACTATCGTTAATGGGCCACACCACCACTTCTACCCCCTGCCGCTGCATTGTGGCACAAAAGGCATTATACCGCTGCTGCACGCTTTGCCGCTGCAGGTTGTTTTGCAGCAGCGCCACCGTGGTAACCCCGCTTTGCGCTATTTGCTTTGCTAAGGTTTCGGCCATTTGGGTATTGCTGGCAGTAATGCCGGGTTTGTTTTCTTCTATGCCGGTTTCTACCCAAACCACCGGTATTTTAAGCTCGTTTGTTTGCAGATATTCTCGCAAAAACTCGCTGTTGCTGGCGGCAACAATAAGCCCTTTGGCACCGCTGTTAATTTCGCGCTGCAGCAGGCGCACCTGCTCTTCGGGGTCGTTTTCGCCCGCAAGGGTAATGGCGGGTTTGCTAAGGCCAAGCTCGTTACAGGCCTGGCGCAGGCCTTGGTCGAACGAGGACCAGCGCTCGGCCCCATCGCCGTACAATACCACCGAAATTTTTTCGCCCGGTTCCAGTGTTTTTTGTGGCTCGGCATTTAATTGCAACACCAGCACCAGCAAAAAACAAATGGCCACCAGCGTTATAAAAATAGCGCCCTTATACCGTTTCATTGGGTGGCCCCTCCTTTTTTGGCTGGTCTTTCCACGGGCCGCTTTGCCCCGGCGGCATATCGTCTGCCGGCAGGTGTATGCGCACGGTGGTGCCAATATCCAGCTCGCTTTGTATTTGCAGGCCATAGTTTGTGCCATAGTACAACTGTATGCGCTGGTGCACATTTTTTAGCCCAATGCCCGAGCCCTTTTTGCTGGGTTCTTCGGGTGCATCCAGCAGCAGGGTTTCCAGCTTTTCGGGCGGGATACCAAGGCCATTGTCACACACCTCAATAAAGATATCATCGCCGGTGCGGTAGCCGTTAATGGTAATTTCGCCGTCGCCGTCCATCAGCTCCATGGCGTGGTAAATAGCGTTTTCTACTAGGGGTTGTATCACCAATTTTATAATGTTTTATCGTTCAATCTCTGGGTCAATATTCATTTGTGTGGTAAACTTGTTTTTAAACCGCGTATTTTGAATATGCAGGTAGTAGCCGGCGTGCTGTAGCTCGGTTTTAATGCTGATAACATTTTTACCCTTGCTAAGCGAAATGCGAAACAGGTTTGCAAGTGCAGTCACCATCGAAATAGCCTCTTTATAGCGGTCGCTTTCAATCATCCACACAATCGAATCGAGCGTATTATACAAAAAGTGAGGGTTTATTTGGGCTTGCAGGGCATCAAATTCGCTTTTTCGTTTTTGCTCCTGCTCTACCACAATATCGTCCATAAGCCCCCGCATTTGCTCTACCACCGACGTAATGGTTTTGCCAAGGTGCTCTATTTCGTACGGGCCACCCACATAAATATTTAAATCTAAATTGCCTTTTTCTAAATCTTTTACAGATTTATCTAGCTTTTTAATGGGGTTGGCCACCCGCGAAGAAACAAAGCTGTTTACAATAACCAGCAGCAAAATAGCAAAGCCAATAATGGCAAAGGCCAACAAACGCAGCTGCCCAAAGCTAATCGAAAATTCGCTATTGGGCACAACGCTTACTACCTTCCACCCGGTATAGCCCACCGTTTTAATAATTACCTGCCGCTGGGCACCCTCAAATTCTTCCTCGTAGGTGCCATCGGCGTAAGCGGCGGCGGCCTGGTTGTTTTCGTGGTACAGGCCCGCATAAATTAGTTTTTGCTGCGGGTGATAAATAAGCTGCCCGCTAGAGTCTATCAAATAAATATAGCCTGCGTTATCGCTGGTCATTTGGGTAAAAATTTGCTCTAGGCCGCTGTAGTTCATGTCTACCAGCAGCACGCCACGGCTGGTGGTGCCGGCATCGGTTAGCTCTACCATGCGGCTAAGCGAAATTACCCAGCGGTAGGGGCTGTTGCTATCTTCGAACAAGTTTTGCACATGCGGGGTAGAAAAATGCTGGTTTTCGATGATATTATTGGCACGCACAAACCACTCTTGCTGGGTTACATCTACCCCTTGTTTTAGGTTGGCAATGGGCGAAGCGCCAATGAGCGAGCCATCGCCCGCAAAACAGGCAATGCTAATAAGGGAATCGTTGTTTACCTCGTACAGCAGGGCCATTTCTTTATCCAGCGTTTTGGCAGAAAGATCGGTATTTTTAATAACGCTGTAGTACATCGAATTGGAAATACGCTTCATGCTTTGGGTGTAGCTATAAACGTTTAACGAAATTTGGTTTACCAGCTGCTGGTTTTGTTGTATAATAACCTGTTTTAAGCTTTGGGTAAACTGAAAATACAAAAGCATGCCCATGATAACCATGCAACCTATTGCCACAAGGGTAAAGGAGATGGAGATCATAAACTGGATGCTTTTGCTGCGCAGGTAACGGCGCAGCCGGCTTGCAAATTTAGGTTTGGGGGTCTCGCTCATCGGTTTTGCCACCTGCCCTGTATTTGGAGGGGGAAACCCCCACCTGTTTTTTAAACACATAGCTAAAATAGTTTGGGTCTTGATATCCTATTTTTTCGGCAATAATATAGGCTTTTTCATCGGTGGTATTTAAGTATTCCAGCGCTTTTTCTACCCGCAGCTGGGTAAGGTAGCTTACAAAATTAAGGCCGGTTTCTTTTTTAAATATGGTAGAAAAATAAGCCGGGCTTACCTTTAACTCGCTGCTAATGGCCTCTACCGAAAGGTCGCTCTCGCTATAATGGGCAGCCAAATAGTTTTTAGCGTGTTCTATCATGGTTTTGGTGGTATCTTTACGCTCGCGCCGCACACGGGTTTGCAGCTGCTCGCAATATTCAAACAGCCAGCGGCCCATTTCATCCAAACTGCTAAATTGCATCGAAGAATTTTCTAGCAGGGTTTTGCTTATCTGCGGGGCGTCGGCATCTAGCTTGTAGCTTTTAATTAACTTTAGCAGTTCGGCCGACATTTCTAGCAGAAAAATTTGGTATTGCTGCATGCTAACCGTGCTATTGCGAAAATGCTGCACCAAGGCCTGCACTGCCGTGTGCAAATCGGCCTCGGTGCCCACCTTAATTTGGCGCACAATTTCCTCGGCAAACAAAATATCTTCGGGGTGGGTGTCGTCGTTTCCGGGCTCAATATCGCCAATATACACACACTGGCCGCTGCCCACCAACATCTGGTATTCCAGCGCATTTTTTGCCTCGGTGCAGGAGGTTGCCGCGGCCTCTAGCCGGGCATACTGCTTGCCCACCCCCACCGAAAGTTGCAGCCCCAAAAGCCGCTTTGCGGGCAAAAACAGCTGGTTTAACAAGGCAACCACCTGCTGCACCGTTTGGCCCGCCTGCAGCAAAAACAACAGCATTAAGTTATTGTTTAGCATAGGTATCATGCGCAGTTGCAGGCTGCCGGTTAAGCGTTCGGTTATCATTTGCTGCAACGAAATAGACAGCAGGGCCGTTGTGCCCGGCTGTTCTTCTTTGCTGCCGGGGGCATCGTAACGAATCACCGCCACGCAGTAAGTGCTTGCTTCAAGGTTCATGCCATATTCGGCCATTTTGGGGTGTAGTATTTCGGTTTCCACCCGGCCTTCCAGCAGGCTGGTTAGCAACTGTTGGCGCATCATAGGCAGGCTTTCTTCGTAAAAGCGGCGCAGGCGCTGGGTGTCTTGCCTTTCGGCAATTTCTTTATCCAGCGCGGTACGCAGCCGGGTAAATACAGCAGCCAGTTCTTCGGCATCTATGGGTTTTAAAATATATTCTTCCACTTCCAGCCGTATGGCCTCTTTGGCATATTCAAATTCATCGAAACCCGAAAAAATTGCCAACCTTACCCCCGGCAGCAATTGTTTTACCCGGCGGCAAAAGGTAAGGCCGTCCATAAAGGGCATTTTAATGTCGGTCATAATCACATCGGGTTGCAAAATTTCGGCAATTTCAAGCGCTTCTTCGCCATTGCTGGCCTCGCCCACCACCGTAAAACCCAGCCCCTGCCAGTTTAATTTTTGCGCTATTGCCTGCCGCACTTCTTCTTCATCGTCTACCAGCAGCACTTTATAATAATTCATACGGTTGCCATCCTGTTTGGTTATAGTTTTATTTACTGGTATTGTACCATAAATTTCCATCTTCTTAACAGGTGTTTTATAAGAACTATCCCCCGCGCTTCGCGCTTTTCCCCTTTAGGCAAGGGGGGCAAGAAAGTCACGCTTTCCCACTCGGCCCCCTTGCCTAAAGGGGGCTGGCAGGCACGTTCCTTTGTGCCTGACTGGGGGATATCCCTTGCCCTCACATCACAACTACAAAGCCCCACTCCCCACAGCAATGCCAGGGAATGGGGCTTGTTTTGTGCTTTGTAAAGTTGTTTCTTGCTTATTTCTTTTTATACTTAGAAAGATCGATGGCAACGGCGGCGGCAATAATAATGCCTTTAATAACCTGCTGCCACATGGGCGAAATGCCAACAAATTGCAAGCCGTACTGGATAACCGTGAAAATAAGCACGCCGGTGATAATGCCGCTTATTTTACCCACGCCACCCGTCATGGATACACCGCCCACAACGCAGGCTGCAATGGCGTCGGTTTCGTAGCCAAGGCCGTATTGGTTGGTAGCCCCCGCCGTGCGGGCGGCCTCTAAAATGCCGCCAAACCCGTACAACAACGAGCCAATAATGAAAACAAACAGAATGGTTGCATACACGTTAACGCCCGAAACCACCGCAGCCTCTTTGTTGCCGCCAATGGCGTACACGTTTTTGCCAAAGGTTGTTTTGTTTAGGATAAACCAAATTACAAAACAAATAACGGCCGCAATGGGAATAAGAATGGAAACACCGTTAAATACCTTGGGTACCACAAAAAACTTGGTTTGGCCAATGGCGGTAAAATCGGGCCTTACGCCGCCAATGGGCTGCGAGTTGTTGGGGGCCATATCGAAGTAAAGCGAGCAAACGCCGTACACAATGGTTTGCACCGCCAGGGTGGCAATAAAGGGGTGCATGCCAAACTGCGCCACCAAAAAGCCATTTAGCAAGCCAAAAAGCATGCAGGCAAAAATGGCTGCCACAATGGGAATGATGATGCTAAGCTGCGGCATATCCGGGAAGAAGCGGTTGCCATAATCGGCCGTTTGCAGCATAGAGGTTGCAATTACCGCCGAAAGCCCTACCATACGGCCGGCCGAAAGGTCGGTGCCGGCAATGATAAGCGAGAAGCAGATGCCCAGTGCAATTACCAGCTTAGGAGAAGACTGGGTAAGAATATCGAACACAACCCGCACCTGCATAAAGCTGGGTTGTAAAAAGCAAATAACAACCACCAGCACCAGCAGGGCTAAAATTATGGCTTTATCGGCCACAAACTGCAACACACTTTTGCCCGAAAAACTGATGCCGGAGCCCAGCTTTTTGCTGCCAAAAAACTGGCGCAACCCAAACAAGGCCACAATTGCGCCAATCATAATTAGCAGTATGGGTAAATCGTAAAGGCCCTCGTGCGGCAAAACTTGCATTACAATGCCTACCGCCGCAATTACCAGCCCAATAAGTATAATTGCAATAGAAAAGCTTTTTCTTGAAATTACTTTTTCAGATGTCATGCCTGCACCTCCGCCTGTTGCTGGCCAAATTGGGTTGCCAGGCGCATTACTTCTACCTGGCTAAAGTTTTCTTTGTCGTTTAAAAAGCCGGTAACACGGCCTTCGCACATTACCATAATGCGGTCGCTCATGCCTAGCAGTTCGGGCATCTCGCTCGAGATCATGATAACGCTTTTGCCCCGGGCTACCAAATCTAGCATAATGGTGTAAATTTCGTACTTGGCGCCCACGTCGATGCCACGGGTGGGTTCGTCCAAAATTAAAATATCGGGGTTGGTTAGCAGCCAGCGGGCAATAAGCACCTTTTGCTGGTTACCGCCCGAAAGGTTTTCCATATGTACTTCCAGGTTGGGCGTTTTTACGTTTAGCTGCTTACAAGATTCTTGCGCTACTTTATACCGTTTGTGGTTGTTTACCACCCCGGCAGTGGTGTATTCTTTTTGGTTGGCAATAACGGTGTTTTCTAGCACCGAAAGAATGCCAAACACGCCGGTGGCACGGCGTTCTTCGGTAAGCAGGGCCAGGTGGTTACGTTTGGCCTTGCGCACATTATCCATTTTTACCTGGGTGCCATTTTTATATACAACGCCGCTGGCAACACTGCGCAGCCCAAACAGGGCTTCTACTAGCTCGGTGCGCTGGGCGCCCACCAGGCCGCCAATGCCCAAAATTTCGCCACGGCGCAATTCAAAGTTTACATTTTTAAACGAGCGTGGCGATGCTGCCGTGTAATTTTCTACCTTCAGCACCACTTCGTTGCTGGGCTGGGTTGTTTTTTCGGGGAAACGGTTGGTTAAATCTCGCCCTACCATGCGGTTAATAATCAAATCTGTGGTAAGTTCGGCAGCGGGCCAGGTGCCCACATTTTTGCCGTCGCGCATAATGCTCACTTCATCCGATATCTTGAGGATTTCTTCCATTTTATGCGAGATATAAATAATGGAGCGGCCCTCGCTGCGCAGGCGGTTGATAATGGCGAACAGGTGTTCTACCTCGGTTTCGGTAAGCGACGAAGTGGGTTCGTCCATAATAATTACTTTAGAATTATAGCTAACGGCCTTGGCAATTTCTACCAGTTGCAGGGTAGAGGCCGACAGCGTACCCGCTAAAACACTCGGGTCAATGTCTAAATCTACCTGTTTAAATAGCTCTTTGGTTTTGTTATACATGGCCTTGTGGTTAACAGCAAACAACGTTTTGGGGAAGCGCCCCAGCCAGATGTTCTCCATAACCGGCCTAAAACGAATGGGGTGAAGCTCTTGGTGAATCATCGAAACACCCATTTCCAGCGCTTGTTTAGAGGATGTTACTTTAACGGGTTTGCCATCGAAAACAATTTCGCCCCCATCCTCTTGATAAATGCCAAACAGGCACTTCATAAGCGTAGATTTACCAGCCCCGTTTTCGCCCATTAGGGCATGCACTGTGCCCGGGCGCACATTTAGGCTTACTTTATCTAACGCTACAACGCCGGGGAAAAGTTTGGTAATTTCTTTCATTTCCAACACATATTCGCCCATGCAATCGGTTCCTCCTTTTACTATGTAAACTTTAAAACCAAACGGTTTTAAAGGCGCGAACATCTTCGCGCACTCACCGAAGGGGTGAATGTTTTTGCCGTTTTGCAGTTGCTAAAACTATACGGGCTGCATTATATACTAGCCATAATGCAAGTAACAGGGAACACGGAAGCGATTGGCTTGCGCGTTCCCTGTTGTTTGTTTTACAAAGCTACTTTAGCTTTTTAACAAGGGTATTTGGGCACCTATTACATAAAGTCTTGGTAATTGTCGGCCGTTACCATTACGTAAGGAATCCAAACATATTTGCCATCGGTTACAGCGTAACCAATATTGGCTTCGTTAATTTCTAGGCCATTGGCAGCAGCGGCAGCAATTTTAACAGTGGCTGCGCCTTGGTTAACAGCGTCGTTTAGCACGGTGCCAAGCAGGCTGCCATCTTTCATGGCGGCAAGGGCCGGGGCGGTGGCGTCTACGCCAACTACCGGAATATATTTGTCAGGATCACCGGTGTTGTAGCCTTCCGCTTTCAGTGCTTCGATAGCGCCAAGAGCCATATCGTCGTTGTTGGCCAAAACAGCTTCAATTTTGTCGATACCGTTTTTAGAGATGAAGGTTTTCATCAGGTCGGTTGCTTTAACTTTGTCCCATTGGGCGGTATCGGTGCCAAGGTCTTCTACTTTAAAACCACCATCTTGAATGGCTTTAATTGAATATTCAGTACGCAGGGTGGCATCCTGGTGGCCAGGCTCGCCTTGCAGCATTACGTATTGAATGGTGCCGTCGCCATTGGTATCGGCTTCGGGGTTGGCTTTAAAATAATCTACAATAATTTGGCCGCTCATGGTGCCAGATTCTTCGGCTTTAGCGCCAACGTACCAAACTTTGTCGTAGCTAGCCATAACATCGGCTTCGGGCTCACGGTTTAAAAATACAATGGGCAGTTCCTCAGCTTTGGCTTTTTCTACCAAGGGGGCAGCCGCGGTGCGGTCTACCGGGTTTACGGCCAGGGCGTCTACACCTTTGGTAATGTAGGTGTCAACCTGCTCGTTTTGGGTGGGTTGTTTGTTTTGGCTATCCACAATTTCAATGGTTGTGCCAATTTCTTTGGCAGTGGCTTCCATTTGGTTGCGTACGCCGGTCATAAAGGTATCGTCAAATTTGTAAATGCATGCGCCAACGTTTGCTTTTAGTTCGGTACCACCGGTGCTGGCAGCAGGTGTGCTAGCGGCCGGGGTGCTGGCAACAGGTGTGCTGGCAGCGGGGGTGCTGGCGGCAGGGGTTGTGCAGGCAGCCAAGGAAAGAGCCAGCAACGAAGAAAGTGCAATTGCAAGTGCTTTTTTCATTTTTTTACCTCCTGATAATTAAGACCTTGCACAGACGGTTTCTGTGCTATGCCTAAATTATAGAGTTAAAAACATAGATACTCTATAGAATTTTCCCCTTGTTTTCTTGAATTTTTTTCGCTAACCATACATATTTGATAATAAGACAGGGTTAATTTTGGTGGAACTGCACAAATTCATTGCTTTTTTTTAAACAGCCAACCAAAAGTATTTTTACATTTTATTGCCCTGTGCCTTGCGCATGGCCTTTTGGTTTGCCCACCCTGCCCAGTAGCTTGTCTATGCCCCAAAACAGGTAGCCCAAGGCCAAAAAGGCGGCCCCAATTACCACCACGTTTAACAGGCTACGCCCCCAGCCAAGGGCATCGGCATCGATGAAAAAATAGGGATAGCGGCTGCCCCCGTGGTAGGTAACGCCCAGCACCGCCGCAATTATGGCATAAATGTAGTACAGCAGCGGAATAACCAACCAGGTGAAGGGGTCTCCTGCACGGTAGCGGCCTTTTTTATCAAAGAGTAGCCAATCGGCCAAAACCAGCAGCGGCACCACCAAATGCACCAGGTTGTTAGCAAGGGCACCCTCGCCCGCCATGGTAAAAGCGCCCGGGGCCAGCACAAATTGGTAGATAAGCAGGGTTACCGTAATGGCCATTGTTACAGCGCCCTTGGCCACCGGGGCAAACGTATTGGTACCTTTAACCCCTTTTTGGGCCAGCTTTATTGCCCCAAACACCGCTGCACAAATATAAAACAAAAAAACCAACATATTACTTTGGATGGTGTAATACTTAAACATACCCGGCGCAAACGCACCTTGCGGCAGCCCAGAGTTTAAGTACAGCCCCCACCCTGCTACCAGCACCAGCACAATTTTATAAATAAGTGAAGCAAGCCTGTTTTTTATACACATATCGTTCTCCTGGCACCCATTTTAATTAAGCCGTTGGTTGGGCAAATTTAAATGCTAACTATATTATACGCTATTTTATATGCAAAGGTGCCACCTGCACCCTACCATTATAACCTAAAAGTTTACATTGTTTGCCAATTGTGCAATAACATTTGCCTTTCTTGGCAAAATAGTCTATAATTTTTGCACTAAAAACACGAGTGTAAATTATTTTTATTTTAATTAACTTTTTTTACCACCCTTTGTTATTACTGTTACCATTAAAAAGGATGAATTGAGATGCGTAAATATATTTTTGATTGGAGCCTTGTGGGCGATATTGGCGCCGGCCGCCCCAACCTTGGCGCCGAGGTAGGGGTAGACATTTACCGCCTAATGCAATTTACCCTGCGCGATGTTATAGAAAGCCGCTACGGTGCCGAAGAAGCCGATAGCATATTTTACCAAGCCGGCAAAATGGCAGGGGCCGAGTTTTATAAACATGCCATACACCCGGTAAGCACTGTAGAAGAATTTGTGCGCAAAACCCAGCAGGTGTTAAAAAACAAAAGAATTGGCGTGCTGCGCATAGAAGAAGCCGATTTAGAGGAGGGCCGGGTGGTTTTAACCATTGACGAAGACCTGGATTGCAGCGGCCTGCCCGAGCTGGACTACGAAACCTGCATTTACGACGAAGGTTTTGTGGCCGCTTTGTTTGAGGGGTTTACCCAGCAGCCCTGGGCTGCCGAAGAAATTGATTGCTGGTGTACCGGCGCACGCACCTGCCGGTTTTTAGTAACCCAGGGGTAATATTTTAGTTGGTGCTTAAAACTGCATATAAAAATCTGCTAACCAATATTGGGGTAAATGGGTAGCCTACCAAGCAAGTGGTAAGGAGATTTTGTGATGGAAAAAAATAAAGAAACAATGGCGAAAGCGCCACCACTGGCCCCAGATACCCAACAACTGCTGGAGTGGGTGTACGGCATGCTTACATTGCCCACGGCACCCACCACCCAAAACCTGCCCCCCGCTTTGCTACAGCAAGAACCCTTTGCTGCCCTACAGGCAAATTTGAAAGATTTGCGTGAAATTAGCGCCTCTTTAGGGCGGGGGGAGCTGCAAAACCTGGTAACCAGCAAGGGCATTGTGCTGGCGGGGCTAAAGGGGTTGCAATCTAACCTGCGGCATTTAACCTGGCAAACAAAAATGGTGGCAAAAGGAGATTTTAGCCAGCAGGTGGACTTTTTGGGGGAGTTTTCGGACGCCTTTAATGAAATGACCCATAAGCTGCAACGTTACCAGCAACAAATGCAGCACCTTGCCTCTTACGATGCCCTTACCCAAATACCCAACCGGCTTTCTTTAGAGCAATTTGGTGCAGACGCCTTTAAAAAAGCACAGAGTAGCGAAGCCCCGCTTAGCGCCTTGATGATGGATATTGACCATTTTAAATTGGTGAACGACACCTATGGCCACGCCATAGGCGACACTGTGCTGGTAACCCTTGCCGAGCTGCTGAGGGAGCAGCTGCGAATATCGGACTTTGTGGCACGCTATGGCGGCGAAGAATTTGTGGCTATTTTGCCCAACACCCCGCTGGCAGCAGCCCTGCAAACGGCCCAGCGCATTTGTGCGGCGGTGCGCAAGCTAAAAGTAAAAACCGATAACGGCACCACCTTTGGCATAACCATAAGCATTGGCGTGGGGCAAATAATACCGCAAGACAAAGCCTATACCGACATTATAGAACGAAGCGACCAAGCACTGTATTTGGCCAAAATGTCGGGCCGCAACAGGGTGTGCCAAATAGCCGATGGCAATAATTTATAGCCGTTAACCCCTGTTTTGCTACCGTAACGGTTATAGGCCGGCAGCCCGCCAATATAAAAATTTGCAAACATTAAAAAAGCGCCAATACCTCCACTGCGGCAGGGTATGGGCGCTATTTTATGTTTATTGGTAGCTGCTTAAAAATTCTTTTAAACGGGGGCTTTGTGGGTTTTCAAAAAGCTGTTCGGGGGGGCCTTGTTCCACAATCTTGCCTTCGTCCATATAAATTAGGCGGGTGGCGGCACTGCGGGCAAAACGCATATCGTGCGTAACAATAAGCATGGTAATTTTTTGTTGCACCAGCTTTAAAATTACACCGGTTACCTCGTTGGTAATTTCAGGGTCCAGCGCGCTGGTGGGTTCATCAAACAGCATTATTTGTGGGTCCATTGCAAGGGCCCTTGCAATAGCAATGCGCTGCTGCTGCCCGCCCGAGAGTTGATCGGGGTAGTTATTGGCTTTGCTGGAAAGCCCCACCACTTCCAGCAATTCGTGCGCTTTTTGCAAGCTTTGCTGGCGGCTTTGCCCCAAAATTTTAATCGGAGCAAAGGTGATGTTTTCGAGACAGGTAAGGTGGGCAAACAAATTAAAATGCTGAAACACCATGCCTGTTTTGGTGGTGATACGGCGTATTTCTTTATCGGGCGGGTACTGCACAACACCCCCGGGGGTGGTTGTTACCAGCACATCGCCATCTATCACAATTTCGCCCGCGGTTACCCGCTCTAGGTTATTTACGCAGCGCAGCAAGGTGCTTTTGCCACTGCCAGAAGACCCGATAATGGCAACCGCCTCGCCCTCTTTTACCTGCAACGAAACATTGTTTAAAGCGGCAACACCCCCACCAAATGTTTTGTAAACATTGTTTATAGCTAAAATGGGCATGGTTTATCCCTCTTTCTTTATGCTAGTAGTGTGCACGCAAAAGCCTAGTTGCCTTATGTGGCAAGGCTATACCGCATCGGTGCGCTCGTGCCGAGAGTAGCGTTTTTCGAGCCATTGCGAAAGCAGGGTAAAAACAAAGGTAAGCAGCAGGTAAATAATGGCGGCAATAAGGTAAGCCATGGGGTTTACATCGCGGTTATTGGCATCGCGGGCGGCCTTCATAAGCTCTGGCACGCCTATTACATACACCAGCGCGGTATCTTTAATTAGGGTAATAACCTCGTTGCTAACAGGGGGAATAATTTGCCGAATAGCCTGCGGAATAACCACCATGCGCATGGTTTGCCAATACGAAAACCCAAGGCTTTTGGCAGCCTCGCGCTGGCCACGCCCCACCGATTGTATACCCGCGCGGTAAATTTCGGCAAAATAGGCGGCGTAGTTTAGCACAAAGGTAAAAACAGCGGCGGGCAATCTATCTATTTTTATGGGGGTGAAAATGGGAATGTAATAGTAAAAAAAGAAGATTTGCAGCATAAGCGGTGTGCCCCTAAACACCCACACATAGGCTTTAGAAAGCAGCTTAATGGGCGCAATGCGAGACATGGTACCAAACGCAATGGGTAGCCCCAGCGGCAGCGAAAACAGCAGGGTAAAAACAAATATTTTTAAGGTTTGCACCGTGCCCTGCAACAGGGCGGGTAAAATTGTTTGGATATATCCAAAATCCATGATGGGCCTCCGCTTTTGCCAAATTTGCACCTATGTTTATTAGCGCTGCTACCATTTACTTTACTAATATACCATATTTACCTTGCAAAACGGCAAAAAGAGGAAACAAAAATGTTGCCCCTTTTTACCGCTTGCATTATTTGTTTTTTTACAGGGCAGGCTTACTTGCCCAACACAATATCGGTGCCAAACCATTTTTCGCTAATGGTGGCGGCCTGCCCGCCGGCAATTAAATCTAAAATTGCCTGGTTTACAGCATCGGTCAGCTCGGTATCGGTTTTGCGAAAGCCAATGGCATACAAATCGTCGCCAAAATCGAAGCTGGCGGTGCCAAATTTATTTTCCATTTTTGCATTTTTATAGTTGCCAAATACTTCGTCGATAACCATGCAATCCAGCCGGCCGGTATTCATATCCATAATCACTTCATCGTAGGTGGGGTATTCGGTAATTTTATCTTGAATGGCCGCAAACACGTCATCGCTTTGCACGGCCTCTAGCGCAGCCGAACCCGCCTGAATGCCAATGTTGTAATTTGCCAAATCTTCTTTGCTGGCAATGGTTATACCGGTATTGGTCATAACAATAATCTTGTTATTCAGGTATGGGTTCGAAAGGCTCATCATCTCCTGCCGTTCGGGCGTGGCCGACATACCATTCCAAATGCAATCGATGTTCCCGGTGGAGAGCTCCATCTCTTTTGCGTTCCAATCGATGGGTTGAAACACGGCTTTTACGCCCAGCTTTTCGCACACGGCGTTGGCAAGGTCAATATCAAAACCAACCAGGCTGCCGTCGGTTTCTCGAAAGCCCATGGGGGCAAACGTATCGTCTAGCCCAACCACCAATTCTCCCTTGTCTAAAACATCTTGCAGGGTGGTTGCAAAGGCCCCCTGCGTGCTTGCTGCTGCGCTGGCAGCAGCGCTTGCCGCCGGCGCCGACGATGCTTGCGGGCTTGGTGTGTTGCAGCCAACCAGTGTTAGGGCAGCCAGTGCTGTACCCGTAATAAGTGCCAGTAATTTTTTCATTGTGTCCTCCTGCTTTG
Organism: Ruminococcaceae bacterium OttesenSCG-928-A16; assembly: GCA_030267215.1. Lineage (GTDB taxonomy): Bacteria > Bacillota > Clostridia > Oscillospirales > Ruminococcaceae > JAAYCI01. The sequence goes on from JAJDJP010000007.1 coordinate 27,469, forward strand.
CATGCCAAGTTTATTCGTTATATTGTGTACCCTCTCTATACTTTAGTATTATATCACGCTAAAGCAATAAAGCAATACCTTTTTACAAAATTGGGGGCAAAAATTAAAAAGTTACTTGTTTGCGTTTTATTTTATGCATAACAAAAGCCCTTAACGTTTCACACTCGCAAAGCGTTAAGGGCTAAATGAATCCTCCCCGCCGCAAGCAGCGGGGTATCGGCGGGCAAAACCGTGGAAGTGCAGCAGAGGCGGGGTATTGGACCCACTTAGTGGGAATGAACAGCAACCCCAGCCACCTTATAATACAATAAGGCAAATATGCTGTGGTTGGCTGGCTGCTTTTATTGTATGCTAGATAAATACGCATCCACTGCGGCAGAAATATCCTTACCATCGGCTTTGCCTTTTAACAGGGGCATCACCGCTTTCATCACTTCCCCCTTAGACACCGAGCCAAGGCCTGCGGCGGCAGCCTCTACCGTTTGGGCTATTTCGGCCGGTTGCATGGCTGCCGGCAAAAGTGCCGCAAGGTATGCCATTTGGGTGCTGTATTCCTCGGTATCGCGGCCTGCTGTTTTGGCGTCGTGCAGGCTGTCCTCGGTTTGTTTTAACTCTTTGCGCACAATGGCCTGTGCTTCTTCCTCGGTAACGGGGCGTTTTAGGGCAATTTCTTCGTTTTTAAACTTAGCCGCCACTATTTGGGTAATGGCCTTTATCGGGGCATTTTTTTCGCGCATAGCGTTAATGCGGTCTTTGCCAATGGTTTCTATAATACTCATGTTTTTCGCTCCTTTTTAATATGCCTATACATAAATTATACCACGCCTTGTGCGCCCGGTAAACTTTGAAATTAGCTAGTTTAGCCAGCGCAAAACAAATTGCCCCCCACCAAAGGCAGGGGGCAATACATTGCAAAACTTCAATCTTGCTTCTTTAAAACAGGGTTTAAAAAAGGCTGTGCGCTACACTTCTTAAAATGGCAAAGCCAGTTCTACCCGCTTGCCAAAAAGCAAACAGCCTTGGCTGCTATTTCTATTATGCCGGTTGGCTTTGCAGCACCGTTTGCACCTTTGCAAGGGCTGTTTCGAACGGTACATTTTTAGCCATAGCAATTTCCGAAATTGCCTTTTTTTCTATTTTGCGCAAAACCTCTTTGTCGGCATTCGGCAGTTTCTTTTCGGCATCTTTGCGCAGCATAACGGCCATTTCCATTAACAAATCTCGCAGCCCTTGGGCGGTGCTGTTTTGAAAAAGCTCTTTATACCGTTTAAACCGAAGGTTATGGTCCGACACCCAGTCGCCACCTTCTGCCTGTTGCACGCAAGACAAAAGAGCGTCGGCCTCTTGCTCGGAAATAATGGCACGCAGGCCAATTTGTTCAGCGCTTTCCACCGGTACAAATAGGGTCATGTTTTGGTCGGCCGCAGGGGCAAGCGAATAATATAACTCCATTTTGTCAAACATCTCTTTTTCGGATATCGCACAAACCACGCAAGCACCATCAGACGGATGAGCAATCTGATCATTCAACTTAAATTTCATACGGGCTCCTTTCGCAACCGGTGGATATTCTTACGCCTATTATGTATAAACAATTGGGTTAATAGGTTTTTGCCTTTGCTGTAAACCCCCCGAAACCATCTGATTTCGAGGGGCTCAAAATACAATGTCCTGTTATTAAATTGTATGGGTTTTTTAGCAACTTTTTCTTTTGTTACTGTTAGTAGTATAGCATATTTTTGCAAAAAAAACAAATGCCCATACCCTGTGGGTATAAACATTTGTTTTTATACGTAGCAAATTAAAAATGGCGCCGTTTAAAAAGCACAAAAGTTTGTGTGTTTAGTTGGTGCCAATGGTTTTATCTAAAAGAATTTCGCCGGTTTCGGCATCGATAAGCATTTTGTATTTATAGCCGCCCTGCATGGCAAACACATAATATTCCTGGCGGCCATTCTCGCCATTTTGCAGCTTGCAGGTTTGAATATCGACACCGGGGTGCTGCCCGGCAAAAATTTCTTTTGCCGCTGCCATATCTATGGGCCCAGCCGGCACACTGCCGGCAGCCGGCTGCGATGCCGGTGCGCCCCCGCTTTGGGCCACCGCGCTTTGGGTTGTGCTGGGTGCAGGCGACGCTGCACCAGGTGTGCTGGACACCCCGTTATATATGGTTAGGCTACAGCCGGTTGCAAGTATCAACAGCCCGGTGCACAACAATAGTACTGCTTTGCTTTTCATTTTTTTACCGCCTTTCATCAACGTGGGTTATCATAACAAAGCAAAACTGTATCGTCAAGCAAGGCATGGTTTTTTTATTTGCTTACCACTGCAATTTGCCCGCAAATTAAAATGAGTTTGCCGTGTTTGTTTTGGCCGCCACACTGCCCTATTTACCCGCTTTGTAAAATTGATTTTAGGGCGAATTTGTGGTAAAATAATAGGTATAAATTCAGCTTATTGCGAGCTGTTTTTTTTACTGGCCACAAGTATATACAATTGTGCGTGGTTTTTAAATTTATTTTCAAAAAAATTCAATAAAATGCCCTATTTAGGGCACTATATTAGTAGGAGCTCTTTTGGGGGAGGAGAATCCATGGACGAAAATCAGCTCAGGGATATTATTATTAAGGCAACCCAAGGGGATAAAAAGGCTTTTGCAGAGTTATGCGAAGAAAAAGGCCAGCATATTTTATACCTTTGTGTGAAAGTAATGGGGGACTTTCATGATGGCGAAGATGCCGCGCAAGAAATATTGCTAATTATGCAGCGCGACATTCAAAACCTTCAAAATCCGGATGCCTTCAAGACATGGATGTATCGCCTGATTGTAAGGAATTGCGGAAAAATGAAAAAGAAAATGCAGTTACAAACCTCTCTCCCCATAGAAGAGTATGGCGAAACTGCCAGCGAAACGCGGGAAGAATTTTTACCCCAACAGTTTTTAGAGAATGAAACCAACAAAAAACTGCTGCTGGCCGAAATTGACAACCTGCCCGACGATTGCCGGGTGTGTTTGCTGTTGTACTATTTTGATAATTTGAAATATACCGAGATTGCAGAATCTCTTTCGATAACCACCAACGATGTGGGCAACCTTTTGGCAAAGGCAAAAAAACTGCTGCTGCGTGGGCTGGCCCCGCAAATGGGGCGGCCAAGCGCTACCCCACTATACGCCGCTGCCGGTGCCACACCATTGCTTAGCACAATACTGGCGCAAGATGCTGCCATTGTCGCACCCAAAGCCGCTGTGCAAAAACTTTTTAAAAACAGCAGTATCCCCTACCTAAACGGCAAGGGAACACTGGGCAAAACCATTGCCAAAGTGGCTGCTGGTACCATTGCTGCTGCTACCGTAGCAACGCTTGGGGTAGCCATTTGGCGGCAAAGCATACCCCCCACCAGTGCTGGCGTACTACCCAGCCCACCAGCCCAAAGCCAAGCTGTGCTAGAAATTAACACCTTAAACGATATGCTAGGTGTTACCGATGCCGACCGCTTGCGGGCATTTGGGCAGCAAAGTGCAGACGCCGCTACCATTGATGAATTTTTAACCGAGATTGGTATGACGGTGGATTTTGAAGGTGATGACCTGGACCAGCAAAAATACTACCAATTTTATTACCTGTACCGTGGCGGCAAGCTACTAATGGTAATAACCCAAAACAGTACCGATGGCGGTGCCGCACAGGTAGCTTTTAAATTTACAGACGACACCGAAACGTTGTTGAAACACGTAGAAACTTACCTGAACTTTGACACATGGCAGCAGCAACAAGCCGCCTATTAATAACACACACCAAGAAGCACACCAGCACAGCTGAATAAAATGGCTGCATTGGTGTGCTTGTGCCGAAGGCTTGCATTGGGGGAATGCTATTTTGCGTACTAAAAAAACACTTAAAAAATGTGGCAGTATTTTTACTAGCCGCATTATTTTTGCTACCCGCAGCAGTAAACGCTGCCGAGCAAACCCAAACCATTACCCTTACCCCCGGCACCGAAAACCTGTTTGCCGTTATGGAAAGCATGGTACCGGGCGAAGAAGTAACCGATTATTTTACGCTGGAAAATACCGGCAAACAAACCTGCACCTTTTATTTACAGGCGCAAAGTGCCACTGCCGATGATTTTGGCGGCGATGCCGACAGCTATTCAAAATCAGCCGAGCTGCTCTCGTTGCTGGAAATGCAGGTGCAGCTGCACAACGGCGGCAGCACCACCCTTTTATATAAAGGAAAGGCCAACCAGCAACACCCAGGCCAAGGCAGCAGCCCGCTTATAGGCACCGATGTTGTGCTGGGTGTGCTGGCGCCCGGCCAAAAGCTTATTATTGAAGCCACCGTGAAGGTGCCACCGGAGCTTGACAATAGCTACGAATTTACGCAGGCTAAGTTTTGGTGGCGTTTTTATAGCATGGCTGTAAACGGGCCAACCCCACCCACCCCACCGGGGCCTGCCTCTAGCAGCACAAGTAGTTCGCCCAGCTCCAGTTCCTCCAGCGTTAGCAGCACTGTAGATAGCACGCCTATCTTTTTGCCCCCTACGCAAGACACCTTTTTGAAGACCCCTAGCTCTACCAAAGTGCGCCCCGGCGAGCTTGTGGATTTTGCCTTGAGTGGTTTCCATAACAATACCGGCATGGCGGTTGATGAGTTCACGCTTTCGGATATTATACCGCAGGGGCTTACCTTTGTTAGCGGCAGCCTGCCCGCTTTTACCGGTGGCGCAGGGCTTGCCTATAACATTGTTTATACCACCAACAAAAGTGGCTTGCGCACACTGCAGGCGGGTATACCGGCCACTGCGCCGTTTACCTTTAGTGCCCCCGCCCTTGCTGCTGGCGAATATATAACTACAGTATCGTTTGAGTTTGGCACCGTGCCAGCCGATTTTGCATTAAATGATGTGTTGACACTGACCTTTAGGGTGGATTTAAAACCGCCGGCCAACACGCTAATAAACCGGGGTATGCTTTTTTACTCGCTAAACGGAGCCCGCTACAACCACGAGAGCCGCACCCAGGGAATTGAGGTATACGAACAGGACGATTTGACCACTGTGCTGGATGAGTTTGTTCCCTTTGCGGGGTTGCGCAGCAGCTGGGCGCTAGTTAACCTAGCTCTAACGGTGGTTTGTACCCTGTTTAGCCTGGTGCTGTGCATTGGCTGGCTACAAAAACGCAAGCAACCAAACGACGACCCAGAAAGCGACAATTACGACGCTAGCACAAGCAACCAGCAAGAACCAAACCCCCGCCGCCCATTTGGGCTACGGCTGGTAGCTATTATACTGGGCGTTCTTTCGGTAATAGCCTTTATTATAACCGAAGATATGCGGCTGCCCATGCAAATTGTTGACCATTGGACCCTGCTGATGTGCGTGATTGCCGTTTTGCAACTTTTGTTTATCGCCCTAAACCGGCACGCACAACGCCGTTATAACCAAAAACTAGAGGACACCGAAGAACCACCCGAGGAATAAGCTATTTTTAGCAAACAAAACTGCCCAAGAGTAAATTCTCTTGGGCAGTTTTTTATTCATTCAAGTTTACATATATGGCTCAATATTTTCCCGAATCAGCCCTATTCTATCTTTGGCCCCAGGCATAAATAGGGCGGCCATGGCAACCACCAACTGCTTTTCCTCGTTACAATAAATTATGTTTCCACCATCGCCCATGGCGGCATAAATACGTCTGTTTTTATTTAGCACCCACCACAGGTAGCCGTAGGGTAAATGCATTTGCTGCCAGCAGCTATGCCCCTGGGTGCTTTGCGCCACCCAGCTGGCCGGCACAATTGGTTTGCCTGCCCACGCGCCACCATTCAGGTACAATTGCCCCATTTTTGCCATCTCTATGGGGGTTAAGGTAAGCCCCCAACTTGCGGTGTTTAACCCCTGTTCATCGGCCACCCAGCTTGCGGGGTGGGTGGTATTGGCATACCAGGCCATCTGTTCTTCGGCGCTGGGCAGCACTACATTTTGCCGGGCGGCAATACCCAGCGGTGCAAACAGGTTTTGGGTGGCAAACCCTAATATTGGCTGGCCGGTTGCTTGTGCTAAAATGCCAGACAATATGTGCGGGCCAATAATGGCAGAATACTGGAACTCTGCGGCTGGCTTTTCTCCCCCCAATGTGTCAAGCGCAAAACGCAACCAATCTTTGCTTGTAAAAAAAGCCTCGTATGGTTCTTGTGTGTATTTAAACGGGGCTGTCATGGTAAGCAGATGTTCAATGGTAACCTCTTGCATGGCTGTTTCGCCTATTGGGGGAATATACTGCGGGAAAAACCCCAGCACTTTTTGGTGCACATTTTGGATATACCCCTGCCCAATGGCAATGCCTAACAGCGCCGAAAAAATACTTTTGGTTACCGAAAACACATGGATTGTATCGTTGGCAGTGGTGCCGTTAAAATAATTACTGTACACCTGTTCTCCATTTTTTAAAACCACTATGCCGGTGGTATTGCTATATTCATCGGCTATTCTTTTTTCAAGCTGGGTTACTATTTGTTGTTTCATTTGTGCCGCCTTTAAATTTAAGTAAAACGCAGTTGCCCCTGTTTGCTTTTTTTAAGCAACAAAGGTGTTTTAACGCTTACTTAAAGTGCTAAAGGATATCCTTATAACCAGCATAAGTGCATTAAAAATCAAAGTCAAGCATCAAAAAGACAAAACAAAATTCCCGGCTGGGTTTCAGCCGGGAGTTTTGTTATTTTTGGTTGCAGACAAAGTGCAGAGCTTTGGGCTATTGGTTAGAATTTGGTTGTTTGCGTTTACGAAGCAGCAAGAAAACCACTGCAAAAGCCGAAACACCAAGCATTACAAAACCCGGCAATAGCGGGAACGCATCGCCCGTGGTGGGGGTGGTGCTTGTGTTAACCACTGGCGGGGCAGAGTTTACGGGTGGATCTGCTACGGGCTCTTCCCCTTCGCTGCTAAAGTGCCACCAAAACTTGCCTTGGGCAGCTTCAAAGCTGTTATCCAGCGTAGAGGGTACCTCAACAGTGGCCTCGATAACAACACTGCCACCCGGTTGCAGGGTGCCAAGGTTTACCCTATTGCCTATAAGTGCCCGGGTGTGATGAGTGCTGAAATGGTGAGCCTTGCCTTTGTACAACACGGTGCCAGGCTGGCTGGTACCATTGCTATACAGCACCACTTCCATATCCAGCAGCGCAAGCAAATCAATCGATTTTTGATGAGAACCTGGGTCATGATCAAAATCTTCTATTGCTGCGCTTTCGGCAGTTAGGTAAAAATCACACTCAAAATCGCCAATGTTTTTTACTATAAACTGCTCGGTTCTGCTTTCGCCAGGCACCAAATTGTTCATGGCTAAAAACAGGTTGTCATCATCGGGCGAAACAGAAATTATGTTATTTGCTGCAAATGCAGGCACTGCACCAAACACCAGAAGCAATGCGCAGAGCAGGCCTACGGCCATGAAACGCTTAAAAAACGGCTTTTTCACTGCGGCATCTCCTCCTTTTTTGTTGTGCATGGTTATCACTCCTTGGTATACTGGCCTGCAGCAGGCTACCACAGGCCAGCGTAGCATTTGCATTATGCGCGGATAGCCGGAATAATTACTACCGGATCACCGGTGCCTTCAACAGTCCAAGGCTCGGCAGCGGTCATATCGGGGGTAAATGCGCGAGACTGGATGGATTCTGCAATGATGTTCAGGTTCAGAAGGCCCATAATGTCGGCCAGGTCTTGGTTGCTTTTGTCTGCAGGAATCATCATGGTGTAGGGTTCATCGGCAGTGCCGTTGTTGGTAAACAGTTTTGCGCTGGCGCCCACAGCAAGGGTGCTGTTCAGGTACCAGTAATCGCCTTTTTGGGTCCAGTTGGTGGCGTCTACGCTAGCGCCCAACACTGCAAGGGTGGCGCTGTTTAGGTCTACCACTGCATCGTTTTCGTCCAAAATTTTAACACGTACATACACAGCTTCGGCGCCAGTGTTGGTAATGGTGGGGTCTTTATCCACTTTTTGGCCGGGCAAAACGTTGTACAGTTCTACTTTGGAATATTCGTTCTCGGTGCCGGGGTTCATGGGGGTGGTAACAGCACCCTCGGTGCCAGCAAAACCGGGCTCGGTTAGCTCAATGCGTACGGTAGGGGTGTCGCCATTGTCGCCGCCGGTGCCAATACCCAATACGTTTAGGGTGCTGCGTTGGTCGGTTAAATAAGCAAGGGTAAAGCTTACCAGTAGCAAAGCAACAAGGCTAAGCACGGTAACTGCAACAACAAAACTGCGTTTTTTGGTTTTCATAAAAACAGGCCTCCTGATAATATCTTTTTATAAGTTTAACTAGGTGAAATTATGCTTGGTATTCCCCGCCAGCGGCGGGGAATACGCAAATTGCCAGTTGGTTAAAGCATGGCAGCCACTTATTAGCGGCGGTTGGCCAGGGCTACTTCTTGGATATCAGCATCGGCAACGCCTGTCCAGGCAAGGCCGGTGGGCTCGAAGTTGCGGAACTGGATGGCCTGTGCAATAATGGGCATTTCGAAGCTAGCGCTATCGCTGCCCAGGAAAGTTTCCAGGTCGGAGTTTTTCCAGGTGGAAGGAATGCTCATGCTGTATTTGTCGGTGCCAGTGCCGGTGGTTTTAAAGAACTCTACTACCGAACCGGGGGTGAACTCGGCCAAAGTGCCAGCAGTGCTGCCGGTGTAGTAATAGTAACCATCGGTGCCTTTTTCAAAGCCATCGTTAATTTCCAGGCCAAAATCGTCAACCAATTTTTGCAGCTGGGCATCGGCCATATCAATTTTAACGCGCAGGTAAACACTATCGGCACCGCTGTTGGTAACGGTTGGGTCTTTGTAAATGTTATCGCCAGGCAGTAGGTTTTCAATGCTGGCTTCGGTTACCTCGGCATCAGGGTTTGCCAGCAGGTAGGTTACTTCGTCGGCGTGTGCTACAAAAGAGGGCTCTTCCAGCGAGATCATAACCGATTGTTTTAGGTTACCTTCGCTATCGGTGCCAGCACCAATGCCCATTACGTTGGTGGCGGTACGGCTGTCGGTTAGGTAGGCTACGGTTAGCCCTACCAGCATAATGGCGGCTAGTGCCAGGCTGGTTGCAATAACTGCTACTCTACGTTTTGCTTTCATTGTTTGTTCCTCCAGTATTGTGATTAATTTTTTTATTTTTACCCCAGAATTGAATTTCCGGAAATAGAAAATTACATCAGTTGTGCAAAAGCATCTTCGGCCGAGGTAATGGTATACCCATTGGCGGTAGTTTGCACAGCATCGGCTATTACGTCGATGGCAAAGTTGTTGTTAGGGCCTTCTAGCAAGGCTTGGCCACTGGCATTTTGTGCTTTTAGGGTTACGGTGTTAAATATGGGTGTAGTAGTGCCACCCACCGGTAGCTCTTGCTGGTAATACACTGTAACCTGCCGGCCGCCCCACGTTTGGTTTTCGGCCACCTTCCACTCGGGGCTTAAGGCGCCCATCTCAATAAAATCCAGCACATCTTGCTTGCTGTTCAGTACAGCATCGCTAATGGTTATGGTGGCCCGCACGTAACAAGGCATACTGCCCACATTTTTTACCGATGGATCTTTGTTGACGGTTTGGCCCGGTGCCACCACTTTGGCTTCGCCTGCGGGGGTAGTCCACTTGCTTTCTAACACTTGAATGGTAATTTCGCCAAAGCTAAAGGTGTTGGTAACCACGCGTTGGTCGGACAAGAAGGCAAGGGTAAACGAAATGCTTACAATTGCCACCACCAGCGTTAGCGCCAGCACCAGTAAAACGCTGCGTTTGTTAATTTTGCTTACTTTGTTTTCTTTCATCGGTTTCTCCCCCCTTTACTGTGCACCGCTGCGGTTGCCGGTTTTTTACTGCCCGCTTTGTAAGGTTGTGCTGTGTGCCCTTGTGCAGGGCTTTGGTATGTTTTTGGCATTGTGCGGGTTTGCCTTTCTTCTTTTTTAATTTGCTTGTGTTTGCTAACAAGGTCTGGCAATACAAGCAATATTACAACCCCCAGCACAACCCACAAAACAGCCAAAATGCCGGCCGGCGTGCGTATGCCAGAAACAATGTTGCCCAAAAACGGAATGCCATAACTTACCGTACCGCGGATATTGGCAAATGGAACCGGGTAAAAGTCTACATTCGCGTTATTGTCTCCCTTGGTGTAAAACAGCTGGTTTTCGGTGTCAATTTCTAGCACACGGTGGGTTACCAAGGTTTGAAACCCCGCCGCTTCGTAAGTAACAACATCGCCCACAGCCACCTGCGTAGCATCTACTGGTTTAACCACCACAATGCTGCCTATGGGGTAGGTGGGCTGCATGCTGCCGGTTTGCACCGCATACAGCTGGTTGCCGGTTATAAGGGGAATGCCTAGTACAGCTACAAGCGCCAAGGCACAAACAATTACAATTGCGATTAAAACATTACAAACTTTTTTTAGCACTTGTCTCTCTCTTTCTGCTTTGGTGCTACCCTTTTTGCCGGCTTATTTTTGGTTTGCAGCCCCGCCTTTAGTAGGGCGGCAAACCAAGCCTGCGCCTGGCATATTTAAATAGCACCCGTAGCTTATACTAGCCACCAAAATTGATGGTGAATTGATTGGATACCGCACTGCCGCCCGAGAAGTATTGCTCGTTACTGTTGGCAAAATTGAACACGGCAGGCGTGGGGGTGCCGCGCACCGCCGAAGCCTCTTGGTTGGGCTGGGCACCAGTGCGCATGGCCGGGTACACAATTACATCATACGGGCCTGTAATAACGTCCTTAAACACCGCTGTTCCACTATCAATATCGGTTTTGTAGGTATCGAAATTGTTGCTGCCCTGCAGCGAAATGGTTTGGTAATGCACCTTGCCGGTGTTGTCCAGCCCTTTGCCCCTAATTTCTACAATAAATTGGGCATCGGCATGGCCAGCCCACAGGCCGGTGGCGTTTACGGTTACGGTCAAATCGCCAATAGCGTAGTAGTTACTAATAACAACCGGGCCGTTATTGGTTGTCGCCGTGCGGGGGGTAATCCAGCCGTTGCTGCCTTCGGTTACCGGCACGCTGGCGTTGTTGTCTCCGCTATAGGTAATGCGGTATTGGCCTGCGGTGGTAACGTTACTTGCTGTAAAACTGTAGTACCCATTGCGTAGGGCGTAACCGGTGGGGGCCACTTTTTGTACCAAGCGGTAGCCTGCGCGGCCATTGCTCACCTTTATGCCATAAGTGCCATCACCATTGTCTATAATGCCTTGGGTTTCTATCCAAGCGGCACCAGCTGTGGGCTGCACTTGTAGCACAAATTCTCCGCCAATTAGCAGTTCTTCCACGCTGGGCACGCCGGTATACTGGTCATGATCGACCAATTTTAGCGGCACGGTGGAGAATACCTTTTCGTTAAAGGCATACACGGCATAATCGCCGGTATAGTTGGGCGGGTTTACAGGTTGCTGCGGTTGGGCAAAGCTTAGGTACTTTTCGTTATCTTGCTTAACCGTAACCTTTTTAGTAACCTGCTGGCTTCGCTCGCCACTTGTTTCGTCGGTAACCATGGCAAGGTCGGCATCTAGCTTAATTGTGTAGCTGCCGGGTGCGCGGGTATAATCTGCCACCGGTGGGTAAGTGCCCGTTTGAACCTGGGCAATTGTATAATCTAGCCCGGCAAAGGCATTTACCGACGGATACACCCCAGCTGTGGACGAGGTTGAAGTAATTACCGGGAACTGTGCGGTGGGCAGGGCTACACCATCAAGGCCTGCGGTTACTGTAAAGCCGCCACGCAGGGGCTCCCAGGTTTCGTAATCCAGCAGTTTCAAATCCAGCACCACTGGTATCCGCTCGTAGTAAATTTCGGCTTTGCCTTTGTAGTTGGCGTTTACATCGTACAGTTCTTTAAAGGTAACTTCACGCAAAAATCCGTTTTCATCCCACGGGCCATCTGGCGGGGCAATGGTGGGGTCTATCGCTGCGGCCGCCAGGTAGCTGGTTGTATCTAGCACCTCGCGCGGTACCGTTACTTTTGCGTTGCCGGTAGCGGGTGTGCCTGCTGGTTTATCTATCCACAACGCTTCTAACCAAGTAGATTGATCATCTGCGTTGCTGGTATCGCAGGCAATTCTAAACTCTATTTCAGGTAAATCTTTAAACGGCCAGCCTAGCTGCGCGCCTGCTTTGGGCCGCAAAATGTAACTACCCAAGCGCAATTTATGAAGCGAGAGAACACCGGTATCTGAATCGAACTCCGCAAGGTCGGTCGTCAGGTTCAACTCCTGCTTGGGGTCCAGGTTTTTAATATACTCGGCAATCGCCTCTTTATCGTTGAAATGATCTTCCTCTTTTAGCCATGCCAGGTAAGCTTTTTCATCAATCAAGCCTTCTGGGTCTTGCGGGCGGAAGATTAGTTCAAACTCGGTTTCGGGGTTAATGCCATCAATATCGGTTAGGTTTAGGTTGGCGCCCGAAAGCCAATCGCGCAGGTCCAGTTCCACTTCCATGGTGCGCAAATCTCGTATTTTAACATTGCGGAAGGTGTAGCGATACATCGAGCCATCGCGGCGGGTGTTGGAATACACCTTGCCGTACCAGTCAGCATCCCGCATACGGGGTACATCGTCGCAGTTGGCAACAATGTTTACGCTGTCAGAGTATCCGTGAGCAATAAGGCCCATGCGCGGGTTTCCGTCAAGGTCGATACCTGTGCCGGCAGAAATAAGCTTGAGGTCATCTCCGCGGGGGAATTGCCCAGTTCCAAGGTTATCCCAGCTGTTCCACAGGTTTTCTTCTGTGGGGTCGGAGTTGGTCGAAGTCCACCTATATTGCAGCAACGCTTCGGGTTCTACGCCCATGTTCTGCCCTATCGCATAAAACTCGGTATTAAACTGGTAAGGTGGCGGGGTGGTAAACACCATGTTAATGGGGTTATAAATTTCGTGAATAAGGGAGTTGGTACCCCTTATTTCGATGCCACCGTTGTAGCGTGGCCGCCCCGGCGCTTTAAGCGCGGGTTGCAGCATGGGATGGTCATCACCTGAAGACCCCGGGTCAATATCTGGTTCTATCCAGGTTTCGGCCACTACATAACCGCTGCTGTTGCTGCGGAAAGCTGCTAATGTGTAATTCTCTTTATTGCCGGCAGAAATGCCATTGATGATGCCGGCGCCGTAAATAATACCTTTGCGGCCGGTACCCGAAGCACCCCGGGAGGTTAGATAGGTACCAATGTGCAGGCCGTAATCTTCTCCGTAGCCTAAAATCATGCTATCGCGGTAGGTGCTGGTTGCACTGCCGTAGCCAATGGAGTTTAGATAGGTGGTAGACTGAATACCAACTTTACCGCCGTGGCCCTCGATACGGCCACCACGCTCGGCCCTAATTTGCCCGCCAGAATCACTTTCAACCTCATCACTATCTAGCGCTTGCGAAGAGTTGGCAATGCCCCACTCGCCGCCATAACCCTCTATTTGGCTTTTGCCGTAGTAGGCAAATATTTGGCAACCGCTGCCGCCGCCGGTTACAATGCCAGAGGTACCCGGTGCGCCATAGGTAAGGCCAGGCACTTGGATATCGCTCATGTTCCACAAGCGAGAACCATTGTTGCCAAGTGTTAGGGTTGGCATTGGCATATCGTCGTAGCTAAAATCATCGGGCAGGTTTAGCACATCAATGGTGCTGGTCATGTTTTCGTCGGCTATGCCGCCGATACCCACAATGCGGGTATCGTTGCGGTAGGCATAGGTGCCGGTTACTGCCTCGGAATAAGAGCGGCTGCGAATATGAGAGTTGTAGGCGTAAATGCCGTAGGCTGGGCCACGGGCATAAATTTTGCCGCCGTAATAAGCATAGATAGAGCCGCGGCGCCCGCCGCTGCCATCGCCCGTATACTCGATACCGGCGCCGGTGGGAGAGCCTTCTTCGTCTACGTTACCTGCTACCCGGCCAATGGCAATAAGCTGTGCGCCATACCGAATGGAGAGGTTAGAAGCACGTTTTACCAGCTGCACACCATAAGCACCGCCGGTGGCAATAACACGCTGCTGCCCGTCGAACCGTACATCTTGCGTAACAATCAGGCCTTTGCTGGTGTCTTGCGTGCCAATGGCAATAACGGTGTTACCGTTGCGGTAGGTGGTTTGGTTGCTGCTGCCACCCGCTGTGCGGCGCATAATAATGCCTGCGCCACCGCCTTTGCCATACAGGTTGCCGGCATAGCTATAGGACATCTCAAAGGTATCTACTATCACCACACCAATTTCGGTGCCGGTTGCTTTTACCCAAGATTTTAGCGGGTTTTCAATCGTTGCTTCGGTGTCCCACTTATTGCGGGTGGGCGCGCCGTTGGTGCCACGGATGTTAAGCGTGTTGAAACGTGCACCAATTTTAGCATCGTAGGCGCGAATCCACGAGTTATCAAACAAACGAGTGTACGAAGCGTTGCACACAAATGCCTGCGGGGCAATTTTGGCAGGATCGTTAGTTGTAGCCGCGTTGCCCTTTGCCTCTATGTTAGAGTTATTGTACAGGCGGGTGGTGCTGGCCACATACACAACAGCCGCAATTTCATTTTTGTATTCGTTCAGCTCTTCGTTTACCACAACCTCGGTATCATCAGGGTCGGTTTCGCCGGGGTCAGTTTCGCCGGGGTCAGTTTCGCCAGGGTCTTCCGAGCCATCATCTTCGCCGGTGTTCACTGCGTCGTAAGCGCTGCCCTCGGCATAAATACTGGCATCGTTATACATATACAGGTAAGAAGCAATGTACAGGCTGCGGCCATGTTGCGCCGTGCTGCGCACATCTATTTTAGAAGTTTTGTACATATACACAGTGCCAATTAAAGCCACGGCGTCTTGGTCAGATTCTTGCCGAGTAACTGTAATGTTAGAAGCCTCGTATGTGCCGGTATAACCCAAACGAATGGTATAGCCGGTTGCGCTGGCGCCATCATGGAAGTACACGCTGCGAGCCTTGGAGCTTCCCGCGTTTACCGTAACATCGCTATTGTAAAAATAGCTATAGCCCGCATTAATTTCCATTACCGGTAGTTCGCTTGCATTGGCAGTAATATTAAAATTGCTGTTGGTGATGGTTGCACTACCGCCCATATACAGGGCGCCACCCTTGCTATCGCCAATATCCAAGTTAAAATTGCTGTTGCGGAAGGTGCCGCCCACGGTGGTAAAATAATAGGCTCTTCCGTCCACGTTCATGGGGGCCTGGGCTGTTACGCTGGCACCCGGCACGGCAGCCGTGCCAAAAGTGGTGGTGCCGCTTACAAAAAAGCCATCGCCTGTGGTGGTTACCTCTTTTTGATACAGCGCACCGCCGGTATTAATGGTTAAGGTGCTGTTAAGGTAAGCGCCATTGGTTGCGGTAACATTTTGCAAATTAATGGCAGAAGTACCCGTAAGCGTAACCGCACCCATAAGGCGGGCACCACTGGTGGCGCTGGTAACGTTGTTTAGTTGCAGGGTAGAGTTATTGGTTATGCCACTGGTGCCACTTACATAAAGGCCGTTGCTGGGCGTTGTAACATTATTTAATTGCACAGATGATTGGGTTACGGTTAAAACGCCCTGTACATGCACGGCGTTTTCGGCCGCAAGGCCGGTTACGTTGGTGGCATTTAAAGTAGAAGCATTTAGTACCGACAGGCCTGCATAGGCTTTTACGCCGCTGCCGCCGCCTACGTTTACTGTAAAGCCGCCGTCCAGGCTCATTAGCCCGGCAAACTCTACAGCCGAAAGACCCTCTACATTGGTGCCGCGGTTAATACCCCAGCCCGAAGCGTTGCCATTTGCGTTAACAGTTGCATTTCCCTTAAATTGCAGCTGGCCGCTGTAAACAATGGCGTCGCCATCGGTGTTATTAATGTTTAGTACGGCGCCCTCTTTGCCGCTGGCAACCTGAAACAGCTGCACACTGGCCGCCGAAAAGCTGGCACTGGTGCCCCCGGTGCTGCGCCCTTGCATTTGGAAGGACTTAATGGTTACCGGCTGGCTATTGGCAAGCTCTACCGTAAAGTTACGGGTAGCAGTGGTTGTGCCAGCACTATATACTATAATATTGGTGTTTTGGTCCATATCGTACACCACCTTGTGCCCATCTAGCGAGTAGGTGGCGTAGTCGTTATCCATAATTTGGCCGGCACCACCGTTGGCGGTGCTGGGGGTGGGGTCTGCCTGGCTGTACACCCGCAAAAAGCCCTCGCCGGCGGTTGCCGAAGTGCTACCGGTAAGTAGCTCGATAGTAGGCAGTGCAGCAGCGCGCATTAGGCCACGGGCACGGGGGGCAGCCGCGGTAGCGTCTAGCGGGCCGCCACGCAACAGGCCGGTGTTTAAGGTAATAACACCCAGGCCATTGGGCTGCACAACAACCGCAACACCATCGGCTGTTTTATCAAAAGCCGTGGTTTCGGTTTCTTCAATGGTAAAATCGGTTACTGTATTTTGCAGTACGGGCTCTTCGGGTGTTTGCGGTTGTTCTTCAACCACATCTTGTCCATCGTCTTCACCCTCGGCCGGCAAATCCAAATCAACTGGTTCTTCAGCTGGTTTTTCAACTGGTTCTTCAACTGGTTCTTCAGCTGGTTCTTCGGTTGGTTGCTCTTCTTGGGTGGGTTGTTCTATCGGTTCTTCAGCCGGTTGCTCTGCGGCTGGTTGCTCTACTGGTTCTTCGGCCACTGGCTCCTGAGGCTCCTCTACCTGGGGTTCCTCTGGGGCTTCTGCCTGGGCAGCAAGGGGCATAAATTGCACAATGGTCCCTTTTAAAGATAGGTTCATCACACTGCCGGTGGCAGTCTCTTCTTGCTGGGGCAGTTGGGCTTGGTTATTATCTTGTTCGGTTACAACTTCTTCTGCCGCTTCTTCACTATTTAAAGCTTCTTCGCTCTCTACCGGTAGTTCGGTTATTACCGGGGTGGTTTGGTAGCTGCTAACCGCAGCACTCATTTCGCCATTCAGCTGCTCTACTTGCAGCGCAAAGGCGTGCACCTCTTGGGTGGGGTTTACCGTAATTACTACCAGTTGGGGCTCATCGGTTAGGGCAACAAACGCAATGCAGCCATCTGGCTCTACCACTGTTTGCAGCAGGGTTTTACCCTCTAACTGGGCCATTACCCAATTTGCCTGGGCTGTGCCAGCCAAAACATCTTCGGGTTGCACAACCTCTTGCTCTGGCGCAAAGGCAAAGTTGCCGGGGTAGCTTTGCAGCAAAGTCATATCGGGCGCAAGCTCTTGCCGAATAGATGCGTGCAGCAAATTTACCAACTCTCGTTGGCTATACGAAAGCTGGTGTGTATGCTGTGCATTGCCGGTATCTACCGCGCGGGCATTAAACATTCTGCCCGAAACCACAAGCACCGAAACGACAAGAAGAGCGGCAGCTATAGAAGCTATCCACTTGCTTTTCCCCTTATTTTTATTGGTTGCAGCTGTTTTTCGCCTGTATTTTCTCACAGTATTCTCCCCATATCTTATATTTGTTACACGGTGGTACTCCGCACTATACACAAGGCCTGGCGTACAGCCTTAAAGTTTCCTTTTAATATCCACCTCTCTTTTGCTGTGCTGCCCACATATTTGACTGGGGGAGTGCAAATAAGCAAACAAAACAACAAAAGAGAGTAGGGATAACGTGTGTGCCGCCCAAACATAAATAAATTTTGCATAACGCACATTCAACGTGTTTGGGGGTTCACTAGTATAGTGCTCTTCTTTTTTAGTTTTATTGAAACTTTTTTAAATATTTTTATATTGTATGTTAACACGTTAAAATTTAAATTTAATTTTTACCAATACAGCGGCTTTTTTGGTTGTTTGCCCTATTTTAATTTACCTGCAAGCAAAAAACAGGCAAAGTAAAAGCCTAAAAACATTTTTACAAAAAAGTTTAATACCATGCAAAACAGCCATTTATATTAACATGCGTTTTTGCATATTTCAACAGCATTTTTTTCCGTTTTTTATAATAATTGTTTATTATGCCAAAATTGTGCAAAAAGCACACCCCTTTTGCTATGCATTCCATAACAAAAGGGGTGTGCTTTTTGTGTTGTAACGATTATTTTATGATAGTTATCATCAATTTATGAGAACAAGATGGAATTGATAACACTTTCCAGATATTCTTGCTTACCACTGCCGGGCAAAGCCGGGGCTTTTAGGCTGGCAGCATAGTCGGCAAGTTCTGCCAAGCTGGTTTGCCCACTGCGAATTTTAGCACCAATACCGCTTTGGTAGCTTGCATAGCGCTGTTTCACAAATTCATCAATGCGGCCATCCTCGACAGGGTGCTGCACCACTGCACTGTCATCAACACACTTTTCGAGGCGGGAACCTGATTTTTTTGGCTTCTTCCCCCGCCACTTACCTGCAAAATTTAACCGCCTCTTTTATACATTTTCTTTTCGCTATTGACAACGTTTTTGCCCAAATTTAGGAGTTGCTGGGCCAGCGCAATATACGGCTGAAAATCCCCTCTGGAACCGGAACATAAAATGGTTATCATATTGATTCCCTTATTCTCCCTGCCACGCGGCCAGGTTTTTGCGCACAAACGCGCGGAAGGTCTGCGCCTGTTTGCCCATCACCTCTTCAAAAACGGGCGTCACCTTTTTAGCCGTCCCCATGCGGGTCATCATATACAGCATGCCCATCACGGTAGAATACTCCTTGTCCAGCCCGCGTACCTCAATCCAGTATTTTTTTGCCAGACGGGGCGAGGGGTTTGCGTAGGTGATGGTGCGGCCCAATTCATCGCTGAGGATTTTGGCCGCTTCGAAATAGTCGATGGCCTCGGGCCCGGTGATGGAATAGCCCCGGTTCTGATGCTTTTCCGGTTCGCTCAGCACCTTGGCGGTAATCTCGCCGATATCCTCCGCGTCGATAAAGCTGGTGAGGGCGTTTTTCACCGGCACCACGATGCGGTCGAAATGCTTGATTTCAAAGGCATGCACCCCGCTGATGTTCTGCATAAAAAAGCTGGGGCGGATATGGCAATAAGGCAGGCCCGCCTGTTCGATGTACTTTTCAATTTTGTGGTGGGGCGGCACGGGGTTATTTTCCACGCCGATGAGTGAGAGGAAGCACACCAGCCGGATGCCGCCCTTGTCACGCAGGGCCTCCACAAAGGGCTTTAAATCTTCCGGTTTGCCCAGGTGGGGCGGGCGCATGATGAACACCCTATCCACACCGGCCAGCGCCTTGGCAAAGGTGGATGGATCGGTAAAGTCGAACCGAGCACAGGTCGCTTCATCGCCATAGCGCTGCTGCATAGCCTCCATGTTAATGTCGGCCACCACCACATTCTGCCCGTTTTGAATTAGGTATTTTGCAATATAACCGCCCACGTTCCCGAGGGCGCCCGTCACCATTACTTTTCCCATATTATTCCCCTTGGCCTTTCATGTCCTGTTTCCACAGCCCGTGCAGATTGCAGTAAGCATATGCAGTGTGCACTTCTTCCCCCGGTTGTATCTGGAAAACGGCCGCTGGCTCGTCGCCCGGCACAAGATTTTTCCAATACCCACCGCTATTTGTCTGTAACAATATCCACTCGATGTAGTGTTTGGGCTCCATCATGTGAAGATCGCTGCCGACCTGAACGCGAACTGTGTTTCCATCAGTTTCTATCACCGGCAGGTGCGCCGCCATTGTCCGTTCCTTAAAATCTGGTGGCAGCTTGAAACCGTCCGGCAGGGCTGCGCCGGGCGGTGGCGCCTGCTCAAGGTCGTTCGTTTTTGCGGGGGCAACAGCAGGTCCGTCCAGTTCTGCAAAACTGAGCAGCACCCCACGGGGTTCAGAAGTCTCATAGATATGCAATTCAGCCATTGGTTTCATCTCCTCCATTTTTATGCTTCAGCAGCAACTGGTTGGCTTTATCCAGCAATTCAATCAGGGTCTCGAAATTTTTTTTGCCTAGCCCTTCCCGCATTAAGGACATATTCTTGAGGTACTCGCCGGTAGTTTCCTCCACCAGTGCCTTAGCTTTCTCGGTTAAAAGCAGCGTAAAGCGACGCCGTGCGCTGGGGCTGGCCCCACGCTCTAAATAGCCCTTTTTTTCCAAAGAGTGTACCATCCCTGCCACCATCGGCTTGGATACCTTGAAGAATGTTACGGCATCCCCCGAGGAGGGCGGCTCCTTGCATTGGCTGATATAGATGAGCAAGCCCATTTCGCTGCTACGGATGGGAATATTTTGTCGCGTATTGATGTTGATGCGGCAAAACAGGGATACAGTATCTGCACTTTTTAGTAAACTATCCACAAGCACCTCCACAAAAGGTTAATCCGGTTAACTCTATTGTAGTTAACCGGATTAACTCTGTCAAGGTTTATTTGGACTTATCGGGAAGAATTGTCAAAACCCCTGATCGGATTATCTTGCGGTTCTTATTGTTTTGGGAAGTATTCAGCGATATAATGGGTAGTAGACTTTAGAGGGATAAGCCTTGTAAAGAATCCACACATATCAGTCGAGGGCGGTTTTTTAATAGATTATATGCTATTTGAGCTTTATCGGAATACAATACGAGAAGGGTGTGGTAAATCATTCGAATCAGAAAGGCACAACCAGCTGATCTCCGCGATTTACAGGAACTGGCCAAACGCGTGATACGGAATAATTACACGTCGTTCCTTGGGCGTAGCACTGTGGCGCAGTTTATTGATAGCGGGCAGTCAGACAGAGAAATTGAAATTGGAATGGAACACTGCTATATCGTGCAGGAAGGCGACATAATTGCTGGATTCGTTATTACAAATGATGATGTATTGCATCTCATCATGATTGATGTACCGTACCAGAACAAGGGCTGTGGGGCAAAACTGTTGGCTTTTATTGAGCAGCAGATGTTCAATCACTATCCCACGATTAAGGTGCAAACATTTGAAGAAAATAGCAGCGCTATCCGCTTTTATGAAAAAAATGGGTGGCGTATAAAAAGTGTTGAGCACATTAATGAAATGGGTGTGAACATGCTCCATATGGAGAAAGGCCGCTAGTTTTAATCATACGGTCAGAAAACATTTCAGAGCGGACACTTTTTCGAAAAAGCAACATTCCCAATTCTGTTTTACCTGTATTTATAAAACTAAATCGTTAGAATTTGAAGTCGCGCCTCGGGAAGCACGAGCTTCTTAAAGCGTGATTGTTTTGTGCGATGGCCCAACAGGCTCACAGGCAGGATGCAGGACACACCCTTGTATCTTGACCGCCCGCATTTGTAACCTGGCCTGCAACGCCTTTTCTTTGCCATGAAATGCGCTATACTGAACCTATAGGGCCAAGGCGACATATCCAAGTCGGGGTGGTGAGGCAGTGAAGATTCGCGTAGAGCACGGGGATTTTGAAGAGAATGAGCTTGTTTTGCGGTGCAAAGAGCTGGACGAAGAAATGCTGGAGCTGCTTGCCGTGCTGCGAGAACGCAGCGCCAAGCTTACCGGCTACAAGGACGGCGAGGCTTATCTGGTACAGCCCGGGGATGTTCTTTTTGCCGAAGCGGTGGACGGAAAAACCTTCCTGTACACAGCAGATACGGTGATGGAAAGCCGCCAAAGCCTCTTTGCGCTGCAGGAGGCCTACGGCGAAATCGGACTGCTGCGCATCAGCAAATCCCAGCTGTGCAACCTGCACCATGTGGCCAAGCTGAAAAGCCTGCCCAACAGCCGCATTGAAATCGCCCTGGACAATGGAGAAAGGCTGATTGTTTCACGCAGGTACATACAAGACCTGGAAGAACGGCTCGGCATGGCCGACTGACATGGAGGCAGTGATATGAACAGCGACAGGTTTAAAAACAGCGGGTTTGCCAAGCTGTATCTGTGGACGACCAAGGCAAAGTATACCATGGGCATCTTTTTTGTGGCCTTTGTGATGTTTTACCTTTTGTTCGGGCTCATCAGTGATGGGCCGGCCATCTCACTGGATTTTTTCACAGCTATTCAGATGGTATTCGCCTGCTTTTTTATCGGCATCGCCCAGCAGGTGATTCTGCCGGTGGAAAAACTGAACCGGACCCGGTGTGTTTTGTGGGTGGCTTCGGGCGTGCTTATCACCCTGGCGTTCGGCCTTGGGTTTGGGTGGTTCCGGCATTTCCCCCGGTGGTGTTTCATCGTGTTTTTACTCATCATGGCAGCGGCCATGATGGCTATGATCTTGAGCTATTACCTGGAGCTGCACCGGGAAACCAAGCGGCTGAACCGGGGGTTGACAGCGTTTCAAAAGCAGCGCCCGAAAAGGGAGGGATAAGCGATGGCGATTATCGAAATACAAAACCTGCAAAAATGCTACGGCAAAAATGTGGGCACGCGGGATGTGACCTTCTCGGTGGAGCAGGGTGAGATTTTTGGGTTTGTGGGTCCCAACGGGGCGGGCAAATCCACCACCCTCAAGGTGCTGATGGGCTTCATCTTCGCCCAGGGCGGCTCGGCCTCCATCTGCGGGCAGGATGTTGTGAAACATACCAAGGAAATCAAGGCCTTCACCGGCTACGTGCCCAGCGACGTGCGGCTGTACCCGGGCATGCGGGTGGCCGAGCTGCTGAAAAGAAACGCCGGTTTTTATGATGGGAACCTTGCCGCCGAAACCGAAAGACTGTGCGCGCTGTTTGAAATCGACACAAGCAAGCGCTTTCATGAGCTTTCCACCGGCAACAAGAAAAAGGTGTCCATCGCCTGCGCGCTGATGCCGGGCCCAAAAGTGATCATTCTGGACGAGCCGACGAATGGCCTGGACCCGGTGATGCAAAAGGCGCTGTTTGCAGAGCTGGAGCGCCGCAGGGCGGCAGGGGCTACGGTGCTGCTGTCCAGCCACAACCTGGCCGAGGTGGAGGAATACTGCACCCGGGTGGCCTTCATCAAGGACGGCTCTATTCTGGCGGTGACGGACCTGCGCCAGGCGGCGGCCCAGCATAAGATCATCACCCTGACCGGCGGCAGCGCCGAGGTACCGGAAGACCTTGAGCTGCTACGTGAAGAGGGAGGCAAGCGGGTTTTCCGCACAGCGCTTGCCGGGGGCGAGGTATTGCGGGCGCTCTCCGCCATGGTGCCGGAGGATTTTACGGTGGAAAATGAGAGCATGGAAGCTTATTTTTGGAACCTGTACGAATTGGAGGATGCGCAATGAACATCTTTTTGCTGGAGGTACGCAACCTGCGTAGAAGCGCCCTCACCGGCGCGCTGTCCATCAGCGGCGTCATCATTGTTCTGCTGGCCTTTTTCCCGGCCATGCAAAGCGAATCGATGCAGGCGCTGGCCGGGGCCAAGCTGGAGGGGATAGACGAGGCCGTGCTGCAGGCGGTGGGGCTTTCGGTCATGTTCGATTTTTCGGTCATCACCAATTTCTTCGGCTACGCCATCCAGTATGTCACCCTGGCCATCATGGTACTTATTGTGCAGCGGGCGGTGGCCCTGCTCATCAAGGAGGAGACCGACGGCACCATAGAATACCTGTGCGCAAAGCCGGTTTCGAGGGATGATATCATGCTGCAAAAGCTATTGGCCCACCTGGTGCTTGTGGTGTGCACCATGGCTGTTTATGCCGTGGTGACGGTGGCCAGCTACCTTGCGGTGAGCGACTTTACCTTTAGCCAGGCAGTGAAAGAAGTTTCCATCATCTTTGGGGCCATGCTGTTTGTCGCTTTAGTCTTTTCGGCCATCGGCGTGCTGGCCTCCACCCTCATCAAAAGCAGCCGAGGGGTGGCGGGGGTTACGGTGGGGCTTGTGTTCGGCACCTTTGTGCTGGGCATCCTGTCGGTAGTGATTCCGAAGCTGGACTTTTTGCTCTGGCTTTCCCCGATGGACTGGGTTAAGACCGAAAAGCTGATGAGCGAGGGCATTCTGGTGCAGGAATGGATAGTGGGTTTCGCTGTTATTGTTTGCGGCATTGGTGCGGCCTGGCTGCGCTACCGCAAAAAGGATTTGCTGATATGACGCAGACACCATGCGTGCTTGAATTATCGCTGGAGGCTTATCTGGATTGAAAGGAAATAAAGCGCATTGATAAATTGGCGTCTAGCACATAGTTGTGGCATTGATCGAAATTTCGCCTTCAGAAGAATTATTGGACAACTTCCATTTCATCTGATTGTGCTCCTTTGAAAAATGATGTGGCCGGATGTTATTTATATACTGCGGGGCCGAGGTCCCTTGGCTTCAGGGATATCGGCAACTTTGTGCATTTGATATACCCAGAAGCACCCCAACAGAGGAATAATTAAATTGTGGACATACCTATCCGAAAAAGAGACATAGTAGCTACCTTTCGTTAAAAGGTATGGGCAAAAAATAAGCAAAGGCTCCGTGACGAGTAAATTCTACCCGTCTCGGAGCCTGCTTTACGTAATAGTAATAGGTTGCACGCGCCAACCCGGCTATTTCCAGCAACAATGAGAGTTTGTGCTTATGCCTCAGTTCCCTGATTACTTGCGCTTTCTGCGCTCGCGATCCTCTTTTGAAACCAAGCGAAGAAAAGAGCCAAGCTACCCACGCTTTGGTTGAAAGCGTATTTGCGCAGAAGGTAAAAGACCCAGACAAATATACAAAGGCTTATGCGTACCACATGAAGACTGGTATATTTGCTAAAAAAGTATCTACCTATGCTGTTGGGTTTTCTGCTTCTGACAAAGAAATGGTGGTAGTTCCTCTGGATTCTGACGGGAACAGCGGCGACCCTATTGTATTGCCTAAAACCAGCATTACGGCAGCCAAGATGGATTTGCAAGGGGGCGCAAAAATTAAAAGCGACATGCTAAAAGATGAACTACGCTTTACAGTGCCGCCCTATACACCAACTACACTTGAAGAGGTATACATTCTGCCCGTTATTCAAGAAGAAGTGGCTGCACAGTTTAAGGCATTTATTAAAGAAAACTTTTAGTGGCAAGTAACTATGTACTGCCGCTGGTAACCGGCAGGCTTTCTATTTTTGGCATTGTAATCTGGGTAAAAGGCGGGCTCCCACTTGCCAACTGGCGAAAAGGGGCGCTATTGTAGCCACCATTGCCCAGCAGCCCTTTACCCAAGGCGCAAAACCGCTGGATATTAAGCCGGAGAAGGATTGCTACTATACCAAAATTGAGATTAAGGTTAGGGGAAATATTTAACAGAAAAAACAAACCCCCGCTATGCAAATTTTGCGTAGCGGGGGTTTGTTTTAAAGGATACTACATAAAGCAGTAAGGGGCTTCTTGATAGTTGTTGGAATGGATGATGGATTTGCAAGGATACCGGTTTGCCTTTTGGGCAATAGCACTAACGTCAATTTCCACCGGCGGCAAACCTTCTAAATACTGAATCAGTTCTTTATCGGTTAGCAATGTGGTTAAGCCAATGGTTGCTTGTGTTAATGGCTCGTTGTTAAATTGCACATCACACCCAGCCGATTGATGAAAAACAACAATGTTGGGCAGAGTACTTAACTCCAGTATCTCTTTTAAATCCACCGAGTACTCCCTTGCTTGTGCCACAGGGTTGCTGTAGCAGGACATTATTACTTGCCCTCTTTTTTCGCTATTTGGCTGGGCATTTACTATCCGTAATTTATCGGAACTACCCACGCCAAATTCTTTTAACTGTTTGTCCCTAGCGGAATGAAACATATCGAGCGAAGTATCTTGTAGAACAAATGTGGTTCCTTTCCACATTTTCGACTCGATTACAAAAGCCCCTTTTTTGCAAATGATAAGAAAATCTATTTTTCTGAAGTTTCCGTCTTTTTTTCTATATTCTAAACCATGATATACAACAAAATCTTCCCAGCCTGCTTTCTGGAACAACCTGCGAAACTCCTTAATTAGTAAAACTTCTCCCAACACCACAGAGTCTTCAATGTTTTTCTTCACTTGTGCTTTATACTCTTCCATCGCTTTTAAACTTTGCCCAATTTCGTTCTGGTAATATTGCCCCTGCCACAAGAGTTGATTGTTATGACCTAACTGCATCTGTTCTATTTTCTGTTTGTTTTTTGTTTGTAGTTGCAAGGCAACAATTATTAGCACAATAATGCCTAAACAAAGCACCCCAATTATAAGATATTCTACCATTTTTTCCTCCAATGCTCGCTTTGGGTTTAGTCGTCAATATCGACGAAATAGAGCCAAAGCAGCGGAATTTTTACCATATATTTGAATTATAGCACTTAATGATAAAAAATTTTCGAGAAATTTGTCGAACTTGAGTGGTGGCAAGAAATTAAACTGCGCATAGTTGCACACAAAGAGGGAGCGCCCCACAAGTATGTTAACAACAAAAGAGCAACGATGAACACCGCCCGCGGAACATTTGTGTTGACTTTTTATATTTATCACTTAAAATGGTTTTATAAACTATTTTAAGGAGCGATCATCATGGAAAACAGCCCCAATAACCAAATACCTCAAACACCGCAATATCAGCCCGGCCAAACCCCATATACCCCGCCGCCCACCATGCAGTATACACAGCAACCCCAGGTAAACCCCGACGATACCCTTGGCAACTGGATGCTTACGTTGTTCTTGGCTGGTATTCCTGTTGTTGGGTTTATTCTGCTTTTGGTATGGGGTTTTGGCAGCAACCCATCGGGCCGCAGAAACTATGCCCGGGCCGCTTTAATTTGGCAGATTATCTCCATAGTTTTATGGGGCATATTGTTTGCCGCTATGGGCAGCACCATTGCCGGGGCACTGCGGTACTATTAATAGGTAATGCCTGTGTAGCCTAAAGGACCAATAAAAAAGATTTTTAGCTTTAAGCAAAATACACAAACAACCCCGCCACACGTGATAGTGTGGCGGGGTTGTTTGTTGAAGAGGGGAAAGAGATGTCTCCCCTGCGCTGCTGCGCAGCTTGGACAGGCTGAACCCTTTGCAGGTTCGAATCTACCACCATCCATAAAAAAGCACCACAAGCCATAGGCTTGCAGTGCTTTTGGCGGAGGGAAAGGGATTCGAACCCTTGTGGGCTTGCGCCCTAACGGTTTTCAAGACCGCCCCGTTATGACCACTTCGGTATCCCTCCACAGTTGGTGCAAATTAATAAACTGCCCGCCCGATACAGGCGAGCAGTTTACTTTGGCGGAGAAGGAGAGATTTGAACTCTCGCGACGGTTACCCGCCCTACGCCCTTAGCAGGGGCGCCTCTTCGACCTCTTGAGTACTTCTCCAAAGTCAAAACAAATTGTGCTATTTAATTAAATGGCTGTGCTGGCAAAACCTATAACTTCTTGCAAGGCCACCCATGCAGCGCTTAAATATAATAGCACAATCCCCAACGGGTGTCAATTGGCAAAAGGCGAAAATCACGGAAATCAATTTTGCTAAAAATCAAGCATTTATTTCAAACAATGTCATTCTGAGGGTATGTTTTTGCCCGAAGAATCTTTATCTTGGCGGTTTTAAAAAATAGATTCTTCACTGCGTTCAGAATGACAAGTAATTTTTATGAAAATTGATTTCCGTAGGCGAAAATACATACAGAAAAAAGAGGAATTTTTTTGCAGTGGAAAAATAGGCTATCCCCCAGCTTGGCACAAATTCTATCTGCACAGTAGCTAGTTTACCTATATTGCAAAAACAGCGGCGGGGGCTTGCCGGTCTTGGTATCGCTCGGCCTGTAGGGCTTTTTCTAACCGGCACACTTCTACTTCGGCATCTAACGTTTGCAGTGTTTGCAACATATTTTCTAGCCGGGTTAAACTGGTTAATTTTCGTGCAGGCTGCGGGGGCTTTTCTTCATAAGCAGAAGGCGCAGCAAGGCTTTTATTACGAAGCAACCCGCTAATAAGGGGAAGGCCGTTTTTTTCGGCGGTTTTAATTTTATCCAAAATCAGCATTTTGTCATCGGCCTCGGCCTCTTGCGCGTGCAAGGGGCGCAGCGCCTGCTGGTAGTGCCCCAGCAAAACATGCCGCATTTCGTGGTTAAAAATTTCGCGCTGCTTTTCGAATGAATAGGCGGCGTTTAAAATAATTTGGTAATCGCCCTCGGGCGTGGTGGCAACAAGCCCCTGCACCCCTAGCGGCATGGCAATAGCAAGCGAAAAAATATCATTCAAGGCCGTCTTCCTCTTTGTTTCCTTTTAAATAAGCTTCTACAATGCGCACTGCTGTTTCTACGTCTTCTTTAGAGGCCCCTTTGGCCAACGAAAAATACATGCGCATTTCAGGGCGGGTACGCAATTCTTCCAAATATCCAAGCAGCTCTTCGTCTTGCAAAGCGGGGGGCTTTTTTGTTTCGTCTGTTTCTTCGCCCGCAATAACCGCCGGGCTTACATTAAAATAGCCGGCTATGGCCGCTATGTACTGGTACGATAAACTTTTGGTGCGGCCTTGCTTTAGCTCGCTTAAAGCGCTGCGCGAAAGCCCCAATTCCCGGCACATAGCCGTTACATTGGTGCCCGCTTGCTGGCACAGCCTTTCAATCGTTTCATACATATTTGCCATCATTCCCCGCCCTTTTTTATGCAGCAACACAAAATACAGAAATACGAAATAAGCTGTTGACTTTTACAGTATTCTGTAATATACTGTGTTTATCAAAGTTACAGAAAATTGTAAATTTATTCTGCTTAAGCTTATAGTATTACATTTTTCAGTAATTGTCAAACATAAAAAGCGAAAAGAGGCTGCAGAAATGGCAAAAATACCCCTGTGCAAATTTGGCAAGCAAATTAAACAACGTTTGAACGAGATAAGTGAAACACAAGCCTGGCTAATAGCGGCAGTATCTAAAAATACCGGCTTATATTTCGACACCGGCTACATGCACCGCATTTTGGTGGGCAAAAGCAAAAACCCAAACATAATTGCAAGCATTTGCCAACTGCTTTGCATTGAGTATACCCCATAAATGGTGTTAAAAAACGGACAACTGGAAACGAGGATATCCATGCGAGAACGAGATTTATACCCGGCCGAAGCCGCCGAAATACTTTGCCCAGAATGCGGCGAAAGCCTGAACGGGCGAGACGATATTTACACCCTTGCCAGCGGAGACACCGTAATGGGGTGCAGCCGCTGCTTGCACCCACACAATGCGGCCGAGTGGTATGGCGAATGGCAAGAAACTGCCGAATTATTGGCAAAAAATTACCAGGATGACAGCTTTGCCTGGGGGCAGTAGTTGGATAATAAATTGACAATTTTAAAAATAGCCTTACTTTTGGCCAAAAGGCATAAAAATTCCCGCAGCTACTGCCGCGGGAACCGTATTCGCAAAAACTGTGCCTATTTTACCTAACAAGCAAACTTACTCTTTTTTGTCGCGTTTCATCGGGGCAGTTTTCGGGGTTTCGTGCCAGGTTAAATCCGGGCTCAACCGCTTTAACTCCTCCTCGGTGGGCATGGCTTCATCGATATTGCGAATATCCGGCGCGCCAGGGGTAGTTTGGGCAGGGTCGGTTGTTGGCCACTCCGCCACATAGGTTTCATCGTATGGTTTGCCTGCGGGCGGCGGGGTTTGCCCCTCGGGCCGCACAGCCTCGTGGTCTTCTGGCTTTAATGGCGGAAACGCCACCTTTTCGGCCGGGTTATAGGTGTGGCTTTTACCTGCCGAAACTGGTTTTGCGCCACTGCCCCCTGCCCCACTTTTTAGCGGGGCGGTTTGCGGGGTTTCGTGCCAGGTTAAATCCGGGCTCAACCGCTTCAGCTCTTCTTCGGTGGGCATGGCTTCATCGATATTGCGAATATTTGGCGCACCAGGAGTAGTTTGAGCAGGGTCGGCTGTCGGCCACTCTGGCACATAGGTTGCATCGTATGGTTTGCCAGTTGGTTTTACGCCTGCGGGCGGCGGTTGTTGTTTGGTGCGGTGTTCTGGCTCGGTTGGTGGAAATGCCACCTTCTCATCTGGGTCAAACCCAGGCACGTCTATCAAACCACGCTCTTTTTTCATGCTACACACTCCTTTAATTAAAAATATTTGGCTATAACAAAAAAATTAACAGTAAGGGGGTTAGCTTGGCCTTACCGGCCCCACACCCAAGGGGGAAGCCGGCCATGCAAAGCGCAAAACTTTGCCCATGCAAGCTGCAACGCCGCTTGTTCACGCCTTCGCAGCTTTGGGGGTTTAACATCCCCCTTATATAACTACAGTATACCAAATAAACCACCAAACGGAAAGGAAAACCAGCATGAATTGGCACCAAATTAAAAAACTGCTGCACCGCTGCGAAGCCAGGTGGTGCCTGCGGTACGGCCTTATAGCAACAGCAAACAAAAAACTTTGCAGCAAATGCTTTGCAAAAAAGTTGAACAACCGCTAAAAACAAAAGGCAAAACAGCATGCGCCAACCAAACTTTACCAGCAAGCAAAGCACGGAGGATTTTGAATGACACAAAAAGAACTTGGGCAATTGTATTGGCTAAACCGAGAAATAGAAATGGACAAGCGCCAACTAGAGGAACTTACCGCAGCCGCCATTGGCGCAGGCAGCAAAATAACCGGCCTGCCACACGCCGCCAAGCTTGCCGATAAAACAGCACTTACCACCGAAATTGCCAATTGCAAAGCCCTGATGGAAGCAAAAATACAGCTTTGCTTGGCCGAGTATACCCGCCTGCATCGTTTTATCTCCACCGTGGAAGACAGCCAGATGCGCATGATACTGACACTGCGGCACATAAACGGGTTAAACTGGCGGCAAATATCCTTCCACGTAGGGGGCGGCAACACCGAGGACGGCGTAAAAATGGCTTACCACCGCTTTTTAAAGAAAAGTGCAAGCAAGCCCAAAGAGTGACTAAAAAACAGCAGTGATGCCTTATTGGACGCTTTATTATACGGCCGCCTATGGCTATTTTTACCATATATTTAAATTTTACAGAATATTGGTTGCAAATGTTACGCCGCCGCGTGTTACGATTATTTTGCACTAAGATGCAAGCGACACAACCAAACATAAGGCATTTTAAAAAATGCGCTATGCGCTGCACACATTGTGCCCGGAGCAACCCGGCCAAAGCAACATGCCGGGACAAGCCCCGGCAAAACCACCCCTGTAGTACCGGCGTGCTGCTGTACTACTTTGCCATATAATGCGCCCAACGGCTTTTGCCTTCTATGCCTTGGGGGCATACCTTGGCTGTTTGTGCGGCCCTGCATATAGCACGGGCTGTACAAACAGCCTTGCGTTTGCAAAAAGGTTAAAACCACATTTTTACAAGCTAACCATTGTACAAAGGGGGAAGAAACACATTTGAACACAAGCAAAAAAAAACAACAAAACCACAACCCCACCACCCCGCAGCCAGCCCCCAAAAAAACATTAAGAGACTGCGCACGCCTATTAATGGAACTGCCGGTTGCGGATACAAACGACACCGAGGGGGTGTTGGCATTGGGCATTGATACTGCCGGGGCCACCAACAGCCAGTTAATTGCTATTGCGCTTTTTAACAAGGCTAAAACCGGCGATGTTGCCGCCATTAAAGAGCTGCGCAATTTGCTTGGCGAAGATACCCCCGATGATGTTGGCCAGTGGGAAGAGCTGGTGCGGGAGTTGCAAAATGCAGAATCGTAATGCTTCTTTATTTAGCCCAAAGCAAAAAGAGTTGTTGCAGCTTTTTAGGCAAAACAAGCTATGCCGCATTAACATTTTGCAAGGGGCGGTGCGCAGCGGCAAAACCTGGGCCAGTTTATTTTTGTGGGGGCTGTGGCTGCTAAGCATGCCCCGGGGCGGCCGCTATTTAATGGTTGGCAAAACCCTAAGCGCCCTAAAACGCAACTGCCTAGATGTTTTGCTAGAGCTGTTTGGCGAGGTAAACTTTGCTTATTCTATTGCGGCAAAGCAGGGCGTTTTGTTTGGCCGCAAGCTTTATTTCGAAAGCGCCAACGATGTGCGTGCCGAAGGCAAAATACGCGGGCTAACCCTGCACGGGGCTTACTGCGATGAACTCACGCTTTTTTCTGAGGATTTTTTTGGTATGCTGCTTAGCCGGCTTTCGGCACCGGGGGCCAAGTTATTTGCCACCACCAACCCCGACACCCCACGCCACTGGCTAAAAATAAACTACCTAAACCGCCGGCACAAGCTAAACATGCTGGTGATGGAGTTTTTGATTGACGACAACCCTTTTTTGCAGCCAGAGTATGTTGCCCAGCTTAAAAAAGAATATACCGGCGTATTTTACCAACGCTATATTTTGGGCAAATGGGTGGTGGCCGATGGCGCCATTTACCACACTTTTGCCAGCAACCGTGCCGCTTATTTAACCCACTCCCCGCAGTTCGATTTTATCCAGGTAGGGGTGGATTTTGGGGGTAACCATTCGGCCTTTGCCTTTGTTGCCTGCGGCTTAACCCACAACTTTAGCACCCTTACCGCCCTAATAAGCGAGCGCCACCCCGCTGCCGGGATAGACCCCGACACTTTATACACCCTGCTAGACGCCTTTTTGCACCGGCTAAAAAAACTATATGGCAAGGCCGATATAATATACGCCGACAGCGCCGAGCAAACCCTGATAAATGGTATGCGGGGGCGGCTTGCCACCCCGGTGCGCAACAGCGTTAAAAACCCGATTATTGACCGCATACGCTGCGCTACCGGGCTAATTGCACAGGGCCGCTTTTTTTACACAAAGCATTGCCAAACACTGGCAAACGCCTTATGCGGTGCCGTATACAACAGCAAAAAAATGCAGGACGAACGGTTGGATGACGGCACCAGCGACATTGACACATTGGATGCCTTTGAATACGCCTGGGAACGATATATAAAAGGATATACAGGGGGTTAAAACTTTGAATTTATGGAAAAAATTACGCACCACAACAAAGAGGTTTTTGGGAATGAAGCAAAATGAAAACATGAACTTGAACGGACAGCAAACCTTGCTTAGCAATTGCATGGGCGAGGCCATACAGCAGTGGCTGGCTGTTTTTTACAACCGGCCGCCCTGGGCAAAACCCGGTGCCAGCCTTACCAAATTTGGGGCGGTGGTTACCGCCCATGTTGCCACCCTTGCCACCAGCGAAATATCCCTGGCTGCTGGCACCGGTAAACGGGCCGAATACATTGAAACCCAGCTAGAGCGTTTTTTGCTGGGTGGTTTGCGCAGCAGCCTGCAACTGGCCGCAACCGGTGGCAGCACCGTGCTAAAGCCTTATGTGCAGGGGGGCAGCATTTACTGCGACATTGTAAAGCCGGGCGATTTTACCCCCACCCGCATAGAGGGAGACACCATTACAGCCTGTTATTTTGTAGACAGCGCCACCCACCTTGGCAAACCCTACCTGCGGGTAGAAACACACAGCATTACCCCCAAAGGGGTGCGCATTACCAACCAGGTGTTTGCCGGCAATACACCTTACAAAGGGCAGCCACTGCCACTGCAAACCGTGCCCCACTGGGCCGATTTACCCCCCGACATTGTAATAGAAGGGGTAGAAAAACCCTTATACACCGTTTTAAAAATGCCCTTTGCCAACACGGTAGACCCTTGCAGCAAATTACCGGTTGCAATATATGCCAATGCTATGGACACCCTAAAAGAGCTGGACCGTATTTACAACGAATTTTTATGGGAGATAAAAAGCGGGCGGCGCAAGCAAATTATCGATATCACCGCCGCAAAAATAAAAAACGCCGAGGATATTCGCAACGGGCGGGACCCCCAAATTGCCACCAGCGACCAATACCTGGTGCTAGACCTTGGCAGTGCCCCCCAAACCCCTTTTTCCGATTATACCCCCGATATGCGGATTAGCGCTTACCAAACCGCTTTGAACATTCAGCTGCGATTGCTGGAAAGCCAGTGTGGGCTTTCGGCCGAAACCTTTGGTTTTGACATACGCAGTGGGCAAGCCCGCACCGCCACCGAAGTATTGAGCCAGGACAACAGCACCTACAACACCATTAAAGCCATACAAGAAGGCGGCATGCGCACTGCCCTGCTGGATTTAATTGCCATTTACGATGTATATGCCAGCCTGTACCGCCTTGCCCCACGCGGCCGGGTTACCCCTAGTGTAGATTTTGGGGACAGCGTTTTTGAGGACACCGGGGTAGAGTTTACCCGCCGCAAAGCCCTGGCCGATGATGGCTACCTAAAAAAAGAGGAAATGACCGCCTGGTATTTTGGCCTAAGCGCAGAACAAGCACGCACGCTAATGCCCAAACAACCCGAAGAGTAAAGCCAAGTCGATCATACAGAGAAGGGGTAAATTCCCTTCCTTGGTGGGGTGCCCAAAGGGCAAATCTGTTTTGCCCCTTGCCGGGTTTAAATAAACCGTTACTACATTTTGGCACTGTGCGCACCCTTGCAAGGAGGGGAATTTTTAAAACGTTGCCCCCATGTACAAACCGCCCACCCTGCCGGGCTTTACAGGCAGGGCGGTACAGCGCAGAGCAGCTGCGCGTTTACAAACCAAAGGGATACCGAGAAAGGAAGTTGTGAAAATGGAATTTTTAGAAGAACTTTTTGAAAACGAGGCACTTACCTATGTCCAGCTTGCCAAAAAATTAAGGGCCAGCAGCACCATAAAACTTGCCAACCTTGCAGGCGGCGAATATGTGG
>JAJDJP010000070.1 GCA_030267215.1 Ruminococcaceae bacterium OttesenSCG-928-A16
TGCTGAAAAACTGGGTGTATCTGATTATGTATCTATTACCGGTTTTGTAAACCGGAAGCAAGTTTTAAATCTGTTACCCCAGTTTGATGTATTTGCCTTTCCTTCTTACAGTGAAGGAATGCCAAACGCTGTTTTAGAGGCAATGGGCTGTGGGTTACCTATTGTAATGACTGATTGTGAAGGGCACAAAGAGCTTATAAGTGACAACGGTTTTGTTGTGCCGTTAAACGGCCCTATAACAGAAGATATTTTGCAAAGTTTACTTAAGTTAATTAAAGATCCTGCTTTGTGCATAAAAATGGGGCAACGTAGCCGAGAGATAGCTACCCAAACTTTTACATGGAAAAATACCGCGGCACAATATTTAGGTTTGCTAAAAACTATGGAAATAAAAGAGGTAGAATAGTATGCATACTCGTAAAATAGCTGTAATTGGCCTTGGTTATGTGGGCCTACCTGTGGCAGTGGCTTTTGGCCTACAACAAAAAACTATTGGTTTTGATATTAATGAAAAAAGGCTGGCACAATTGCAAAATGGTGAGGATGAAACCGGCGAAGCAAACTTAGAACAACTGCGCAAAAGCAATATAGAGTTTACAAACGATATTGACGTTTTAAAACAAGCGGATTTTTACATCATTGCTGTGCCTACTCCCGTAAATGATGCCAACATCCCCGATTTATCGCCAATTCTTGGTGCTAGCCAAACAGTGGGCAAAGCACTAAAAAAAGGCGATATTGTTGTTTACGAAAGTACAGTATATCCCGGCTGTACTGAAGACGATTGTGTTCCTGTACTAGAAAAGGTATCTGGATTAACCTATGGTAAAGATTTTGCTGTAGGTTACAGCCCCGAGCGCATTAACCCTGGAGATAAAGTTCATACTTTTACTACCATTCGCAAAATTGTATCAGGGTCTAACCTTCAAACTTCTCAAATTGTTGCGGATGTTTATAGCTCTGTTATCACAGCTGGTGTTTATTCTGCTTCCTGCATCAAAGTGGCTGAAGCCGCTAAAATTATTGAAAATACGCAAAGGGATATCAATATTGCGCTTATGAACGAGCTTTCCATCATCTTCGATCGCATTGGTGTAGATACAAAAGAAGTGCTAGAAGCTGCTGGTACCAAGTGGAATTTTTTAAATTTTACTCCTGGGCTTGTTGGGGGCCACTGTATTGGGGTAGATCCTTACTATCTTACTTATCAGTCTCAACGCTTAGGGTATAACCCCCAGGTTATTTTAGCGGGGCGCCGTATTAATGATTCGATGGGGGCATGGATTGCCGAGCAAACCGTTAAAACAATGATTAAGGCTGGTGGCAATTTACACGGTGCGTTGGTATCTGTTTTGGGGCTCACCTTCAAAGAAAATTGCCCAGATTTACGCAACTCCAAGGTAATTGACATTGTTACGGAACTTGAAAGCTTTGGCATCAATGTGCAGGTTGCCGATGCCTTGGCGGAAGCTGATAGTGCAAAAAATATATATGGAATTTCTCTTGTTCCCTTCAATCAACTAAAAAAAGCTGACGCTATTATTGTGGCTGTTGCACACGATGATTATGCCAAACTTAGCCCAGAAGATTTTAGGAAGCTTTCCAAAACAGAAATGCCAGTGATAATTGATGTAAAATCTGCCCTAGCAAAACAAGAACTATTAGATGCTAGGTGTGTATTATGGCGCTTATAACTTTGGAGGAGAAAAATGAAAATATTACTTACCGGCATGGCAGGATTCATTGGATTTCATCTAACCAATAAACTTTTAAACCAATACACCGATATCAAGATTTTAGGGCTGGATAACATTAATGATTATTACGATATAAATTTAAAACATGCCCGTTTAACCCAATTAGGGTTTAAGCCCCAAGACATAGACTGGAATGAAATTGTAAGCAGCAGTGCAAACCCAAACGTGCGCTTTGTGCAAATGAATTTGCAAGATACAGAAGGTGTGGCAGAATTATTTGCCAGCGAAAATTTTGATTATGTTATAAACCTAGCAGCCCAAGCAGGTGTTCGCTATTCTCTTACCAATCCTCAAAGTTATATTGATAGCAATGTGACGGGCTTTTTAAACATACTAGAAGGATGCCGAAATCACCCTGTAAAACATCTTATATATGCTTCTTCTTCTAGCGTATATGGCTTAAACACCAAAATACCTTTTTCAGAGCGAGACCGTGTAGATAGCCCTGCAAGCCTATATGCCGCCACAAAAAAAATGAACGAAGCCATGGCACATACCTATGCCCATCTATTTGGGGTAAAATCCAGTGGGCTTCGCTTTTTTACCGTTTACGGAGAATGGGGGCGCCCTGACATGGCATTGTTTATTTTTACCGAGAAAATTTCTGCCGGAAAACCTGTTCAGCTTTTTAACTATGGCAAAATGCAACGAGATTTCACCTATGTGGACGACATTGTAACTGGTATTACAGATTTGCTTGAAAAAGTCCCTGACGCAACACCCCCGTGCACTGTATTTAACATTGGTAACAATAGCCCAGTAGAGCTTAACGCTTATGTTGATGCCATTGAAGAGGCCGTTGGCAAAAAAGCCGTTCGAGAGTTTTTGCCAATGCAACCAGGTGATGTACCTGCCACTTATGCCGATGTAGACCATTTGATGAATGTGACAAATTTTAAGCCCTCCACCGATATCTGCGTTGGAATCAAAAAATTTATTGCATGGTATAAAGAATATTACAGCTTAGTGTAATTATAAAAAATATTAAAATCCATTTGCCAAAAGTTTTCCAATTTATAACTGGTGGATGAGATACGGGAATTTTTTCCTTTTATCTTTATGCGCAAACAAGTATACAAAATTTAGCTTTAATGCAAATGCAAAAATATTTCTTCTACCGATCATTTAAACAACATTATGGAAATAAGGTTTATGAGAAAAATATTAGAAAAAATCAAAACTGTACATTTGTATGGCGACACCCTTCTCAGTTTATCTTCTAAAGCAATTGCAATGGTGCTTTTTTTGTGTACAGACATTGCCATTGCACGCCTACTGGAAAATGATGGATATGGCGAATGGAGTTTTTTTTACTCTATTGTCTCCATGTGTTTTTGGGTGGTATGGTTTGGTGTTAATTCATCCACTAAAGTATATGTTGCCAGAGAATCTGAGTGCCGTAAACGACAATCCAGTTGTATTGTTGTGGGGCTACAGCTTCGCATTGTTTTTAGCTTTATTTTTTTATTGGTTCTTCTATTGGTTGGCCAGCTCGCTGCCAGCTCACTGGGCTATCCAGAAAAATATTCCCACTTAAAAACCTTGTTTTTTATTGGTGGTTTTTTGTGTTTCTTTAATTCTTTCTCAGAGTTCTTTAAGGATTTATACATTGGGCTTGTTAATTTCAAAAATATTTTTTTCATGTCTATAATCGAGTTTGGTTCCAACCTTTTTTTGGGCGTTGGCCTGCTATTGTTTACAAAAAGCGTATTGGGGCTTGCCTGGGGCTATGTTTTTGCCGCATTATTTACCTGCAGCTTTGGTTTTATCGCTCTTCATTTCTATTTTAAAAAAAACGGAAAAAAGCGTGCTGGTAAAGCTTACGAAAAGGAAATGCGTAGCAAAATTTTTAAATATGCTCTTCCTATTTTGGCTTTAAGCTTTGGTGCCCTAATTTTAACCGAGATGGATGTGTTTATGCTTGGCATTATGAATACTCCTACAGAAACAGGCCTATACTCTATCGCCAAAAGCCTTGTAAGCAAAGCAACCCATATTAACCTGGCAATTTGCACCAGTACTATGACGGCCTTTGCCATTATCACACCAGAAAATTCCGCCGAAAAAAAACAATTGTATAATAAAATCATGCTAACAAATGGTTTATTAAGTATTCTTATCTCTGCTCTTCTATTTATTTTTGGCCCTTTTGCTATTCAACTGCTTTACGGTGCTCAATATCAAGAAGCGGGCATTGTTTTGCGCGCTTTGGTACCTTACTATTTTATTTTTTCAGTTAGTGTATTTATTGGCACTTTCTTAGATTATCAGGGAAAGGCAAAGCAACGTATGGCAAGCTATTTTGTTATGGTTGCACTAAATCTAGTCCTCAATTATTTATTTATTCCAGCTTACGGGGCAACAGGTGCCGCAATCGCTACCTGTATAAGCATGGTTCCTTACTTAGTTTCTACAGCATTATCTGCTCAAAAAGTTTTTCGTTCTTACAAAAAGAGTAAAGCAATTAACCCACAAGGTAAAAGGGGGTAAACATGCAAAAAATATTATTCGTGATATCCACCCTCACCGGGGGCGGGGCCGAGCGTGCTCTTTGCAATATAACCTTAGCACTTCCCTCGAATGTGTCCGCTGATATCTTGGTCAATTCTATTTCTGACGAGGATTATCCGCACGCTGGAAATGTTATATCTCTTAACTTGCCTCCCACAAAACAAAAAGGAATTCTATACCATATTCGTTCTATTCTGAAGCGCTTTTTTGCACTTCGCAAACTTAAAAAAAATGGTAATTATAGCGCTTGCATTAGCTTTATGGATAGTGCTAATATTGCCAATGTATTGTCTGGCAAAAAACATTGCAAAACCATTCTATCGGTGCGCATAAACCTATCTCATTGTGCTTCGACAGAATACCAATATTTTATCAACCCTTTGGTAAAGCTGCTTTACCCTCGTGCCGATAAAATCATTTCACTTTCCAAGGGCGTCGAAAATGATCTCGTTCATAATTTTCATCTCTCAAAAGATAAAAATGCTACGATTTACAATGGATATGATTTACTAAACATATACAAATTAGCGCAACAACCGCAGAAGGTTGTTACCTTTGAAACAGGTGACTTTTATTTTGTAAC
>JAJDJP010000071.1 GCA_030267215.1 Ruminococcaceae bacterium OttesenSCG-928-A16
CCTCGTTTGCTCGGCTAAAACAATTGAGGTGAGGTTAAAGAATTTTATCGCCTGGCTTATTTGCCAGCGTTTACAATTTCCTGTACATCGGCATCGTTTAGGTTGGCTTTGTTAACAACCATAACGCCGGTGTCCACAATTTTTTCGGCTGGGTTTTTGCCCTGGGCAATTTCAACGGCCAATTTAATGCCTTCGTAACCCATGTAGTACTGGCGTTGTAGCACAGTAGATACGTTCAGGTTCGAGTTTTCAATCAGGTCGGCAATTTCGTTGGAGTAGTCGAAACCTAGCAGAATCAGGTCTTCACGGCCAGACTCTTTAAGGCCAGTAGCAAAACCAACGGTGCTGCTGTTGGCGGGGCCAAACATTGCTTTTAGTTTGGGGTAGGTGGTAATAAAGTCTTGCGTAAAGCCAATAGCCTTACTAATGTCGCCGTCGCTTACTTTAATGTCATCGTTCAGCACTACCCAAGCTTCTGGGGCATTGGCATCCCAATATTCGTTAAAGCCTTTTACACGGTCCATAACAGTTTGCGAGCCGGTGGAAGGAATTTGAATGGCTACTTGAGCCTCTTCGGTTTCGGCAACGCCGGCATCTTTCAGCGAAGCAATCATGGTTTCGGCGCACAGTTTGCCGGCTTCGTAGTTGTTGGTTAGCAGGGCGGCAGTGTATTCGTCGCCATCAACAATGGTGTCAATCAAAATTACCGGAATACCCTTGTTGTAGATGTCTGCAATGGGTTTTTGCAGCGCAGTACTATCGGTGGGGCAAACCAAAATTGCATCCGGGTTCTGAGATTCGGCGTCTTGCAGCAGCTGCATTTGTTTTTCAACTTCCGAGTCCAGCGCGGTGCCGGTCATGGTGTAGTCGGTAATGCCTAGTTCTTTAACCGAGTCTTCTACGCCTTGTTGAATAACCGACATGTACTGGTTGCCCAACAATTTAGAAACATAAACAACTTTTACGTCTTTTGCGTCTTTGCCGGCTTCCGCAGGCTCCGACACAGCGGGTGCTTGGCTAGGTGCTGCGGGTGGTGCCGAAGAAGTTGCAGCAGGGGTACATGCAGCAAAGGCAGATACTGCCAACACTGCGGCCAGGAAAAGAGTTAAGTACTTTTTCATGAATTTTGCCTCCTATATAGGTTTATAGTTAACAACGCCGATGTGCGTTGCTAATACATGGTTTGGGTTGAAACGTATGTTCAACCGGGTGCTGCGGCAGTTTGCGCAGCGGGGTTTGTAAAACGAAATCAGCCTGCTTTTTTGCGGCGGCGGGCTTCGCTTGCACAGGCAACTACAAGGATAATACCAATAATTACCTGCTGCCAGTAAGAGCTTACGCCGTTTAGGTTTAGGCCGTTACGCAGCACGCCCATAATAAGCGCACCAATAACGGTATTTAAAATGTTACCTTCACCACCATTGATGGAAACACCGCCCACAACCGAAGCTG
The DNA here is from genome assembly GCA_030267215.1 of Ruminococcaceae bacterium OttesenSCG-928-A16. Taxonomy (GTDB): domain Bacteria; phylum Bacillota; class Clostridia; order Oscillospirales; family Ruminococcaceae; genus JAAYCI01. Next base: position 1,453 of record JAJDJP010000071.1, read on the forward strand.
CGATGGCTTCTAGCTCGTACCCTACGCCGGCAGTTGGCTGTGCCGAAGAAACACGAGATGCTACCAAAATGCCGCAGATAGCAGCCGATAAACCACTAATGCAGTATGCAAACATGCGGGTGCCAATTACGTTAATGCCCGATAGTTTGGCGGCCTCTAGGTTACTGCCGCAAGCATAAATTTGGCGGCCAATGCGGGTTTTAGATAGTAGGAAAAACAGGATAATGCCGTATACAATGGTAACAATAACGCTGTATGGCAACGAGCCAAATACTGGCACACTGGCCGGCACACGCCCGCCGCCCAATACGTAAAATGCGTCTTGAACCGCTTTGTCGGGAATAACGTTGGTGTAAATGGGGGCACCTTTTACCAAGATATTAGCAAACCCACGGAACACCCACTGGGTACCCAGCGTAGCAATAAAAGGCACAACGCCCAAAACTTCGATAGAAAAGCCGTTTAGTATGCCCATTACAACGCCAAACAGCAGCGAAATAAGAATGGCAACTGGAATTGGCAACCCTTGAATGAGCAGCGCTACCGCAATAATACCGGCCAGCGCCATCGATGCACCCGCGGAAAGGTCGGTACCGCCGCACACCAGGCAAAAGGTAAGGCCAAAGCCAATAATAGAATACGTAACAACCTGCTGGGTAATGTTAATTAGGTTGGTTTGAGACAGGAACAAATCTGGTTTTAAAATAGAGAACACAACAAACAGAAGAATGAGTGCTGCGCCAGACAACAGCGCTTTTTTTGTAGCAATGTTCATGCGGGATGCCCGCGAAGAGTACCATTCTTTTATCTTCAAAACTTATCCCTCCAAAAATATGGAATTGCTATTTAGTAAATTATTGGGCTTTGGGCTCTAGCTTATTGTAACCGGCAGCAAGGTACAAAATTTCTTCCTGTGTTGCGGTTTTCGCATCCAACATTCCGTTAATTTCACCCTCGTGTATTACCATTACCCGGTCACTCATACCCAAAATTTCGGGCAGTTCCGAAGAAATCATGATAATTGCCACGCCCTGGTCGCTCAAGCGGTTAAACAGTTCGTATACTTCGTATTTGGCGCCAACGTCTATACCACGGGTAGGTTCGTCTACAATTAAAACCTTTACGTCGTTGCACAACCACTTAGAAAGTACAATTTTTTGCTGGTTACCACCGCTTAGGTTACGGGTGGTTTGGCTTAAAGTGGGGGTGCGTATGGTTAGCGCGTCTTTGTAATGCTGGGCATTATCATAGCCGGCTTTATCGTCTAAAATACCAAATTTAGAAAGCTGGCGCAGATGAGCCATGTTGATGTTGAACTTCACGTCTAAGTCCAGCGCAAGGCCGTCAAACTTACGGTCTTCGGTGGCATAGCCTATGCCGTGGGCAATGGCCTGCCCGGGGCTGTTTACCTGTATGCGTTTTCCTTCCAGGTACAACTCTTTGGTGGTTGCTTTATCCGCCCCAAAAATGCAGCGCATAATTTCGGTACGGCCACTACCAACCAGCCCCGAAACACCTAAAATTTCGCCGCTTCGCACCGAAAATCCCTCTACATTTAGCACACCGGCACGGGTAACGTTTTTAGCTTCAAATAAAACATCGCCAATATTGCGCTTATATTTGGGGTATTTATCATCCAGCGCACGGCCAACAATTAGGTTTACCAGCTCGTCTATCGTAATATCTTTGTAGTTGCGGGTGGCAATGTACTTGCCGTCTCGTATTACGGTTACGCGTTCGCAAATCTCGCCCAGTTCTTCCATACGGTGCGAGATGTAAACCATGCCCACACCCTTTTTTTGCAAGTTGCGAATGATAACAAATAACTGGTCTATCTCTTTTTCGGTTAGGGTAGCGGTGGGTTCATCCAGCACCAAAATGCGGCTGTTGCGCGAAATTGCTTTGGCAATTTCTACCATTTGCTGCTGGGCAATGCTAAGCTCGCCCACCATAGAGTGGGTATTTAACTTAATACCCAGTTCATCTAAAATTGCTTTGGCCTGCGCATGCATTTGCTTATCGCTAATAAAAGGGCCTTTATGCGGTGGCCGCCCAATAAAAATATTATCGGCCACGGTAAGGTGCGAGCAAAGGTTTAGCTCTTGGAAAATAATGGCAACCCCTAATTCGTGTGCTTTCGAAACCGAGGTAACGTCTACCTCTTTTCCCTCAATAAATATTTTGCCTTCATCGGCTTTGTAAACGCCAGACATTATCTTCATCAAGGTAGATTTTCCGGCACCGTTTTCGCCTACAAGGCCGTGTACTTCGCCCTTGTTAACCGAAAACGAAACATCATCCAAAGCCTTAACACCGGGAAACAGCTTGGAGATATGCTCCATTCTGAATAGCTCTTCTGCCACTCAATCACCTCATCTTCTTTTCAAAAAGCATCCGTTCTGCCTCTTTACATGCATAGTAACACACCCCGGCGGGGGTCGTCCTTGCAAAAATTAACTAATAATATTGCAATTGTTGACATTTTATAGTGCTATTTTACATGAATCTGCCATTCCAAGCCTATTATTGGGCGGTTTTTTTGGTTTTTGGCAATCGCAAATAAGGGCTTACCTACGAAAAGCCACTTTTTAAATATTGCAAAAATGAACCTATTAACAATTGGCCACTTTTAAGATATAATAGACGCCAGCACACCACATAAAAATGTTAGGGGTAAACCTTATGTACACAAACACACCCAATTACCACAAACTGGGCGGCTGGCTTATGTATATTAATGTGATGGCAATTATTGGTATTATCTCTGCCGCTTACTCGTTACTCTATTCCCTTGCTTTGTTAATAACACAACCTTCTTATATGACATTCGGCGTTGGTTATTTTGTTTACATATGCATTCTGGCTATTTGCCTTTTATTGCTTAATGTTTGCATTGTTATTTTTTTAAATAAACGGAATGCACAACTTTTTGAAAATTTCTTTTTTGCACTAAAAGGGCTAACCGTTGTAGCCCAAACAGTATCTGCTATTTACTATGCCCTTTACCCCTTTAGTACACATAGAAAATCTATGTTTGAAAGTATATATGCTATGAGCCCCGAAACATACAGCACCCCAGCATTCAGGGATTTCTTCTTTCACTTTTGGCAACAAATGGATATGTTTTTTGTTATTGCCTTTATTTTTTCTGCCATTGTACACGCCGGCCTTGGCATTGCCTGGTTCTTTTACTTCAAACGCTCGAAACGGGTGAAGGTATACTTTGACCCTGCTTATGTGGATATGCCGCCTGT
>JAJDJP010000072.1 GCA_030267215.1 Ruminococcaceae bacterium OttesenSCG-928-A16
GCCTGCCTCTACCCAGCAAAACCCGGCCACACCCGGGTTAAGGGCGCCGCGCGCAGCGGGGGATGCGGAGCCGCTGACCTTGACATGGATGGATACCGCCAGCACAATAACAACAATGGACAAAGTGGGCCAAACCCGCACCCTAACAGTTGGGCTAAACAAACTGGTGGATAATAACACGGAATATACGCTGGAGATTACTTATGTTAACCCGGCAGGGGAGGCGAATGCCAATGCGTTTAGAATTAGCCAGTACGATGGTAACCCTATACCAAGCATATTGACAGATGTAATTACCGGGGCTGTAAAAAGTTCCGGTACCGGCAACGCGCGCAAATTAACTTATACCGAGCTGACGCTTACAGACGCAGCTGCCATGAACATTACCTTTAGCACCGCAGGAGGCGCGAACCCAATTGTCCCGGGGCAACAGTTGGAGGTAACCGCAACATTAACAGAAAAGGATGGTACTGGCACCAGCACCAATGCAAGTGCAAGCCTGGCGTTTGAATATCAGAAAACGCTCTACCATATTCGTGCTTCCGCCCCAACTTCGCCAACTTACTTAAAAACGGGCAAAGGTGTTACACAGTTTTACTTTTATACAAATTTAGGATCAACGGGATACAACCCTTCAAATATATTTAACGAATGGGCGAATGTTCAAAAAATTACCTTCGCAGATTTTGGCCCTATCATCATTAATATTGGCGGGGTTAGCAAAACGTATAATGAATATGTCAATACCTATGGTGCAAGCTCGCCAGTGCTTCTCTATCCTGCGGGGGTAGATATTGACAAAAACCCAGATGCCTATATTCGCCCCGGCACGGCATACACCTATACGTCTGCAAATGCAGAAACCAGCTTAGCTCAAGTGCCTTTTCAGATAAAAACTACCGATGACTTTAAAACCGAAAATGGTAGATTACCAGCTATCTCATTTTCAAACTTTGCGTTTAATATGGAAGCTACTGTTGCTGGCACACCGGTTGTTTTTACCCATACAACAGGCACAGAGTTTTTGAAGGAAACTACTCCGGCGGGGTTTTATTGCTCTACTATCAATGTAACCCACACCGCGGTAGATTCACCCTTAGCAGTGGAAATGGTATCTTCAATATATCCCGTAAACTCAGGTGTTATTACGCATAATTCGGCCCAATACGAGGCAGATTATATAGCGGGTACGGCAGAAGGTCACCTGTATTATCAGGATATGGCTAAGCTGAGGTTAAACAACTACACCGAAACCCCTGTAGATACTGAGGTTACATTAACTATTCCCGCAGGGGTAACCTTAACCCATTTAAGGCTGTCGTCAGTGGCAGATAGTGCCGATTATGGAGGTATTTCGTTTGTTAACGATGCTGGCCAAACTGTAGAAATTACACCCAGTGCAGAAAAAGGTGTTCCTAAACTGGTAGATTTAGCCGCTAATGGCGTGGTGCTACAGGCGGGTGAAAGCTTTACTTTTACTGTAAATAAGCTAAAAAATATAATGAAAGTGGGTGCTGGGAACAGCTATAGTTGGGTTAATGGTATTACCTTAATTGGTGTTACTGGGGCCGAGGTTGCTTCCAACGTTACTTTTACTGCCACCATTGCACCGGCAAAAGACCCCACGGCTACCACCAGCAATAGCACAACAGTAGCAGTAAACGATAACCATAGAATGGATGTTTATAATAATATGGAGCGTGGTGCAACTGCTGTAGCTAAAGGAGAACTGGTAAACATTACTCTGGGCACCTATCCTGTGCCTGGCCCCTATAGTACAAACTTGCGCTTTGGTTTAGAAAGCCCCAAGGGGATTGTGGTAGACCCAGTGTGGTATTTAAGCCTGCCCGAAGGGGTAAGCATTGAAACAGCAAAAATGTACATGGCCAATTCCACCGATTTATATGGCAACCCAATATCCTTTAAGTTTGGAGAAACTTTTACAGGTGGTGCTTTTGGCGCTAATGGAACGATATACGAAATATATTCTGTGCAGGATACCTCCAGGGGGGGCACAGAGGGCGGCAGTGTGTATATTAATAGCATCAATTCCAGCAAAATTGTTTTGGGGCTGCGTGTAGCGGCAGATTATGAAGATGATGCAATCAACTTTAAAAAATATTCTATATTGCTAGGCTCCCGTTGGAGCAATAGCATATTTTCTGATGCATTAACACCAGATAAGATTGCAGCGGATACTGTTAATGGGGGTTTTGCTCTGCCAGATGTGTCCGAGCTGGTTTCTAATTCTACCAATTACAAACCTTATGCAACAACCGGCATTACGGTTACCACGCCACAGGCCATTGTGGTAACCAGCAGCGCCCAAACCAAGGGTGGGTATGTAAGTTATGTGCCGGGCAATGCCGAGGAAACTGCCCCCCAACTGTTTACTGGCGAAACCAGTCGCAGCTATAAAACCTATATTTTTAACGGGCTAAACCAAAACTATAACAATGCAAAAGCCTATTTTGTGCTGCCCTCTAACGCCAGCTGGGGTACTGGGTTAAATGGCGCCCCTACCATTACCACCACCGCAGCAGCTTTTACGGTGTATTACACCACTGGCGATGTAACCAGCGCAAATGCTACGCTAGACGGCAGTGGCAACCTGCTGGCGGGTGGCACAGAAGTAGAGTGGAAAACCTTAACAACAGGCACCGGTGCGGGTACCCATACCCCAACCGAGCCAACCGAAGGTTGGGAAAATATTACCGCCTTTAAATATGAGTTTGCTACCCTTGCCAGTGGCGAAAAGCTAACCATGATAGCTCCCTTTACCGTGCCCGGATATGACCCCGGCAAAAGCATTGTGGAAGGCAGTGTGGCACTGGGTAAAACCTTGCATGCCTTTGGCGGCACAAGCAAAGAAGACGACCCCACCGCTGCTGTTCAGTTGGCTGTAGCAAGCATTAAGGGCCGTGTATATTTTGATGCCAACGCCAACGGCGGGTTCGATTTGGCTACCGAGACAGGCCTAAAAGATGTTGTGGTAAAGCTATACGATGCTTCTACCAATGCACAAGTGGGCGATGCCTCCGGTTATGCTGTGGTGAATGATGATGGCAGCTATGCTATTTTAGACCTTGACGACACACCACTAACGGTTAAGTTTGAAATTCCGCAAAGTTTGTACAATGAAGGTTACCGCTTTAAAAACCCAGCACCAGAAGCCGCCGAAGATGACACGTTGACATGGAGTGTTTCGGTTACCCCCGGCAGTGTGGCCAGCGAAAGTGTAATTGTTGGCTTGGTGCGTAGGCAAGCCGTTGTGTTTAACGCAAACGGTGGTAATTTTAGCGGGGAAGAAACCGCCAGCATTATTAAAAATATTGGCGAAAAAGTAACCGCGGCCGAGGCTGCAACGCAACAAGCCGCCCTTACAGCCCCTACAGCCGATTGTACTTTTATTGGCTGGGCCACCAAAGCGGCCGATGGAACCTATACCCCCTGCAATTTTGCCACCGGCTATACAATAGAAGGGGAAACTACCTTCTACGCGCAATGGCAGGTGGGTTACACCGTGCGCTATGTAGATGTATCCTTAAACCCGGCCGATGCGGGATATGAAGTATCGTCTGCGGTTAAAACCGGCACAGTGGGTGCAGATGTTACCGAAAGCTTTGTTTTGCCAGAAGGCTATGAAAAAGCAGCCGGGCAGGCCGATACCGAAAGTATTACGCTTGCAAGCACCGCGCAGGGCAATGTAATAACCTTTGAATGCGTTAAAAAATATACCCTAAGCTTTAACGCCAATAACGGTACCGGCAGCATGGATTCTATTTTGGTTGCCTATGGCACAAGTGCCTTGCTGCCCACAAATACCTTTACCCGCACAGGTTACGAATTTAAAGGCTGGGCAACCAGCGCCAGCAGCACAACAATAGAACACCAAGATGGAGCCAGATATATCCAAGAAGGAGCAAATGATGTAACCTTGTACGCCGTGTGGGAAGCCATACCATATACCATTAGCTACAACTACAAAAATGGCACCGCACCGGCAACCGATAACCCCACTGAATATACAGTGGATATTCTACCGATTAGCATTACCAACCAGCCCACCTACTATGGCCACACCTTTACCGGGTGGACAGGTGACAATGGCGATACGCCCCAAACAACGGTAGAACTTACCCCCGGCACCTATGGCAATAAAGCCTATACCGCCAATTGGGGTGCTAATAGCCACGAGGTTATCTTTGATGCCAACCGTGCTACCGGCACTACCGGCGAGGGCAGCATGGCAAACCTACCCGTAACCTTTGGTGTAAAAAAGGCGCTAACCCCCAATGCCTATACCAGCAATGGGTATAGCTTTGTGGGTTGGGCAACCAGCCCCACAGCCCAACAACCTGATTTTGAAGATGGCGCAGACTACACCCTGGCCGAAGATAACGACATAACCCTGTACGCAGTGTGGAGTGCCAACAACTACATCCTAAGCTTTAATGCCAATGGCGGCACCGGCAGCATGGCAGATGTAACCGTTACCTTTGGGGTAGAAACCACCCTGCCTGCCAACGAGTTTGAAAAACCTGGTTACGACTTTGTCGGCTGGAACACCGACCCCGATGCCACCGGCG
>JAJDJP010000073.1 GCA_030267215.1 Ruminococcaceae bacterium OttesenSCG-928-A16
AAGGCCGGTATTCACTTCGCCGGTGGCATGGTCGCCAGCGTTGCCGGTTTGCAGTTGCTCGTAAAAAGCTTCGGCACGGGTATCATCTACCACGGCAATGTAGGTTTTGCCAACGTTCAGCGCAACCGCTTCGCCGCTGCCGTCAATGTTTTCTAGGCGCAGGGGTTGGTCTGGCCCGCCTTTGCGCCAAATAACGCGCTGGTAGCTGCCGTTCGAAATTAAAAATGCACCACCGCCCTGGGTAAAATCTACCCGGGTAAGGCCGCCTTCACCTTGGGTACCGGGCCAAACATCAAAGGGGGCAAATATTACCAGCACGTTTTCGAAGGCAAGTTGCTCGTTGTTGTTTGCGTCCACAGTGGGTTCTACGCCGCCGGTGTAAGAGTTAAACTGGCTCATGGCGTAGTTGCCGGCCTCGGCATTAAAAGCAAACGAGGTGCGGAAGCTGGGGGTAAGGGTAATGGCCACTTCGGTGGCAGCGCCGTCCGGCAGTTCGCGGCGGGGCTCATTGTAGGGAGAAAAGCTGAAAATGGGGCTGTTGTAGGCACGGAAATCGTCGTATCCCTTTTTTTCTACCGCATTGGCAACGGTCTCGCCATCGGTGTAAAAAAAGGTAAACCCATTGCCGGTGCGGTCGTTTGCTTTGTAGCGCACATTGTCTAAATCGTAGTTATTGTAATAATCGTACTGTTGCAGCATGGTGCGGGCGGGTTGTTGTTCGCCCGGGCCTTCGTGCACAAAAAAGCCGTAGGTGGGTATCAGCAGCTGCACAAAGGGGTCCCGCGCAGAGCGCACCGACCCAACCCGTGGCATGTTTTTATAGTCTTCGTACAGGGCCAAAAAGCGGGTAATTTTTGCGTTGGCATCAATTTCTATTAATATTTTAGCATCGCCAATGCCGGCGGCCGGGCGGGCGCCGGGGGTGTTGCCCACCATAACGGCGGCAATACGCTGGCCTTCAGGGTAATCGGCTGTTTTTTCGGCGCCGGTTAGGTAGGCCACTTCCAGTGGTTCTGGTTCTGGCTCGGGCTGGGGCTCGCTTGCTACGGCTGGCGGCAAAGTTTCCGGCTCGGGCGGTAAATCGCCGCCACACGCCACCAAAGACGCTGTTATTAAAACGAGTGTTAGAATGCTAAATAGTTTTTTCATGCTGGTTCTCCCCTAAAAATAGTAATGTTGCATTAATGCAAAAATTAACGTTTTTATGCTGTTTTACGGCAATAAACCCCGCCTGTTTTAGGCCAGTTATGCCGCATAACCCTAGTTGTTTATTGTACCCCAAAGCAGGGCCTTTGTAAACCGGATACCCATAAATAACCTGCAAAATAAATTTTTCAATCATTTTGGCAAACCCAAGGCCCTTCCCACGAATAGGGAAGAGCCTTGGATAAGTATTAAGATTAAAGCTAGCCTTAAAAACCGCCATAAGCCACTGCATAGAAGGCTTTTATTTTGTTTCTTCTATGCGCATGGCGGTGTATAGGTTATAGTAATAGCCTTTTTGGGCAATTAGCTCTTGATGGGTGCCACGCTCGGTAATTTTGCCAGCTTTTACCACCAAAATTAAATCTGCATGGCGGATAGTGGAAAGCCGGTGTGCCACCAAAAAGCTGGTGCGGCCGGTTAAAATATGCGAAATAGCGTTCTGTATCAGCTGTTCGGTTTCGGTATCAATGCTGCTGGTGGCTTCGTCTAGCACAAAAATGGGTGGGTTTGCCAGCACAGCCCGGGCAAAGCTAACCAGCTGCTTTTCGCCAGTAGAAAGCCGGTCGCCTCCTTCGCCCACATCGGTATCGTAGCCGTTTTCTAGCTTAGACACCGCAAGATCGGCCGAAACAAGGCGGGCCGCCTCGTAAATTTCCTCGTCGGTGGCGTCTAGCCGCCCGTATCGGATATTCTCGCGCACAGTGCCCGAGAATAAATGTGGGTTTTGCAGCACATACCCCAATTGAGAATGCAGCCAAAGCTGGCTGCGCTGCCGGTAGTCCACGCCGTCTATTAGCACCTGGCCACGGGTTGGCTCAAAAAAGCGGCAGGCAAGGTTAATTAAGGTGCTTTTGCCGGCCCCGGTTTCGCCCACAATGGCAACGTTGGTACCAGCGGGTATCTTCAGGTTAAAATCTTCCAGCACATAGTCTTCACCGTCGGGGTATTTAAACCAAATATCCCTAAACTCAATGTCGCCTTTAATTGGCTCCCAGTTTTGGGGCTTTGGGTGAAAAGTATCGCCGTATTTTTCCACCACTTCGGGGGTGTCTACAATTTCGGGCGGGGTTTCTAGCAGGCCGGTTACCCGCTCCATATTCGCCTGGGTAGAAATAAACTCGGCCAAAACCCGGGCAATTTGCTGCACCGGCTCTAAAATACCAAGGGCATACATAATAAAGGCCGAAAGCGTGCCAAACGGAAGCGACCCCGCCAGCACCATGCTGCCGCCCTGGTTTAGCACGGTGGCCACCGCTATGGAAGAAAAGAACACAATGATGGGAATAAAAGCGGCGTTTAACCGGGTAGCTTGCAACGAAGCTTTGTACATACCGCTGGTTAGCTGCTCAAAATCGCGGCAGTTGCGGTTTTCAATCACCAGTGTTTTGCTGGTTTTGGCGCCGGTAATGCCCTCGTTATATGCGCCCACTATTTGGCTGTTTATGGCGCGCTCTTTGCGGTGGGCTTTTAAAAACTTGCCTTGGAACAACGCCGTTAACAGCGCCACCACCGGCACCACCAGCATTACCAGCAGCGCCAGCCGCCAGTTTAAAAACAGCATGGCTATAAATACGCCCAGCACATACAAGCTGCTCCAAAATAAATCGGTAGCGCTCCAGGCAACCACGCCAGATATCCGGTTGGTATCGCTCATTACACGGGCCAAAATCCACCCTACTGCGTTTTGGTTATAGTACGAAAACGAGAGGGTTTGCAGGTGGGTAAAGCTGGCCTTTTTTAAGTCTCGGCCCAGGTGCATTTCCACCTTCATGGCTTGGCGGGCCATAAACACCACGCCCAGGCACTGCGCTGCCAATACCAGCAAATACACCACAATATAAGGGGTAAACCCCTGCAGCGTAGCAGGCACCACAAAATGGTCTACCGCATAGCTTAAAAATAGCGGGATAGAAATATCGGTGATGGCCAAAAACAGCATAAAGGCAAAAACAGCAAAAATATTTTTGCCATAGGGGCGTATAAAGGGCAGCATTTTTTTCCAAATGGCAATATCAAAGCTTTTTTTGCCTTGCTGCTCGGTTGTTTCATTCATCCCGCTCACCTCCTTGCGGCGCAGGTGTGGCCGGGAGCTCTGCTTCTACCCCGCTGGCCGCTTGCATATCGTAAATTCGTTTATACATGCCGGGGCGGTTAATTAGCTGGGCATGGGTGCCAATATCGGCCACGGCGCCGTCCTCCAGCACCAAAATGGTATCGGCCTGCATAAGGGTGTTAATGCGGTGGCTAATTAAAATAACCGTAGCATCGCCCGTGTTTTGGCGCAACGCCTGCCGAATGCTTGCATCGGTTTCAAGGTCTACCGCACTCATCGAGTCATCGAACACCATAACCGGCGCTTTTAACATTAGGGTGCGCGCAATGGCAACCCGCTGCTTTTGCCCGCCCGAAAGCGTAACCCCACGCTCGCCCACCACGGTATCGTAGCCGCTGCTAAACTCGGTAATGGCTTCGTCTACCGCTGCAATGCGGGCCGAGGAACGCACCTCGTGCCGGGGAACATTGTCCATCGCAATCGAGATATTTTCTTCGATGGTTTTGGAAAAGAGGAAGGGCTCTTGCAGCACAAGGCCCACGTTGCGGCGCAGGTAGTGGCGGTCTATCTCGCGTATTTCGGTGTCTCCAAACCAAATGTTGCCAAGGCCCGGCTGCAAATCGTACAGGCGGTTTAGCAAATACGTAATGGTAGATTTACCGCTGCCGGTAGCCCCTAAAATACCAAAGGTAGAGCCCTTGGGTATGGTAAAGGTTAAATCCTTTAAAACAGGCTGGCTTTCGTAGCTAAAGGTAACCTGTTCAAAGCGGATATCGGTGTGCAGGTTGGGGGTTTTGGCATTGGGTTCTTCGGGTTCGGTTTCGGCGTCCAATATCTCTTGTATACGCCCGGCCGAAACACCGGTTTTGCTCATTTC
>JAJDJP010000074.1 GCA_030267215.1 Ruminococcaceae bacterium OttesenSCG-928-A16
TTATCCACCGCACGCAGGCCGCCAAAGTTTAAAGAAAGATCCTCTGCCCGAAGTACAATCTCTCTCATTTCTTTGCCTCCTTTGCCGGGGTTTTGGCCTTATTTTTGCCGGTTAGCTTTTCAAATAACGGAATCACCTGTATCTCTTTACGGCCCAGCAAACCGGTTGGCCTAAACAGCATTACCAAAATTAAAATAATGCTGTACAACAGCATGCGATAATCGGAAAAATTGAGCAACAGCTGGGGTAAAATGGTTAGCACTACCGCCGCCGCTACCGAGCCCGTGATGGAACCCATACCGCCCAGCACCACCATCATTAAAATTTCGATGGAGTAGTTAAAGTTAAATTTTTCAGCACCAATAACCCCCACATACTGCGAAAGCAAGCCGCCCGCAATGCCGGCAAAACAAGCCGACAACGTAAAGGTGAGCAACTTGTAATAGGTTGTGTTGATGCCGCTGGATTCTGCCGCAATTTCGTCTTCGCGGATAGCGATAACCGCACGGCCATGGCGCGAAGTGCCAAAGGTGTAGCTAAAAAAGATGATGAACACCATGATGATAAACACAAAATTAAACAGCCCGTTGGGCTGGGTGCGGCTGCTAAACGCCGGGTAACCGCTGTACCCAAATGCCCCGCCGGTTATTTTTAAGTTGTTGGCAATTACCCGTATAATTTCGCCAAAGCCAAGGGTGATGATGGCGAGGTAGTCTCCCCTTAAGCGCAAGGCCGGTATGCCAATAACAAGGCCAATGCCGCCAGCAAATAAGCCCCCCAGCAATAAAGAGATGGGGAACGAAACATACAAATTGCCACCCATTGTGTTTACAAAAATGGCCGAAGTATAGGCCCCAATAAGCATAAACCCTGCGTGCCCCAGCACCAGCTGGCCCATTAGGCCGGTTACCATGTTAAGGCTAACCGCTGCCACCACGTTAACACACACAATGTTTATAAGCGTTACGGTGTAACTATCGATAGCGCCGGCATAAATTAGGCTGCTGGCCGCAAAGTAAAATGCCAAGGTAACCGCCAGTGTAATAAGGCTGGCAATGGTGCGCTTTTTCGTTTTGGTCATTGCTTTTCCCATCACACTTTCTCCTTTACATTTTTGCCAAACAAGCCGGCCGGTTTTACCAGAAGAATAATGATAAGCATGCCAAACACAACGGCATCGGTAAGGGTAGATTTACCATAAGCATTGTTTAAACTTTCGGCTATGCCAAGCGCAAACCCGCCTACCATGGCGCCAGGTATGCTGCCAATGCCGCCAAATACAGCGGCCACAAAGGCTTTAAGCCCCAGCATGCCGCCCATCATGGGGCTAATTTGCGGGTAGGCATTGGTAAATAATACCGAGCCCACCGCCGCCAAAGCCGAGCCAATGGCAAAGGTGAACAAAATAACCATGTTGGTATCAATGCCCATTAAGGTGGCGGCACCGGGGTCTTCGCTGGTGGCACGCATGGCCTTGCCAATTTTGGTTTTGCCAACCAGCAGCTGCAGCACCGCCATTACCAATAGCGCCACCACAATGTTTAGCAAAATGGTAGATACCTGCACATCGCCAACATAAATATCGGGCAGCACAAACATTTTTGGCATCGATTTACCGCTGGAGCCGTACAGCAATTGGTATAGGTTTTGCAACAGCAAGCTAACACCAATGGCGGTTATTAACAGCGCAATGCGGGGTGCCCCTTTGGTTAGCAACCGGTGGTAGGCCACACGCTCTATTAACATGCCCACAACCGCACAAAACACAACCGAGCCAAGCACCGCCACCCACAAGGGCTGGCTCCATAATAATATCTGAAAAACCGCATAACCTCCCACCATAATAAGGTCTCCGTGGGCAAAGTTAATAAGTTTAACAATACCATACACCATGCTGTAGCCCAATGCCACCAACGCGTAAATGCTGCCAATGCCAAGCCCATTTAACAGCTGAGAGACAAAATACATACCCACACCATCCTTTTGCTATAGCCCCTTGCCACAGCTTTTACTATTTTAGATATTATACAACAACCAAGGGCATTTTTGTTATTCCCCGCCTGCGGCGGGGAATGTTTTTACTTATTGGGTGCTGCGGCCCGTTGCCACAGCTTTTATTTTTTGTACATTTAGCTATTTTACCATATTTAAAAAGTTTTTGTAGTTTCCCCCCTGCGGCGGGGAACTACTTTGGACGTTTATGATACTTGAACCCTCTACTTCGCTTTCACAGTAAAGTATGCCATAAATCCGAAAAAAGGACGAATTTCTTCGTCCGATTTTCGGTTGATTATTCAATTCTATCTGTTTTAAACAAATTGGCGGGGCATTAAAAGCTATAGGTGCCCAAAATCTTTTCAGTGCCGTTTTCAAATTCAATAATGTAGGCTTCGCGCACAGGGTCGTTACCGCCTTTGTACGAGATATTGCCCGAAACGCCATCATAATCCAAATTTTTCATGGCATCCACAATTGCGTCCGAATCGGTAGAGCCGGCCTTTTCAATCGAAGCGCCCATCAGGTGCATTGCTTCGTAACCCAGCACAGCAAACATGTTCAGGGTATCGGCGCCAAATTCTTCGGTATAGGCTTTAATAAATTTCTCAAGCTCGGGGCCGGGCTGGCCAAGAGAATACTGGTTGCAGTAGAAGCTGTCGTTCAGTACCTCGTAGTTGCTGGCGTCCAACTGGTTCAGCACGCCATCCCATCCGTCGGAGCCCAGGAATTTAGAAGTAACGCCCAACTGGCGGGCCTGCAGCACAACCTTGGCAGCGTCTTCGTAGTAGCAAGGTACCATAATTACATCGGGGTTGCCCTCTTTAATTTTGGTAAGTTGTGCGTTAAAATCGGTAGCACCGGTTTGGTAACCTTCGTAGGCAGTTACCTCAATGCCAAGGGTTTTGGCGGTTGCTTCAAAAGCTTCTGCCACACCAACCGAGTAGTCGTCTCCGGTATCGTACAACACAGCCGCTGTTTTGGCCGATAGTTTTTCCTGCGCGTAGTGTGCCATCATTTCGCCCTGGTAGGGGTCTGTAAAGCAAGCACGGAAAATATTGGGCCCGGTTTGGGTAATAGCCGCGCCGGTGCCGGTTGGGGTAATCATCGGCATATTATCTTGCACCGCTTTTTGGGCTACCGCAATGGTGGGTTTGGTGGTAACGTCGCCAACCAGCGCCACAATTTTGTCGCTTTGTACAAGGCGGGTATACTGGCTTACAGCCTCGGTTGCATCGCCTTTTTCATCGTACAAAACAAACTGTACCTGTTTGCCCAACACGCCGCCAGCCTCGTTAATTTCTTTAACTGCCAGTTTTGCGCCGTTAGAGGCCGCAATGCCATACTGAGAAACACTGCCCGTTAAGGGCGCAAGGCCCCCAATCACAATATTATCCTCGGTAGATTTGCCGCCCCCACCGCAAGCCGCCAAAACGCTGGTTGCCAGTGCTGCTGCCAATAGTAAACTAAGTGCCTTTTTCATGGTTTCCTCCCATTAATAATATTTTAGGCGTTTATGTAAACTAGCCGCAGCCAATTACACGCCCAGGTAAAAAATTAGCAGCGCCAGGTGCTGCTAAACAAAAAAGTAAAATACCACACAGGGTACCGCAAACCCTGCGCCTTCTAAGGCACAGAATACAGGAGCCTGTTCTATGGTAGAATACTATTTATACTTATCTATTATATCGGCTATGCTTTAAACAAGCAATGCGCTAAAGTGCCATGATTTTTTCAACCCTGCCCGCATTTTTATACAATGCTACCAACAACAGGGCATTTTTGTCTTTCGAAGGCAAACAATTCATCTTTTTAAGCCCTTTATAGGGCAAATTAGTTCTTGCACAACAAACAGTTTGGTTTTTACTTATGGTGTATTTTGTGGCAAATGCCATGTTTTATAACTTGTTATTCGTATCTTTCTATTCGTTTTGTTTTGTGATATAATAAAGACCAAGCAAATATCTTAT
>JAJDJP010000075.1 GCA_030267215.1 Ruminococcaceae bacterium OttesenSCG-928-A16
CGGCTGGCTGGCTGTCGAGCCGGAATCTGCCATGGTGGCCAACCCCGATGTAATTTTAACCAACGTGAATTATATAGATAACCCGGTAGGCGAAATACTGGGCCGCGAAGGCTGGGGCGAAATAAGCGCCATTAAAAATAACGAGGTTTTTTATATCGATAATCTCGCTTCTTCGTTGCCAAACCACAACATTGTGGTTGCTTTGCAGCAAATGGCCAAGGCCGTTTACCCCGAGTTTTACCAGTAACTGGCATGAAGAAAAACGTAAAAATAATTTTATTGGCGGCGGCCGCCCTGTTTAGCCTGCTTTTGGGCATTGGCGTGGGCAGCGTATTTGTGCCACCCGGGCACATAGTGGCTATTTTTGCAAACAAACTGTTTGGCATACCGCTGCCAAGCGGCCTAAACCCGGTAACCCAAGGCTTGCTGCTAAACATACGCCTGCCACGTGTTTTACTTGCTTTTTTGGTGGGCGCAGCGCTGGCTGTAAGCGGCACCGTTATGCAATCGGTGCTAAAAAACCCGCTGGCCTCCCCTTTTGGGCTGGGGGTATCTTCGGGCGCCGGGTTTGGCGCAGCGCTGGTTATTGTGGGGGGGCTTTCTTCGGGGGTGCTTGGCAGTTTTTTGCTGCCGGTAACCGGGCTTAGTTTTGGCCTTGCCACCGTGCTTGTTGCCGTTGCCTTTGCCTCCCGCATCGATAAAACCCTTTCGAACAATACCATTATTTTAACCGGCATGGTGCTTTCGCTGTTTATTAATGCGCTTATGTCTACCCTTGCGGCAAGCTCGCCGGGCAATGCCCAGCGCATAACCCTGTGGCAACTGGGTAGCTTTGCCATGAAGGAATGGAGCTATGTGTGGGTGCTGTTGCCGGTGGTGCTGCTGTGCACCCTGCTGTTTACACGCTATGCCAGAGAGCTAGACCTAATGACCTTTGGCGAAGAACAGGCCATGGCAGCGGGCTTAAACCTTAAGCAAACCAAATGGGTTATGCTGGTGCTTGTTTCGGTGCTAACCGGCACTGCGGTATCGTTTGTGGGCATTGTTGGCTTTGTAGATTTAATTGCCCCCCATGTTGTGCGGCGGTTTTTCGGGTCTTCTCACCGGGTGGTGGTACCTGCCAGTGCCCTGTTTGGCGGCACCTTTATGGTATTGTGCGATCTCGCCGCCCGCACCCTCATCTCCCCTTCCGAAATTCCCATCGGCTCTATTACTGCCATTATTGGGGCGCCATTTTTTATTTATGTATTTTTAGCAGGCAGAAAGAAGGGGTGAATTTGCTTACTGTTCAAAATTTATCTTGCGGGTACGGGCAGCAAGAGGTGATAAAAGATGTTTCTTTTACGGTAGAAGCGGGCCAAAAATTGTGTGTGCTGGGGCCAAACGGCTGCGGCAAAACCACCCTGCTGCGGGCCATTGCCGGCATACTGCCCAGCACCGGCACCATATTGGCCGGGGGGCTGGCGGTTAAAACCGCCCCCCGCAAACAGGTGGCTAAAAAAATAGCCCTGATGAGCCAGCTTACCTCGGTTTATTTTTCTTACACCGTGTACCAAACTGTAATGATGGGGCGCTACACCCACATAAAACAAGGCTTATTTGCCACCCCCAGCCCAAAAGATAAAGCCATTGTGCTAAACTGCCTTGCCAAAACCGGCACGCTAGATTTGCAAGACCGGCAGATTACCGAATTATCGGGCGGGCAGTTGCAGCGGGTATTTTTGGCCCGCACCTTTGCCCAAAGCCCACAGGTTATTTTGCTGGATGAGCCTACCAATCACCTGGATTTAAAATACCAGCTGGAGCTGACCGATTATGTAACCGAATGGGCAGCCGAAGAAAACCGCTGTGTGGTAGGTGTGCTGCACGATATCAACCTCGCTCTTTCGTTTGCCAGCCATATTTTGCTAATGCAAAATGGCGAGGTAGTGGCGCACAGCCCCATGGCCGGGTTTGAGCTAGAACTGCTTAGCCAGGTGTATGGCACCAATATTAAAGCTTACATGCAACACACCCTAAAACGATGGGAGTAGCTAATGGAATTATACAAAAGTCCCTACGAAGCCTACCCTTTTTTAAGCGATGACAGCGAAGACCTGCGCTGCGATTTTGAGCTTTTTACCGATGAAATGGCCAGCCGTACTGGCCTGTTGCGTGCCAAGGTGCAAAACAAAGCCCTGCAAGCCGAGCTTTTGTGGATTTGCGAACTGCTGTACCATATAAACCCCACCCTGCGCACCAAGCTAACCGTAACAGAGGCCGAAAAAGACCAATTGCTGGCGGCCGTACAGCGCCTAAAAGACGAATGCAAAGACCGCTGCAAGCTGTTTGTGCTTACCCAAGGCTGCGAGGCCGCCTGTACCGCCCATATTTTGCGGGTGCAGGGCAAGGGTTTGGTGCGGTTGCTGTACCGTTACCACCAGCAAGGCCACACCGTGCCGCCCCTGCTACTGGATATTGCAAACCTTCTTTCTGGCTACTTTTTTTACCTGGCTTTAAAACTAAACCAATTGGCCGGGGTAAACGAAATTGCCTATACCAGCCGCAACTATACTTAGCAAGCATTAACTAAGCAAAAGGGCCGCTATTTCTCTGCACATAGAGGAATAGCAGCCCTTTTTTGTGGTATACTTTACTCATCAAGCCACTCACTATTTTACAGAAAAACCACCATGGACGACTGGAAAGAACTGTACAAACGTGCACAGCAGGTGCAAAACGATAGAGAAATCTCCCTTTTTATTTCTGCCGGTGGGGTGGCGGCTGCTTTACCACCTAAGCCAAAAAAAAATATACAACTAAACCTAAGATTGGACCCCCATATGCGTATATTAATTGATGCCGATGGCTGCCCCGTTGTGGATATTTGTGTGCAAACCGCACGCAAGTTTAGCCTGGCCTGCCTTATTTTGTGCGATACCGCACATCAAATACAAAAAGAGGGTGCCGAAACCCATGTTTTTTTGAAAGGGGCCGACAGCGTGGATTTTGCGCTAGTGAATATGGTGCAGCCGGGCGATATTGTGGTAACGCAGGATTATGGCCTTGCCGCCATGTGCCTTGCACGCAATGCCCTTGTACTAAACCAAAATGGCATGCAGTATACCCCGCATAATATAGATGGATTGCTGCATGCCCGTCATACCGCCAAAAAGGTGCGCAGTGCCGGCGGCCGCTTAAAAGGGCCACCCAAACGCACCAAAACCCAAGATGAAGATTTTGCAAAGGCGTTGCTGGTATTGGTAAAAGAAAACCTAAACCCTTAACCCCCAAAACCGTAACAAAGCAAGTTTGCCCCTTTACTTAGCGATAAAACAAGCCCCTGCCAAATTTGGCAGGGGCTTGTTGGTTTTAAGTATTATGCTGCTGGCGGTGTGGGGGTAGAGGCAGGTGGCGGGGTAGGTGCGGCCCCATATACCTTAATTACCACAACCGTGCCATCGGTTACCACCACGTTGCTGGTATACTCTATGCTGGCAACAGTACCTTCGGTTTTGCTGCCATCGTTTTCCACTATTACCGGCGAACCATGTGGAATGCTGCGGTCATCGCAGTACTTGGTTGCCTCGTCTATCGTTTTACCCACCAGTTCGTTTAGGTTGGGCATTTTAAATTCTTC
>JAJDJP010000076.1 GCA_030267215.1 Ruminococcaceae bacterium OttesenSCG-928-A16
CGCAAGAGAGATAAAAAACAACAGCATTTGCCATGTTCATTTTTTACAGATAATCAGCATGGCAAGTCTGCTTATAGATCAATCAATACCAGATACTACGGCGGTCACCATTCCCGTTGAGGTGGTGGCCGCCGCCCATGTGGTATTGATACGCGGGAAGGAGGAAATGCAATGCAACTGTCTAGCCAAGAGGCATATCGTATATTTTTCCCACAATACAATGATGTAGTGGGTATCAATGAAATGTGCGAAATGTTGGGAGGCATAAGCAAAAAGGCTGGCTATAAATTATTGCATAGTGGTGAGGTACCCAGTTTTCGCTTGGGGAAAGAGTATAAAATACCCAAAATGAATATCATAGCGTATTTGCAGAGGAATATTGTGCTGGACTAAATTGGCAACCTTGTGAAAACATTTGATTATTCGTATGATTAAATAGTCAATAGCGGATAATCAAGGCCGAAATGGAGGAACAAATGATTACAGGCCATCTGCAAGAAAAAAATGGACGCTTCTATATGGTGCTGAACCTGTATGTTGATGGAAAGTGGAAACCCAAATGGATTTCTACCAGGTTGGCGACAAAGGGGAACAAACGTAACGCCGAAGCCATGCTGCGTGATACGATACAACGGTACGAGGATGAGGAACTCGAAGTGGGGGAGGGGGTCGGCGTCGGCAATGTACCCTTCACCGAGTTTTTAGCAAACTGGCTAAAATTAATTAAGCCGCAAGTGGAGGCGTGTACCTTCATGGGCTACAAGCGTCTTATGGAACGGCAGATTATTCCATATTTTGAGCCCATGGAATTACGATTGCGGGATGTTGAGCCGCGGCACATCAAAAACTACTATGACTATTTACAGGTGGAAGGTGGCCGTTCTGCCAACACAGTGAAGCATCATCATGCCAATATCCGTAAAGCTTTGCAATCTGCCGTTTTGTCTGGCTACATACCAAGTAATCCAGCTGACCGGGTAGAGAAACCCAAAATCAAGCCTTATATTGCATCAACATACAACAAGGAAGAATTGCAAGAATTGTTTTATATTTGTGAAGGTAAGAACCTTGAACTGCCGGTGTTGATAGCTGCCTACTATGGTTTGCGCTGTGGTGAGGTATGTGGCCTGCGTTGGGATGCTATTGACTTTCAAGAAGGTACCATCGCAATCAAACATGTTATTAGCAAAGGGCTGGATGAAAACGACAAAGAGGTGCTTGTGAAGCGTAACCGCACTAAGAACAAATCCAGCTATCGAACCCTGCCGCTCATTCCTTTTATAAAGGAGAAATTGCTGGAAAGAAAAGCATGGAACGCTGAAATGCGAAGAAAGCATGGTAATTCATACGACGTAGAACACACGGGCTATGTTTTCACTGGCAAATTAGGGGCATTACTGACACCTGCCAATCTATCTCGCTATTTCCGTCAGATGCTTGCAGAGTATGGATTACGACATATCCGTTTTCATGATCTTCGCCATAGCTGTGCTAGCCTGTTGCTTGCCAACGGCATCAGTATGAAGGAGATACAGGATTGGATGGGGCATAGCAGCTACTCCACAACAGCAAATATTTACGCGCACTTGGATAGCCATTCAAAGAACGCCAGCGCCGATATGATTGCATCTGTTTTGAAGCCAAAAGCAGAAACTTCTTTTAATAAAACGGCTGAAATTAAAAGAAAAAAGCCAAAGGGACAAAAAGAAAAAGAACCTGTTCGCAAGAATAAAATTGCATAAACAAGTTCTTTTTCATGGTGCCGCCGACCGGAATCGAACCGGTACTCTGTTGCCAGAACAGGATTTTAAGTCCTGGGTGTCTGCCAATTCCACCACGGCGGCATAATGGTTTTCGATTCTTGGATATTTAAAAGAAAAATTAAAAGAAATTGCTGATAACAAAAAAGCGAGAGGGCCGTAAAGCCTTGAGTAGAGCAGGTTTTCGGGGGATGGCATATTTCACACCCCACAGATTTTAAGTCCCATGTGTCTGCCGATTCCACCACAGCGGCATAAAATGGCCTACCTAATAATACACTATCGCAAAAGCTCTGTCAATTGTTTTGGGCGCTGTTTGTGGTGCCTATTTTGGCAAAAAACTTGCCTTGATGCTTTAAAAATAGTATCATTTCTTTAAAGGTTTACTATAGTAAAGGAAAACGCCGCCCGCCAGCGGCTTAAAAGGATGAATGTAATGAAACTGGATACATTATTTAAACAAAAACCGTGCGTGTTTGCACTAGAGGTATTTCCCCCTAAAAAAGAAAGTGGCATACAGGGCGTTTACAACACGCTGGATAAAATGGCCGATATACCGCTGGATTACATCAGCGTTACCTACAGTGCAGGGGGCAGCGGTGCCAAAGAATACACCGCCCAACTGGCTGCCTATTTAAAAAACACATTGAACATAGAGCCCCTTGCCCACCTAACCTGCGTAAACTCTCGTAGGGAAGAAGTGGAGCAAGAACTTGCCACCTTACAAAAAGAAGGCATAGAAAATGTGCTGGCCCTGCGTGGAGACTATAACCCAACCGCCGCCCCCTTGTAAGGATTTTGCCCATGCCAGCGATTTGATGTCGGCGATTCATGCGTTTGGTGGGTTTTACATGGCTGGTGCCTGCTACCCCGAGGGCCACCCCGAAAGCCCCAGCCTTGTGGCCGATGTGGAACGGCTAAAGCTAAAAGCAGATGCCGGGGCCGGGCACTTTGTTTCGCAGCTGTTTTTTGATAACGGCCAGTTTTACCGCTTTTTAAACCTGGCCCGCAAAAAAGGTGTTAATAAGCCTATTGAAGCTGGCGTAATGCCCATTGTGCGGCCCGAGCAAATAGAACGCACCATCAGCCTTTCATCGGCTAGCTTGCCCTCTGCCTTTACCAAAATGGTAAGCCGTTATGCGCACGATGCCACCGCTTTTTACGATGCGGGCATTGACTATGCCATTACCCAGATACGCGATTTAATTGAAAGTGGCGCCGACGGTATACATTTATATGCCATGAATAACCCCGAAGTAGCCCGCCGTGTGCAAGAGGGCGTGGCCGATTTATTACCCTAGTTTAAACCACCAAAAAGCAAAGGGAATTTGCATGAATTTTGAAACTGTGTTGGCCGTAAACCAGCCAGAAGTTGCCGCCATGCTGGGTTTTAAAAACCAAGCCATAAATGCCCAAACGGAAGAAATGCTTGCTGGTGTGGCCTTGCAACTGCAAGCAGCCGTCACCCCGCGCTGGGTGTACCGGCAGTTTGGGCTGCAAGGCACCCAGCTTGTTGGCACGGGGGTAAAGCTGCCAGGCAACGATATTGCCGCCCACCTTGCAGGGTGTAGCGCTTGCATTTTGCTGGCCGTAACACTGGGCACCGGGGTAGAGCAAATGATCCGCGCTGCCGGGGCCGGTGCAATGTCGCAGGCGGTGCTGCTGGATATGTCGGCCTCGGTG
>JAJDJP010000078.1 GCA_030267215.1 Ruminococcaceae bacterium OttesenSCG-928-A16
GCTCTAAATAAAATTTTTGTACTGCGGCGGCTCGGTATCAGTACGGACGAAATCAAAGTTATCCTCTCCGACAACTCTAATACTGCCCTACAGGTGGTTTCTGTTAAGAAAGAGTTGCAACTTCAAAGGGAAATCGCAAAAAATTCCATCCTCGACCAATTAAGCAATGGCAAATCTTTTGACGAAATCAGTGAGGAATTGCAAACACTCGAAAACAGTAAGACCATTACGGAAAAGATACTGGATGCTTTTCCTGGCTATTACGGTAGGTTCGTTTGCCTGCACTTTGTTCAGTTTTTAAATGAGCCAATCAAAACGGCAGACCAGCAAGCTGCTTACGAAACGGTAGTTGCGTTTTTAGATAATGCTCCTACACTCGATTTGCCAGAAGAATTACAAGAGTATTTGGCAGAAGGCACAAAACATATTGGCACGGAACAAATCAAAGATATGGTGGAAAGCACAAGGAAGTCGATGGAAAACCCAGATGATTTTCTATCGCAAAATAAGGAAGTGCTGGAGCAATACTTGGCGTATAAGCAGTCAGATGAATACAAAACTTCCCCCGCTTACAAAATCATGGAGCTAATGAAAGAGTTTAATAAAACGAGCGGATATTATGATGTTTTCATTCCGGCATTGAAACAACTGAGCAGTTCATATGCGGAATATCACATCCACATAGAAGCGGCAAATGAAAAGCTATTGGCTCAGTATCCCGAAATTTCAAAATTGGGTAACTAAATCTATCAGGGTATGATTTTGCCAAAACTCACAAAACGGATACCCTCTAAAGGTATCCGCTTCGCATATCAACCTGCCCTGTCCGCTTTCACAGGCTCGGCTTTCGGCAAATGACTGACCGGAACAAACACGCCTTTGGAAATATCCTCGGCGCGGATGGCCGCTTTTTTCGCATCCATCTCGGCTTTTTTTGCCGCCTTGACTTTGTCCTCATATTCCTTTTGTTTGCCGTTTTCCTTGCGGCGCAAATAGTTTTGGTGAAGCTTGTCCTTGCGCTCCTCGCGCTTGCGGATTTTTTCCAATTCATCCGGGGTCAGGGTCACTTCCCCGAAATGCGGGGGAATGTATCTGCCAACGAAATTGAAGAAGATTTCAACCTCCTGCGTTGTTTCAATACTACCCTTGCGGTCACGCTCATGGACAAGGATTTTTTCCACAAACTCAAGAAGCATGGGCGTGGTCAGCGTATCGAAGTTTTCGTATTTCTCAACAAGGGCGATAAACTTGTCGGCCGATTTCCGGCTTTGCTCATAGCCGTCTATGGCGGCTTCAAGCCCCTTGATTTCCTCGGACAACGCACCCTGCTCCTTGGCGTACTGTTCATCAAGGGCGGCGTATCGTGCTTCGGGCAGCTTGCCGAGAATAGAATCCTCATAGATTTTGCAGATGAGCTTTTCAAGCTCGGCGGCTCTTTTTTGTGCCACGACAAGCCGCTTTTTCTTTTTGACAATATCGCTGCTGCGCTGTGTTTCCTGCGCATCCGTGACCGCCTTGACGAACTGGGCGCGGTCATTTTTGGAGTATTCCGCTATGGCGCGGAGCATATCGGCAATCAGTGTCAGCACCACCTCGGCGTTAATGCGGTGTTGGGTGGCGCAGAGTACGCCAACAGGCACTTTGGAGTATTGGGAACAGGTATATTGCGCTATGCGCTTGCCGTTGTTGGTGCGGTGGACATACATTTTTCCGCCGCAGTCGGCGCAGTACATGAGACCGGTGAGGGGATGAGCTTCGCCCCATCCGTCCGGGTATCGCCGGACATTTGAGCGGATACGCTGCACATTGTCAAAGGTGTCCTGGTCGATAATCGCCTCGTGGGTATTTTCAAAAATCGTCCACTCACTTTCATCGACATAACGGCTTTTCTTGTCCTTGAAATGCTTGCGGGTCTTGAAGTTGCAGGTGTGGCCGAGATACTCGCGGTTTTTGAGAATATGGACAACAGTGGATGAACCCCAGCCGTAATTATCCTTGAAGGTCTTGTTTTTGTTCACGCCCTCACCATGCTTTGCTAAATGGGCGGCAGGGATTAAAACTCTCTGCTCCGAGAGCTTTTGCGATATTTGATATGGGCCAAAGCCCTCCATCGTCATGCGGAAAATGCTCCGCACGACATCGGCGGCTTCATCGTCTACAAGCCAGTTTTCCCGCTTTTCATCCCACAGATAGCCGTAAATGACCGTTCCTGTGCAATGCTTGCCGCTCATGCCCTTTGTTTTGAATGTGGATTTTATCTTCCGGCTTGTATCTCTGGCGTAAAATTCATGCATGATGTTCCGAAATGGGAGAAAATCGTCCTCGCCTTGCGCTGTGTCGATGCCGTCATTTACTGCAATCAGGCGTATCCCTCTTTGCCGCAACATCTCCATAATCTGCCCGACTTTGAGATAGTCGCGCCCCAAGCGGCTCATGTCCTTAATCACGATGCACTCGACATTCCCGGCTTCAACTTCCTCCATCATCGCCATAAAGCCGGGGCGGTCAAACCGGGTTCCGGAAATGCCATCATCAGTAAAATGGGTCGGGTTGGGCAAGCCATTGCTTTTAGCGTATTGCTCCAAAAGATTTTTCTGCGTGGATATGCTGTTGCTTTCCTTGTCATCGCCGTCATCGCGGGAGAGCCGCTCATATAATGGCGTGATTTTGGTTTCTCTCATTGCGCGTACCTCCGTATATAAAAATAAGCTACAAAAGTATTATTCACCAAAACGTGATGAATAAGTCTTTTACAGCTTACAACTCCGCTTGCCAACTTATATTTTTTGTACTGGCGCACGGCAAAATGGTTTGGCTTTCGCTTTTCCAGCCCTATGAACATATAGTCCACAGCGTTTTTGAAGTTTTCATCATCTTCGTGGGTTTCCATGCTGTTTATCATGTCCACAAGGGTTATCATGTTGCGTTCTTCCTCCGGCCCCTCAAAGACGATGTAGCCAATTAAGGCGCAGTACAAAAGCGTTTCGGCTTTCGTCCAAAAGGGGTCGCCCTCTTTTCCGTCACCCTTGGTATTTTCAATCAGGGCATTCACAAACTTCAAAATGTCATTTTCCGTTTTGAGATAGGCCAGCGGGTTATAGTGCATACTCTTGGAAAAATCCACGCTGTTGAACACCTTGATTTTGTAGCCCTGTTTTTGCAGAAAAGAGCCGACTTGCCCCATGATACCGCCCTTGGGGTCAACACACACATAGCTGCTGTGCGCTTGGAGCAGTTGAGGGGTCAGCCAAAA
>JAJDJP010000077.1 GCA_030267215.1 Ruminococcaceae bacterium OttesenSCG-928-A16
GTATTCGGCAGTTCAAATCTGCCCGGCACCTCCAACTTAGCGCGGCCATGTGCTGCACACTGCCACCCTTGCAATTATGCAAGGGTGGTTTTTTGCAATGATAATAGGGGAGAGTATGCTAAGGCTGGTATTGACAGAAGCCCCATTATAGCCCAAAATATGCATAAGGGTTTAACTATAAATTTAGTTAAGGAAGGAAACTTAGCTTTTGAAAGAAAAACTAAAAACCATATATGTTTGCACCAATTGTGGCGAAACAAGCCCAAGATGGCTGGGGCGGTGCCCCTCGTGCGGGCAGTGGAACACTTTGGTGGAAGATGTTATAAAAGAAGAACCTGCAACTGGCGGGAAAAAGGCTCAACCGTGGAGCCCGGGTGCCTCGGGGCCTTCTACTGCGGTGGCTAAAAGGCTGGCAGATATTGATACCAACGAAGAAAAAAGCCGCATTGTTACCAGCATAAAAGAGCTGGATAGAGTGCTGGGTGGTGGCATTGTGCTGGGCAGCGTTGTGCTGCTTGGGGGCGAGCCAGGGGCGGGTAAATCTACCATGTTATTGCAGCTATGTGGGGCCATTACCGGCAGCCAGGTGTTGTATGTAACGGGCGAAGAATCTACCCGGCAAATTAAGCTACGTGCCAAACGCCTAAACGTGCCCGAAGATACCATTTTGGTAGCGGCCGAGAGCAATATAGACGAAATTGTTGCCTTAATAGAGGAAACAAAGCCCAGTTTTGCGGTAATCGATTCAATTCAAACCATGTACACGCCTACGTTATCCAGCTCTGCCGGCAGTGTTTCGCAGGTTAAAGAGTGTGCGGCACGCTTGCTAGCAGTGGCAAAAGGGCTTGAAATACCCGTGTTTATTGTTGGCCATGTAAACAAAGATGGAGCGATTGCAGGCCCTAAAGTAATGGAGCATATTGTGGATACGGTGCTGTATTTTGAGGGGGACCGCACCTTGCCATACCGCATTTTGCGGGCCACCAAAAACCGTTATGGTTCCACCAACGAAATTGGTATGTTCGATATGACCGGCGCCGGTTTAATCCCCATCGACAACCCTTCGGAAATGCTGCTGGAAGGCCGCCCGCTAGGGGTTAGCGGCAACTGTGTGGGCTGTATTATGGAAGGCTCACGCCCCATTATGTCCGAAATTCAGGCCTTGGCAACAAAATCGGGCTTTGGCACACCACGCAGAACAGCCTCTGGCTTTGACAGCGGCCGTGCCAACTTGCTGATGGCCGTGCTAGAAAAGCGTGTCGGCTTTTTTATGGGTAACCTGGATGTATATATTAACGTGGTGGGCGGCCTTGAGCTAAGCGAGCCCGCCTGCGACCTTGCCCTGTGCCTTGCCATTGTTTCCAGCCTTACCGATCAGCCCGTGGCAGATTCTTTGCTGGCAATAGGGGAGGTTGGGCTTGGTGGCGAGATACGCAGCGTGAATAACCTGGAGATACGCCTGCGGGAAGCCCAGCGCATTGGCTTTAAAAAAGCCATTGTGCCCGAGCATAATATAAGAAATTTAAATTTGAAAGAATTTCCGGACATTAAAATTGTAGGCGCCAAATATTTAAAACAGGCAATAACACAAATTTAAAAACAGCCACCCAGTTTTATAGCTGGGTGGTTGCTTTGTATAAAAGGGAAGAACAGTAATACACTAAACTTAAGTTTAACGAAATAGTATTTGTTTATAATAAAGTATGATATAATTAAATAGTAGAACATATGCAGCACTGCCAAACCGGCTAGTTGTAACTTTAAATGGTGTTATATTTATAAATTGGCCGGCGGCGAATATTAACTGTGCCGCTATTTATAAAACATAATTACAATTACATACACTGGGGTACTAAATGATATTGGTAAAACAATAAACGGGTACGGGGCAGGTAGCAAATGCTATTATAGCAAAAGGCGCCACAAGCTTTTTTGCAAGATAGTATAGAGGGAAGGCTCTATTTTAAAAGTGATTCTATTTCGCTAAATCAAAATTTAGCGAAATAGAGGGGAGCGAAAAAGGGTTATATAGGCATATACAGCCCTTTTGCTTTGATATTATATAGTTTAGTTAAGGCAGGTTTTATTATGAGCACCTATGTTAACCCATTAAAACCAAACCAGCGTGGCAGCTACGACGATTGCCCCGCTGTTGTTGCAGAATATTTAATGTACTCCGAATCGATTCGTGGATTATCTCCCCGTACGGTAAATGGATATTATATCGACCTGCGCACCTTCTTTAAATTCCTTGTACAGCATCGTAATCTTGTTGCAAACGACCTACCCCTTGAACAGATAAAAATAAACACATTAGAACTGGACTTTATTAAGCAAATTGATAAAGCCGAGGTTTATGAATACCTATATTATGTAACCCGAGAACGTGATAACGCCGCAGCAACCAGGGCTCGTAAGCTATCTAGTTTGCGGGGGTTCTTTCGGTATTTAACCAGCAAAACCGGCCAGCTGCAGCGCAACCCGGTAGATGATATAGAAACACCAAAAATAAAAAAGCGTTTGCCCAAATACCTATCTTTAGATGAAAGCATTGCTTTGTTAAAAAATATACAAAGTGATTTTTATGAACGAGATTACTGCATGATTACGCTGTTTTTAAACTGTGGCATGCGTGTTACAGAGCTTGTTGGCATTAATATAACCGATATAAAAAACGACACATTGCGGGTTATTGGTAAAGGAAATAAAGAACGAATTGTGTATTTAAACGATGCCAGCCAGCTGGCCATACAAAACCTGCTGGATGAACGTGCTAAAATGGAGAATTTGCACGATAATAAGGCATTGTTTGTATCTAAAAGAACCGGCAAGCGGCTTTCGGTGCGGCGTGTGCAGCAGCTTGTAGAGGCTGCATTGCGTGAGGCCGGTTTAGACGGAAAAGGGTATTCGGTACACAAACTACGCCACACGGCAGCTACCTTATTATATCAATATGGCCAGGTAGATATGCTGGCTTTAAAAGAAATACTAGGCCATGCCGATGTTTCTACCACGCAAATTTATACCCATATGGATACAGAAAAACTAAAAGAAGCAGCGGCCTCTTCCCCACTGGCGAATGTTGTGATAGAAAAACAGGAAAAACCAACCACTGAAGAAGATGAGTAAGATAGGAAAAATGTTGAAAACCCTGTTGAAAATGTGGAAAGAATGGCCTACACTACGCTAAAAAAGAGCTGAACGAGTGAATTTCTCCTGTAAAGGTAAACCACTGTTCGGCTCTTTTTGATAGGTTGAAACTTATAATACTCTACTTGGGTTTATTGTTTTCCCATTTCTTCGGCACGTTGAATGCA
>JAJDJP010000079.1 GCA_030267215.1 Ruminococcaceae bacterium OttesenSCG-928-A16
GAATCAAAAATTTTGGCTGGCAGAAGAAATTGTATCTGAAAACGACCCCAACAATTTAAACATGAGAGAGTTTTTAATTCAAAGTTATGACAAGGATTTCAATATTTTAGAACAAAATAGAGCTCAAAATTTTGATGAATGTATAGAATTTATTCAACAACAATAATCCACACTATAAATCTGCAATTCTTTTAAATTTGGCAAATGCATTTTTAATGTATTAAGAATCACTTAGGGCAATTATTGTATATTTGTCGCAATCTGGCTAATATGACATATCCTAATAATTAGCATATTTCATGGAGAAAGCATACAAAAATGAATGATAAAAAAATAAGGACTCTTGAACAATTAAGAGACAGTGAGATACTATACCATAAACAAATCCCTTCTTTTGGTTATTGGATAATTATTACTATTCTTTCTTTATTGATTTTCATATTTATTTGGAGCAGAACAGGGATTAAAACCGATATCATTAAAGCAACTGGGGTTGTGCAAAGTGTAAACAAGAACTATGTGATGGCACCTTACTCTGGCGAAATTCTAGAAATGAATATAGAAGAAGGAAAATATGTCGAAAAAGAAGATGTGCTATTTGTAATCAAAAGCACAGATGTTGATCTACAGCTCACCCAACTAGATGAGCAAAAACAGCTCTATGGGTATCAAATCTCCCAATACGAAAAATTAGTACAGTCCGTGAAAGAGGATGAAAATTATTTCGATGCAGCAAATCCGGATGATAGCCTATATTACAGTCAATTTGAGCTTTACAAAAGCCAAATTGAACAGCAAAGTATTGACGCCGAAAGCTATCGCCAGTTTGGATATAGTGAAGAACAAATTGAAGCAGAATTAATAAAGAGCCAAGCAAAAGTCGTTGAGATTTATCATTCAACTATCCAAAGTGCTGAAGCCTCAAAACTGCAATTGCAAACTCAATTAACTGCAATTGAATCTCAGGAATTGGCCTTACAACAGGGAAAAAGCGATTATAATGTTTTAGCAACCATAACTGGTAAAATCCACATGGTCAATGAATTCAAAGTGGGTATGTTTATTCAAGCAGGAAGTTCAGTTGCAAGTATTGCTAATGCACAGGATGAATTTAAAATTGTTGCAAACGTAAATGCACAGGATATTACACGTATAGAGCTAGGAAACAGTGTGGATGTGGTTGTCTATGGGCTACCCCAATCTTTATATGGAACGATTCCCGGGAAAATAACGAAAATAGATAGTGATATTACTGTACCTGCAACAAGTTCTGAAAACCCTGTGCAAGCTTATTTTAAGATAGAAATAACTCCTGACTATACATATTTAATCGCGAAGTCAGGGGGAAGTGTTAACCTAGCAAATGGTCTAGTAGTAGAAAGCCGTATACAACATAATCAAATGACTTACTTCGAATATTTTATCGAAACTTTGGGTATAAAGTAAAATGAGGTGGGATAATGCTAAATAAAATAGTGAGTTTTTTTCTTTCATTTGCTATTATTCATGCTATCACATATGAAACGCATCCCACATTGAACCATTTTCCCTTATCTCAACCATCAAAAATATCCCCCACATTGATAGAAATATTAAGTGAAGAAGAAATAAACTCGTCAGCTTCAATACCAAATAGTACCACTTCCTTTTTAGAAACACCAGAGAGTAATGAGCCCGAATCTGATATAGTCTCGTCAACCCCAATGTCAAATAGTACCACTTCCTTTTTAGAAACACCAAAGAGTAATGAGCCCGAATCTGATATTGTTTCATCAACTTCCAGCGTATTACCTCAAGAAATTGATTTAGGGGAATATCAAACAAAAATGAATGTTGGCGAAAAGCAACTATTGATTGTTACTGTTTTGCCTATAAATGCCGTAGATTATGAGGTCAAGTATGAAACAAGCGATTCAACGATTGCCTCAATTAATGGCATGGGCAGAATCACAGCTTTAAAAACGGGACAAGTAATGATTTCTGTTAGCGCAGATGCAATTATCGAAACTTTTTTATTGGAAGTCTTGAGTAAAAATGAATCTAATAGTGAAATTTCAGTTATAGATGTTGAGGTTAGTGGTTATA
The DNA here is from genome assembly GCA_030267215.1 of Ruminococcaceae bacterium OttesenSCG-928-A16. GTDB lineage: Bacteria > Bacillota > Clostridia > Oscillospirales > Ruminococcaceae > JAAYCI01. The sequence goes on from JAJDJP010000079.1 coordinate 2,086, forward strand.
AAGAAGTAATGGATATTGGGGAGGTATTATATTTGGATACAAATATAATACCTCTAGGTGCAACAGACGCTACAATCAATTATTCATCAAATAACGCTAATATTGTTTCGGTTAGTTCAACTGGAACTGTGAAGGCCGTTAGCAAAGGAAAGGCCACAATTTTTATTTCCGCTGGCGGTATCACTAAAACAATTGAAATTGAAGTTATCATACCAAGTGAAAGATTACAAATTAACAAAACATATATCATTCTACAACCTTTAGAAATTTTTAAATTGCAGGTTTCCGTGCAACCTGTTGACGCAACACAAGATATTGTATATAAGAGTACAAATGGTAAAGTGGCTACAGTTTCCGCAAAAGGGATAATCAAAGCTATTGGAGTTGGAAACACTACGATTATCGTTACTAATGGAGAATTAAGTAAATCCGTTACTGTTATTGTAAATAATTCTACAATGGTAGGAGATTCGGATTTAACTAACCAAGGGACTACCAATTACGAAGATTCAACTGATCTTCACACTGAAAACTTGCTAAATATATTAAATACATCAAAAAGTGAAACGATCACCATTTCTTCGTCAGAATATCCTGTCTTGAACAGCAAAGTGCTAAATAAATTATGTGAGCAAAAGCAAAACTTAACAATAGAAGGCGAAGGATATTTCTTTCGCTTAGACTGGGAGAAGATAGCTAATCCAGAAAATTTTTTTTATACAGAATTAGATTTCTCTGAAGAATTTTCAGGACATTGTTTTATCCTTAATAAAGGTAATAATCTTCCCGGCAGTATTCATATTTCAATCATAGACCCTGATTTATTTGGTAAACATCTATATCTATATAATGAAAAGAAACAAAGCTATGAAATGCTCTATAGTGGTTTATATTCAATAGATTTGGAGTTAAATAATGCAGGAAAGTATCTTCTAGTCAATAGCAAACTTCAACAAGGAAGCTTTATTCCACTATTACTTACTTTAGGGATTATCTTTGTTTTAATTCCAGCAACAATTTATATTCTTTATAAAAAGAAATATTGGTTCTGGTGATAGTTCTTATCACATTCTTAACCATCCATAGACTAAGAAAAACAAGGACAACTGCTC
>JAJDJP010000008.1 GCA_030267215.1 Ruminococcaceae bacterium OttesenSCG-928-A16
CGGGGTTTCGGTTTGTTTGCGGTTGTATAAAAGGCCCAGCACATTGGTTAAACGGTCAAAAATAATGGCTGTTTCTTCCAGCGCGCTTTTGCTGCTTTGGGCCATATGGGTGTTAATGTTGGTTACCAGCTCAAACAGCACGGCCAGTGCGTCGGCAGTGTTCAAATCATCATCCATACGTTCTTTAAAATGGGTTTCTGCCTCTTGTGCGCTTTGCAAAATTTGGTTTTCGCCGGTTTGCGGGGCATTTTTAATCGCAAAATCAATGTTATCACGGCAGGTGTACAGGCGCTCTAAGCTGGTTTTGCACTGCTCCAAAATATCCATGGTAAAGTTAAGCGGGGTGCGGTAATGGGCCGAAAGCATAAAGTACCGTATTGGCTCGTACCCAATTTGCTCGGCAATTTGGCGCACCGTAAAAAAGTTGCCTAAAGACTTACTCATCTTTCGGTCATCAATGTTTAAAAAACCGTTGTGCATCCAATAATTGGCAAATATCTGTCCATTGGCGCACTCGCTTTGTGCAATTTCGTTTTCGTGATGCGGAAAAATTAAATCCTGCCCGCCAGCATGGATATCGATGGTGTTGCCAAGGTGTTGTTTTGCCATGGCGCTGCACTCTATATGCCAGCCGGGCCGCCCTGCACTCCAGGGGGAATCCCACGCAGGTTCGCCTTTTTTAGCCGCCTTCCACACAGCAAAATCGGCGCCTTCTTCTTTCAGGCCGCCCTCTAAGCTGCTGCTTAATTCACGGCTATTTTGCAAATCGTCTAACACCAGGTGCGAAAGTTTGCCGTATTCTTTAAATTTACGTGCCCTAAAATATACATCTCCGTTTTCGGCAACATAGCCAAAGCCTTTATCCACAATTTCTTGTATCATGGCCACTATCGCCTCTATATGCTCGGTGGCGCGGGGCATAACGGTGGGGCGCTGCACGTTCAGCCCGTCCGAATCGGTAAGGTATTCCTTTTCAAACTTAGCAGCCACCTCGTGCACGGTGGTTTGTTGTTCAATAGCGGTGCTAATTAGGCGGTCATCAATATCGGTAACGTTGCTAACATACACCACCTTGTTGCCGGTGTAAGTTAGGTAACGGCGCAGGGTGTCGAACACGCACAAAGGCCGCGCATTGCCCACATGGATAAAATTATAAACGGTGGGGCCGCACACATAAATTTTTACCTCCCCCGGCGTTATGGGTACCAGTTCTTCTTTTTCGCGGGCCATGGTATTAAAAACTTTCATTCAAAAAAACTCCTTGCACCATTGTATATCAAAATTTTAAACTACACTGTTTTACTCTATTATAGCATAAGGGCACGCAAAATAAATAGCAGAATTTTATTTTGCCGTATTAATGTATTGCCGGTTGCCCCAAATGTACTGTATGCCAGAAATAGCGGTAACCGCAGCCACTACCCAGCACAGCACCCACGCAATAACCTGCGGCGGCGAAGCGCTGCTTGCACTGGGCGGCAAAAACTGCCAAAACCCCATTAAAAAATAATACACACAAATGGTTACCATTTGCAGCACTGTTTTTACCTTGCCCCACATGTTGGCCGCAATCACGGTCCCCTCTTTACTGCCGGCCGCCACCATGCGCACGCCCGACACCGCAAACTCTCGCACAATAATAATAACAAGCACCAGCGGGTGGCACACGCCATCAACCAGCATATAAATAAAGGCGGTGGTGGTTAAAATTTTGTCGGCAAGGGGGTCGGCAAATTTGCCAAAATTGGTAACCATGTTGTTTTTGCGGGCAATGTAGCCGTCCAAAAAATCGGTAAAACTGGCAAGCGCAAAAACAACCCCCGCAAGCAGATAGTTGTAGGGTATGCCCCGCACCGAAGCAAACACAATAAACACAGGTATTAATAAAATGCGCAGTAAGGTAAGTTTATTTGGCAAATTCATATAAGTTCCTCTTTTGCTAATTTTTGCATTTCTGGTTAGGCAAGCTCGGCGTATAGGTCATACACATCGGCCCCGGTAACCCGCACGTTATAAAAAACACCGGGTGCAAGGGCTGCCGTGCCCGGCAATAGTACATTTGCGTCAATCTCGGGGGCATCGGCTTTGCTGCGGCACAGCCAAACATTTTCCTCTTCGTCCAGTTCATCGCACAAAACGGTAATGGTTTTGCCAATCATCTGTTGCTGTTTTTCTGCCATGATGTTACTTTGCAGCTGCATAATTACATCGGCTCGGCGGCGGCGTTCTTCCTCCGGCACTTGGTTTGGCATTTTTTCAGCCAGGGTTCCCTCTTCGGGCGAATAGGCAAAGCAGCCCAAGCGGTCGAACCCTGTTTCTTTTACAAAGGCACACAATTCTTCAAACTGGGCCTCGGTTTCGCCGGGGTAGCCGGTTATCAGCGAGGTTCGCAAAGTAATATCCGGCATTTTTTGGCGCAACATTTGAATAGCGCTGCGAATGGTGGCACTATCCCCTTTGCGGCGCATAGAAGTTAAAATTTCATCATTGATGTGCTGCACCGGCAAATCTAAGTAGGTAACCACCTTGCTGTTGCGTGCCATGGCATCGGCAAATTCGGGGGTAATGCGTTCGGGGTAGGCATACAATAGGCGTATCCAGCCAATGCCCTCTATTTGGTTTAAGGCGTCCAGCAGTTCGGCTATTTGGTTTTGTCCGGTGTCATCGCCATAAGCGGTAACGTCTTGTGCTACCAGCACAATTTCGCGCACACCCTGCTCGGCCAGCCACTCGGCCTCGGCAATGCAGCTTTGCAGCGGGCGGCTGCGCAGCGGCCCACGAATGCTGGGTATAGCACAGTAAGAGCACGCATTCGAGCAGCCTTCGGCAATTTTAAGCCAGGCAAACTGGCGGGGCGTGCCAATAACACGCTTGCCCCCCAGCGGCAGGTTGCCTTTGGGGCCATAGCTTTCTACCACCTGGGCGCTGCTGGCCACCTGGCGCAATATTTGCGGCAGCTGCCCGTTAGAGCCAAGCCCCACCACTGCGTCTACCTCGGGTATTTCGGCCACAATTTCTTTTTGGTAGCGCTGGGCCAAACAGCCGGTTACCAGCACTTTTACCGCAGGGTTTTGCTTTTTATAGCTGCAGGCCTGCAAAATATTTTCAATGGCTTCTTCTTTGGCACTTTGAATAAAGCCACAGGTGTTTACAATAATGGCTTCGGCCTCTTCCAAGCTAGCCACTGTTTGGTTGCCATCTTCCAGTAAGGCACGGCAAAAAACATCGGCATCGGCCTGGTTTTTGGGGCACCCAAGCGATACAACCGCTATTTTCATAGGCTCTCTCCTAAATCATCTCTTGTTCTGGGCTGGTTTCTTCGGCAAGTTGCTGCTGGGCACGCTCTACAGCACGGCAAATATCCCCATGCCAAAACCCACGGCGGGCAAGGGCCGCCATCACTTTATCGCGCTGGCCACGGCGCAGTTTTTCTATATAGCCGCCTTTTTGCAGCACCGTATAGGCTGTTTCGGCGTCGTTTGGCCCAGCGGCTTGCACGGCCCACTCTACGGTGGTTCGGTCCACCCCAAGGGCGTTCAACTGCCGCCGAATTTCCGAGCTGCTTTTACCCCGCTGCAGTAGCCCCTTGGCTTTTTCCAGCGCAAAGGTTTCATCGTCCAGCAGGTCCAGCTCACACATATCCTGCACTGCGGCAGCAGCCGTGTGGGGGTCATACTTCAAGCACAGCTTGTTATATAATTCTTGCTGGGCATACGCACGCAGCGAAAGATAACGCAGCGCCTGGTTTTTGGCTTTGCGTATATCGCTTGTGTCCTTCATCGAAGAAAGCTCCTCGTTTGTAAGCAAGGAGCCCTCTGAAAGCCCGTATTTCACCAGCGTTTCGTCGTCTACCGAAAAAAGAAATTCATCGTTGGCAAACAGCGCAAAACGGCCTTTTTTGGTTTGGCTAATACGGGTTATTGTAACACTCATTCGTCATCTTCGGCCGAAATATCCAGCCCTCTTTCGGATTTAGCGCCCTTTGCCGCAGCTTTGGCAGCCGGTGCCGGCGGGGTGGGCAAATCATCCAGGTTGCCGCCAACCCGTGCAAGGCGTTTTCTTTTAGATGCCGCAAACAGTTCTTTGGCATTTTCACGCACCTTGGCTTCAATCTCGTCCGCAAATTCAGGGTTTTCCATCAGGTAGGTTTTGGCATTGTCTCGCCCCTGCCCAAGGCGGATATCCCCTGCATTAAACCACGCGCCACTTTTTTGAATCAGATTCAGGTCCACTGCCAAATCCAGCAGTTCACCCTCATGCGAAATACCTTCGCCAAACATAATATCAAAATAGGCCTCTTTAAACGGAGGTGCCACCTTATTTTTAACAACCTTGGCACGGGTACGGTTGCCAATAAAGTTGCCACTGGTGTCCTTCAGGCTTTCTACCCGGCGTACGTCTATACGCACCGAAGAATAGTACTTAAGCGCACGGCCACCGGCGGTAACTTCGGGGTTGCCGTACACAACGCCAACTTTTTCGCGCAGCTGGTTAATAAACACGCACACGGTGCCGGTTTTACCAATTACACCGGTTAGTTTGCGCAGGGCCTGGCTCATTAAGCGGGCCTGCAACCCAACGTGAGAATCTCCCATTTCGCCCGCAATTTCGGCCTTGGGCACCATGGCCGCAACCGAGTCGATGATCACGGCATCTATTGCGCCACTGCGCACAAGTGCCTCGGTAATTTCCAGGGCTTGCTCGCCGGTATCGGGCTGGCTTACCAGCAGGCTGTCAATATCCACGCCAAGGGCAGCGGCATATTCGGGGTCCAGCGCATGTTCAACGTCTATAAAGGCAACCTCGCCGCCTTTTTTTTGGGCCTGCGCCGCCACATGCAACGCAAGGGTGGTTTTACCACTGCTTTCGGGGCCATAAATTTCTACCACACGGCCACGGGGCAAGCCCCCTACGCCAAGGGCAATATCCAGCGAAATAGACCCCGTAGAAATTGCATCGATTTGCATTGCAACATTTTGACCCATCTTCATAACTGCACCCTTGCCAAATGTTTTTTCAATTTGGGCAAGCGCGGTATCTAGTGCTGCTTTTTTGTCGTTTTGGGCCGCCTTGCTGGGTGTAGCAACTGCTTTTTTTTCTGCCATGGTTGTACTTATCCTCCACAATCCTGTGTTATGGCACCCAATTAGGGCCATAGCATCTTATATTTTCGCAGGTTGCTGGCTTTGGCACATGCTTTTACTGGTAAGGCATTGGCCAAAATTTACCTGCTTTTTTCTTTAATGCTTAATTTGTATTTTACACCATTTCACACTATAAAGGCAAGCAATAGCGCACTTTATGCTGGGTAATAAAACGTACAGCTGGGCTTTTAGGCGGAATATAGTTGCTTACATCAAATATCGATTGGTTATTAACTGGCAAGCTTTGCCTGCTGGTGGCTTAAAAATGCCAACCTGTACTTTGTTTGGTCATTGGGGATTGATTTCTTGTTTTACCCTTGAAGGGAACCCCGCACTCTTTCGTCATCACCTTGTTTATCATCATCAAAAAGGGGGTTTCTTTTGCCTACGCTTGTAACCTCCCCCACAAAACGAAGGCCGCCGCTAAAAGCTGACATAAAAAGACCGACCATTTGGCCGGCTTTTTAATATGTGCTTAAACTTAAACCACAAACCCACCATTGGGAGCAATTACCTGCCCAGTAACGTAGGTGGCGGCATCTGAGGCTAAAAACAGCGCTACGCCCGCCACTTCCTCGGGGGTGCCTATGCGCCCAAGGGGAATTTCTTCGCACAGGCTGGCTTTATCCTGCTTGGTAAAATCCTGCATCATGGCGGTATCTATTGCGCCGGGCGCAATGCAGTTTACCCGTATGCCGCTGGGGCCTTCCTCTTTGGCCAGTGCCTTGGTAAGGCCAATTACAGCCGCTTTGGCTGCGGCGTAGTGTGCCTCGCAAGAGGCCCCCACCTGCCCCCACATAGAGGATATATTGATAATGCAACCGTTTTTGCGGTGCAGCATGCCCGGCAGGGCACGCTGGGTACATAAAAAGTTGCCCTTTACATGCACATCAAACATTTCGTCCCATTCCTGCTCGGTAAGTTGGGTAAAAAGGCGCTGGGCGGCTACCCCCGCATTGTTCACCAGTACTTCTACCGGGCCAAAAGCGGCCTCGGCTTTGGCAAACAGTTGCTGCACCTGCTGGGCATTGGCAACATTGCCCACGGCCGCCACTGCCTGCAAACCCTGGCTGGTAAGCTGGGTGCATAAATCCTGTGCCTTTTGCTGGCCTTTGTGGTACCCCAGCACCACGTTATCTCCATTTTTGGCAAAAGCCGTGGCAATGGCAGCACCAATACCACCCGAAGCCCCGGTTACCAATACACATCGTCCCACTTTGCCACCTCTTTCTATTGGGTAAGGCAAATGCTTTTGTGCCTTACCTTTGCTGCGCAGCCACAAAAGCCATTCACTATTCTTCTGTATCTTTCGCTTTGGCCGGTTCAGTTTTCTTTTTTTTACGCAAAGCCGCAAAAAAGGTTTGCAGTTCCTCTCGGCACTCCTCTTCTAGCAGGCCGCCCTGCACCAAGGGGTGGTGGTTAAAGGGCAGGGCAAATAAATTTACCACTGTACCGCAGCAACCGGCTTTTTCGTCGGCCGCGCCATACACCACCCGCTTAATGCGGCTGTTGATAATGGCCCCTGCGCACATGGGGCAGGGCTCTAGCGTAACAAACAATTCGCACTGCCAAAGCCGCCAACCACCCAGCGCTTTGCAGGCGGCGTCTATCGCCATGGTTTCGGCGTGGCAAAGGGCGTTTTTGCCTCCCTCGCGCTGGTTGTGCGCCCGGGCAATAATTTCGCCATCCTTTACCACCACGGCACCCACAGGTACTTCGCCTTCCAGCCCGGCAAGTTTTGCTTCGGCAAGTGCCTGCCGCATCAGCTGCTCATCATTCAATGTGTTCCCTCTTTCTGTTACAGTACGGCACCAAACACAAAATATAGCAAGGTGCCCACTACCCCAGCCACAAAAACTGGTGCTGTTAACAAGCGTTTTGCTGGGGGTTGTTGGCCCTGTTCTGGCGGTTTATCGTGTTGCAGTTTAAATTTGGGCAGCCACTTAAATTGCCAAACTGCCCAAGCAGCTGCCGCAAACAAAACCAAAAATACCAGCGTAACCCAAAACCCAAACGCCAGTGCCGCAACACCGGTTAAGTAGGTTTGCCCTAGCATCATAATAAGCGAGGCCAAATTGTTAAAAAAATGCAATATGATACCCGGCCGCACCGAGCCGGTAATTTCGCGCACATAGCCCAGTAAAACACTAAGCAAAAACACACCCAAAATGGCCGAAAGATTGGTGTGCAAAAAGGCAAACAGCAAAGACGATACCAAAATAGCAAACCGTGCCCCCCACGGGCGCAGCATGCCCTGCACCATCCCCCTAAACAATCGTTCTTCTAGCACGGGGGGCAAAATGCAGGTATAAACAAAATAAAAAAGCACACCAGCCACTGTTTTGGGTAGCGCCGCCGGCCCGTTGCCAGCCCCAAACCAACCAGCAATTAAAGACGAAACCGAATTTACCACCACCATGGCCCCCAAGAACAAAGGGGTTAACAACCACAGCGGCAACCGGCTTTTGCCCATGGGCGGGGCAGCCTGCTTTGGCTTGCCCGCCATTTTTAACAAATAATAAGGTGGCAACAAAACGGCCAGCGGCAATACAATATTATAAATACCCAGTGCCCATTCTGGCACGGCAGTAAGGTCTTTTAACGTTACATTATTAAATGCGCCCTGCAACACCAGCCCGCCAAGCAGGCGCACCAGCAAACTTAGCACAATATACAAAAGCATGGCAAGGCCTATCCAGTTGGCGGCAATGGGCAGCAGGTCTTTTCTCTTTTTCCCTGTTTGTTCCATTTACATTCTCCCTGCTGTTGTTTGGTGCGCACGGCATAGCTATGCACCGCTGTGGCATTTGGCAATTTTTCCGCTTCCTTCAACCAATCATAAAAAAAACGGGCGGGCTTGTCAATAATATAAGTTTTACCGCCAAGTTCTAAAAATCTTTTTTGTAAAAAAGCATTTTTCTATTGCACAAGGCGTTAAACTATATTATACTATATTAGGTTTAAGTTTACAGGCGTGCCCCAAACGGGCAACCTGCACACCTGCCGGTGTGGTGGAATGGCAGACACGATGGACTCAAAATCCATTGGTAGCAATATCGTATCGGTTCAAGTCCGATCACCGGCACCATTAAATGTTCATAAGGGCACAAAAACAGGTTAGCCATTATGCTAGCCTGTTTTTGTTTGTTGCCAACAGTACTTTGATGGATTATAATAAACGAGCACTATAGTAATGAGCGGTTTTATATTTTCGTGTTATATTTATGTGTAAATACGCACCAAAACGGAGGGTTAATTAAAATGAAAAATTTATTAGCAGGCGGGTTCCTGTTTGTTGGCGGTGCGATACTTATGTTGGCAGGCGAATATGCTAGTTGGGTGCCGATTGTTGGAAGCATGATTGCCTTAGTTGGTTTTGGAATGTTGATTTATTTCCTGTTCAGCAAAGACGGTAAGTATGACGGAAAATAACTTGCTGTGAGGTCTCGAATTTTAATTGCAAAACTGCATATAGAGGCCGAAAACACTTATTCTGTGCAGGTTTGCAAGTTTGCTTTTATGAATACCCGCACCAAAGGAAGTAGCTGCACATGGCTACTTCCTTTTTTTTATTGGCAATTGGTGTAGCGCCCCGTTGTCCGCTTTGATAAAACCATTAAATATACGTATCTTTTTTATACATACAATGGTAAAATAGCTTTAATAACAATAGAGTATGTTCGTGTTTAACGAATTTAATATTTTGCAAAGTTAAAGGAGAAATATGGTATGGGTTTGTTTGATAAGTTTTCGAAAAACCGGCCGCCATCTGGCGCGGCAAAGCACACCGGTTCGCATTCTCCCGATGGAATCTCTTTGCTGGACAAGCACGAAAAAGGATTGCTTGACGACCAAGCCTTCCTTAGCGCTTTTGGCAAGGTAACGGTTTACTATTCTACCCCGTTTGGAGACCACAAGGACGGCGACACCCGGCTATTTGCACTGCCTGCGCAGGATAAAACAGGCTATCTTCCAGTTTTCACATCCTCTGGGCGGGCAATAGAGTTTTATGAAAAAGCCGGCAGGGTTGGCTATTTAATAATGGATGGAACCTTTCAGTCTTTTTTAGAAACAACAAACAATATAAACCAAAAAAGCACACCTGTAAAACTTGGGGCGGTAATAGACCCCGGATATTACGGCGTAACCATTGGCGCAGATATGCTGGGCCAAGTGCTTGGTGTAATATCGGGGTAAATTTAGGGGGTAGCCTTAGGCTACCCCCCCTACTTTTTTACGTTGTTAGGCTGTTTCTTTTTCTAACTGTTTGGCCTGGTAGCCGGGGTAAGGGCATAGCCCCATGTAATACAAAATATCCTCGGCTTTTTCTTGGTAGGCTGTTGCCAAAAGCCCTTGCTCCCAGCTTATCTGCCCACTTTTGCACAGCCTGTATAAATTGGTGTATGGCACGCAGCGCCCGCTGTACAGGTTATCGATAGCTTGTTGCACTGTTTGGCTAGATGCATAGAAGTACTTAATTTTTTCTCCTATCAGTTTTTCCATTGCTTTAATGCTGTTTTTGGTGTCGGCAATCGAAACCGCCATCAAAAATCCATCTTTTGTGGCAGCCACCGGGAATATCCCGTGTTTTTTAAGAAAGCTTTTCTCAAAAACATCTTTAAAGCCGGTGTGTACAAGCATCGAAATATTTTTTAAATAAATATTGTTGTCTACTATGGCAACCGTTTGCCCCAGGCGGTTTTCATCAATGTCTTTGTTTCTAAAAAGTATTTTTTCTAAATATTCTCCTGTTTCGTCTGCTTGTTGCAGGGCCTTTGCTAAAACAGGTGAAGTTACCACACCACGCCGCATCAGCGCATCGGCCAGGTTGCGCCTAAAGGTTACCAGCTTTTCCTGTTCCGGAAATTCATGGTCTGTTTTATTCCATTTAGGCGGCTTTTTCTTTTTTCTGGCCGAAACGCCAAAAAAGTATTGCTTCCATGCATTTAGGGTGGCACAAAAGTTAATGATGTTGCCCCACACCAGCCTAAGCGGCATTATTGGGGGGGCCAGGCAATCGGCAACAACATACCGCCAGCCATACACATGGTGCAGGGCTACCAGCCGCAAAACTTGCCGTTGCAGCATAAACAACGAAAGCAGCATGCACAACCAAAACGAAACTGTGCCATATGGATACATAGCCGGCAGCGGCAGAAAAAGCGAACAAACAAAATAAACAAACGCAAGATACCCCGGAAGAACCATTAGGTTTGCAATTTTTGCCTTCATGTCTTTTAACACGCTAAGCCGCTCGCCCCAGTTGGCTTCATGGTCTCTTATAAAAATATCTTTTAAACCAACCGATTGCATGGTAATGCCATATACCCAGCGTGTTTTTTGCCGCACCGCAGCCCTAAATGTGGCTGGGAATATGCTGCGGGTGGCAATATAATCCCATTCTTCTTTTCCATCTGCCCGCATTCTTTTAATTTTGCACAGTGCGTACCGCACTTTAAAGCCATATTCGGTTAACGTAAGCGAAAGTTTATAGTCTTCGGTCAGGCTTCCACTGGGGAAGATATCCTTATCCTGAAAATGATCTAGCACCTTACGGCTTAGCACAAAACCGGTGCCCGCCGAGGGCACTACCGCCTTCATACCGTCGCGCATTACCATGGTGCGGTAATGGTTTTCAGCAAATTCGTCTGTATAGGTGGCACGGGTCATATCCTTAAAAAAATTTTTAAGGGTTGGGGTGTCTTGCAGCGGAAACACCGGCAATTGCAGTGCATCGTGTGCATCTATTAGGTAATTGGTAAGCAATAGTTCGTACGGGTGCACAATATCCTCTGCGTCGTGTATGGTAATAGAGGCAAAGCGCCATTGTTCATCTTCTTCAAACTGCTTTATGTACCGCATCACCTGGTTTAAATTATCGGCTTTATTAGAAGGCCCATTGTTGGGGTTTACCACTGCATGCACATGGGGGTATCTTTCCGATAATTCTTTTGCTTTGGCCAGGGTTGCATCGTCGTTTGGGTATACCCCTAAAAATATATGGTACATCGAATGTGGATAGTGGTAAGACTTTACCATGTTGGTAATTACTTGTTCAATAACCGCTTCTTCATTCCACGCAGGCATCATTATACCCAAAAGTTTTATGGGGGTATTGGTAAGGTTGTCTAGCGGCACCTTTTCGCCCAAAATGTAGTTGGTGCTAACAACGTGCGTAAGGTCTATTAAAATATCATCTAGCCCAAGCAAAAGGTATAGCGTTACAACCACCAACCCAAAAACATATACAAATTCCGTCATACAGCTATCCTCTCTTGTAAAATATCCGTAATTTTTTCTGCGGCGTGTCCATCGCCGTAAGGGTTATTGGCTTTACTCATTTTTTGGTATTGGGCAGGGTTTTGCAGCAGGTTACTGCACTCGGTAACAATCGCCTTTTGGTTGGTGCCCACCAGCTTTAGGGCCCCTGCCTCTACCCCTTCGGGGCGCTCGGTAACATCTCGCAATACCAAAACCGGCTTACCCAGCGAGGGGGCCTCCTCTTGCACGCCGCCACTATCGGTTAAAATAAGGTGGCTGCGCGCCATTAGGTTATGAAAATCCAAAACATCCAACGGCTCTACCAGCTTAATGTGTTCTTCATTGCCCAGCATATCGCGTGCTACCTCGCCCACTGCGGGGTTTGGGTGCACTGGGTACAACACTTTTATATCTGGGTGCTGTTTAACCAGCTGTTTTACCGCTTTAAATATAGCCTGCATTGGCGCGCCTATATTCTCTCTTCGGTGTGCCGTCATTAGCAGCAGGCGGCTATCGCCCAGCCATTCCAGCACGGGGTGGGTGTAGCTTTGTTGTACCGTGGTGCGCAGTGCATCTATTACGGTGTTGCCGGTAACAAAAATGCTGTTTTCCTTTTTCCCCTCTGCCAGCAAGCGTTGTGCGGCTTGTTGGGTGGTGGCAAAATGCAAATCTGCCATCGAGCCAATTGCCTGCCGGTTAAACTCTTCTGGGTAGGGCGCGTGTGGGTTATAAGTGCGCAGGCCTGCCTCTACATGGCCTACCGGGATATTGAGGTAAAAAGCTGCCAGTGCCGTTGCAAAAGCCGTGGTGGTATCTCCGTGTACCAAAACCATGTCGGGGGTTTCTTGTTGCAAAACAGCCTGCATTTTTTCTAAAATAAGCTGGGTAATGTCAAACAAGGTTTGGCCTTTTTTCATTATGCTTAGGTTATAATTGGGCTTTACGGCAAAAACATCTAACACGCTTTGCAGCATTTCCTTATGCTGGCCGGTTACACACACTATGGTTTCCATTTCGTTGTTTTTTTTAAGGCTTTTTACCACCGGGCACATTTTTATAGCCTCGGGCCGGGTGCCAAAAACCACTAAAATTTTCTTCAAGGTAAATTCCCCCTATTCATTGTTTCTATAATTATTTTACAAAATATCACCTCTACTATGTAGTAAAATATTTTTATGTATGGTAAAATATTTTTAAACTTTACCCCAAAAAGGTGGTGGATTAAAATAGAACTCTCTGCACAAAAAGAGGTGCTGGAGCTGGCACGAGATTATACCGAAACCCTGTTGAATGTGCCGGTGTATATGCTTGAAAACCAGCACGAGGCGTGGAACAGCTTTACCACCAGCGCAATACCGGCTTTTTTATACTCTCAAACCAAGGCCACCCATTTTTGGAACAGCCTACAGCTTTTGCAAGAGAATAACATTTACATTTTAAAGGACGATTTCGCCTTCAATTTTCTTTTTTTATGGGTGCAGGCGCTGCAAAGGTTTTTGGTATTTGGGCCTTATGTAGATGAGCTACCCACCGAAAGTTATTGCGCCCGGGTTGTAGAAAAGCAACGGCTTTCTGTCTCTTACATTTTGCCGTTAAAAACCTATTACGAATCTTTACCGGTTGCGGCCGAAACACAGGTGATTGCCGCTGCGCAGGTGTTGCTGCGCCATTTGTATGCCACGGCCAAACCGGCTGCCGTTAAAAACATTTATGCGCCCGAAAAAGAGCGCCATCAAATCATTTTCCCGGCAAGCGAAAACACCGATACTATCCGGCAGCTGGAATACCGGTATGAGCTGGAAGAGCAATTGATGGAGCATGTGCAGCAAGGAGACCTTGCCGCCGCACAAGAAACCATGCTGTTTTTGCGGCAAGAAATTTCTACCATTGTGCAGGTGGGCGGGCCGTTGCGCCACCAAAAAATAATATCGGTTATGTTTAACACGTTGCTAAGAAAAGCCGTGCAAAACGCCGGTGTGCCTGCCTTTTATTGCAACCCTGTTTTTTGGGATTATGCCTACCAAATTGAGGAGCAAACCCAAATAGAGGCACTGATGCAATTGCGCTTTACCATGCTAGAAACCTATGTGCGCATTGTGCAAGAGCATGCCCTGCCCCAGTTTTCGCTGCCTATTCGCAAGGCAATACACTATATTCAGCTTCACCTTGGTATACCGCTGCACCTGCACAACATTGCCACCGCTGCCGGCCTTAGCCCTTCTCGCTTTTCTACCCTGTTTAACCAAGAGGTTGGCCTTTCTTTAACAGCTTATATAAACCAGCAGCGTGTTCAGCGCATGGCCCATATGCTTCAAAATTCTCAACTGCCTATTGCAGAAATCTCTAACTTTGTGGGCTTTTCGGACGTAAGCTATGCCTCGCGCATTTTTCGCCAAACCAAGGGGGTATCCCCCACGCAGTACCGCCAAAAAAGCGATGCCGCCCCTTAGCGGCTATTTTAAAGTTGGTTAACCTTTATGGCGGGGGCATTCTTTCCAACACTCTGCGTTGTTTGTTGCTTTTTAATTGGTTATATGCTTATCCACACTATTTTACATAAGGGAGCCTATTATTATGAGATTTTCGTTTATAACATTGTATGTAAAAAACATGGAAAAATCGCTGGCGTTTTACCAAGGGCTATTGGGGCTTAAAGTGCAACACCAAATGGCCATGGGAGACAGTGAATTTGTGTTTTTAGGCGAAGATGGCCAGCCCACCATCGAGCTCATCGCCTCTCCCAGTCATCAAAACAACACCTACACCGGCTTTTCGGTTGGCATTGCGGTAAATTCTTTACCCAAGGCCACCGCCCTGCTACAGGCAAATGGCCACAAACTGCTGCGTGGCCCTATTTCCCCCACTCCGCAAACCTCCTTCTCTTTTTTTGAAGGGCCGGATGGTGAAGAAATTGAGCTGATTGAGCAGAGATAAGCAAGAATACCCCTAGCGCAGCCTTTGCCCCTACACCGGGCAAAGGCTGTATTTTTTTTGCAAAGCCAACTACAAAATCACAAAGATCGTTTTCTTCGCCTTGCTTCGACATTTTATCCTCTGTTACACCTTTATACTAAAGGGTATAACATTGATTATTAAAAATGGGGAAGAGGACTGCCGCCCCACTTCCCCAATCCCCATTCCCCGCTTTCAAGGGCAGAATGGGAATTCTTTGACAGCCAAAAGCCGCCTACAAAATGTAGGCGGCTTTTACTATTCCTATAAAGCTTAACACTAACCATCTGGCATTCTTAGCTTCTTTTTTCTTTATGTGCCGTGATAATGGTAAAGCTATGCGCATTGATTGTCAGTACAAAATCCTCAACATAGGCATACCAATTTTTGCCTTTTCTTTCAATTTTGTGGGCCTTGCTTATTTGGCTGGCACACCAAACAACAACATCTTCTGTCTCTAAACTTAAATTCTTTTTAATCCGCACAATACCCAGCTCAGTGGTGTGTAGTTTTGCAAGGTTTTGCAATAAATCGTCATTCATTTTTTTCTATCCTCAATCTCAAAATCGCTTTTTTATTGGGCACCGTGTCCTTTTATAAAAAGGGTGCCCATGGGCCTTTATCCAGCTTTGCTTGTTGCTGCCAATATAGCAGCTGGTTGTGCAGCTTATCCAGTTCTTGCTCAATGGCTGCGTTTTCTTCGCCTTCCCCCGCCGCATAAAAGCAGGGGGGTAAGCCCGTAAAACACAAGGCCTGTGGCGTGGGTTTTTACATGCACGGCAGCAGCAGCAGCTATGCCGGCAAGCGCACCGTTACAGTTGTGCCCTGCCCTTCTGTGCTTTGCAGTTCTATTGTGCCGTTATGGTACAATACGCCGTGCTTTACAATAGAAAGCCCAAGGCCGGTGCCACCTGTTCCTTTAGAATGGCTTTTGTCTACCCTATAAAACCGTTCAAACACCCGGTTTTGCTGGTTTTGGGGTATGCCAATACCCGTATCTTGCACCCGCAGCAAAACCTCTGCCTTCCCGGGCAGCACCTCTACCGTTACACGGCCGCCCTGCTTGTTGTATTTAATGGCATTTTCGCACAGGTTGTACACCACTTCTTGCAACAAGCCCTCTACCCCGCTTATAAATGCGGGCTGGCCAGCAAGGGTTAGCTGCACGCCCTGCCCTGTTGCCATGGGCTGCAAACGTGCAACCACATCGCTTGCCACCTTATATACGTTTACCATTTGCCGGGCAGGCATTTTGCCCTCTTCGTCCAACCTAGAAAGCTTGATTATATCGTCCACCAGCGCAATTACACCGTTGGCTTCGTTATAAATTCGGGTGGCAAATTCCGGCATATCGTTGGGGCTGGCAAGGCCATTTTTCATAATTTCGGCATAGCCAGAAATAGAGGTAAGCGGGGTTTTTAACTCGTGCGATACATTGGCCGAAAACTCTCGCCGCATTTCTTCTGCCGCTTGGGTTTCGGTAACATTCATAAACAGCAGCACAGCCCCGGTGGTTAATTCCCCTTTTTTTATTGGGCTTGCCATTAGGTGATATTTTTCTTCTTTCAGCTCCATAATTTCATCTTGCTGGGTACCAGCCAGCGCAATATCCACCACCTGCGAAAGCAAAAGGTTGCGGTTTAAGGCTAGCAGCGGCTGGTTTACATAGTTTTGCCCCACCACACCCAATATTTGCTTGGCACTTTCGTTTATAGAAAGTACCACGCCTTTATCGTTCAGCACAACCATACCTTCGCGCAGGTTTTCGGTTACTGCTACAAACTCTCGTTGGCGGGCACGCAGTTCGCTCATCTGCTCGTTTAGCTCCCCTTTTAGCTTTTCTATGCGGCGCAAAAGCGGCGAAAGCTCGCCATATACATCGTTGGAAAGCGGAGCATCTAGGTTAACGGTGTTAATGGGCGCCACAATTTTTTGGGTAAGCCAGCGCGCCAGCAACAAGGCAAGCACCACCGCCAGCGCACACACCACTACAAGGGCGGGCAACACATTAAACAAGGTGGCAACGGCGCTATCCATACTGGTGGAAATACGCAGCACATTGCCGTCCTTCATTAACAAAGCATAATAAATACTTTTTTGGTGAAACGTGCTGGAGGTGCGCTGCGCCTCGCCTGCGCCGGTGGCAAAAGCCTGGGCAATTTCGGGGCGGTTCAAATGGTTATCCATTAAGCCGGCCTCTTCGCTTTCGTCGTACAGCACGGTGCCATCTGGCTGTACCACCGTAATGCGGCCCTCTACCGCCTTTACCTTTTCTACATAAGCAAGCCCGTTTTCTTCTATGCCAGCCGCTATATATTCGGCCTCGTTGCGCAGGGTTTTCCAGGTATTGTCGTCTAAATTATTGTACAAAATAGCAATAACCAGCCCCGCCACCAACACAACACTGGCAAGGGCAATGGCACACATGCTGGCAAAAATTCTCTTTTTCATCGTTGCTCCCCTATCCGGTAGCCCACGCCGCGCACGGTTTCTACCAAGGGGCCGCATGGCCCCAATTTTTGCCTAAGCGAGCGGACATGCACATCCACCGTGCGGCTTTCGCCCTCAAATTCGTAGCCCCATATTTGCGAAAGCAGCTGCCCACGCGTGTGCACCACCCCAACATTTTGCAGCATGGTTTTTAGCAGTTCAAATTCTTTCAGGGTTAACTCTACCGCTTGCCCGTTAACGGTTACCGCATGTTTTTGCGGGTTTAACACAATGCCGCCAGCCACCAGGTTTGCCCGGGCCGCCGGTTGTGTTTGCGCTGTGCGCCGTAAAAGCGCCTTCACGCGCGACACCATTTCCATCATGCCAAATGGTTTTGCCAGATAATCGTCGGCACCAGTATCCAGCCCCAGCACCTTGTCGTATTCTGCGCTTTTGGCGGTTAGCATCATCACCGGCAGGGTTTTGGTGTTTTCGCCCGTGCGCAGCTTTTTTAAAATGCTAAGCCCATCTTCACCGGGCAGCATAATATCTAACAGTACAAGGGCAGGTAATTGCTGCTTTATTTGCTGCCAAAAGGGCGCAGCTTCGCTAAACCCTTTTGCGGTATAACCACTTGCCCGCAGGGTGTACAGCACCAGCTCACGTATATTTTCGTCGTCCTCAACCAGGTAAATGTCCATCGTTTTCCCCCTCGTGCCGGCCGGTGATAGAAAACACCACCCACTCGGCAATATTGGTGGCATGGTCGGCAATGCGCTCCAGGTATTTGGCAATCATCAGGGCATCAATTACATATTCGGCACGGTTGGGGTTACCCCCCAGCAGCTGCGCCAGCTGGGCTTTGGCCTCGTTAAAGTAATTATCCACTTCGTCATCGGCGGCAATCACGGCGTGGGCCAGTTCCAAATCTTGCCGCACATAGGCATCAATGCTATCGGTAACCATGTGTATGGCCGCCATGCTCATTTCGCGTATGGTAAAGGTATCGTCGCTGGCTTTAACATTATTAAGCTTGGTTATCTCGGCAATGTCTGCCGCCTGGTCCCCAATCCGCTCCATATCGGTAATCATTTTTAAAGCAGAAGAAATTTTGCGAAGATCGCTAGCTACGGGTTGTTGCTGCAAAAGCAGTTTTAGGCAAAGAGTTTCAATATCCCGCTCCATGCGGTCAATCTCTTCATCTATGGCAATGGCACGGGTGGCATTTTCGGCATCGCCCTCTAGCAGGCCTTTAATAGCGCAGGCAATAGCGGTTTCGCACAGGGCACCCATCTCAATCATTTGGGTGTGCAGCACGTCCAGCTGTTCATCAAACCGTCCCCTCATTATCCAAACCTCCCGGTAATATAGTCTTCCGTCCGCTTATCTTCCGGCATCGAAAACACCTGCTCGGTATCCCCAAACTCCACCATTTCTCCCAGCAAAAAAAATGCCGTTTTGTCCGATATTCGGGTAGCCTGCTGCATGTTGTGGGTTACCATTACAATGGTATAGTCTTGCTTCAATTCTAACGCAAGTTCCTCTATTTTTAAAGTGGAAATTGGATCGAGCGCACTGGTGGGCTCATCCATCAGCAAAACATCGGGTTTTATGGCCAGTGCCCGCGCAATGCACAACCGCTGCTGCTGCCCGCCCGAAAGCCCCAGCGCACTTTTCTTTAGCCGGTCTTTGGTTTCATCCCATATGGCGGCGCTGCGCAGGCTTTGCTCCACAATTTCATCTAGCTGAGCACGGCCGTGCACGCCGTGGGTGCGTGGGCCGTAGGCAATGTTGTCGTAAATGCTCATGGGGAACGGGTTTGGCTTTTGAAACACCATGCCCACCCGTTTGCGTAGCAGGTTTACATCCATAGTACCAAAAATATTCTCATCATCCAATAGCACGGTGCCCTCGGTGCGGCAGCCCTCAACCAAATCATTCATGCGGTTTAAGGTTTTTAAAAGCGTAGATTTGCCACACCCCGAAGGCCCTATAAATGCCGTAATTTCTTTGGGCTGTATCTTCATTTGTATCTTTTTTAATGCCTGAAAATCTCCGTAAAACAAATCCAAATCTTGAATTGTAAATTTATCCATTTTACCCTTTCCTTTCGCTTAGGCAAGTGCTAAGCAACAAAATAACACTGGCTTTTTTGCCAAAGCATTTTGCTATTTTACCTTATGTTTTTGTTATCTTTTTGGCCAAAAAGCCCGAAAGGGCATTGATGCCAACCACCATAATAATTAGCACCACCGCGGTGGCATAAGCTTTGCCTACGTGTAAGCCCTCGTTTGCCAAGGTATACATATGCACCGATAATGTGCGCCCCGATGAGAATATGCCATCGGGAATGGCAGCCACCGTGCCAGCCGTGTAAATAAGGGCGGCGGTTTCGCCAACAATGCGGCCCACTGCCAAAATAACCCCGGCCAGTATACCCGGCACGGCACTGGGCAGCACAATGCGAAAAATGGTGCGCAGTTTGCCCGCCCCCAGCCCAAAGCTGCCCTCTCTAAAGCTATCTGGCACTGCTTTTAGCGCTTCTTCGGTGGTGCGCATAATCAGGGGTAATATCATAATGGCCAGCGTAAATGCCCCCGCCAGCAAAGAGTACCCCCACCCCAGCGTAGTAACAAAAAATAGCAGGCCAAACAGGCCATATACAATAGAGGGAATGCCGGATAGGGTTTCGGCCGTGGTGCGCACAAGGGCCACCAGCTTGTTGCCGCGTTTGGCGTATTCTACCAAATAAATGGCCGCAAAAATGCCCAGCGGCACCGCAATAACCAGTGCCAATGCTGTTATGCTAAGGGTGTTTACCAAGGCCGGAAACAGCGATACGTTATCGGACGTATAGGTAAGCGAGAAAAAATCGAGGCTTAAATGGGGCACCCCCATAACCAAAACATAGCCAACCAGCAGCACAAAAGCGCCCACGGTTAGGGCTATGCTAAGCCACACCAGCAGTTTTAAAAAAAGTGATAACGGCTGATGGCGGTACGCACGCAAAGATTTAAAAAGCGATTTTTTCATTTTATTTCTCCCTCCTGCGCAGCACCGAAACCAACAGGTTGATAAACAAAATAAAAACAAACAACACCACACCGGTGGCAATTAAGGCTTCGCGGTGTAAATCGGCTGCGTATCCCATTTCTAGCACAATATTGGCTGTTAAGGTGCGCACCCCTTTTAACAAACCAGCTGGCATGCGTGCCTGGTTGCCCGCTACCATAATAACGGCCATGGTTTCGCCAATGGCACGGCCTATCCCCAGCACCACCCCGGCCAATATGCCGGGCTTTGCTGCCGGCAAAACCACAAAAAACACGCTGCGCTCGTGGGTGGTGCCAAGGGCCAGCGCTCCTTCGTAATAGCTTTCGGGCACCGCCCGAATAACCGATTCGCTTACTGTAATAATGGTGGGCAATATCATTATGGCCAGCAACACCGAGGCCGTAAGTATGCTGCTGCCGTTACCGCCAAAGGTTTGCCGCACAAAAGGCAACAGCACCACCAGGCCAAAAAAGCCATATATTACCGAAGGAATACCGGCCAAAAGCTCTACCATTGGGCGCAAAATTTTATGCAACCATTTGGGGCAAAACCGTGCCAAAAACACCGCACTTAAAATACCCACCGGTACCCCCAGCACAATGGCCCCCGCTGTTACATACACGCTGCCAAGCACCATGGGCAATATGCCGTATACATCGTTTGCGGGGCGCCATTCACGCCCCAGCAAAAATTTAAAAAAGCCTATTTCGGCCATGGCGGGCACACCGTTGGCAAACAAAAACACACAAATTAAAATAATGGCCAAAATACTTACACAAGCCGAAAAAAGAAAAACCCCTTGCATCAATTTTTCGCGCAATTTTTGCATTGCAATATCTCCTAACACAGCAAGCGGTTAAGGTGCAGTATGCTTTAACCGCTGTTTGCTGTTTATTTTATTCTACCTCTTGCCAATACGCTATTTGGCCAATATAAATTGTTTTAACCTGTGTGCTGGTAAGGCCCATAAGGGGGTTTTGGTGGTTTACAATTACCGCAATGCCATCTTGCGCAATTACCTGCCCGGCAAGGCCTTTTTCAATTTCGCTTTGTTTTAGCTCCCGGCTGGCCATGCCAATATCGCAAATACCTTCGGCGGTGCTGGTCATGCCAGTGGTCGAATCGCTTTGTTGAATTTCGATGTTAACCGAAGGGTTTATTATAAGGTAGGCCTCTTTCAGTTTTTCCATTACGGGCGATACCGACGACGAGCCTGCCACCACAACCTTGCCAGCTGGCCGGCTTCCGTTATAAGCGGCTGTGCCTGCAAGCGGGATATATCCGGCTTTTTCTACCACCTGCTGCCCTTGGTCACTTAGGATATAATCAATAAAATCCTGCGTCACTTCGCTTACTTCGCCCTTGGTGGCAATGTTAAACGGGCGGGCTATTTTATAGGTGCCATTTTTTACATTTTCGGCGCTGGCTGCCACGCCATCAATGGCTAGCACTTTAATGCTGTTGTTTACCGAGCCCAGCGAAATATACCCCATGGCATGGGGATTGCCGGCCACTGTTGCCATTACCACCGAGGTACTGCTGGTAATGTTGGCTTCCAGCGAGGTTCTGTCTATCTTATTCCCATCGGCATCCTTTTCTTCTACCCCAAACAGCTCTACAAAGGCTCCCCTTGTGCCCGAACCATCCTCCCGCGAAACCAGCACAATTTCGGATGACGGGCTAAAAACCTCGCCCGTGCAGGCCGCCAGCAAAGCCACCACGCAGGCAGCAAGCGCCAGCGCTAAAATTTTCCTCATGTTAGAACCTCCAAAGTTCTATTTACTTATTTTTAACTATACCCCCACTATACAGGCCCAATGTAAAGTTAAAAGGCGGCACTTTGTAAAGTTTAGGTAAAGTTTGCCATACCCTATCATAAATAGCTTAAAAGCAAAAAACACACCCGCTGCGCAATATCCAGCGCAACCAGTGTGTTTTTTATTTTATAGTATAAAGGGGTTAAAACTTCTTTCGCAGCAACGAAAAATTAAAAAAGTTGGTGTAATACCCGTGGCTGTGCAAAATAGGGCGGCTTAGCTTGTAATACCCAACTTCGTCCATTAGCAGCAGGGCTTCATCAGGGCCAATTTCCAGCAGCTGCCTCACCTCGGGGGTGGCATTGGTGGCCAAAAGGCTTGCCATATCGGTATCCACCACAATGCCCAGTTTCTCCTCTAAAATATCAAAAATGGGCTGGCCCCAATCCAGCTGTTTATAATCTAGCTGCCCAAACAGCGCCTTTGGTAAATAGTCTATCGAGTAAATAACCGGTTTGCCATCGGCCAAAATGCGCTTTTTGCACACCACAACCGGGGTGCCGGGTTCTATCTGCAATTTTTTAGCCACCATTTCGGTCGCTTTTTCCTCGTATAGCTTCACCTTGTCGGCCCTGGGGCGTGCCCCCATGCCGGTTACAAGGTCGTTATATTCATACTTTATATCCATGCGGTTTACCATGCTTACCACATCACGCTGTATCACCGTGCCAATGCCACGGCCACGCTCTATAAAGCCTTCCCGCTCAAGGCCGGCCAAAGCGTCGCGCACTACCGAGCGGCTTACCTTAAATTTTTCCGCCAGCTCTACCTCAGAGGGCAAGCGGGTGCTGCCGGCAAACTCTCCGCTGCGCAGTTCTGCCAGCAGGCGGCTCATCAACCGGGTAGAGATAGTGGCCCCACCCATGTGGGGCATTTGGTATGTTTTTTCCATGGTTCCTCCTACTGGCATAACGCACAAAACTATGGGCATGCGCCGTGCCAGCCTGTTAATATTCATTTGTATTATATCATGAATATGGCAAATGGCATAACATTTGTTTGTTTTAAAGTTTACCGAGTATAATAAAGAAAAGCGCCCTTTGCGGCAAACCATTTGCCAGCCACTTTATGCCCTAGCTTTGCGCAGGGCTACCGCTAAAACCCCTTATATTGGGCCGGCAATACAGTTGTTTGTGCAAACCCGTTATTTTTTAAATAATACAACGCTGCCTGGCGGCCGTTTATGCTAAATCCGTTGCTTTACCCCTGCCGCTATGCTATTGTTTTAATAGTAGTACTTTTAGAGGTTTGTTACTATTTAAACAAAACTAATCTTATTTTTTTATACATAACAGCAACCCATTTAAGGAGTGTGATGGATAATGGGAATAAGAACCAACCTTAAACGTGTAGATGCCTACGAAAAGGTAACTGGCCGTGCCCTGTATACCGACGACATGGCAGCCCCCGGCATGTTGGTGGCTAAAGTGGTGCGCAGCACCATTGCCAACGGCATTGTAAAACGGTTCGACACTACCGAAGCCGAAAAGGTGCCTGGCGTTGTTAAAATTCTCACCTGTTTCGATTCTCCTGACTTTGAATTTCCCACTGCCGGCCACCCGTGGAGCGTGGAGCCCGCCCACCAAGACGTTGCCGACCGCAAACTGCTAAACACCCGTGTGCGGGTGTATGGCGACGACATTGGTGCCGTAATAGCCGAAGACGAGGTGGCCGCTACCCGTGCCGCCCGCCTTATTAAGGTAGAGTACGAAGAATTTACCCCCATTACCACCATAGAGGCGGCCCTCGCTTCTACCGAGGTGCCTATTCACGAAGCGTACCCCGATAATATTTTAAACCATACCCATTATACACTGGGCGAGGTGAGTGTGCAGGACGTGTTTGACGAGCCCGGCTTGCAGGTGTACCAAGGCGAATACGATACCCAGGTGGTGCAGCACTGCCATATCGAGGTGCCGGTTTCGTACGCTTATATGGAAAAAGACCGCATCGTGGTGGTTTCCTCCACCCAAATACCCCACATTGTGCGGCGGGTATGCGGGCAAGCTATGGGTATCCCTTTTGGCAAAATACGGGTAATTAAGCCTTACATTGGCGGCGGCTTTGGCAACAAGCAAGAGGTTTTGTACGAACCACTGAACGCCTGGCTTACCACCCAGGTGGGCGGCCGCCCTGTAAAGCTAGAGCTAAGCCGCGAAGAAACCCTTGCCTGTACCCGCACCCGCCACGCCATGCATTTTAACTTAAAAACCGCGGTGGATGCTAACGGCCGCTTGATGGCCCGCAAAATGGTTGCCCATTCTAACCAGGGCGGCTATGCTTCGCACGGGCACGCCATTATTTCTAATGCCGCCAACGCTTTTCGCATGATGTACCAAGACGAAAAAGCGCTGGAGCAGGACGCAACCACCGTGTACACCAATATTTCTTCTGGCGGGGCTATGCGTGGCTACGGCATACCCCAAATGATGTTTGGCATTGAAGCCCACATGGACGATATTGCCAAAAACCTTGGCATAGACCCCATTGATATACGCAAGCTAAACTGCATGAAACCCGGATTTGTAGACCCCGGCACCGGCATTACCTGCCACACCAGCGGCCTGCTGGAATGCATTGAAAAAGGCCGCGAATTTATTGGCTGGGACCAAAAACGGGCCGCCTACCAAAACCAAACCGGCCCACTGCGCCGGGGCGTTGGCATGTCTATTTTTTGCTACAAAACCGGCGTGTATCCCATCTCGCTAGAAACTGCCAGCTGCCGCATTGTGTTAAACCAAGACGGTAGCGTGCAGCTGCAAATGGGTGCTACCGAAATTGGCCAGGGTGCCGACACCGTGTTTACCCAAATGGCAGCCGAAAGCATTGGCCTTGCCGAAGCCAATGTGCATATTATTTCTACCCAAGATACCGACGTTACCCCGTTTGACACCGGCGCTTATGCCAGCCGCCAAACCTATGTAAGTGGCATGGCACTAAAACAAACTGCCGAAATTTTTAAAACCAAAGTGCTGAATTATGCCGCCGAAATGCTAAGCTGCCCCGCCGCCGAGCTGGACATTGTGAACGGCAATATTGTAGAAAAGGCAAACAACAAGCACCTGCTTACAATGGAGCAAGTAGGCCTAGAGTCTTTTTACAGCCTCACCCACTCGGTGCACATCACCGCAGAATCTACCTATCATTGCAAAAACAACACCTTCTCGTTTGGGGTATCGTTTGCCGAGGTTGAGGTGGATATTCCGGTGGGCAAAATTAACGTGTTAAACATTATTAATGTGCACGATAGCGGCGTGCTAATTAACCCCCAACTGGCACAGGCACAGGTGCACGGCGGCATGAGCATGGGCCTTGGCTACGCCCTTGGCGAGCAGCTTTTGTTTAACAACCAAGGCCGTGCTTTAAACGATAACCTGCTGGATTATAAACTGCCTACCGCCATGGATACCCCCGAGCTACATGTAGATTTTGTGGAAACAGTAGACCCCACCGGCCCTTACGGCAATAAATCTTTAGGCGAGCCACCCACCATACCCACCGCGCCCACCCTGCGCAATGCCGTGTTGCACGCTACCGGCGTTGCCATTAACAGCCTACCGCTAAACCCACAAAAATTGGTAGAGGAATTTACCAAGGCCGGCCTTATTGAGAAAGGGGGCGAGCTGGATGTATGATATTGAAAAAATAGTGCAGCCAAAAACCGTGCCCGATGTTATTGCCGCCTTGCAGGCAGACCCCGAAGCCGTTATTATTTGCGGCGGCAGCGATGTTTTAATTAAAATACGTGAAGGCAAAATAGCAGGCGCTTCGCTGGTTAGCATCCAGGGCATAAAACAGCTGGAGGGCGTAAGCCTAGAGCCCGATGGCACCATTGTAATTGGCCCTGCCACCACCTTTGCCGGGGTTACAAACTCCCCCATCGTTCAGCAGCACCTGCCCGCTTTGGGCGATGCTGTGGACCAAGCCGGTGGCCCCCAGCTGCGCAACATTGGCACCATTGGCGGCAACGTTTGCAACGGTGTTACCAGTGCCGACAGCGGCGCTATTTTGCTTACCCTAAACGCCCTGCTGGAAATTACCGGCCCAAACGGCAAACGCACCCAGCCTTTGCAAGAGTTTTACAAAGGCCCCGGCAAGGTAGATTTAGCCCACGACGAAGTGCTAACAGCCATACGCATTGCCAAGGCCGATTATGACGGTTTTGGCGGGCACTACATTAAATACGCCATGCGCAACGCTATGGATATTGCCACTTTGGGCTGTGCCGTGCACGCAAAGCTAGACGAAACCAAGCAAAACATTGCCGAAATGCGCCTGGCCTTTGGTGTGGCAGCCCCCACCCCCATACGCTGCCCCAAAACCGAAGAACTGGCAAAAGGGCAGCCTATAACACCCGCTTTGTTTGCGCTGGTGGGCCAAACCGCCCTAACCGAGGTAACCCCCCGCACCAGCTGGCGTGCCAGCAAAGAGTTTAGGCTGCAACTGGTGCAGGAATTAAGCCAGCGTGCCTTTAAACAGGCCATACTAAATGCGGGAGGTGCCGCCGAATGAAAATTATAAACCTGATTGTGAACGAAAAGCCGGTTGAGCTTGCTATAGATGAGCGTGAAAGCCTGGCCGATACCCTGCGTAAACGCTTAAACCTAACCAGCGTAAAAAAAGGCTGCGAGGTTGGCGAGTGTGGTGCCTGCACCGTGCTGGTAGATGGCAAAGCCATAGATAGCTGCATTTACCTTACCCTGTGGGCCGAGGGCAAACGTATTTTAACCGTAGAGGGCATTACCGGCCCAAACGGCGAGCTTAGCCCTGTGCAGCAAGCCTTTGTAGACGAAGCTGCCGTACAATGTGGCTTTTGCACCCCCGGCTTAATTATGACAGCCGTTGAAATTGTGGGCACCGGCAAAACCTACACCCGCGATGAACTGCGCAAATTAATTTCGGGGCATTTGTGCCGCTGCACCGGCTACCAAAATATTTTAAACGCTGTGGAGCGTGTAGTAAACGAAACCCACAAGGTAGTGGGCGCAAAAGAATAATTACCTAACTTTACCCTACCCCACAAGCCCGCAAGGGTTGTGGGGTTTTCTTTGTATAAATATTTCTATGTTTTTTATTGACATATACAGTGTTGCTATATATAATCAAACTATATAGTTAAACTGTATATTGAATTACATGGAAAGTAGTGAACCCGCTATGAGAGACAAAGCCCTGCCACTTACCGAAACCGTATACTATATTTTGCTGGCTACCCTGCACCCCACCCACGGCTATGCCATTATGCAAAAAATAGAGGCACTAAGCCATGGCGAAGTGCGCATGGCTGCCGGCACCTTGTACGGCGCTATCGATAGCCTGCAAAAACAAAACCTAATTGTGCCGGTTGCAAGCGAAGACCCCCGCCGCAAGGTATACCAAATTACCACTGCGGGTATTGCCTTGCTAAAGCAAGATACCGCCCGCATGCAGCACATGGTAACCACCACCACGCAACATTTAAAGGAGCTTGGACTATGATAAAATTTAAGTTGTTTGCCAATTTTACCAAAGAAGAAGCCTGGCTGGAAAAGATGGCAAAAAAAGGCTATTTGCTAACCCAAAAAGATTTGTTTTATCACTTTACAAAAACCCAAGCTACCAACGCTGTTATTCGTATCGATTATCGTGAATTTAAAACAGCCGCAGATTACACCGATTATGGTACCCTATTTGCCGATAGCGGCTGGCAGCTAATGGCAGGCAGCCGCCACAGTGGCAAGCAATATTTTCTTAAAACATCCCACAGTGCCAGCAACGATATTTTTTCCGACGCAACCTCTAGGCTTGCGCGCTACAAAGTTGTTTATCAAGCATGGTCCACTGTAACAATAACATTGCTGCCTCTGTTTGTCGTTATTTATTTGCAGCCAGATAACGCCATAAATTTGGGGCAGTTTGGCTTAAAACAATGGTACTATACCCCCGGTTTGTGGAGCTTAACCGGCGCAGAATTTTGGGGTAAATTTTTATTCGAAACCCCTTTTGCTATTATGCGTGGTTATGGCTGGCTTATTCTTTTACTATTCTTCCTGGCTTCGGCAATTATTACCATTGTGTATGGCTGGCACTACCGCGCCCAGTGTAAAAAGGAGGGGGGATAAACTTGCTTACACTACCTTCTTTTCATATTGAAATTGAAAAACTTAATTGGAAAAACAACGATGTTTTAGATGACCCTAATGATTTTTGTTTACATGGTGATGTAACTGTTACAATAGGCAATGAAACATTTTATCATGATGGCCCCCTATTATGAAAACAAATGATACAAGTGTTCCCCCGCCTTTGGCGGGGGAACACTTGTATTTATTATCGCTTTTGCTGCTTTTCACAACTCAATCTCCCACATTTTTGCCCTGCCCTCAATATCGCGTTGCTTGTAGTTAAACAGCAAAGCACAAGGGTTTTCTTCCCCGGTAACTGGGTTAAAGGGCAGCACCTCTATGTGCGCCATTTTTAGTATTTGCTTTGGGGGGTAAGCCGCATACTCGGGCAAATAGGTTTGCAGGTTTTCTTCCTTTTGATAAAAAGCCAGTATTTCTTCCCGCCGGGCACGGGTTTCGTCTACCGTTACAAAGGCTGGCAGGGCCTTTGTTTTTTCGTGCAGGGCTAAATCTAACCGGCACAACCACTGGGCTTTTTCGGTTAGGGGTAAGCCTTGGTTTTGCATAAAATTGCCCAGCAACTGGTAATACCCCACCTTGCTTAAAGGGGCGTTATCGGCGCCACTGGCCAAATAAAACTGCGCCAATTTATTGTAAAACACAAACGGGCTGGCAAACTGCCCACACAAATATCGCACAAGGTGGGCAAACCGGCCGCTGTTATAATACACCTCTACCATTTGGGCTACCCACTTTAGCACCAGCAGTTCATCAAAGTTTAACCACTTGGTATACAGTACCTCAAACGGGGCGGCATTTTGCCAAACAAGGCCGTATTTTTGGGCGTTTTGCTCCATACCACTACCTGCCAGCACCTTTAAAAAACCCAGTTGAAACTGGTTTGGCACCATGCCATACACCGTATTAAAAGATTGCACAAAGCTGTCAAATCCTTCATACGGCAGGCCTGCAATTAAATCTAAATGCAGGTGGATATTCTGCGGCTGCTGCAGCTTTGCTATGTTAGCAAACAGTTGCTGCAAATTGGCCGGGCGGTCAATCTCGGCCAGGGTTTTGGTATTGGTGGATTGCACCCCTATTTCAAACTGGAACAACCCCGGCCGCACCGTGCCTAAAAAGGCGATGGTTTCATCGTCCAGCAGTTCGCCCGCAAGCTCAAAATGGAAGTTGGTAACACCGTTATCATTTTCTTTTAAAAACTGCCAAATACCCATGGCATGCGCCTTATTGCAGTTAAAGGTGCGGTCTACAAACTTCACCTGTTTTGGGGCAGCAGCTAAAAAGCGGGCCAAATCTTGGTACACAAGGGCAGGGGTTTTAAACCGCACCCCACGCTCCACCGAAGATAGACAGTAGCTGCATCCAAACGGGCAGCCCCGCATGCTTTCGTAGTATAAAATGCGGCCGGCGGCAAGGTCGGTTTCGCTGTAAGCAAAGGGTATTTCGTCTAAAGGCAGCGGCATTGGTTTAGGTGTGGTAATTATTTTGCCCCCCTGCCGCAGCACAAGGCCCGGCACCTTTGCAAGGCCATCTCCTTTTTGCAGCGCTTTAAAAAGTGCCAACGTGCTGGTTTCTCCTTCGCCCGCAAGCACTGCGGTAAAGGCGGGGTTGCCCCGCAAAAATTCTTCGCAATGGTAGCTTACCTGCGGGCCACCTGCCGCTAAAAAGGTGTTGGGCAACAGTTTTTGTAGCTCGGCCGCCAGGGCACAAACCATCTCTATGTTCCAAATATAGCACGAGAACACAATGGCATCTGGCTTTGCCTTGTATATTTTTTCCAGTAACAGTTCTGCCCGCTGGTTAATGGTAAATTCTAAAATTTGGGGGGCAATGCCTGCTTGCTTTTGCGTATATGCCGCAATGCTGCGCACCGCAAGGTTTGTGTGGAAATACTGGGCATCTATTGCCACAAGTGCAATTTTCATGGTTAAAAGCCGCCTTTAGATCGTTACATTTATATTTGACTACTTAAACTTAATTATACTCATTATGCGGGGCAATATTCAAGGCTGCAGGTAAAACAAGGTGGAACAAAAAGCAATTGCCCTGCTGCCACCTCAACAATCAATTTTGCTAAAAGTTAAGCACTATTTCTAAGCGATGTCATTCTGAGGGCGTTTTTGCCCGAAGAATCTTTATTGTGTGAATCTCAAAAAATGATTCTTCACTTCGTTCAGAATGACAAGTAATTTTTCACAAAAATTGATTTCCATCTGCTACCACATTAAAGTGCTTTTTCATTTGTTTTTATGGGCCGCCTAAGTTATAATAGTAAAGTATAGCTACAAATATAGGGTTCTACCAAAAGCAGGAGGGAAAGTATGTATAAAGACATGATGGATACCATTGGATTTGTTGCCAAAACCGACCCAGATGTGGCCGATGCCATGCAAAAAGAGCTGGAGCGCCAGCGCGATAATATTGAGCTGATTGCCTCGGAAAATATTGTTTCCCCTGCGGTTTTGGCCGCAATGGGCACCGTGTTAACCAACAAATATGCCGAAGGCTACCCCGGCCACCGCTATTACGGCGGCTGCGAGTGCGTGGATATTGTGGAAAATATTGCAAGGGACCGTGCCTGCGAAATTTTTGGAGCCGACCATGCCAACGTGCAGCCGCACTCGGGCGCACAGGCCAACATGGCAGTGTACTTTGCCCTGCTACAGCCCGGCGATACCGTAATGGGTATGAACCTTTCTCACGGTGGGCACTTAACCCATGGCTCGCCGGTAAACATTAGCGGCAAATACTTTAAATTTGTAGAATATGGCGTGGACGAAAACGGATTTTTGGATTACGACGCTATGCGTGATTTAGCCTTGCAACACAAACCAAAAATGATTGTTTCGGGTGCTTCGGCTTATTCCCGCACCTTAGATTTTGCCCGTATTAAAGCCATTTGCGACGAAGTGGGCGCCCTGATGATGGTGGACATGGCCCACATTGCCGGCCTTGTTGCCGCCGGGGTTCATCCTTCGCCGGTACCCTATGCCGATGTTGTTACTACCACCACCCACAAAACCCTGCGTGGCCCACGCGGCGGGCTTATTTTGTGCAAAGAGGAATACGCCAAAGCCATCGACAAGGCTATCTTCCCGGGCACACAGGGCGGCCCGCTAGAGCATATTATTGCCAGCAAAGCCGTGGCATTTAAAGAGGCTTTGGAGCCAGAATTTAAAGCGTACCAGCAAAAAATAGTAGACAACGCCAAAGCCCTTGCCAGCGCCCTGCTGGATAAAGGCGTGCATTTGGTATCGGGCGGCACCGACAACCACCTGATGACCATTGACCTGCGTGGCACCGGCGTTACCGGCAAAGAGCTGGAACACCGGCTTGACGAGGTGCACATTACCACCAATAAAAACACCGTACCAAATGACCCCGAAAAACCCTTTGTAACCAGTGGCGTGCGCATTGGCACCCCCGCTGTTACCACCCGTGGCTTCGGCGAAAACGAAATGAAAGAAATTGCCAATTTTATTTACGATTGCATTCATCATTTCGACGAGAAAAAAGAAATGATTGCCGCCGGGGTAAAATCGCTGGCACAGCGGTTTCCGCTTTATCAATAAAACCTAACTATTGCCAAAGAAAAAAAGCATGATGTCATTCTGATGGCGTTTTTTGCCCGAAGAATCTTGATAATAATATCAATTTTAAAAGATAGATTCTTCACTTCATTCAGAATGACAAATAGTTTATTCCCACTCGAAAATTAATTTCCATGGAGAAAGAATATCTATTCTTTCTCCATGGCGTAATTAGGTGATACAATGGCCTTTATCAAAGCCGACATCAAATGCCCTACATTCGGGCGCACCATCTCTACCAGCTTGTACTTCCCTACCGATTTGCCCGAGAATGTGGGCAACAAGGTAAAGGGTGTAATTACGCTGCTGCACGGCATTACCAACACCGCCGATGATTGGATGATGTACTCGGCAGCGCCACGCTATGCCGCCGATAACGGCTATATTTTGGTTGCCCCCTCGGCCGATAACTCTTTTTATTTAGATAATGAATTTGGCACACCTTTTTATACCCTGCTAACGCAGGAGCTACCCGCCCAGCTTAATGCTATTTTTAATATCCCTAACGAGCGTGAAAAAAACTACATTGCCGGGCTTTCTATGGGTGGGTATGGCGCGCTGCTTTTGGGGCTTTCACAGCCACAAAAATATGCCGCCATCGGTTCTTTTTCTGGCGCGCTGGATATGGCCGCCATGGTAGAGGCAGCCAAGCAAATGCCCGCGTTTGCCTCTGTTTTAACGCCATTGTTTGGGCCAAGCTTAACCATGCCCAAAAGTGCCGATTTGCTAAAACTGGTGCAGCAGGTGGCAACACTGCCCAGTGCGCAACAACCACGCATTTTCCAAACTTGCGGCCTGCAAGATAACGATGAAATGCAAATTTTAACCCAAAACCAAAACTTTAATAAGGTGGCCGCCGCTTTGCCGTTAGATTATACCTTTAAAACCTGGCCCGGTGTGCACGAGTGGAATTTTTGGGACCGTAGCCTGGCCGAATTTATCGGCTTTATCCAAAACAGCGATTACGCCGAGAGAAAACGGCGGGATTGGGGTGCTATGCACTGACAGTTGGCTTGTTGTCTCTATAACAAACAACTGGCAACCCACCGCCACAGAGCGAAGCGATGTGCTACATGCGGTGGGGCGGGGTGTTCTACACTGACGGTTGGCTTGTTGTCTCTATAACAAACAACCGGCAACCCGCCGCCACAGAACGCAGTGATGTGCTACGTGCGGTGGGGCGGGGGTGCTTGCGACGGCCCGCAGGCCTAGTGCCGGCAGCCAACCACCGCAGGTGGCTCTTGGGGTGCCGGCCACTGACAGTTGGCTTTAAAACACCCGGCCCTCTCGGGCCACCCTCTTTTAAAAAAAGGGCCAACCAGTTGCTAGGGTTTTAGCATAGAGATTTGAGACAAAATGGTACAATTTTCGCTATGTTTTGCCCTATATCCTCTTTGGTAAAGAGGGTGGCAGGCGTAGCCTGACGGGTGTTTTGCCCTTTAAATCCCCCAGTCAGGCGGTTCCCGCCGGCCAGCCCCCTTTAGGCAAGGGGGCCGAGGGGCAAAGTGCAATTTCTCACCCACCACACAAATCTCTTGCTCCCTTGCCTCAAGGGGCCAAGCGCCATCGGCCCATAGGGAGTTCCCTTGCCCTTAACTATCAACTAGAGACTAACGACTAGCGACTAATTAACTAACAACTACTTGAGGTGATACAGCGATGAATACCACCGCCCCGCTGGCCGAGCGCCTGCGCCCCCAAACACTGGACGAAGTTGTTGGCCAGCAACACCTTTTAAGTAAAGATAAAGTGTTTCGCCGCACCATCGATAGCGGGCGTATTCCCAACATGATTTTTTACGGCCCCTCTGGCTGCGGCAAAACCACCGTGGCCCGCATTATTGCGCAAAATAGCGGCATGAAGTTGCATAAATTAAACGGCACCTCTGCCTCTACGGGCGATATCCGCGATGTGATGAGCGACATTGGTACCTTTGGCAGCCAAAATGGCATCTTGCTATATCTCGATGAAATTCAATACCTAAATAAAAAACAACAGCAAAGCTTGCTGGAATATATAGAGGATGGCTCGATTACGCTGATAGCCTCCACCACCGAAAACCCCTATTTTTACATTTATAATGCCCTGTTAAGCCGGTGCACTGTGTTTGAATTTAAACCCCTTACCGCCGACGACACCGAGCAGGGGCTTAAAAATGCCGCCAAAAAAATTGAACAAGCAGACAAGATAAAAATCACCTTTGAAAAAGGCGCCCTGCGCAAGCTAGCCGTTGCCTGCGGGGGCGATATGCGCAAAGCCTTAAACGGGCTGGAATTTGCCATTAGCGCCGCCCCCGAAAAAGACGGCAAGCGCAAATTAACGCTAGAGGCCGCCGGGCAGGTGGCCCAGCGCAGCAGCATGCGGTACGATAGAGCCGGCGAAGAACACTACGACATTATTTCGGGGTATCAAAAAGCCATGCGGGGCAGCGATGTGGACGCAGCGCTGCACTACCTTGCCCGGCTGCTGGTTGCCGATGATTTGGTTAGCGCCTGCCGCCGCCTTGTGGTTTGCGCCTCTGAGGATGTTGGCCTTGCCTACCCGCAAATACTGCCCATTGTAAAAGCCGCTGTAGATATTGCCCTGCAAGTTGGCCTGCCCGAAGCACAAATCCCTTTGGCCGATGCCGTTGTTTTGGTGTGCCTTGCCCCCAAAAGCAACGCCGCCGCCGAGGCCATTTTTGCCGCTATGGACGACGTGAGAAAAGGCAACAGTGGGCCTATCCCCCGCCAGCTGCAAAACAAACATTTTGATGGCGCCGATGCTGATGTAAAAGGACAAAACTACCTGTACCCACACAGCTACCCAAACCACTGGGTGCAGCAGCAATACCTGCCCGATATACTAAAAAATACCACCTACTACACCCCCGGCGAAAATAAAACCGAGCAAAGCTTTAAAGAGTATTGGGAGAAAATAAAAGGCAAAAAATAGCAATGCTTGCCCTGCTTATAGCAATATAATGGCAAAAGAAAACACCCTTAGCCTTGCCTGATGTTAATAAACTATAAAAAAACAAACACCATGCACCTAGGAGGCTTTGTATGAAACCAAACCCCATTGAACAGGCCCGTGCCATCGAGGGTGGCAAAGTTTCGGCCCTTACACGCTGGAGCTACGGCCTTGGCTGCATTGGGCGCGACGCAAACTACACCCTGTTTGCCAATTTTATGATGACCTACCTTACCCTAGCCGTTGGCTTAACCGACCCCCAGCTGGCTATTGTGGGGGTTATTGTGGTGGTTGGCCGCATATGGGACGGTGTGAACGACCCCCTAATGGGTACCATTATTGATAACACCAAAACCCGCTTTGGTAAGTTTAAACCCTATATTATAATTGGCGCCGTTACCAACGCTATGCTTACGGTGCTTATTTTTTCTGGGATAATTGACCCCGCCGTGAACTGGGGTTTGTTTATTGTTATGTTTGGCATTAGCTACCTGCTGTGGGACATTACCTACACCATGAACGACATTGGTTACTGGAGCATGCTGCCCAGCCTTACCATTAACCCAAAAGAGCGGGAGCGGGTTTCTAGCCTGGCACGCATTGGGGCTAACATTGGCCTGTTTGCCGTAACCGCACTGGTGCCGCTGTTTTCTGCCGGGGTAAAATTGCTGCCCGCCTACCGTGCCATTGCCATTGGGGTAGCGGTTTTGTTTGTGGCCTGCCAAGTGCTGGTAGTGCTGGGCGTTAAAGAGCAAAAAAACGCCATTACCAAAGCCGAAAGCCATGTTGGCCTAAAGGACATGTTTAAGGTTATTTTTAAAAACGACCAACTGCTTGCCATTATTGTTTCTATTTTGCTGTTTAACATTGGTTACTTTACCACCACCGGCTTTGGCATGCAGTTTTTTTATTTCGATTATGGCAACTACGGTGGCATGGAGTTTACGCTGTTCGCCATCACCATTGGCATTTCTCAAATTATTACGCTGACATTTTACCCACAGCTGGCAAAACGCCTTAACCGCAAACAGCTGTTTGGGCTTGCCATAGGGCTGGTGGTGCTGGGTTACCTTGGCTTTATGGCGGTGGGTTACCTCTTCCCCATGAACATGGTTATCCTTTGCATTATTGGCTTTGTTTTATTCTCGGGGCAGGCTATTATTCAGCTGCTAAACTTGGTGTTGCTGGCCGATACCATTGAATATGGCCAGTGGAAATTTGGCACCCGCAACGAAGGCATTGTATTTAGCCTAAACCCCTTTATCAACAAGGTTGCTTCGGCTTTTCAGGCACTTATCTTTGCCGTTACCATGATTATTTCGGGCTTGAACCGCTACAACCAACAAATAAACCTGCTGGAAAAAGACACCACCCTAACCAAAGAACAAATTTTAGAAAAAGGCAACCAATTGGTGGCTACTATCCCCAGCCATATGAACCTGATTATGCGGCTTTCGATGATTGTGCTGCCGCTGGCACTTATATTGGCAAGCTATGTTATCTACCGCACTAAATACAAAATAGATGACAAAATGTACGCCCAAATTATTACCGACCTTGAAAAGCGTGCCGAAACCCCGGGAGGATAAAATGGACGACAAGCAAATTTTATCGCTTTTGCAAAGCCTTACGCTGGAAGAAAAGGCCGCCCTGTGCAGCGGTGCCGATAACTGGACCACCAAACCCAACTGGGATAAGGATATCCCGGTTTTGCGCATGGCTGATGGCCCCCACGGCGTGCGGTTGGAAGATAAGCCCAACGAAAAAATCACCGGCCACCACAGCCTTCCTTCCACTTGCTTTCCACCAGAATGTGCGCTGGCATGCAGCTTTAGCCCTGCCCTTGCCGCGCGCGTTGGCAGCGCCATTGCCAGCGAATGCCGCCATTACGATATCGGCATGATTTTAGGCCCCGGTGTTAACATCAAGCGCTCGCCTTTGGGTGGGCGCAATTTCGAATATTATTCCGAGGACCCCCTTTTGGCAGGCGAAATGGCTGCCGGGTTTATTAAAGGTGTGCAAAGCCGTGGGGTTGCTACCTCGTTAAAACACTTTGCCGTAAACAACCAAGAAACCAAACGCATGAGTATTGACGCAGTGGTGGACGACCGCGCCCTGTTTGATATTTACCTAAAGCCCTTTGAAATTGCCGTAAAAAAAGCACAGCCTGCCACCGTAATGTGCAGCTATAACCGTATTGGCGGCACCTATGCCAGCGAAAACCGCCGCCTGCTAACCGATGTTTTGCGCCTGCGTTTTGGCTTTACTGGCGCTGTTATTAGCGATTGGGGCGCCGTAAACCACCGCCCAAGCGGCGTAAACGCCGGGCTAGATTTGGAAATGCCGTCTTCGGGCGGTGCCAACGATTATGCCATTGTGCAGGCCGTTAAAAACGGAGATTTAAGCGAAGATGCCCTGAACACCGCCTGCTGGAACCTGCTAAAACTTATTTTTACCTATGCCGAAACCGACCCAATAAGCCCTATCCCTCAGTGCGATTTTGATGCCCACCATGCCCTAGCGGTAGAAGCACTGGAAAAAAGCGCCGTGCTATTAAAAAACAATGGCATGCTGCCCCTGCCAAAAGAAGAAAGCATTGCCATTATAGGCGAAATGGCCGTGCACCCACGTTACCAAGGGGGCGGGTCTTCTATTATCAACCCCAAAAATTTGGTGGGGTTTGTAGAGGCTATGCAAAACGCCGGCATGCCGTTTACCTATGCCCCCGGCCATACGGGCGAGCACACCACCCCACACCTGCTGGAGCAGGCGGTTAAAACCGCTGCGGCGGCTAAAAATGTGGTGCTTTTCCTCGGCCTGCCCGATTCGTTTGAGTGTGAAGGATTTGACCGCGACCACCTTGCCATACCCGCTGCACAAATAGAGTTGCTAAACAGCGTTGCCGCTGTAAACCCCAATGTTTGCGTGGTGCTATGCTGCGGTGCCCCGGTAGAAACCCCCTGGCTGGATAATGCCAATGCCCTATTATGCCTATACCTGGGTGGCGAGGGCCTTGGCGAAGCTGCCCTAAACCTGCTGTTTGGCAACGCCAACCCCAGCGGCAAACTGCCAGAAAGCTGGCCCCTTACCCTGCAGCACACCCCCAGCTACCACAATTTTCCCAGTGGGCCAAACGAGGTAAGCTATAACGAAAGTATTTTTGTGGGCTACCGTTATTACAATACCGCCAAAGTGCCGGTGCGGTTTGCCTTTGGGCATGGCTTAAGCTATACCAGCTATGCCTATAGCAGGCTAACGCTGCGTAACAATAGCCTTGCCAGCGAAGAGCCACTTACCCTCACCTTTACCCTTACCAATACTGGCACCTTGGCCGGCGATGAAATTGCACAGGTATATCTGCGGCGTAAAAACTCGGCGCGGTTTCAGCCATTGCACGAGCTAAAGGCCTTTACCCGCCAAACCCTTGCCCCTGGGCAAAGCCAAAACATTACGCTGCAAATACCCTACCAAAGCCTTGGCTATTTTAACCCCGCCACCAAAACCCATGTTGTAGAGCAGGGCGAATACGAAATACAGGTAGGCCCCAGCAGCCACAACCTGCCACTTACCATGGCCTTTACCGCCGCAGGCACTACACTGGCACCCGGCACCTCGTTTGCTGCTGGTGGCTTTTATAGCAAACTAAAAGATAACAGCTTCCCCGCCGATGAGTTTGACAAGCTATACAGCGGCCCGCGCACCAGCAACAGCAAGCTGCCCCAAAAAGGCGAATATACCCTTACCACCACGGCCGACCAGTTAACCGGCAGCTTTTGGGGGCGCCGCATGCTTTATTTAATCCGGCGTGTATCCTGCGCATATATTCGTTTTTCTACCAACCCCAAAGCCAACCACCGTGCGGGTATTGCCATGGCAAACGACCTACCCTTTAAAAACATTATGCAGCAAACCAACGGCATTGTTAACCCCAAAGCCCTGCAACACCTGCTTGCTATGTGCAACGGTAAACCCGGCTTTTGGCGGCTGGTGGCTGCCATGTTAAAGCGCCCGCCCTATGCGCGCAAACGCTACCTGCCGCAAACTAAAAAGGAGAACCCCTATGCGAACCAAAGCAGACGCAAAAAAAATAGTTGAAGCCCTAAAGGCCGAGTACCCGGTTGGCATTTGCAGCCTGGATTATGACAACGCCTGGCAGCTGATGGTGGCGGTGCGGCTTTCGGCCCAATGCACCGATGCCCGCGTGAATGTGGTGACCGAAATTTTGTTTAAAAAATACCCCACGCTAGAGGCCCTTGCCAGTGCCACCCCCGCCGAAATTGAGGAAATTGTGCGCCCCTGCGGCCTTGGCCGCAGCAAAGCACGGGATATTAGTGCCGCCACCGGCATTGTGTTAACCCAATATGGTGGCCACCTGCCAAACACCATGGAAGAACTGTTAAAGCTACCCGGTGTGGGCCGCAAAAGCGCCAACCTTATTTTGGGTGATATTTTCCATGTGCCGGGTGTGGTAATTGCCGACACCCACTGCATACGCATGGCAAACCGGCTGGGCTTTATTAAAAGCACCGACCCTTTAAAGGTAGAAAACGCCCTGCGCAAGGCGCTGCCGCCCGAAGAATCGAACGATTATTGCCACCGCTGCGTGCTGCATGGCCGGGCTGTGTGCACCGCCCGCAAAGCCTTTTGCGGCAAATGTGTGTTACAAAACCTTTGCCCCAAAATTGGCGTAACCCCGGCAGAATAGCTTTTGGTGCAAAACATAAAACCAAATTATTTACCCTTGAAAATTGGTAAATAGTTTGGTTTTAATTTTTTGGTAATTTGTAAATAACTTAACTTTTTATAGGGTGCCCACCTTTTATTAGGTAAGGCATGTTTTTATTTTGTAAGCAACCATTATTTCCACAAGGTTTGCATATGCCTAAATTTTTGTGGAGACACGCCGTAATTATCTCTAAAAATTTTGTAAAATTGGCTGGAACTTTTAAACCCTGCCGCAAAGCAAACGTCCAGTATTAAAAGGTTGGAATGAAGAAGCAAATTTACCGCATAATTTAGCCTTTGCTGGTTTAGATACACATTGGGGGTAAGCCCTAAATGCCTTTTAAACAGGCGGCAAAGGTGCTCTTTACTATAACCCGAAATGCGGCAAAAAAAATCCAACCCCTCCTGCCGGTGTTCCTCCATTTGCCACAAAGCCAGGGCTTCACTCATCCAACTTGGCAAGCCGTCGTCCACAATGCCTGTAGCGGTATTGGGCAGCACATGGTTAACAAAAACATCGTACAAAATATGCCTTAGCAAGGTTTTCTTCTCTGGCAGGCTGTTTTCTATAGAATCTACCTGAAGCAGGCGGGTTTGCAGCTGCTTTAACTGCATGCCCGCCAAAAACACCGGCGAGATATAAGCCGCCTGCTGCAAAGTGGCAAGCGCCTTATGGTCGCATAAATAATCAAACAAAGCGTCTACCTCGGCAGCCATAAAGGCAAGGTTGATATGCGAAACATTGCTGCCAGATTTGGAATGAATGTCGCCAGGCCTAACCAGCGCAAGGCTGCCAGCCTCTAGTGTCAGGCGTTTTTCGCACAGCTTAAGCTGTAATATGCCCGAGGTTACCAAAACAATTTCATAAAAGCTATGAAGCTGCGGATAGATGGAGGCATCTACCGTAGTGTGGTGCCGGTAGTGCAGCGGTTGCTGCCGAGGAAAAACCTGGTCCTGGTCAATACGTTTTAGCATCTGAATCCTCCTTTGCGAACCAATAAGCAAACATGGAAACAAACCTTTACAATATGAATGTAAATTTATGATTATTAACAGAATATCTAAAAAAACATTAGCGCACTAAAACATATATATATTTCGTATATATATCAGTTTATAATAGAACTATGTCAATATTCAAGAGGAAAACGATTATTTTTAGTTTATAATTAAAGGTAATAGCATATTCTTGTCTTTTCTTGTGTTTTTTTGTCTATTTTTGCTCCCCAAAAGTGTACCATTCACCTCCCCTATGAAAAGAGGGAAACATGCAAAATTCAGCAAACACAATTAAATTAGGGCTTGGCCTTTACCGGCACATGCTTACCCCACAAAACTTTGCTTTTGCACGCCAATGTGGGTGCACCCACCTGGTGGTGCATTTGGCAAACTATTACAAGCAGCAAATTGTAGCCGCCACCAACCAGCACAGTAATTATGGCACTGCCCTAAAAAACGACCCCATTTGGGAAAAGGACAACCTGCTGGCGCTACAAAAAATGGCCCGCGAGTACGGGCTGGAAATATATGCAATTGAAAATTTTAGCCCGGCCGATTGGTACGATGTTTTGCTGGATGGCCCCAAACGTGCACAGCAAATGGAGTATTTAAAGCAGATTATACGAAACACCGGCGCAGCCGGCATACCAGCATTTGGTTATAATTTTAGCTTTGCAGGGGTGTGGGGGCATAGCAAAAAACAGGCGGCGCGTGGTGGCGCCAAAAGCACCTGTTTTAATGCAGCCGAAATAGACACCAGCGCCCCTATACCAGCCGGCCAAATTTGGAACATGACCTACGATGACACCCTTACAGGCTGGCAACCGCTTATTACCAAAGCCGAGTTATGGAACAGGCTGGAGCGCTTTTTGCAGGAGATGCTACCCGTAGCAGAGCAAGCCGGTGTAGAGCTTGCCCTGCACCCCGACGACCCGCCAATGGAAACCTTGCGGCAAACCCCACGGCTGGTTTATCAGCCCGGATACTACCAAAAAGTTATAGACCTTGTGAAAAGCCCCGCCAATAAGCTGGATTTTTGCATGGGCAGTATACAAGAGATGGCCGAAGGCGACATTTACAGCGCTATTGAACAATATGCCAAGCAGCAAAAAATAAGCTATGTGCACTTTCGTAATGTGCGTGGCAAAGTGCCCCACTACGACGAAGTGTTTGTGGACGAAGGTGATATTGACATGCTGCGGGCGCTGGCCCTTTTGCAAAAGCATGGCTTTAATGGCGTTATTGTGCCAGACCATACCCCTGAACCCGATTGTGATGCCCCCTGGCATGCCGGCATGGCCTTTGCGCTGGGTTACATGCAAGCGGCATTGCAAATGCTGCAAAAGGGGCTTGGCAGTTCTTTATTATAGTAGATAAACTAGCATATTTTTTTCGTTCAATATAAAAGGGCTTTCATAAGCTTTTATTTCCGCTACAAAACCACTTTTGCCGCAAGGCAGAACCTGTAGGTGTATACACCCCACCGGGGGATGGAGTGTTACATATAGTACGTGAAAAAGGTCTGGCACAAATTGTACCAAAAAACCGAATATCAAAAAAATGAGGAGGAAACAAAAACATGAAAAAACTAAAAATGGCTTTGGCCGCTTTTCTGGCCGGTTTAGTACTGGTGGGTTGTACCACTGGTGGGGCTACTAGCATTGCTTCTTCTGCTGCGGGTGGCACTACCCCACCCCCTGCCAGCACCGGTACCGGTGGCGAAAAAACCGTTATCAACCTCGCCCTGTCCGAAAACATCACCAAGCTGGATCCGCACGACATCTTTAACTTCCCGGTGTTTACCGCCTGCTGGATGATGTATGACACCCTGATTGCCACCGACCACGAGGGCAATTACTCTGCCGGCCTTGCTACCGAATGGAGCAAATCGGAAGATGGGCTTACCTGGACCTTTAAACTGCGCGAAGGCGTAAAGTTCCAAAACGGCGAAGATTTTGACTCGGCCGATGTTGTTACAACCTTCCAGCGCCTAATTGATACCCCCGAGCTTACCTGCGCGCTTACCTACTGGCCCTACCTAGAATCGGTAACAGCGGTAGACCAATACACCGCCGAGGTTAAGCTTTCGGAGCCTTTTGGCCCCGCTGAGTACGCCTTCTCTAACACCTGGATTATACCCAACGAAGCTTGGGATGCTGAAGGCGAAAAACTTTGGACCGAGCAAAAAGCGGTTGGCACCGGCCCCTGGCAGCTAGATGAATGGGTGGACGGCCAATATACCCACTTTACCAAATACGAAGATTCTTGGGATATTTACGAAACCACCCTTACCGACGTTTATCTGCGTCATATCCTAGAGCCCTCTACCGCTATTAACGGCCAGCTTTCGGGCGAAATAGACGCTTACCTTTCTACCGGCGGCGTTGCGCGCGACATGCTGCCCATGTACACCGGCACCGAAGACAAAACTGAGATGGTGAACGTAGATGTTGGTATTTTCCACTATCTGCAGTTCCAATGCCGAGATGGCTCTGTTTTTGCCAACGAAAAAGTACGCGAAGCTTTCTCGTTAGCGTTGGATAGGCAAGCTTTGGTAGACTATGTGCTGGGTGCCGGTTCGGTGCCAAACGGCATCTTCCCCGAAGGCTCTTTGGGTTTTGATAGCAGCGTGCCCGCTTACGAGTATGATTTGGAAAAAGCGAAAAGTTTGCTAGCTGAAGCTGGTTATAATGGCGAAGCATTTACCATTTACACCCACACCGGTATCCCCATGGGCAAACAACTGCTTACCGCTATACAAGATATGCTTACTCAAGCCGGCTTTAACGCTAAAATAGAAGCCGTAGAGGTTTCGGCGCTTAACAATATCCGTAAAGAGGGCACCTACGATGTATTCCTGGCCTCTAACAACTACGTTAGCGGAGACCCCTACGCACATATTAACCAACGCATTTTAAGCGACAACCACCACTCGAATTATCAAGACCCTGCCATGATGCAGATTATCGAAGATTCGAA
This sequence comes from Ruminococcaceae bacterium OttesenSCG-928-A16, assembly GCA_030267215.1. GTDB lineage: Bacteria > Bacillota > Clostridia > Oscillospirales > Ruminococcaceae > JAAYCI01. The sequence goes on from JAJDJP010000008.1 coordinate 43,029, forward strand.
CAAGGCAGTGGATACAGCCGACCGTGAAGCCCTGCTGAAAGAGTTGAACGCCAAAATGCGCGAAACCTATGCCCCGCAAATTACCACCGACCAAATGCAGGCTTGCTACCCCATTAACTATGGCGTTACCGGCCTACAACTGTATAAGGACGGTTACATTAACGCACGTTACGTTAACTGGGACCCCGCCCTTGTAAAATAACCCCGTTTAAAACCTGCTAACCCTCGGGTTTGCCAGTAAAAACGTTCAACGTAATGTACGTGCTTTATTGTTAGTTATACTTCTAGCCACAGCCTGGCTGGCACGTTGCCAGCCAGGCTGTTAATGTAAAAGGAGGAACTATGCCAAACGTTATGCGGTTTATTCTAAAACGGCTGGGTATGACCCTCGTTATCCTTTTTTGTGTTTCTATTATAGCTTTTGGGCTTATACGCATTGCACCGGGCAACCCCGCTATGCTGGTTTTGCCCGATGGTGCCCCTGAAGAAGCTATACGTGCCATGGAGGTTAAACTAGGACTGGACCAACCCCTGCCTGTACAATATTTTCGCTACATCGGCGGTGTGCTTAAAGGCGACCTCGGTACTTCCATTATTTATAAAATCCCTGTAAAAGATTTAATTTTCCAGCGTTTGCCGGTTACCTTCCAGCTAACGGTAATAACCATGGTGGTCTGTTTGCTTATCAGCATTCCCCTTGGCATTATTGCCGGCTCGCGCCAGGGTACTATAATCGATTTTTCGGCAACCATGTTTGCCTTGCTTGGGCAGTCAATGTCTACCGTGTGGATGGGTATTCTTGTCATCTATATCTTTTCGGTTAAGCTTGGGTGGCTTCCCTCTATGGGGTATGGCACCTGGCAAAACTTTGTGCTGCCCGCCATTACCTTGGGCTACCCAGTGGCGGCGCAGGTTACCCGCATGGGGCGCTCTGGCATGATAGACGTGCTAAAAGAAGACTATATTACTGCCACCTATGCCAAGGGTATTGGCAAGGCGGTGGTTTATACAAAATATGCTTTTAAAAATGCACTAATACCCATTGTAACTATTGTTGGCATGCAAATTGGCACCTACCTTGCCGGTGCTGTTGTGGTAGAAACCATTTTTGCCTGGCCTGGTTTTGGGCAGCTTATTTTTCAGGCTGTAGGCACCCGAGACTACCCGCTGGTGCAATCTTGTCTACTGGTATCGGCGGCATTATTTGCCATTGTTAACATGTTTGTAGATATTTTGAACTCTTTTATAGACCCCCGCATTACGCTGCATTAAGGAGAATATAATGGATAAAAAAATTCTTTTCTCACGAATGCTGAAGAGTAAATTTTTTATGGTAGGTGCCGTGCTGGTACTTCTTATTGTTTTGCTTTCGGTGTTCTCTCCCTTTATTGTTCAGTTCGACCCCGTAACCAACTCTCTTAAAGACAGGCTTATTTCGCCAGAATATTTTGCCAGCGGCCTTAGCGGCCATGTTTTTGGCACCGACGATTTGGGCCGTGATATTTTTTCGCGCTTGTTGCTAGGCTCGCGGTATTCTCTTTTTATTGCCGCGGCGGTGGTTTTGGTGGCTGCTTTTATCGGCACCATTTTGGGGGCGGTTTCGGGCTATTTTGGCGGCGTTACCGATATGATTATTATGCGCCTTTGCGATATTATGATGGCCATACCAAACCTGGTTCTGGCTATCGCCGTTATGGCTATTTTAGGCCCAAATATTTTTAACCTTATTATTGTGCTTATTGTAACCAGCTGGGTGCAGTACTGCAAAGTTACCCGCAACAATGTTATGGTGGTAAAAAACGCCGAGTTTGTAAAGGCTTCGCAGGTTTTGGGGGCAAAAAAAACCCACATCATGTTCCGGCAAATTTTCCCTAACGTTACCACCCAGCTTATTATTTTAATAAGCCAGCAATTTGGGTGGACTATTCTAACTGAAGCGTCGTTAAGTTTTTTAAGCCTTGGTGTGCAACCGCCCACCCCCTCTTGGGGCAACATGATTGCCGACGGCCGAAACTACCTTATTACCAACCCATGGATGGTATTTGCCCCGGGCATTGCTTTGATGATTACTGTACTTGCCTTTAACTTTTTGGGCGATGGCCTGCGGGACGTTTTAGACCCGAAGAAGATTTAAGGGGAGGCAATTATGGAAAACAATGTTTTGCTAGAAATTAAAGATTTGCAGGTGCAATATGTTACCGAACGCGGCACCGGCAACGCATTAAACGGGCTTACCCTCACCATCCACAAGGGCGAATCTTTGGGGCTTGTGGGTGAAACCGGGGCCGGTAAAACCACTGCAGCTTTGTCGGTTTTAAACTTGTTGCCCAAGCCGGCCGGTCGCATTATTGGTGGCGAAATTTTGTACAACGGTAAATCGGTACAAAAAATGAGCAACAAAGAGCTTATGGATATTCGTGGCAAAAAAATATCCATGATCTTTCAAAACCCGCTAACCTCGTTAAACCCTGTGTTTACCATTGGCGAGCAAATTAGCATGGTAATACGCAAACACGAAAAGTGCACCCACCGGCAAGCCGATGAAAAAACCAAACAACTTTTGGAAGAAGTGGGTATACCGGGCAGCCGCCTGCACGATTACCCTTCGCAGTTTTCGGGCGGTATGCGGCAGCGTGTGGGTATTGCGGCGGGCATTGCCCTTAACCCCGAGCTACTAATTGCCGACGAGCCCACCACTGCGCTGGACGTTACCATACAAGCGCAGATATTGGAACTGATGAAAAAGCTGAAAACCCAATACGATACCTCGTTATTAATGATTACCCACAACCTTGGTATTATATCGGAGCTATGCGAAAATGTGGCGGTTATTTATGGCGGCCGTATTATAGAGCACGGCCCGGTAAAAGATGTTTTTGGCACCCCGCTTCATCCTTACACCGCCGGCCTTCTGGGGGCTATTCCCTCGCTAGAGGGCAAAAAAGAACGTTTGCACGCTATACCAGGCAAAATTGCCGGGGCTACCAACCTGCCCGCTGGGTGCGCGTTTCATCCCCGATGCGAAATGTGCATAGAAAAATGCAAAAGCCAGGTGCCACCCATGGCCACTGTGCGCCCTGGCCATAACGTTGCGTGCTTTGTTAAAGCGGAGGGAAAATAATGGAAAACACGATACAACAACCCCTTATTCAGGTACAGGGCTTAAAAGAATATTTTAAAATACCCGGCAAGGGCATGCTACATGCAGTAGATGACGTTAGCTTTGATGTTTACGAGGGCGAAACCCTTGGCCTTGTGGGCGAAAGCGGCTGCGGAAAAAGCACCGTGGGTAACGTTATTATGCGGCTTTTACAACAAACCGAGGGCAAGCTTTTTTTACAGGGAGAAGATGTTTTTAGCGCAGACAAAGAACAGCAAAAAGAGTTTTGTAAAAAAATGCAAATTATTTTTCAAGATCCCTACTCTTCGTTAAACCCGCGCAAAACCATTCGCAGCATTTTGTCGGAAGCATACATTGTGCAAAAAATATGCCCCAAAAATGAAATTGAAAAGCGTATACAAAAACTGTGCGAAACTGTTGGCATTGCAAAAGAATTGCTGGACTACTACCCCCACGAGTTGGACGGCGGCACCCGGCAGGTTGTTGGCATTGCACGTTCGCTTTCGTTAAACCCTAAATTTATTGTATGCGACGAGCCGGTGTCTTCGTTAGACGTTTCGGTGCAGGCAAAAATTATTAACCTGCTTATGGATTTGCAAAAGAAGTTCGACCTCACCTTCCTGTTTATCTCGCACGATTTATCGGTGGTTCGGCATATTTCTAACCGCATTGCGGTTATGTATTTGGGCCAAATTGTAGAAATTGCAGAAACCGATATGATTTTTGAAAATTGCCACCACCCCTATACCATTGCGCTGTTATCGGCAATACCAAAAGTAGATGTGAACGACAAAACCGAGCGGATTATTTTAGAAGGGGACGTGCCCTCCCCCATTAACCCAAAACCCGGTTGCCGTTTTGCACAGCGCTGCTGGATGGCCCGCGAAGACTGCAAAACCCAAGACCCCACTTTACAGGAAATTGCACCGGGCCACAAGGTTGCCTGCCACTATGCAGCCGTTAGCCGCAAAGAGGCCAAAACCGCTAAAACAACAATTTTATCCAGCTTGTAAACAAGTTTTATCCCATAGTACATTTGCACAAACCGCCATTAAAAGTGGCCCGTGGTAAGGAGGTACGCATGCAAAAGGAAGCCGATTTGTTTGCCCAGATGAGAGAGCACCTTTACACCCCGGTTGTGGGCGATATTTTGGACGAGCTGGGGTACTATCACCAGTTTCTTCCGCCAGATATTCGCCCACTTACGCCCGGCACCAAACTTGCCGGCAAGGCCATGCCGGTGTTAATGATTGACGTATTTGAGCCACAAAAAAAGCCTTTTGGCCTACTTACCCAAGCGCTAGACCAACTGGAGGAAAACGAAATTTATATTGCCACCGGCGGCACCAAACGCTGCGCTTATTGGGGCGAACTACTTACCGCCACTGCCCGCACGCGCGGCGCGGCAGGCGCGGTGGTAAACGGCTGGCACCGAGATACCCCCCAGGTGCTGGAGCAAAACTGGCCGGTGTTTAGCTGCGGTTGCTACGCGCAAGATTCTAGCGTGCGCACCCAAGTGGTAGATTACCGCTGCACCATTGAGATTGGCCAGGTAACTATTACACCCGGCGACTATATTTTCGGCGATATCGATGGGGTTCTTGTTATTCCTAAAGATAAAGCAGAGCTGGTAATAGAAAAATCTCTGCAAAAAGCCGCCGGCGAAAAAGTGGTGCGCAAAGCTATCGAAAATGGCATGAGTGCAACCGATGCATTTGCCAAATACGGCATTTTGTAAAATTGCATTTAGCGGCTGGTTTGGGCGTGTTTAATTGTGCCCAAACCGCCGCTAACACAGTTTTACACAGGAGGCAAAGCCATGCAAACAGCATTTCAAATTAACCAGGCAGACAATGTTGCCACCGCATTGCAAGCCTTATTGCCCGGCCCGGTGCAGCTGCTTGGCGAATATACGCAAACGCAGATAACCTGCCGTGAAGAAGTTTTGGAAGGGCATAAAATTGCGCTGCTTACTATTGATATTGGCCAGCCGGTTATAAAATACGGCGTGGTTATTGGGGTGGCTACCAAAGCAATTGCTAAAGGCACGTGGGTACATTTGCACTGCATAACAAGCCTGTATGATGAAAGATCCTCCCATTTAGACATTGTTACCGGTGCGCCAAAGGACATAAAATATGAATGAGGGAAGTAACATGGTGGCAAAAAACGCCTGTTGGCCAGGTTACCTGCGCAAAAACGGACGCAAGGGAATACGCAACAAATTGCTTATACTATACACTGTAGAGTGCGCCAGCTTTGTGGCAAAAGAAATTGGCCGCCTAACCGCCAGCCCCCATGTAGATGTAGTTGGCTTTGCCGGCTGCACCGACAATGAGTATGCTGTGCGGCTGCTTATTGCGCTTATTCGCCACCCAAATGTGGGCGGTGTGCTGGTTGTGGGCCTTGGGTGCGAGTATATACAACCAAAGTGGCTTGCTACAATTGCCGAAGAAGAAGGAAAACTGGCCAGTTGGCTTTTTATCCAACAGACAGGTGGCACCGAAAAATCGATTAAAAAAGGGACAAAACTGGCAGCCGCTTTTTTACAAGAACTGCAAAAAACGCCCCAAACAAGCATGTATATAACCGATTTGGTGCTTGGAGCCGAATGTGGCGGCAGCGACTATACCAGCGGGCTTGCTGGCAACGCGGTGGTGGGGCGCTTGTTTAACCGGCTTGTAAGCATAGGCGGCACCGCCCTTTTTGAAGAAATACTGGAAACCATTGGCCTGCTGGAACTACTGCAAAAAAGAGGAGCCAACAAAAAAGCAAAGCAACAAATTGAGGCCACCTATTACAAAGCATTGCAATACTGCAACAGCACGCGCCAATACTCTATAAGCCCCGGTAACTTTGCCGGCGGGCTTTCTACCATAGAAGAAAAAAGCATGGGCGCTGTTATAAAAAGTGGCACACAACCCATACAAGGGGTTTTAAAGGTGGCGCAAAACCCGCCCGGCAAAGGCCTGTGGCTGCTAGATACCACCCCGGACCCCCACTGGATGCAATTTGGCATTGCCAACCCAAACGATAACGAGGGCTTGCTTGCACTGGCTGCCAGCGGTTGCCAGTTATTATTAATGGTTACCGGGCGTGGCAATGTTGTGGGCAGTGCGGTGGCACCGGTGCTTAAAATTACCGGCAACCATAATACCTATCTGCACATGCAGGGCGATATGGACTTTGATGCCGGGCTTGCACTAACCGGCCAAAAAACCTTAGCTGAACTGGAGAAGGATTTGCTGGAAATGGTGTTGAACGTTGCCATAGGCAAGCCCACCAAAAGCGAAACTCTTGGCCATAAGGAATACCATATCCCCTATAAATACCAAACCCCCGGGGGCAGCAAGGCCGGGTGTGCGCAACAATAACACCTATTTTTGCCCCACTACACACCCTAAAGGAGGCTTTATCATGGAATTGGCACCCTACTATTCTTTACAAGGACAAACCGCAATTGTAACTGGCGGCGCCACCGGTATTGGGCTTGGCGTAACCGAATGTTTGGTGGCAGCCGGCGCAAAGGTTGTGGTTATCGGCACATCGGCTAAAAATGCGCAGGTACTGCAAAAATTTGGCAACAATGCCGTTTACTACACTTTCAACATCACCGAAACCGAAAAAACCCCAGACGTAGTTGGCGAGATACAAAAGCGCGAAGGACCCATTGATATTTTGGTGAATAATGCGGGCAACCACTGCAAAAAGCCCATTGAAGAAATGACTGTGGACGATTTTTGCAGCGTATTAAACGTGCATCTGGTTGGTGCATTTGCGCTTACCAAGGCGGTAATTCCTGCCATGAAGGCCCGCCAAAAAGGCAGCGTGCTTTTTATGGCAAGCATGACGAGCTTTATTGGCCAAACCAATGTTACGGGTTATTCGGCTGCCAAAGCTGGTTACCTGGGCATGGTGCACACTTTAGCGTCGGAATGTGGGGCCGAGGGTGTGCGGGTAAATGCCATTGCGCCCGGCTGGATAGACACCCCTATGTTTCGTAAGGCAACCGATGGCGATGCCCCACGCATGGAAAAAATACTAGGCCGTATCCCCATGAAAAGGCTGGGCAACCCAATGGATATTGGCATGGCCGCACTGTTTTTGTGCAGCGATGCCGCCCGTTATATTAACGGGGTATGCCTGCCAGTAGATGGTGGCGGCCTGATTGGATTTTGATGGTTCTCTTGCTAAATCCTAATTGCAAAACTTTCTCCCCCCTGTAAAACGGGGGCACAAATACAAAAAACCGGATGGTTTACCTTCAAAAAATTGGTAAATCATCCGGTTTTATTTGTTTTTTGTGCCTCTGTTGGTAGCAACACTTTGTTGCAACAATTCGCTACAAGGCAAAACCAGCCCGGTACAGGGTTTAGTCCGCTTCCACAACAGGTGCATCGGCCGCATTTTTAATAACACTGCTAATGCCGTTTTTGCAGCTTGCCTTGGCCTTGTATCCTTCAGATGTCAGAATGATTTCACCATTCGTGGCCTTAAGCCGGAAGCGAAACTCGCCCGCTTTGTCGGTATACAGCTCAAATTTGGGGTTAACAGCGCTTTCGCCCGCAGTTTGGTCCTCAATATTGGCCTTGGCCGAATTCTTGCGCACGCTTTCGATACCCTTGAGGCAGGATGCTTTGGAGCTATAAACCTCACTGATTCCAATAATCTCTCCGTTGCCCGCAACCAAATTAAATTTTGTGCCCGTTTTCACCTCTACAACCATGAACTTGCCCATTAGAATGCCTCCTTTATGATTCTTATTTGTTTTGCTATGTTAGTTTTACAGTAGCATTTATACGCATAAAATGCAAGAGATTTGGAAACAATAAAAAAGGCATGCAATCAAAGCTGATTGCATGCCTTTTTTTGGTGCGGATAAAAGGACTTGAACCTTCACCGAGTTGCCCCGACTAGAACCTGAATCTAGCGCGTCTGCCAATTCCGCCATATCCGCGTAACAACTGATAATATATCAAATATAGCCAGGTTTGTCAATAACTTCAGGCAAAATATTCCTGCCCTTTTTGGCGTTACATTTGTTGTTATATAAAACATAGTATGTTAAAATTGATGTGTTGTAATTCATTTTTACTCGTTTAAAAATGGGGTTGCTGGTAGGCATTGTCTGTTTTGTGTTTGTGGCAGGGTGTGTAGCGGCTTACAAAATTCAAAAAAAGTGCTTATCATCAAAGCTCATTTTGCAATTTGCGGTTTTTTGTTTTAAAAAGGGTACTTACTATAAAGGTGATGAGGTGTTTTTTTGAAAAGGATTTTATCGGGTTTTTTGGCTTTGTTTATGGCGGCGGCATTGGGCACTACAGCGTTTGCGCAGCAACCTGCCCTTGTAGATCCCTCCTCCATTTCCCTGCCGGCCGAAAATTCCCAAAGCATTTCCACCGAGGTTTCTTCCGATATCACTTCCTCTTTTCTAGAAAATGAGCCGGATTCGCAGCCTTCTTCTTTACCCAATAGCGAGGTAGAGCCAGAGAGTGAAATAGCGCCCGAAAGCGAAGTTGAGCCGGATAGCGAAGTTGAGCCGGATAGCGAAGTTAAACCGGGTAGCGAAGCGACACCCGAAAGTGAACTAGAGCCTGAGAGCGCACTGGCCCAAAGTTTGCCCAAAGCCCAAGAGGACACCCCCGAAGAAGAAAGCATTGTTGTGGTGTACCAGCCCGGTTTTATGCGGGCCAGCCGCAGTGCTATGTCGGTTTTTTCTAGCGAAGCAGATGGCGTTGAAGTTAAAGAAACCTTTGAAACGGCCGACACCCTTGCCAGTGTGATAACCATAACCGATGGCAGCAGTGTGCAAGAAAAAATAGAAGAACTGGAACAAAACCCACAGGTTATGTTTGCCGAGCCCAACTATAAATTTGTGTTGTTTGAAGATAGCGTTACGCCAAACGACCCTGGGTTTTCCAAGCAGGATTATTTGAATTGGATTAATGTTCCACAGGCATGGACAATTGCCCAAACCAACCGCGAAATTACCGTAGCGGTGTTAGATACCGGCGTGCAACCAAACCACCCAGACCTTGCTGCCAACCTAGTGGGCAACTACGATGCTGCTACCGGCACCAGCGGTTTTGTGCCAGAAACCTACCACGGCACCCATGTGGCTGGTATTATTTCGGGCGTTGCCAACAATAAAATTGGCATTGCCGGTGTTGCCTACAATGCCAAACTATTAAGTGTGAATGTTTTTCATTACGATTCCCGAGAGCGAGACTGGACTGCCAGCTATGCGGACATTTTAACCGGCATAGACTATAGTGTATCCAATGGCGCACGGGTTATTAATATGAGCTTTGGAACCCAAGCATCGGCCCCCTACCGCGCCATGGAAAACGCCATGGAAAACGCAAATAAAAAAGGCGTTGTTTTTGTTGCCGCCGCTGGCAACGAAAGCACCAACGAATATACCTATCCTAGCGATTCTGCCTATACCATCAGTGTTGTGGCCCTTCAAAACGCCAGCTATATTTGGTCTGGCTCTAACTATGGCACCGCCAAAGACATTGCCGCACCCGGCTACCATATTTACAGCACCATGCTGGGCAGCGGCTACCAATATCTAACCGGTACTTCCATGGCCACACCCATGGTTTCGGGGGTTGCGGCGCTTTTGCTTAGCATCAACCCCTCTTTAACACCTGCACAGGTAAAAAACACTTTGTGTAATACCGCGGTAGACCTTGGTGCCCCCGGCAAAGACCCCATTTATGGCTATGGCCGGGTAAATGCTTTAGCTGCCGTAAAATCCATCATTGGCATCACTTTGTCTGAAAATTTCATCACGCTGGTGCCCGGCAAAACCAAACAACTAACCGCTACCATTTTGCCAAAAAAGTTTGCCTCCAAAGGCACAACATGGCGCACAGATAAGCCTGCCGTTGCCACTGTTACCAGTAGCGGGCTAGTAAAAGCAATTGCCACCGGCACCGCTACTATTACCGCTACTTGCAATGCCACCGGCAAAACCACCACCTGCAAGGTTGTTGTTTACAAAAGCCAGATAGATGCTTTTGTTGCCCGCCTGTACAACACTACATTGGGCCGCCTGCCAGACGCCAACGGCCTTGCTTACTGGGCAAACCAGCTTTCTACCAAAAAAATGACTGGGGCCGCTGTTGCTAACTACTTTTTTAACAGCCCTGAATTTATAAAGAGCAACCTGGATAACGACGCTTATTTAAACCGCCTTTACACCGCCTTGATGGACCGCCCCGCCGATGCCAGCGGAAAAAACTACTGGCTTGCCTTTTTAGGCACCGGCTTTGGGCGCAATGGCATTTTAATAGAATTTACCAGAAGCCCCGAATTTAAAGGCATTTGCCGGCAGTATGGCATTGATGTTGGCACCCTAACGGCGGCCGAACCCCGTGATTACAACCCGCAACTTACCGCCTTTATTTACCGCTTATATACCCAAGTGTTAGACCGCCCCGCAGACATAGGCGGCCTAAACCACTGGACAAAACAAGCACAACAAGGGGTACCGCTTAACACCATTGCCGCAGGCTTTGTTTTTTCGCCCGAGTTTGAGAACCAGGGAAATAGTTATGCCGAATATATCACAGTTTTATACCGTGCTTTTATGGGCCGCGAGCCGGACAATGCAGGCCTTTTGCATTGGCTTAACCAAATGTGGCGTGGCGCAAGCAAACAGCAGGTTTTTAATTCTTTTGTAAATAGCCCCGAGTTTGCTACTATTAAAGCCGGCTTTGGCTTGTAACCATTAAATATCCCCCACCTGCTTTTATGGCAAGTGGGGGCATTGTTTTTTAGGTGCCTAACGTTCGGGGCGGTCTGTTTCCCGTGCAATTAAATCGGCCGCAATGTAAAACGCTTTTATTCGGCGGGTTAAAAGGGTGTGCTGCGAAGTGCCCGGCTTTAACTTGGGCAGCACTTTTTCGCACTTGCCAATGGTAGAAATAATGGCCCGCAGCGCTTCTTTTAATTCTTCTTCCGTATATTTCTCCACTTGTATCAAACACCTGCCTACGTCAACTATTGTTCTTCTCTAAACACAATCCCATCTTGGTCGGCTTTATCTATAATGGCAAGGCTGCGCAGGTTTACACCGGCCTTGCGCAACTTGTCTCCCCCACCTTGGAACCCTTTTTCGATGGCAACACCAAGGCCAATAAGCTGGGCACCCGCCTGGTTGGTAATATCTACCAAACCACGCAAAGCCTCGCCTTTTGCCAAAAAGTCATCCACTATCAACACCTTGTCTCTCGGGCCCAGCCAATCGCTGGCAAGCAGTAGGGTCACCTTCTTTTTGTATGTGTACGAAAATATATCACTTTGGTATAGGCCACCCTCAATATTGTCGCTTTTGGCCTTTTTGGCAAAGATAAGCGGAACACCCAGCTCCTCGGCGCAAATGGTGCCCAGCGCTATGCCAGAGGCCTCTACTGTTAGCACTGCGGTAATCCCCTCGGTGTTAAATAGGCTGGCAAACTCTTTTGCCATGGCACGCATCAGCCCAGTATCTATTCGGTGGTTTAAAAATCCATCCACCTTAATAATATTGCCGGGTAAAACCTTGCCTTCTGCTAAAATACGTTGTTTTAAAAGCTCCATGCAACCAACCTTCCGCCAAAATATTTATAAGGTTCATTATCTCATAAAAAAGCAGGCTTCACAAGGGCAAACCATGCATTTGTTTCTAGCCCTACATTCCTATCATCCCCCATTTTAACAAGGATAAAAACCAGCAGGTAAATTCTTACTTAAAAATGCCAAATTTCTAACAAAACTGTGAAAAAGCGCCTCTGTCTATTTCCAAAAGGGGCTTTTAGGTATATAATGTATAAGACTGTGAAAATAGGCCAAATATCTGCATTTGGTGCTGTTTGCAGCCAAAATTTTATATTGATACTATGTTTTTATACCGATAGGGGGATAAAACCTTGGCACAACCCAATTTGTTTGCAAATAAGCCCGCACAGGCTGGCCGCCCTGGCGCAAAAAGCGGCGGCAATAGTGCTGCCACCCGCCAAATGCCCAGCAATGGCAATGGTGGGGCCGGCGGTAAAAAACCACCCCGCAAAACCACCGGTGGCGGTGGCGGCAAAGGTGGTGGCAAAAAAACCAGCGTTGGCAAAATAATATTTTTTAATATATTAAAGGCATTTTTGGTGCTTGGTTGCCTTGCTGCCATGGCGCTGGCCATTGTTGCCATACCTTTGGCGCAATGGATAACCGAAGAAACCCAAAGTGATAACCTGAACCTGCTAAACCTCGACACCTTAAAAATATCGCAAACCAGTAAAATTATGTATCGCGACGAAAATGGCGACATACTAGAGTACCAAACCATTCTAGGGGCCGACACCAACACCATTTGGGTTGGCCTGCAAGATATGCCCATTGATATGCAAAACGCCGCCATTGCCGCCGAAGATCGCGAGTTCCGCACGCATCACGGTTTCTCTTTTTGGCGCAGCGCTTATGCCGCACTAAACCAAGTGTTTCATTTTCAGCGTACCTTTGGTGCTTCCACCCTGCACCAGCAGCTGGTAAAAAATATAACCCAAGAAAAAGAAACCCAGGGCCTGGAGGGCATTCAGCGTAAAATTTTGGAAATTTACCGCGCCTGGAGCCTTGACAAAAACTACTCGAAGGATACGGTTATGGAGGCTTACCTCAACACCATTCCGCTTTCGGGCACGTTGGCGGGCGTTTACACCGGCGCACAGCAATATTTTAACAAGGTACCGGCAGATTTAACCATTGCCGAATGTGCTACCATTGTAGGCATTACCAACGCCCCCGGCCGGTACGACCCCTACCTGAACCCAGAGGCTTGCATGGACCGGCGCAACTATGTTTTAAGATGGATGATGACCGATGGCTACATTACCCAGGCACAGTTCGATGAAGAATCTTCGAAACCGCTTGGCATGTTTGAAGGCGAGCGCCAACAACAGGTTTCTGGTACTTCCATCAACAACTATTTTGTAGATACCTTGTACGAATCGGTAAAACAGGGGCTTGTAGATAACGGCATTGCCGCCGATTTAAACGAGGCCCACCGCCTGTACTACAACGGCGGCCTGCGCATTATTGCAACCATAGACCCCAAGGTGCAAACCGCCATGGAGGAAGTGTACGAAAAAGGCTATGGTAACCAAGCCGATGGGTTTATTTTCCCCGAGCTTACCTCCCCAAAAGTAGATAGCAACGGCAACCCGGTAGAGGGCGACGAGGTTGATTATACGCAATCTGCCATGGTTATTACCGATTATAATGGTGCTTTAAAAGGTGTTGTGGGCGGCATTGGCGAAAAAACCGCCAACCTCACCCTCAACCGCGCGGTAGATTCTGTGCGTCAGGTGGGTTCTACCATGAAGCCCATCGCTGCTTATCCTTTGGGTATTGATAGTGGGTTAATCACCTACTCTACCATACTGGAAGATTCTTTCTCCCAGTTCCGTGGCAAAGCCTCGTACGATGCCGAAACCGGCCTGCCCCGGTACGACTGGCCCACCAACTTTGGCAATAAGGTAACCAACCAACCTATGCTGGTAACCACTGCGCTGGCAAACTCTACCAATACCATTGCTGTGCGCGTGGGCGAGCGCGTGGGCATTGATAACATGTTTGAGTTTTTAACCGGCACCCTTGGCGTAACCAGCCTTGTGGGCGAAGGAGACCCAAGTGACCGTGGTTATTCGGCCCTTGTGCTGGGCGGTATGACGCATGGTATATCGCCTTACGAACTTGCCGGAGCCTACCAAATGCTAGGCAACGAGGGCGTTTACACGCCGGTGCACTGCTACGAAGAAGTGCAGGATGCCAACGGCAACGTTTTATTTAAATTTAAAGGCTCCTCGGCACAGGCCATTCAGCCGGGTACTGCGTATATTATGCGGCAACTGCTTGCAGGTGTGCTTACCAGCGGTGGTACCGCCAACGGCATGAAACCCGCCGGCGTAAACGAAGCCGTGGCAAAAACCGGTACCACCGGTAACGCCGACAAGGAAACCGACCGTTGGTTTGCCGGCCTAACCCCCGATTATGTTAGCATTGTGTGGTGGGGGTACGACCAAAACCAAACCATAAAATGGAGCGCCAGCGCCCGCACCAACCCGCCCCCCATGGTGTGGAAGGCCGTAATGGAAACCTTGTATGCCGACAAGGCCGAGCAGAAGAGCTTCCCTGCTGCGCCCGAAGACCTTGTAGTAACCGCCTTTTGCACCGAAACCGGCTATGCCGCCACCGGCAACTGCCCCAGCCAGCAACGCGGCTACTACTTGCCAGAGCGTGTGCCAGAACCTTGCTACATCCACGACGCAGAGGCACCTGCTGAATAACTGAATTTACTTTTTTAAACACCAAAGCGTGCAGAGCATTTTGTTCTGCACGCTTTTTATAAAGGGCTCAATTATACATTGGCCGCAAAAATAGAAAACTCTTATTCTATCCCCCGCTAAAGTTAGGAAACCAGACCTTAAAATCCGCTTTCAACAACAAAGAAATCTCCTTAATTTTCTTACACAATATTAATAAAAAGGCTTTTATGCGATGTGGCATGCATGGTATACTAAATTAATCTGTTTTTTGCCTGCTTTTGTACTTTTAAGGTCTTTGAATCCAATGATTCCAGCTTTTAAAAGAAATGGAGTGAATGTGTATGACATTTTCCAAGCCCAAATTTTACAAGCCATACACCCATGCCTTGCTTACTTTTGCCGGTTTTGCAATTTTTGCCTTTGTTGCCAATTCTCCTGCGCAAATTTGGGATGGACTTGGCAAAATAATTACCAGCCGCAGCCTGCTTATCACCGATTATATTGCCCTTGGCGGGCTTGGTGCCAGCCTTTTAAATGCTGCCATAACCGGCACGGCCAGTGTGCTGTTAATGGCCTTTGTGCGGGTAGAACCCAATGGCTCCATCATTGCCGCCATCTGGCTTACAACGGGGTTCTCGTTTTTTGGCAAAAATATTTTTAACTGCGTGCCTATTATACTAGGCGTGTGGCTGTATGCTAAATTTCAACAAGAAAATTTCTCTAGCTTTGCATTAACAGCGTTACTGGCCCCCACCCTTAGCCCCGTTGTAAGCGAGTTTGCATTTTTAGGCCGGTTTAACCCCTGGGCAGAGCTTTGTATTGGCTGCGCTGTGGGCATTGCGGTGGGCTTTTTGGTGCCCATTGTAGCTGGGGTTACCACCCGGGTACACGGGGGTTACAACTTATATAATGTGGGGTTTGCCGGTGGGGTTATTTCCATTTTTGTGGCAGCTTTTACCACCAGTGCTGGCATAGAAATAGAACGTCCCTTGTTGTGGAGCGACGACAATAACCTGTTTTTGTGCATCTTTCTTTGCTTGTTAATGGGTAGCCTTCTTATTGTAGGGCTTTTGCCAAGTAGGCGCGCCGCAAACTTGCGTGGCTATAAAAAAATCCTGCGTCACTCCGGGCGCTTGGTGTCGGATTATTATTTGCTATATGGAAACGCTATTTACCTAAATATGGGCCTGCTTGGCCTGTTGGCAACAGCACTTACCCTAACTTTAGGTGCCCCCTTAAACGGGGTTACACTGGCAGGTATTTTTACCATCACCGGTTTTGGCGCATTTGGCAAACACCCTGCCAATTGCTGGCCGGTGGTGCTGGGTGCCATTGGCATGGCCTTGTTTAACACCCAGCCACTGGCCAGCCCCTCTAATATATGTGCTATTTTATTTTGCACCGGGCTTGCCCCCATTGCCGGGCAATATGGTTGGGTTTGGGGGTGTATTGCTGGGGCGTTGCACACCCTTATTGTGGGGCATGTTGGCACTGTTACTTCTGGCTTTAACCTATACAGCAACGGTTTTGCCGCCGGCTTTGTTGCCTTGGTATTGGTTCCTATTATTTTATCCTTTAAAAGGGGGAAAAGTATTCGTGAAACTGAGATTTGAAAAAAACATTAGAATATTGACCGATATCTTGGGCCATTGCCATTTTTTAGGCGGCAATATTTGCCACACCGATTTTTCGCTGCTTCCTACCCATTCACATATTGTAGTGCAAGCAGAAATCCCCAATCTTTCTTCTAAGGCAATTGCAGATACCCACCGCACCCTAAATATTCCCCGGCAAAAAGACCTTGAACAAAACTACTGGAACATAAGCGGTGAAGAAGCCATTGACGGCGAGCTAATGCTGGCCGGTATTATGGTAGATACCGCCAGTGTAAGCTATGATGGAAAAATCCTTACCATTGATGTGGTGCGGCAGGAAGAAACCGCAGAAGAATAACACCTTGTTGTGAAAGGAAGGCCACTATGCAAGCTAAAACACGCTGCCCTTGGGTGCACGATGAACTGGACCAACACTACCACGACACCGAATGGGGCGTGCCCGAATATGATGATGCCAAGCTATTTGAATTTATTATTTTAGAAGGTATGCAGGCCGGCCTTAGCTGGAACCTTATTTTAAAGCGGCGAGAGACCATGCGTGAGGCTTTTGACGGCTTTAACCCCACCATTATTGCCAAGTACAACGATACAAAGAGGGCTGAGCTACTGGCAAACCCTGGTGTAATACGCAACCGCCGCAAAATAGATGCCCTAATTAAAAATGCCAATGCTTTTTTGGCTGTGCAAAAAGAGTTTGGCAGCTTTAGCAGTTATATTTGGGGGTTTGTGGGTGGCAAACCCATTGTAAACGCCTGGCAAACCACCGCCCAGGTACCCATCACCACCGAAGTATCGGACGCCATGAGTAAAGACCTTAAAAAGCGTGGGTTTTCGTTTGTTGGCTCCACCATCTGCTATTCG
>JAJDJP010000080.1 GCA_030267215.1 Ruminococcaceae bacterium OttesenSCG-928-A16
ACGGCAAAATTTTTCAATATAACTATCCAGCGCACTTTGAATGGTGCGCTTGGCTTCCTCTGGCCCAGCTTCATCATCCACCACGGTATCTTTATTTTCTAAGTTTTTGTACACGCTAAAAAAGTGGCGCATTTCCGATACCACGTGGCTGGGTAGTTCTTGTATATCAGTGTAGGTGTTATAGGTAGGGTCTTCAAAAGGTATCGCAATAATTTTTTCGTCCATCTTGCCTTGGTCTTGCATGGTTATCATGCCAATGGGGTAGCAGCGCACAAGGCTTAACGGGTGTATAACCTCGCTGCAAAGTACCAAAACGTCCAGCGGGTCGCCGTCATCGGCATAGGTGCGGGGTATTAGCCCATAGTTTGCCGGGTAGTGGGTAGAAGTATACAAAATACGGTCTAAAATAATATGCCCGGTTTCTTTGTCTAGCTCGTATTTGTTTTTGCTACCCTTTTCAATTTCAATTACCGCAATAAAATCGTTGGGTGTAACACGGCTAGGGCTAATATCGTGCCAAATGTTAGACATCTCTTTCCCATCCTTTCGTTTTAAGCAAATGCAATTTATACCTATTTGCAGGCACCGTTTTACTTTGTGGGTTTTTTGCCCCCAGCACAAAGCAAGGTTTTGGGCCTGTTTGTAAATGTAACCACCCCTTATGCAGTAGCAAACGCCATAAGTTATAGGGGTAGGCCGGTAAAATAATCGTTATTGCCAAGGGCCTGCGCCAACTGCTCGTTGTCTAAATTTCCCAGCCAATAACCCATGGCAGCGGTAATGCAATTAGCCGCAGCGGCTTCGGCATCGGTTAAAATTTCCTCGGTGGTAATGTTATAGCTAACCCCGGTATAGGGGTTTACCCAGGTGGTGGGCAGCTTTTTTAACGGGGCGGCAGGCTGCATATGGCTGCGAATAAACCCTTTGCCCTTTTTAGCAAACCGCAGTGGCTCTACCAGTGCGGCCAGCGCCCTTTTGCCACCATGTTTGGATATTAACATGCCACGCACTTTTAGGTTGTCGTGGAAGGTATCGGACAATGCCACCGTGGGGATATCCCGCTCGTACACCTGCGAAATAGCCTCGCGCAGCAGGTTTGCCACCTGGGCCAAATCTTCGGTAATAAGCACCGGGGTGCCCGCATGCAGCGGCACAAAATAGGTTTTGTAGCTTTGATGATACAACGTAGAATCCAGCGAGGACTCCATCCAGCTATGCCCGTTTGGCATGCTGTAAGGCGCACCTGTTTGGCACATGGCGGCCACGTAGGGGTGTAAAATACAATCGGCCACGTAGTGGGTTAAAAAGCCCAATGCATAGCTTTGCTGCACCGGGGTAATAGCCAGGTGCACCAGCGCATTTAAAAACGCACCTGTTTTTTCGTGTTGCATTTTGTTTGCCAAGGCAGGCAAATTGGGGTGTGGGTTACGGCGCCAAATTTTGTACATATACAGGGGGCCCGGGCCATTTGCCCCTGCCAAAAAAGCAGGGTGGCTAGCCACTACCTGCCCACTGCGCACCAGTGCCTGCGCCGCAATATGGCTATGGGTATAACATTCCGGCATACAAACTCTCCTTTTCACACCAAAGGGAACATTGCCGCCTTTTACAGCGGGGCAAGGGTTGGGCAAGCGCTGCATACTTTTTACCGCTGCACTTTACCCAAGCTTAACACTTTATAATATAACATTATTGTTTTAACTTAAAATTAGCAACTTAGCAACAACACATATCCGCAATTGCCAGCAAAACAAACAGGGTTTACTTTGGGTAAAAATGCCAAGCACGCCCAAAACCCTGCCCGGCAAACTGCTTTGCCAGCTTGTTGCGGGCCAGTTCTTGTTGCAAAACAACAAAACCCTTCCTACTGTAAACCATTGTGGCTACTAGCAGGTGGGTTAGCTGGCTTATTTTACCATGCCATACAACAAAAGGCAAGCACGCCGCCTATGTTAACTGGTTACAAAATAGTAGCAATTTATAAGGTACACCGCCATTTATCCCCCTGGCGGGTGGCCTTTATGTTTATAAAAATCGAACTTCATTTCCCAATGGCGGAACATTCTGCGTTTGTTTTACAAAAAGCAGCTACTTATATATGGCTTTTTCGCCCTAAAAATCTCTTTGTTTTAAAACATCACCACCTGTTTTTTTATTTTGTGCCACCCAAAGGCAGGGGTGTTTTGCCAGGCAAAGCAAAAGGCTGCCCAGCCGGCCTTTAAAGTTTCTTCCTTTTCTGCTATTTTATTGGTATACTTTTAAATACACAACGGGATTATCCTACCCCCCACCACATTTTGAACGCAAGCAAGGAACAAACCCCTATGATTTATTTTGACCACAGTGCCACCAGCCTGCAAAAACCCCCAGACGTTGCACAGGCCACCGCCTGGGCCATTGATAACCTTGGCAATGCCGGGCGCTCTTTTTATGCGCCTGCCATGCACGCCGCACGGGCTATACACGCCACACGGGCCGAAATTGCCACCCTTGTAAACCTGCAAAATCCTTTGGGGGTTGCGTTTACAGCCTCTGCTACCGAGGCGCTAAACCTTGTTACCACAGGGCTGCTGGCCCCGCAAAACGCCGTTATTACCACCGTGCTGGAGCATAATTCGGTTTTGCGGCCACTGCTGCACAGCGGTTGTGCCCTTGCTTATGTGGGTTGCGATGACGAGGGCAGCCTGCTATTAAACCAGTTAGAAGCCCTATTAACACCGCAAACAACTGCGGTTTTTTGCACCCATGGCAGCAACCTTACCGGTGCCATTACCAACCTGCCGCCGCTGCAAAGCTTTTGCCAAAAGCATGGCTTGCTGCTGGTGCTAGACGTTGCCCAAACCCTGGGGCAAACAACCGTAACGGCCGATATGGGCAATTTGCTGTGTTTTGCCGGGCATAAGGGGCTGTTTGGCCCACAGGGCACCGGCGGGGTAATTGCCCAAAACCTGCCACCCATGCGGGTAGCAAAAACCGGCGGCACCGGGGCTGGCACCTTTGCGGCACTGCAACCCGCCCAAATGCCCGATATTTTTGAAGCCGGCACCGCCAACGCGCACAGCCTGCACGGCTTGCAAAAAGGTGTGCAGTTTGTAAACAAAACCGGCGTTGCCGCAATAGAGCAAAAATGCCAGGCGCTTACCGCGCAATTTTTGCAGGGCATTGCCAATATCCCCGGCATTAC
>JAJDJP010000081.1 GCA_030267215.1 Ruminococcaceae bacterium OttesenSCG-928-A16
GCTAACGTGGAAATAGCTGGAACGATAGTAGGAATTGCGAAGTACCGGGCTTGCTTCTACATACGGGCAACGCACATTAATGGCCGCAATTACCTTATCGGCAATACCAAACGCGGTTGCATAGATTAAATATTGCTCCCAAATGGGCAGCTCAATTACCGTACGCTCGCTTAGCAAAGTAGAGCTGTTTAAAAAGTTGTACAGCCCACGCCACTTAGCGTACTCATCTTCGCCAAATTGGGTAAGCAGCACATATTTTTTAGCCACCCGGTAAAGGTAAATGGCACGGGCAATAAGGCTGAAACCCAGAATGAAAAAGGCACCAAAGGCTAAATCTAGCCGGGTTTGGTAAGATATTAAGTTGCAAGCAACGGTAATTAAAACACCCAAAAAGCCAAAGCCTATGGCTTGGTTTTTTAGTTGTTTAACAGGCTGCGTATAATCTACTTTTTGAAAATACCCCTGCGACATGCCGATGTTAACAGTAGCATTTTTAATTTTGGATAAAAAGAAGTTGGTATTCTCATAATCGGTAGAAAGGCGCTGCTGAAAAGTGCTAAGCGGTAAATCGGCCCCATTGGCGTGCCGAAGAATGAGGTTGCAGTACTGTTCTTCGGTTTGGGTAAGTGGAAGCCGGGGAATATTGGCTTGTGCCGGCACAGCTGGGTTATACTTTACAATAATTTTTACGTTGTTAAAATCCCAATTTCCCTCTTCCTTTATTTTCACCAAATCAAAATATCCTTTGCGCACAAGGCTTAGCATAATGGCCGCGTAGCCATCTTGGGTATCTTTGGGCTGCTTATGTTTGCAAAAAAACAAAGCGGCCGCAAAGTTGGGGTCCAGCTGGCTGGGGATATCCCGGAAATACTCGAACTGCATGCGGGGCTGGTAAAAAGTGTGTTTCTTCTGCATTTTTTTGTGGGTGCCCAGCGTAGCAAAAAGCACCCAAAGCGAAACCGCCAAAAGCAAAACAAACACCACTATTTTGGCAACCATGTACTTGGCGGGTTCTGCCTGGTATTTTGCCTGTTCTGTCTTTATCTCATCCAGCACATCGTCGTAGTAATAATAGTTTGGCGAGGCATGCTGGGTAAAAATATGCTTATCTTCCCCAAAAGCAACCAGCGTAAATTCTATGTACTGGTTATAGGGCTTAAATTTAAGCTGTGTCTCGTCCAGCTCAAACATAAAGGTGTGGTAGCCGGGGTTTGCACTGTCCGATTCTGTGAAGGCAAACTCGTTAGCATTGGTGCCATAGGTATTGGAGGTATAATTGCCGGGTTTGGGCATTAGGCTGTTGGGCAGCAAAATTTGCCCCTTAAAAGATTGCAGATAATTGACATCGTTACCGGAATATAGCGAAATATATAGCTCGGAACAATCGTTGTATCGCAAAGCGGCGTTGTACATTTCGTACTCAATTTCAAACACAACGGTTTCACGGTATAAGCCGTCTACATAAAAAAGCACACATTCGTAAAGCCGCAGGGCTTCGTTGTAAGGGCCGGGGCTATGGTACCATTTGCCGGGGCCACGGCCGCCACTGGTGTTAGTAAAATCGCTATCGTTCCAATACAGCCGGGGGCTTTCCCCATATTCAACAGGGGTGCCGTCGCTTAGTATTTGTTTTACACTGTTTACTTTATAAGTAACCTTTACACCGTCCACCGTCATTTCTGGCAGGGCACGCCATAGCTCCCAAAAAAGGTTGCTTTTAGAGGCCGCATGAATATCAAAGGTAAGGCGTTCGGTAACAATTATCTTGCCGTTGCCGCCCTCTTCATCTATCACTTCGGCTTTATAATCCACATCGGTTATTCGGGCATAATCAAATGGGCTCTCACCCGAGCTACCGGCCCAACTAACAACCCTGGCCAGCAAAAAAAGTGCCACAAAAGCAACCAAAAAAATAGAAATAGATTTCTGTCGCATTAACTCACACCTTTTTGTTAGTTATTTATGCCAGATGGCTAAACCCCACGGCGGCATAGGCAATGCCATTGGTGTTTTGCCTTGCTGGTATGTATGTGCCAGCGCCTATAATACCCTGTGGCTAGCTACGTTTAAAAAATGTAGTGCCCTAACTTTACTATAACTGGTTAGAACGATAATATTATAGCTTACAATAATGCAATCTGTCACCTATTTTACAAATTAAATAAAAAAACAACCGCATTGAAAACGCTAAACCATAGCGATACAACACGATTGTTTTTTGGAGCGGGTTAAGAGGCTCGAACTCTCCACCTTCTGCTTGGGAAGCAGAGATAAATCCGCTTGTATCAACGGTTCAAAGGGTTTGCGGCGCATTTGAAGATGCGGTTGCTTGTTCTTTTATTATTTACTCACATTATGCACTGGGCTTGATGATTCACCGGATCACCATTCATGTACAAATACAAGTGTCAACGCCAATGTAAAATTGTAGATTCGTGGCAATTAAACTTTGTAGGCTTTCATATTGTGTTACTGCCCACGATTGATACAACCCTGCTTCACCTAGGTATAGTACCCGCCCCCTCGACGTTTCCATCTGTTTGGCCTTCTTACTGATTCTGTACTGCCTGCGGTGATCATACATGAATCGATATTTCATTTCTGCTGTTTTACAAAGATGGCTGTCGCTTTTTTTAAAATCTCATTCGCCTCTCGCAGGTTCTGATTCTCCCGCTCCAGCCTGCACAATTCGGAATCGAGTGGGGTCAGATTGCCTTTTCCGATAAAAGCACCTTGACCATCACACCGATACTCATCTAGCCATCAATACAGCGTCTTTATGTGTACTCCCAGCTTTTCGGAAACTTCTGCTGCACTTATTCCCCTGGCCATCATTTGGACGCTCTTACCCTTGAATACTTAATCATATTTTCTTTGTCCTATTGTTATTACGGCCTTTCGTTGATTTCTATTCTATTAACACTTCTCTTTGTCTGGCAAGCTTGGTATGGGTCACTTTTTGATAGTCATCTATCATGACACCAAGTACAGAATGCAGGAACTTGTTCGCCCCGCCTGCATCATTGCCCTCATTACTTATCTGCTGCTTTATTGGTTGGTATATTTGGGGCCACAAGCTTGGTTTTTGTTAGGAGACTGGATTAAATTCTTGGTGGGATTACTCTTGCTTGTATTGGTTTTAAAATTTTCATTAAATAAATA
>JAJDJP010000082.1 GCA_030267215.1 Ruminococcaceae bacterium OttesenSCG-928-A16
TCTAATATCACAAAGTAAACCGCCGCCGAGTGAAGGTTCACTCGGCGGCGGTTTTGTGTAATTTTTGCCAAAAGGTGGGCAGGGCCGCCCCGGTGGCGGCAAATGTTTTGCCAGCCAAATACTGCAAGGTGTTGGTTTGTGGCAGTGGGTTTGCAAAGGCGAGGGTGTAGGCGCAAAGCGCCTGTGTTTTTGCTTGGTATTGGCGGTTTGCAGCGGGGTTGCCATACTTGCGGTCTCCCAGTATCGGGGCGCCCAAAAAAGCAAGATGAGCACGTATTTGGTGGGTGCGGCCGGTTAAAAGTTCTATTTCGCACAGGGCTAAGTTTTGCTGCTTTTCTAATATTTTCACCCCAGTGGTTATGGCTTTGGCGCCGGGGCTTGTAGCGGCGGCTATTGCCACGGTTTTGGTTTTTTTATCCCGGGTTAAAAAAGCGTGGTGCACGCCCTTGGGCGGTGTGCCCACGGTTACACAAAGGTACTTTTTTTGCACAAGGTTTTGCCGTATCAGCTCATTCATGTCCCGCAGGGTGGTGTAATTTTTTGCGGCAATTACAAGGCCTTCGGTGCCACGGTCCAGCCTATTGCACAGGGCGGGGGCAAAGGTGTTTTCGGCGGCGGGGGCATATTCGCCGCTGGCAATGATGCTGGCGGTAAAAGCGCCCAGTAGGGTAGGCTGGCCGGTAATGTCGCTGTGGCAAAGCAGGCCGGCAGGCTTGTACAAAATAGCAATATCGCTGTTTTGCCAAACTGTGCCAAAGACTACGTTGCTGCTGGCGGCGCTGGGTGCCGGTGTATTTTGCGTGGGTGCAAAAAATTCGTCGTTTATATAAAGTTCAACCACATCGCCGGGGGTAAGGCGGGTTTCGGGCGTGGCTTTTTTGCCGTTTACTTTTATGCGCCCATTGCGAAAACTTTTGTATAAAAGGCTGTTGGGCAGGTTTTGGGTAACACTTAAAACAAACCGAGAAAGCCGCTGCCCGTCCTCGTTTTTATTGGCCGTAAATTGACGCAAAAAACCACCCCCAAACTTTGCAAAAGCCTTTCCAAAAAAGCCGAAAAGGTGTATAATATATTCGTATCGCTTTTATGCAGGCAGCACTTGGGCAAAGTGCGGTATACCTGCAAAACTTAAAAGCAGTATACCCCAAAAAAAGCAAAACCACAAGCAGAAAAGGAGGGGGCGAATGAGTGTGCACCAAGGGCACCGTGGCCGGCTGCGCGCCCGCTTTTTAAAAGATGGCCTTGCTGGTTTTGAAGAACACAATGCGCTGGAACTATTATTGTTTTATGCCCGTCCCCGGCAAGACACCAACGAGCTTGCCCATGCGCTTATTAAACGCTTTGGTAGTTTTGCCGCTGTGCTAGACGCCCCGGTGGAAGAACTGATGAAGGTGAAGGGCATGGGCGAAACCAGTGCCGTGCTATTAAAGCTGATACCCCCCATGAGTGGCTATTACCTGGAAAGCCGCACCGAGCCAGGGGCCATTATGAATACCACCCAGGCCGCCGGCAATTTTTTTATGCCCAAATTTTTTGCCAAGCAAAACGAAGAAGTGCACCTGGCGGCGCTGGATGATAAACGCAAGGTGCTGCGCAGTGTTTGTATCTCGGAAGAGGGGATTACCAACGCGGTAACCATATCGGTAAAGCGGGTGGTGGCCGAGGCCGTGCGCACCAATGCCACCGGCATTGTTTTGGCGCACAACCACCCGGGCGGGCTTGCGCTGCCCTCGCCCAGCGATAAAAAGGTGACGGCACAGGTGTTTCGGGCGCTGCGCCTTATCAACGTGCAATTGGTCGATCATATCATTGTTGCCGATGGCGACTATGTATCGCTGGCCGACAGTGGCTACATTGCCGCTTTGCAAGGCGAAGAGTATTAATTTTAATAAGGGTTTTGGCCCGCAAGCAAACAGGAGATTATGGAAGACACTTTTAAACTTGTTTCGGATTATAAACCAACCGGAGACCAGCCCGAGGCCATTGCCAAATTAAGCGAGGGCGTGCTAAAAGGCTATAAAGGCCAAACCCTGCTGGGCGTTACTGGCAGCGGCAAAACCTTTACCATGGCCAACGTTATTGCCAAGGTTAACCGCCCCACTTTGGTGCTGGCGCACAACAAAACACTGGCCGCCCAGCTGTGCACCGAGTTTCGGGAGTTTTTTCCCGAAAATGCGGTGGAATATTTTGTGAGTTATTACGATTATTACCAGCCCGAGGCATATATACCTTCTACCGATACCTACATAGAAAAAGACAGTGCCATAAACGATGAAATAGACCGTTTGCGCCACAGCGCTACCTCGGCATTGTCCGAGCGGCGCGACGTAATTATTGTGGCCAGTGTTTCCTGCATTTATTCTTTGGGAGACCCCATCGATTACCGCAGCATGGTTATTAGCCTGCGCCCCGGCATGAAAATGAGCCGTGAAGAGCTGCTGGCACGCTTGGTAAAGCTGCAGTACGAGCGCAACGACATCAACTTTGTGCGCAACAAGTTCCGTGTAAAAGGCGATATTGTGGAGATACACCCGGCTTACAACGATGAAGTTGCCGTGCGGGTGGAGTTTTTTGGCGACGAAATAGACCGCATTAGCGAAATAACCCCCCTAACGGGGGAGCGCCGCCGCCTGCTTAACCACGTGGCATTATTCCCGGCCAGCCACTACATTGTTGGCCCCGAAAAAATGCAGGAAGGCCTTGCAAAAATTAGGGCAGAAGTAGATGAGCAGGTGCGTACTTTTACGGCCGAAGGCAAGCTGATTGAAGCCCAGCGCATTGCCCAG
>JAJDJP010000083.1 GCA_030267215.1 Ruminococcaceae bacterium OttesenSCG-928-A16
CAGCGCATTGGCTTATGCGGCTTATTGTAAAAATAACAGGTATAGAAAGGAGTGCACAAACAACAGGGGGTGAAAAAGTTGAAAGTGCTATTATTAAACCTGGATAAGGCCAGCCGAGAGATTTTGCTGGCCGCCATAGCAAAAAACTATACGCAAGTAACCGTAGAAGAAAAAACATATTATGCCGGATTTTTTGCCGATGCCCAACCACTACAACCAGAATTGATTGTGCTGGATGTTTCGCGCATGGTGGATTGCAGCGCAGCGTGTACCGAAGCACTGGCCACGATGCCCAGAACACCGGTATTGCTGGTGAGAGACAGCCATGCTGCTGAACCACCGCTTTGTGGCAAAGAAACCGTTTTGCAGCTGCCCTTTGCAGGCTGCCTGCAAAAACCACTTACCCAGCAGCGGGTTTTACAAAAGCTAGAGGAAATTGAACAAAAACGCGCAAGCAGAATATTGACAGGCCCAAAAAATGGCGTTTTTTACCCAAGAGACCTTGTTGATATTTTTGAACACAGCCTGCTGCTAACCCACCTATATAAAGGTACCGCAAGCCCGCAGCAAATGCACGAGGCTACCACAATACTGGGCGGGCAAAACGGCAACAAACGTTATTACCGGGTGTTTGCCATCCAAAACCAAAATAGCGACCCATTAAACAATAATTTTACATTTTTTGCTTTTTTAAAAAGGCACATTAGCAGCAAGCATATGGTTGTGTGCAGTGGCCCCACCCAGCTAACCGGCATAGTGGCAACCGCCACGCCAGATATTTTGCCCGAAGATAGCATAGAGTGGAAAACACTGCAGCACTGGCTACAAAACAAAACCTTGATTCCACAACCGCTTTTTATATCGTTTAGTGCTTCTTTTAGCAGCTTAACCGAAACACCGCAGGCATACCAATGCGCAATAACAGGGCTTAACAACGCCTTTTTTATGGGCTATGGCACCCTTGCCAGCAACAGCCAGCCAGCGGCAAAACTGCAGTTGCACCCAAACACCAAACGCATTAGCGATGATTTTGCCCTACTGCTGCTGGCCAAAAACCGCAGTGGATTGCTAGAATATATTGGGCAATTGTACGAAGAATTTAAACAGATGGGTATTGATGATATTTTTGGTATACAGCAGGTGTATGTGCAGCTGCTGTACCGGCTAAACGTAAGCGAAAACATACTTAGGCAAAAAGAAATACCAGACGACATTATACTGGAAAACGCACGAGGTAAAATAAGAAGCGTAGACACTTTGCAGCAACTGCATAACCGCCTTGAAGAAAAAATAAAGGACATTTTTGAAGAAACCATAAGCAAAACCAGCAGTGCCCAGGCAAATGCAATGCATATTTTAGAGTATGTGCGCAGCAACTATCACAATCCCAGCCTTTCGCTGTTAGATATTTCTGAAAATGTATATCTTTCGCCTTCTCACCTTTCGGCAGAATTTAAAAAGGTGATGGGGCAGCCGGTGGGCAAATACATTAACCAATACCGCATACAACAAGCCCTGCAATTGCTGGCAAATCCGGCCATTAAGTTAGATGAAATTGCCAAAATGGTTGGTTTTACCGATGCCCGGCAATTTGCAAAGGTATTTAAGCGGCTTCAGGGTAAATCTCCTACACAATACCGCAAGCTGCAAAGCCCACGCCAAAAAGCAGGGTAACCCCATAACAAAATAATTATCCCCGCGTTTTACGCGGGGATAATTATTAGCGCTAATTTTATAATTTTTGCACCGGGCAAGCCAAAAGCAAAGCCATTTTTTATTAGGCAAGCCTTTATTAATACCGCAGCACCGTGCCAATTTCGGTTTCGTTTACTGCGCGGTTAAAAGCAACCACATTGCCAAAACCGGTGCAACCGTCTGCCAAAAAGGTATCGGTAGGGGTGGCAAACTCTTGGTGGGCTATGGCCAGTGTGTAGTGCTGGTTTCCATACTGTATATCCAGTGCCTCTATGGTGGCCGCCGGGAAGGTAATGCCCTTAAAATTGCTTTGCACCGGCAGCTTTTGCACCGAAAGCGCCGTGGTATTTTGCGCATTGCCAAGCGCTATTACCGTGTAGGCACAAGCAAACCCATTTGCCGCAAACTGCGTTTGTATCATCTGGTTTTCTTCGGCCCGGTTATACTGGCGCGATAGCTTGCTGGGCAGCACCTTGCTAGCAAGGCTGGGCATAACAAACTGCACCTGGGCTTGCACCTGGGCGCCTTGATACTGGTAGGCATTGCCCTGCCCACTTAGGGTGCCGGCGTTGTTAAAGTGGAAGAACTGCTCGTAGCTGTGTTCTCCTTCCCCATAAAATTCATCGGCCAGCACCAAAATATCGGCCCCCAGCAGCATGGCACGCCGGTTAACAAACACACCGCCGCCGGCAAGGTTTAAATAGGCAAGCACACCGCCTTCGGCATAGGCATAATGCTCGTTTGCAAAAAATTGCTGGTTTACAGCACGGGTTAGTTTTTCACACTCCCAGCTATCTTTACAAATATAATAATCCTGCCCATCTACCCGTATGGTATTGTGGGCATCCAGGTTTTTATACTCTGCCCGTCCCTCGTTAAAAACATAGGTGTAGCGTCCAGCGTCTACCAGCACATCTTCGCCACGGCTAAAAAGGTCTATGTGCAATTGGTCGGCATGGCCGTGGCCGGCGCCCAGCGTACCACAATGAAAATGGGCAAAGGTGGCATTGTTTTGCCAGCTGCTGCGCAGGTAGTAATTGCCGCTATCTGCAAACGCTTTGCTGGTGT
>JAJDJP010000084.1 GCA_030267215.1 Ruminococcaceae bacterium OttesenSCG-928-A16
GGGGTATAGCCATAAGGTACGTAGCTCGAATATCCTTGATCTTTTTTAAGAAACATATATTCCACCCCAAATAGGGTGTTTACACTGCGCATAGAATCATACCCAACTGTAAAGTAGGGGTTATCGCTAATTTTGCTGGGTGCCTCACCAGCCAGATGAAATAGCAAGTTTTTGTACCCGGTGCTAAGGCCGCTTCCCCCCAAATATGAAGTAGTAGACATATAGCCTTGAGCAAGAGAAGCACAAAATTCTGATTTTGGGTAACTAATACGAAAATAGTCCCCTGGGCTGGCTTGCAAATTATTTACCAATTGGGCAGTACTGTGGTCATCTACTATGGTATTAATGCTTGCAGGCCCTACAGTAGTGCGATTATTTTGTGTGGAATAACCACCAAGAAGCAGCTCGGCGGAGAGAAGTGCTATCAAGAAAAGTTTAAGTGTTTTTGATGGGCGCTTTTGGTATTTTGTGAGAAGAATAATGCCAAACAGCAGTGTGAGCAAAACCAAAATGCCAGAAAATAGTTGAATGGTGCGATTGGCGGAAAAAATAAAAAGCAAGGCTGAAACTACCTGCATTGTAATAACCAGCAGCGGCACACTCAAAATTTTTTCACGAAAGAATCTGTCCCATGCACAGGCAGCCAAAAAAAACAAGATAACAACCACCCAGAAAGAGGTGATTTTAAAAGTGTCGCGGGAAAAGCCGTTCATCAAAAAACGGAAGGAGGCAATGGAGACATAACTCACTATCAAAAAAAGTGGGATACTATATAAAATACGTTGTTTAGAGGAAGTGCGAACAAATAGTTGTGGAACCATAACCAAGTTAATAAGGCCAATATAGAAGGCGGGACCATCTAAGTAACTTTTGGTGGGGATAGTTTTGCCGCTGCCTAATAGTTCGTTGGAGAAAAGGCGCAGTATAGCATCGGAAATTGTTTGATAATCACTAAAAAAAGGAACAGCGGTTATTCCGGAAGATAGGCTGCTTTGCACGCGGCTAGAGGTGAACAAGGTGTTTACAGAAGGAGCAACGATCACCATTGCAAGCAGAATGCCACTGGTTAAAAGAAGAAAAGTTTTGCCCAGTAGAAGAATAAACGGTTTAAGCTTAAATGGGTTTGCATCCACCAAGTAACGAAAAGCAACATAAGCGAAAAAGATTAAGAAATACACGGCAACACGCAATATATCGCAACAAAATATGTATAAGACAAAACCCAAAGGCAACAATAGCCAGTTATTGTCCTGCAATAAAAATTCAATGGCCAATAAAAGGAAAGCGACAACCACAATTTCGTTTGGGTAAGAGCTCCAACTGGAGTGGAGCATCATTGGCCCACAAAATGCATACCCTAAGCCGCATAAAATGCTTGTAGTATAACAAAATTTCGCCTTGCGGGTAAAAGCATAAAAGAAAACACCAGCCAAAATTACTTTTAAAAATTGGAAAACACCAAGCATATAGGCTACAGAATTCGCCCCAAACATAGCAAGCAAGGCGTTGAAAGGATCAGTCCAGCCTTGGGGATTGCCCAATTGAGCAAGGTTATTGTAATGCGGGAAGGAACCACCTTGCCAAAAGGTTTGCGCAGTGTTTAGCAGTACAGGAAAAGTTTGCACATAGGAATCATTCCCAGAGTCTCGGAAAATGAAGTAGCGCAGCCCCAAAAGATATTGCCAGTATATTGCCAGCGCCATTACAACCAACAAGCCAATATACATAATGTGTTGCTGCCGGGGTGTAAAGGGCTGGTTGGTACCGCGTAAAAGAGTAAGAATGGGATTGATTTTTCTTCTTTTATCGCAGTGTAAGCACCACAAAAAAACAGAAATACCTGTTAATGCAAAGCATGCAACAATACAAAAAAAGGTGATGATGGCGGAAAAATTTGTGTAAGTGCCTTCAGCAGAAAAAGCTAAAGTGCCATATTCAAGCCTTTCTTCATTTAAAGAAAGGCTTGAGCCAGTTTGGGTTCCCAAAGGATTCCAAAAGAAAGCAATTTCATTACCGAGAAGAACATCCGTGGTAGTAATATAAAGTGACAATTGCTGTTGTTTAGAGATATTGATAGGTGAAGTAAGATGCCAAATGAAAGTTTCATTGTCACCTAGGGTACTGGCATCAATGGTTTCTTGTTCAATAAGCGTTCCATCCACAGTGCGCAAAGCCAAGGTAAATTTACTTTGGTTTTGCCTGCCATAGGTAATGGTTGATAAAATAATCTTTTCCAAGCTCATTTGCGGGCAAGTGAAATTTTGTTTAATTGTGGTATTGCTCGTCATAACGGCAAAATGCTGGCTTCCGTTTACAGAAGGTGTGGTGATGGAAGGGGTAAATAAAAGGCTGCTTTGAGGGATGAAAGCAGCTAGGAAAAGAACGGTGATACAAATGCATATAAGAAAAAATTTGGTTTGCCAACTTTTTTTGCCAAGGGCAGTAGAGAGGGGTTTCATTTTTTTCTCCTTAAGTTTGCAATATTCTAAAAAAATAGAACTACAAGGCTAACCATTGCCTTACTGTGTTACCTATTGAAAAGTTTTGGGCGCGTTGTAAAGAAATATCGGCGTAATGTTTTTTCAAGGAGGGATTTTCGATAAGCAAACACATGGCATCTGCCAATAATATTTCT
>JAJDJP010000085.1 GCA_030267215.1 Ruminococcaceae bacterium OttesenSCG-928-A16
CAAATGGCAAAAACTGGCATTGGTTTTTTAATTAATAGCTAACGCCTTGTTCCAGCATGGCGGCGGCAACTTTTTCGAACCCGGCAATATTGGCACCGGCCAGCAAGTTACCCGGCATGCCATATTTTTCAGCCGCCTGTGCCGAAGCCTGAAAGATGTTAATCATGATATCCCGCAAACGGGTGTCTACCTCTTCAAAGGTCCATGCCAAGCGCATCGAGTTTTGGGTCATCTCGAGCCCGCTTACCGCCACACCGCCAGCGTTGGTGGCTTTGCCCGGTGCATACACCACATCTTTTTCTAAAAAGTACTCGGTGGCTTCGGGCGTGCAGGGCATGTTGGCACCTTCGGCCACTGCAATGCAGCCATTTTTCACCAGCAGCTTGGCGTCTTCACCATCCAGCTCGTTTTGGGTGGCACAGGGTAGCGCAATATCGCAGGGAATGCCCCAAATACCTTTACCTTCGTGGTATTCGGCATCACGCTGGGTGCAATACTCGGAAATGCGGCCACGGCGCTCCAGCTTAATCGCTTTTACCAAGTCCAAATCGATGCCATTTTTATCGTAGATATAGCCGCCGGAATCGCTAAGGGCAACCACCTTAGCGCCCAGCTGGGTGGCCTTTTCGGTGGCAAAAATGGCCACGTTGCCACTGCCCGAAATTACCACCGTTTTGCCCTCAAAAGAATCGCTTTTTAAAACCTTTAGCGCCTCTTGCACATAGTAGCACAGGCCATAGCCGGTGGCCTCGGTGCGGGCAAGGCTGCCGCCATAACTAAGCCCTTTGCCGGTTAGCACACCGGCAACCTCGTTTTGCAAACGTTTGTATTGGCCATACATGTAGCCAATTTCGCGGCCACCCACCCCAATATCGCCAGCGGGCACATCGGTAAACTGGCCAATGTGTTTGGTAAGTTCTGTCATAAAACTTTGGCAAAACCGCATTACTTCGGCATCGCTTTTGCCCTTGGGGTTAAAGTTGCTGCCGCCTTTGGCCCCACCCATGGGCAGGCCGGTAAGGCTGTTTTTAAGCACTTGCTCGAACCCTAAAAACTTAACAACCGAAGCCGTAACCGTGGGGTGAAACCGCAAACCGCCCTTGTACGGCCCAATGGCCGAGTTAAACTGAACCCGAAACCCGCGGTTTACCTGCACTTTGCCCGCGTCGTCCATCCACGATACCCTAAACTGAATCAGGCGTTCTGGCTCTACCATTCGCTCTAAAATGGCGTTTTTTTCAATGGCCGGGTTTTGCTGGGCCACAACTTCAAGGCTTTCCAGCACTTCGCGCACAGCTTGCAAAAACTCTGGTTGGTGGGGGTCTTTGGCCTCTACCTCGCTATACACTCGTTTTACATATTCGGTTTTAAACATTTTTTCTGCCCCTCTCTTGGCGGCATATGCAAGCTTTGCAGCAAACAGTAGGCTGTTTGCTAGGGTTACTTTTATACTCAAATTCGCTATATAAGCACCGCTACCACACTACATATACTTACCTGTATTTTTTATTTAGTATAGTATACAGCGGCTTTTTAACAAAATCAATTATTTTTTTAATATTTCTTTATTTTTTCAATATTAGCGCAAAAAATTACAATTTTACCTTTATTAAATAAATATTTTTAGGCAAATTTTATCTTTTTGACAAGTTGACACCCGCCTGCTATAATAAATGGCAGCGAGTAAACCAGACGGCAGCGCTGCACCTTGGTGTGGTGAGGAAAGTCCGGGCTTCGTAAGGGAATGGTAACTGCTAACGGCAGCCGGGGGCAACCCCAGGGATAGTGCAACAGAAATAAACCGCCGAACGGCGCTGCGGCGTGCGTGGCAAGGATGGAAAGGCGGGGTAAGAGCCCACCAGCGCACTGGCAACTTTGCGGCTATGTAAACCCTACCAGAAGCAACACCCGTATGGGGCAGCACTTTACTGTGCAAGCGTACCCTGCGCGCCTCGGAGGTGGCATGAGCTGTGTGGCAACACCCAGCCAAGATAGATTGCCGTTTAATACAGAACCCGGCTTATGGTTTGGTCGCTATTTTTTAATACATTACCCTTGCCTTATGCTAAGGCCATGGGTATTACCCGTGTATGTAAAGTAAATATGCGCCCTAAATAAAAAAACTGCCACGAAGATAAAAGGCACCCCCAAAAGGGGGTGCCTTTTTACGTTTGGCTGCAAAGTACTGGTCAATCTCCCCGGGCGGGGGGCGACGCTACCTTTTAAGGATAAGATAGGAGCGCAAAATGATTTCAATCCACGCCCCCCGGGCGGGGGGCGACCCGCCAATGCTCTGCTCAAGTGCCGCTCCCTCGATTTCAATCCACGCCCCCCGGGCGGGGGGCGACTTGCGGCCAGTGGTACAACCTTTGCCATATCCAATTTCAATCCACGCCCCCCGGGCGGGGGGCGACGAAAAGAAAGATGCCTTTATTGACTTTTTAAATATTTCAATCCACGCCCCCCGGGCGGGGGGCGACGTTGTCGGCCAGTAACATGGTTTGGATAAAT
>JAJDJP010000086.1 GCA_030267215.1 Ruminococcaceae bacterium OttesenSCG-928-A16
ATTAGCCCATTAATTTTAAGGCTTTTTTGCCCTTTAAATAACCTACCCGGCCCGCCATAAGCCCGCCGGTTTTTTTGCCAAACAAAACACAAGGATGTGAAATTGTGAATAATACCTTTTGGGGTTGGGTTGCCGAAATTTGGGATAAGTATTGGCAATTATTTTTAAACGGCACCGCCGTTACCCTTTATTTGGCCGTAGCTGGCACCCTTATTGGGCTTGCTATTGGGCTTATTATTGGGGTGGTGCGCACCATTCCGCTGCGGCAGGGCGGGCAAACCAAACCTTCGCTGCGCTCGGTTTTATTGCGCTTTGTTAATTTTATTCTCAGCGTGTATATCGAGGTTTTTAGGGGCACGCCGATGATGGTGCAGGCCGTTATTATTTATTATGGCATGCAGGAGGGGTTTGGCCTGGATATCCCCCGCATGACGGCCGGGCTTATCATCATCTCGCTAAACACCGGCGCCTATATGTCCGAGGTAGTGCGTGGGGGCATTCACTCGGTAGATAAAGGGCAGGGCGAGGCTGCCAAAGCCATTGGCATGACGCACTGGCAAACCATGCGGTATGTGGTTATGCCGCAGGCCATTCGCAATATTTTGCCCGCCACCGGTAACGAGTTTGTTATTAATATTAAGGATTCCTCGGTGCTGAACGTGATTTCGGTTGGCGAACTATTTTTTGCCGCCAAAAGTATACAGGGCATTGCCTACCGCTACTACGAAACCTTTTTAATCACCGCCATTATCTACCTTATTCTCACCTTTACCTTTACCCGGCTGCTGCGCCTATTAGAAAAACGCATGGATGGCCCCGATAGCTTTACGCTTATAGCTTCTTCTACCATGCCGCACCCCATACGCAAGCAAAACGGCCGCACCAAAATGTAAAGGAGAAACCCTATGAAACCAGTTCTTTCTTTGGTAGATTTGCATAAATCTTTTGGCGAAAACCACATTTTAAAAGGGATTAACCTGGCTGTGCAAAAAGGCGAGGTTGTAAGTGTTGTGGGCTCCAGCGGGTCGGGTAAATCTACTCTATTACGCTGCATTAATTTGTTAGAATGGCCATCTTCTGGCGATATTTTATACCACGGCGATAGCGTGCTGGCGCCTGGGTATAAAATACCCCACTACCGCAACAAGGTGGGTATGGTTTTTCAGCAATTTAACCTGTTTGCCAATTTAACCGTGCTGCAAAACTGCGTGGTGGGGCAAACCAAAATAGGCAAAAAAAGCAAAGCAGAAGCCGAAGCACTTGCCAAAGAATTTTTGGAAAAGGTTGGCATGGAGCAGTATATCAATGCCAAGCCACGTCAGCTTTCGGGCGGGCAGCAGCAGCGGGTTGCCATTGCCAGGGCATTGTGCATGCAGCCCGATGTGCTGCTGTTTGATGAGCCTACTAGTGCGCTGGACCCCGAAATGGTGGGCGAAGTGTTAAAGGTTATTACCGCCCTTGCCCACACCGGCCTAACCATGGTGGTGGTAACCCACGAAATGGCCTTTGCCCGCGATGTGAGCGACCGGGTTATTTTTATGGATGAGGGTGTTATTGCCGTAGACGGTGTACCCGAAAAGGTGTTTACCAACCCCGAAAACCCCCGCCTGCGAGAATTTTTAACCCGTTTTTTAGGCATTGTGTAGTTTATCTGCTTTAAACTTAGTAAAAAAGGAGAACCCCACCCTTGGAAATTACCATTAGCAAAACACCACGTCAGCTTGGCAAGCGTGCCGCCAAAGCCATTGCCACCCTGCTGCAAGAGGCCGTTGCCCGCAATGGCAGCGCCCGGTTGCTGCTTTCTACCGGTGCTTCGCAATTCGAAACAATGGATGCCCTGGTACAAGAACACCTACCTTGGGGCAAAATAGAAATGTTTCACCTAGACGAATACATTGGCCTGCCCGAAACCCACAAGGCTAGCTTTCGCAAATATTTAAAAGAGCGGTTTGTAAACCGTGTGCCCTTAAAAAACGCCTACTTTGTAAACGGCGAGGGCAACGTAGAGGAAAACATCGCCACCCTTACCGCTATTCTTCGGCAGGCACCCATTGATGTTGGCGTGATTGGCATTGGCGAAAACGGCCACATTGCATTTAACGACCCACCCGCCGATTTTGAAAACCCCGCTGCTTACACCGTGGTGCAGCTAGACGATGCCTGCAAAAACCAACAGGCAGGCGAGGGCTGGTTTACCCTGCCGGGCGAAGTGCCCCCCACCGCCATTACCATGACGGTACGGCAGATACTGCAATGCCAACATATTATATCTTGTGTGCCGCACGCTGCCAAAGCAAGGGCTGTTAAAAACACCCTAACCCAGCCGGTTAACCCCAGCGTGCCCGCCACCAT
>JAJDJP010000087.1 GCA_030267215.1 Ruminococcaceae bacterium OttesenSCG-928-A16
GATGAAGGACAGCAGCATGGACAATACCGCCGCCGCGCCCAGCATTTTAACCGAGAAGTTTTTGGTGATGGCCATGGTGGAGATGTTTTCGCCATAGTTGGTGCCAGCCGGGCCACCAAACAGGGCCGAAACAATATCGCCAATACCATCACCAACAAGGTTCAAGCCCAGCTTGTCGGCAATTTTATACTCTGGTTTGCCTTTTTTCTTGGCAAGGTCGTTCACATAAATATCCAGCTGGAATACATGGGCAGTAGATTCTGGAATAGTAGCAATGGCAATGGGCATAATGGCAAACACCGAGGCAAGGTTGGGCGTAGGCAGCGTAAAGTGAGGAATTTGCACAATTTGGCCTGTCCACACCTGCGAAAAGTCGATAATTCCAAGCGGGATAGCAACAAGATACCCTACCAAAATGCCAAACAAAATGGGCAACTGTCCCAAAACACCCTTTAAATAAACCGAGAACAATACCGTGGCAACCAGCGTAACAATGGCGGCAATAGCGGCACCGTTTGCCACTGCGCCGGGCAGCTGTGGGTTGGCAACTGCCTGGCTAACTGCCGTGCCCGCCAGCGAAAGCCCAATAACCAGCGCAATAGAACCAGTTACGGTGGGGGGCAATACTTTTTCAATGGTATCCATACCAAAGCGGCTAACAATAATACCCGCCAAAATAGATACCAACCCCGAACAAATAATGCCAAACTGTGCCTGGCTAATTAAATGGTCGGGCGCTATTTGGCCAAACTGCACCCCAGTAATGCCCACAATGGCCGCAATGTAAGAAAAACTAGACCCATAATAAAGCGGCAGCTTGCCACTGTTAATTACCAAAAAGCAAATCGTGGCAAGGCCACTTGCAAATATAGTGGTAGAAACATGGAACCCGGTAAGCAGTGCCACCGTAACGGTAGCTGGGAACATAACCAGCACCTGCTGGAACGCAAACAATACCAGTTTACCGGGGGTTGGGGTTTCGTCTGGCAAATACCCCAGGGTTACCGCTTTTTTCTTTTCAGCCATTTAACATACTCCTCACATATTTAAATTGCAAGTAAATTACTTCATCTAGTATATCCATTGGCCGTTGGCACTGTCAACCAAAAATTCACAAAATGTTCACTTTTGGCATTGTGCCAAAAAACAAGAAATAGACGGAAGAAATCTTCCGTCTATTATCCCATTTTATTTATGTAAAGAGGGCCAAAGTTTAAACTCCTGGTTGCCTTTGCTAAACATATTGTATCTCTATGCCGCCAAGGGTGATATTACCGTTTAGGCGCAAAACCGGCGCACCCGGCTGCACGGTGTTATCATATCTTTTATTGTCTACCCCGCCAATGGTGGCCGCAATATTCTCTTGCACATGCCAGCCGCGCGGCACATACAGCTTAATGGCACCAAGGTTGCAATCCAGGTAAATGTCGGCGCCGTTGGGGCTTAGCCGGGCTTGGTCAAAGTATACTTCCAGCGCGCCAAACGAAGAATAGAACTGTCCACTTTCCAAGCAATCGGAGTGCAGGTACTTGCTGGCAGAACCAAAGCTAACCTTTGCATACGGGTGGTTATCGTCGCTATTTTCTTCGGTTTGCATTTTGGTGTTGCCGCCGTAGCTGCCGTTTGGGGGGGCACTGCCTATTTCGTTGCTGTTGTAGCTGTAGTTATAGTTATATTGCTTGGGGCGGCGCTTAAACAGCATAGAAAGCCCAAGCCCAGTAAGCAGGGTTGCCGCAACCAGCACCCACATAGAAACATGGGGCCAGCCAAATGTTTTTTGGTACAGGCTATACAGCAAGCCAAGGGGCACCAAAATGCCCACAAACTCTAGGCTAACAATGCTTTTTACCAAAATACCAACCAGTAAAATGGTGGCTGCAATGGTCCACAAACCTATTTGCCCAAAGGGTGTAAACTGGGCGGCCAGTACCAGCACGCCTGCTAAAATTAAAAATATACCCCAAAACCAATTGCCTTTATTTTTCATAATTATTCCTCTCATTCAGTTTTTCTCGCAACATTTTATAATAATGCCGCGATGCATAAATTTGCTTATGTGTGCCGTTAAAATGTACCAAACTGGAGGCCGTTAAATTGCGTGTAACCGAATATACCTGCGCTGTGTTTACAATGGTAGACTTTGCCACCCGTATAAAGTTGCGGGGCAAAAGCTCTTCTAGCTCATACAAGCGGTATTTTATGCGGTAGGCGTCCCCCACAGTGTGGGCGTATACCTGCTCGCCCTCGGTTTCAAAAAACAATACTTCTTCCAGCGGGAAGTAAAACTCTTGGTTTTGCTTATAAAACACCAGCGCCGTATTTT
>JAJDJP010000089.1 GCA_030267215.1 Ruminococcaceae bacterium OttesenSCG-928-A16
CCAAGCCACCGTGCCGGTTAGCGGCGCAGGCAAGGTAAAGCTTACGCTTACCAACATTGGCAACACCCACATGGGTAATATACAGGTGTTAAATATTTTACCCAAACTAAACGATAAAATGGTGCTGAACCCTGCCGCCGGCAAGGGCAGCACCTGGAACGCCCTGGCCGGCACGGTAAGCATAACCGTGTACGACAATACCGGCAAAGCCCTTACCGAAGAAGAGCGGCTGGCACAGTTCCCCAACATGAAGGTGGAGTACGATGCCAACAACAACCCTTCGTATAAGCAAAACGGGTTTAACCGCACCGGCACAAATGGCACCTTTACCCCGGGTACAGCGGCAGAGGAAGCAGGCTCGTTTTTATTTACCAGCGGCGAAAGCCGGCTGCCACCGGGCTATAAGTTAGAGTTGTATTTTGAAATTGCAGCACCGGCAGATATTGCCGCAGGCGCTATTAACCAGCCGGCCTACAACAGCTTTGCCGCCAACACCACTTTTTACGATAAAGAAACTGGAACAAATGGAGAGTATACTGTAGCCCCCTTTGAGCCAGACAAGCAAAAACTGGTAATAATAGAAAGCGGCAACGCTGCCATTACCGGTGGCACAGTGTTTAAAGATTTAGACGCCGACGGCCTTTTTGCCGCCGGGGAAGAGTATGCGGGCGTAACGGTAGAACTATATGCCGAGGATGGAAAAACCCCCAGCCAGCCCAGCGATACCCTGCTGGATACCACCGTTACCAAGGCCGATGGAACCTATACGTTTGAGTCTTTAGATGGCGGCAATTATTTTGTTAAAATAGTGCTGCCCCAAAACCCGGCTAACCTGCCAGAGGGCTATGGCTACAGCTTTGCGCCGGTGGGTAACACGGCAACGTCCTCTTACGCCAACCCCCAAACGGGCTTTTTGCCCCTGGTTTCGTTAAATTCTGGCGGTGCGTCGCAGGCCAAACCGGCGGGTATTCAGGCCAAAGGTTTGCTGCAGGTGCAGTACCGCAGCGGGTCTGCCACCGGCACCTCTTTGCTAGAAACCCCAATTGTAACCGATTTTACAGAATTCCCCTTATCTACCAACACAGGTACCATTATCCCGGGCAGCACCACAGGCTACATTGTGCCCGATTATTACGACATAAAAGCCGGCGAAAAAACAGAGCTTACTTATGCTGTAAACTGGGCCACCCTGCAAGATACTTTGGTGTTTGTGTTTGCGCCTAACGAGTTTACCATTACCTATACCCTGGGCGAAGGCGTAACCAATGCCCCCGGTAACCCGGCCAGCTATACCATAGAAAGCAGCGACATAACA
Organism: Ruminococcaceae bacterium OttesenSCG-928-A16; assembly: GCA_030267215.1. Taxonomy (GTDB): domain Bacteria; phylum Bacillota; class Clostridia; order Oscillospirales; family Ruminococcaceae; genus JAAYCI01. The sequence goes on from JAJDJP010000089.1 coordinate 1,316, forward strand.
CTGGCGGCCCCCAGCCGTGCGGGGTACGAGTTTATGGGCTGGGTGGGCACTGGCAACCAGCCGGATACCGCTACCCTAAATTATGTTTTGCAAAGTGGGTCTACCGGTAACCGCACCTATGCGCCAGAATGGAAACTGATTACCTATACCATAGAGTACGACCTGAACGATGCCGACCACGATGCCTATAAAGGTGTGCTAACAGATGCCCCCGTAAGCTATACGGTAGAAGATTTACCCGGCGGGGTGGCTATTCCAAACCCCACCCGAGAGGGCTACACCTTTGCCGGTTGGGCCGGCGGAGACATTGAAGATGGAAAAACAGCGCTGGGGCACAGCCTGCAAGCGGGTACCACCGGCAACCTTACCTTTGTGGCAACCTGGCAGCGTGTGCCAATTGCTGTCCAGTTCCAAACCAATGGTGGCACGCCAGTGCCGGCCACCCAAAGCAAATGGTATGGCGAAACAGCCACCACCCCCGCCACCGAACCACAAAAAGAAGGCTTTAGTTTTGATGGCTGGTATACCGAAGAAACCGGCGGCACCGAGTGGGATTTTACCACCCCCTTGTATGCAGATTTGGTACTGTATGCCCACTATGCGCAAAACTCTTACGTTGTAACCTTCGATTATAATGATGGAACCGGTGTGCCTGGTTCTCGCAATGTTTTGTTTGGCAATTTGGTAGAACCACCAGCCAACGTGCAACGCACCGGCTACCACCTAATAGAAGGCAGCGAATGGCTGTATATCGACGAAGGGCGCAGCTGGAACTTTGGCACCGATACCATGCCCGCCAAAAACATTACCTTGCAAGCCCAGTGGCAAAAAAACAACTATACGGTAACCTACCTATACGGCTGGGAAG
>JAJDJP010000088.1 GCA_030267215.1 Ruminococcaceae bacterium OttesenSCG-928-A16
TTGTATATCCCCCTCTCTTTTATGGAAAGGAAGATTGCCCAGTATGGAAATGCAAATATATATTATCCACTTGCAGCCCTATTATGACAACCCAGTGCATTATCAAGGCAAATGGTTTTCTTTGCCGGTGAGTATGCAAGAAGTGAATAATGCGTTTGGTACAGAACTGGCACCAGAGGACTATGTGATTGCAGATTATGACTTCCCGGTAACGGATTTATCTGAATGTGGCGCATATTTTTAAAAGAAAATATGCGGTGTTGCATAACACTTTCTAACAAATGGTTACTGAACCATTTGAGAAACTGTAATAATCTTGCACACAAGTTTTATCCCCCCTGTTCATTCTTACTCACAGGGCGCGTATCAAACGCATGGAACATTTGCGGCAAAATAACATCAAATTTGACCTTGTTCACCCTGCCATACAAATCACGCATAACGCATTCCCCGTTGTTCAAGTTCTGCACCACCTCAATATTCGCTTTGTTATCCTTGTTTACACCCAGCAATTCTAAGGCTGATTGTATTTCCGAAGTATCGGTCATACGGTGGATAAACACCATGCCCAAACTGTTTTTCAGTTTACCATCTTGCAGGTCGCTTGCATTCTGTACCGAATACCAAATACCCGCATTCATGGCGCGGCCTTCGCGGTTTAGGCGGTTGGTAAGTTCTGCCCCTTGTGCTACATTCAGCACGCTCCACGCTTCATCAATGTTTACTATTTTGTAATCATCGGGGAAGGTACGAATGAACTTGAGGTTGAAGGTGCTAACCACCATCATCACGGCCACCGACAATATTTCCTTGGCCGAATATTCTTCGCGCTTTTTGTCTTTGTCGGGCAACATCAAATCGTCTACCTGTATGATATTCAAACGCTTTTCCAAATCCACCGTGTTGCGTTTGACACCATCCGATAGTAGTAGCCCCGACAAACCCAAACTGGCGAAACTTTCAAGATGTTCAGCCATGGCAAGCGATACTTCCGTACTCTCTGCCCGCAGTTCGTCAATTACCATCAGCAAACCACACACTGGCCGCGCGGAAACACGCTTTAGCGCCCTTGACAAAGTGGGGTACTTCACGCCGTCTTGAATAGTAACCCCCAGCAAGAAGGTTAGAATTTCAAGGCAAATTTCCTCGGCTTCTTCCTTCTTATCGAAAATCAAATAAGGGTCAAGAATGCCCCGGTTCACTTCATCCTTTGTCAGCCGGGTAATATTTATCTCGCTGGCAAGCTGGGGGAACGCTTCTTTCCAATGGCCGCGCTCGGCCTTGGGGTCAATGATAACCGCCCGCGCGCCGAACAACACCGCCCAAAGTAGCAGCGAGTTGCTATTCATGCTCTTACCGCCACCCATGGCACCCATAAAGGCACAAGAAAGCGAGTTGGTAACTGTTCCAGCACCACCCTGCGCACCAAACCAAGGACGGAAGCAGAACGCCGTTTGTGAATAGGTAGTATGTGCTAAAGGAATGCCCGATTTATGCCCCATCAGCGTGCCAGCGCCAAGGCCAAGGCAAGCTAAAAAGTTATTGCGGAAATACTGAACAATTTGGTTTTTTCAACCGTGCCGATGGCATAAATTCATCGTGCAAAACCATCATATCGCCGCTGGGTCGCACAACATTAATGCTATAGCCGCTGTAAAAGTCTGTAACCGCATTCACGCGCCGGGTCAATTCTTTTCTATCAAAGGCGGCTACGCGGACAACATAGCTTACAATGTACATTGACTCACGGTTAACCTTCACCGTAGTTTCCAGCACATCTATATCATCCATGGCTATATCCACATCGCCATCCACGTTATTGCCAGTTTGCGCGGCGTGTTTATCCATATCACCCAGCCGCGCTTTTTGCCCGCGCACTTTTTTCAATGCTTCCCGGTTTTTCAAAACCTTTACCTTGATACTGGTATCAACCGGGAAATCAAAGCTAACCGGTTGGCTATAGAATACTTCCGAACCCGGAAAATCCAGTTCATCAGTAATCTCACTAATCGTCAAGTAGGTGGAATATACCGGCCTGCCATCTTGTTCATACACCAAGTACCTTGGGTGTTCCTCAATTTCCACCGTGTTTAATTTCATAATATCGTACTCATGGACACTTTTTGTATCGTCCACCACGCTTACTGGCAAATGGTACGAATAATCTTCAAGCGCCGTGCAAGATGAACCATTAAGGTGCTGCACAACATAGGCAATTTCGTTTGTTTCCAA
>JAJDJP010000009.1 GCA_030267215.1 Ruminococcaceae bacterium OttesenSCG-928-A16
CGGAGTAAAAGCGAAAACAAAAAAAGTTTTTGCACAGTATCCCCCCGCACCCAAGCAAAAAACAAATCGCTGGAGAGGCTCGTTTTCTCCAGCGATTTTCTTGTGTTCAAGAGCTTGCGACAGCCCCTTTGTGTTGCAAAGATAGATGTTGACTTAATTATTGCAAAAGGCAATTGAAACTATGGGTGATGAGTGGCCTATAGGGCGAGCGTGAAAGCAGCAGTAACACTTTGCCCGGCAAGGCCCCCGGGGTTTATTTGCAGCATAATGTACGGGCTGGTTTGGGTTACAGTTATGGCGTTGTGGCAATGTAGCAACTTTTTGGCGGGCAGCGCAATTTGCAAGGTAAGCGGGACGGTTTGTAGCTGGGTGGGGTTTGCAATGGCAACGCGCAGTTGGTTGCCGGTTTGCTGCACCAACACGGCGGCGGGTGCGTTTGTGGTAATAATGCCCGCCTGCCCGCCATCGGCGGCAAAAAAGTGTGCGGCGGTTATTCCTTCGGCCGGTTTGGCAATGGCGTGTATTTGCTCAGAATTTTGGATGATTTGCACGGGGTTTTGCGCCGCATAAGCTTGGGTTTGCGCAGCGGTTGCCGTGGGCAAAAGGGTGTAGCAATAACCGGCGTTTTTGGGGTACTCACCATGGTGTATGGCCAGCGAAACAAACCGGCCGGTTTCTTCGCCATGGTTGTTGCCTTGGTTAAACCAGTTGCCCTGCCGGGTTTGGCGCTGGGCATGCACCATGGTGCTTTGGGGCAGCACATAGCCAATGCCACTATCTGCCGTTTGGCCGCTTAGGTGCAGCCAGCTGGCGTGGATGGTGGTTGTTTGGTTGTTGCCTTCGGGGGCAAAAACCGGCTGGCCATTGGCCAGTAGCAGGCTGGTAAAATTTGCGGGTTGGCGGCGGTTTTCTAGGGTGGTTTGTATAACGCCGGGGGTTTGGCAGGTAATGCCACTGCCAAGGGCTACAATATCGGCCCCTAGCATAAACCAGCTTTTGGTGGCCCGGGTGCCATTTGGCTGGCCGGTGGGGCCCCATGCCTGCAACTGCATGGCTGCGCCGGCAAGGTTGCCAAGGCTGGCACCGCCCACCCAGGCGCGGTGCCCAAACTGGCGCTCGCCCGCATATTTGGGCGGCGGCAGTTGCTGGGTGGTGGTGCCGGGTAGCTGCAACGGGTTTACCGTAGCCCAGTAGCCGTTGGCATATTGGTTATCTTCGGGCAGGTATAAAGCGGTCATGCCATCGGCCACATGCCAGCACTGTTTGCCCTCCTCGTTAATTACTTCGTAACCATAGGTGCGGCTAGAATGCATAGACACCCCAAACGAATAGGCAGGGGTGTGGTAAACGGCTTTATCCATGCCGGCAAAAATATGGGCGTGGTTGGCCGGTGCAGGGGGTTGTGGTGTATGGTTTTGCAACAGCGTGGCCCCTGCCAGGGCGGCCGCCATATTGGTGCAATTTTGCAAAAAATAATCGGGGTCTGCCGCTATTTTGGGCTGGGCAAAGGCGATAAACCCGGCAGCTTGCCCAGCAGGCATGCTGTTTGCCAAGGGCAGCAAGGCCGCTAGCTTTTTGGCACCACGCCTTTTGTCGGTGCTTTTTTTGCGGGCAATATCCCGGCCGCTCACCATATCCATAAACAATGGGCCAGCAAAAAAAGGCTGCACCCCGCTTTCAATAAAATCAAATAACAGGGTTTCGGCATGGTCTGGGTAGGTTAACTGCCAAGGGGTGCCGTTTAAAACCGTAAAATAAAGGCTAAATTTCTCAAAAAGGTCTTTGCCATATCCACCAATGTAAGCCAGCGCCTGGTGCTGGATATATGAGCCATCGGCATAAAAACCATCGCCGGTGTGCACATATTGCAGGGTGGTTTTTAGGGCGGTTTTTACGTGGTTTAGCTTGGTTTCATCTTGCAGCAATATAGCGCAAAGGGTGGTGGCTACGCTTTTATCTACCAAATTGGCACCGGTCATTTCGGGGCTGCCGGGGTAGCCCGAAGGCTGATTGCACACCGAAGAAAACCGGTTAACTGCGGCGGCATAGGCCTGTATTTGTGCGGGCGGTATGTGGGGGCGCAGCAGCAGCACGCTGCTTAAAAAAGCAATGGGGATACCAATTTCCCAGCTCCACCAATTGCCAAAAAACGGGGTACTTTCTTCGCTTTGGTTGTAGTGGTGCTGGTGCATAAAGGCAAGCCCACTTAGCAGCTGCTGCAACACCTGTGGGTTTTGGTAATACACAGCGCCTTTGGTGGCCCAGCCAAGGGCAATGTTGCGCAGGCGGTAAAATGCAGTTGCCATGTTGCCGGTGTGCATTTTGGCTTCTTGCCCAATGCCCTCTATATAGGCCATATCCAAATCTGCCCACAGGCAGGTGCGGGGGCTGGTTTTATGCAGGGTGGTGTATGCGGCCTGGGCCTTGTGGTTAACACGGGCCAAATACGCAGGGGGCACGGTGGTGTTGGCATTGCCAGCAAGATATTGCACCCACTGCGTGGCAATTTTTTCTATTTGCGGGTTGGGTTTGGTAATGGTTTCAGCCACGGGTTTGCTCCTTTAATAAAAGAGATAAGACTGCCTTTTTATCGTTTCATTCTCTAGTTATAGTATACCAAAAAAGCCGGCCAAAAAGGTGGTGGCAGGCTAAAATTTATCTGCACAAGCAAAAAAGTGTACAATCATACAAATTTAAGCCATTTTGTTGTATTTACAACATTGCGGTGAAAGCCCTTTTACAATTTTTATAATCGTATTATCGTTATAAATTTGCAAACAATTGGATTGTACTATTGACGAAATGGAGGGGTTTTACTACAATAGATTGGCAAGGTTTGGCAGTTTGCCAAAAAACCTTTTAAAACAGCTTTTTTTGCACGTTGGTAAGCAGTTAAAATAATTTTTTATATGTTGTATTTACAACGTGCAAAGTATACTAAAATGGTGTATAATAAGTTTAACCGATATAGAAGGAGGAAGCGTTATGTTTAAGGAAGGCAGCTGGAATTCGGACATTAACGTGCGAGATTTTATTGTACGCAACTATACCCCGTACGATGGTGATGAGGCATTTTTAAGCCCGCCATCGGCCCGCACCCAAAAATTGTGGGACGAAACCAAAGAACTGTTGCAGCAAGAGCATGCCGCTGGCGGTGTGCTGGATATTGACACCAAAACAATTTCTACCGTAAATGCCCATGGTGCCGGCTATATTAATAAGGACCTTGAGCTGATTGTGGGCCTGCAAACCGATGCGCCCCTAAAGCGTGCTATTATGCCATTTGGTGGTATCCGCGTGGTAGAAAGCTCGTTAAAAGCGTATGGCCGCGAAATGGACCCCGAAGTGGAAAATGTGTTTAAATACCGCAAAACCCACAACGATGGCGTGTTTGATGCCTACACCGACGAAATAAGAAATGCCCGCCGCAGCGGCATTATTACCGGCCTGCCCGATGCCTATGGCCGTGGCCGCATTATTGGCGATTACCGCCGGGTGGCCCTGTATGGTGTAGATTTTTTAATTGAGAAAAAGAAAGAAGCCAAAAAAGAATATGTATTTGCAGAGCTGGATGAATCGGTTATTCGCAACCGCGAAGAATTGTCGGAGCAAATTCGGGCTTTGCAAGATTTAAAAGATATGGCTATGCGCTATGGCTGTGATATTTCTGGCCCGGCAACCGATGTTAAAGAGGCCATTCAGTGGACTTATTTTGGCTACCTTGGCGCTATTAAAGACCAAAACGGCGCTGCCATGAGCCTTGGGCGTGTATCTACCTTTTTGGATATTTATGCCGAAGCAGACCTGAAAAATGGCAAATACACCGAGGAAGAAATTCAAGAATTGTTTGACCAGTTTATTTTAAAACTGCGTCTGGTTCGGTTTTTGCGCACCCCGTCTTACGACGAGCTATTCTCGGGCGACCCCACCTGGACGACCGAATCTTTGGCGGGCATGTGCGCCGATGGCCGCCACATGGTAACCAAATCCAGCTATCGGTTTTTGCACTCGTTAACCAACCTTGGCCCCGCGCCAGAGCCAAACATGACCGTGCTGTGGAGCACCCGCCTGCCCGAAAACTTTAAAAAATACTGCGCACGTCTTTCCTGCGAAACTTCGTCGATTCAGTACGAAAACGATGATATTATGTCGGAAAAATATGGCGACGACTACGGCATTGCCTGCTGTGTTTCGCCCATGCGCATTGGCAAGCAAATGCAGTTTTTTGGTGCCCGTGCCAACCTTGCCAAAGCCCTGCTATATGCCATTAACGGTGGTAAAGATGAAATTAGCGGCGAGCAGGTGGCCCCGGCCTACCAGCCCATTACCAGCGAAGTGCTGGATTACACCGAAGTGCGCGAGCGCTTTGGCGCCATTTGCGAATGGTTGAGCAACCTGTATGTAAATACGCTCAACATCATCCATTTTATGCACGATAAATACTGCTACGAAAAATTGCAGATGGCCCTGCACGATGAAGATATTTTGCGTACCATGGCCTGTGGTATTGCCGGGCTTTCGGTAGTTGCCGATAGCCTTTCGGCCATAAAATATGCCAAGGTAAAACCCATACGTAACGAGCAAGGCCTGGCGATAGATTTTGAAATTGAGGGTGAGTACCCTGCCTTTGGCAACAACGACCCCCGCGTGGATGAAATTGCCCAGGACGTTGTGCGCAAATTTATGACCCGCCTGCGCCGCCAGCACACCTACCGGCACGCCAAACAAACCATGAGCGTTTTAACCATTACCAGCAACGTGGTGTACGGCAAAAAAACCGGCAGTACCCCCGATGGCCGAAAAAAAGGCGAGCCGTTTGCCCCGGGTGCCAACCCCATGCATGGCCGCGATACCCACGGCCCGGTAGCTTCGCTTGCTTCGGTGGCGTCGCTCCCGTTCGATTATAGCGAAGATGGTATTTCGTACACTTTCTCGATTGTGCCGAACGCCCTTGGCAAAACCGACGATCAACGCATTACCAACCTTGTGGGCCTAATGGACGGCTACTTTGGCGAGCAAGGCCACCACGTAAACGTGAACGTAATAGAGCGTGAAGTGCTGCAGGATGCCATGGAACACCCCGAAAAATACCCGCAGCTTACCATTCGGGTATCGGGCTATGCGGTTAACTTTATCAAACTTACCAAAGAGCAACAAATCGATGTAATTAACCGTACCTTCCACACATTTATTTAAGTTTGTAGCCCCTTGGCGCGATAAAAACTAGCTGCTTTGCAGGCGGCTTGCCTGCAATTTGCGGGCAGGGCTGTTTGCAAAGCGGTTTTTTGGTACAATGGTTAAAGTATGTTTTAAAACCTCCAAAACGCCAAACCCGGTGCCTTTGCGGCTCCTCTTCGTTGCTTTTTCTTACAATAAAGCAATTATTCTTTCAAAAAAGCGCCTAGATGAACCACAAACTCACTCGGCTTTGGTCATTTCTCCGGTTTCAAAACACACTCTAGGCATTGGCGCCCAGCCTTGAACTTGATTTTATGCAGCCAAGCCAATGAGAAATTTCGCAGCGTAATTTGCTGCACCAGAGGAAACAAATGCGGAGCAGTAGGTTATTTATCGCATAGGCCAAAGTATTTCTATGGCTGTAAGACAAGGACTAGTAGTTAACTTACCCGATATGGCCTATATTTCTATGGCAATGGGGAATTTCGCAGCGTAATTTCTACCACCTAAGGAAAGAACTGGAGAGCAGAAAGTTTCATCTACAACTTAGCTGGTGAATTCCCATGGAAGATAGTAGAACATATTACTGCACTTGAATACACCCTCCAGTTTCGTCGTCCGGGGGCGTAACCCCGGTGACTTCGGCCATTGGTCATTCAATGGCCACTAAGGAAACGCCCTTGACCTTACTTGTTAGCCATAAAATTTGAGCATGCTGCTTTATAGGAATATATACGTGTTCGAATTCTTTTCGCCTAGGTGCTGTCACTTAACAGCAAAGGCAGCACTAGAACCAGAATTTCATTAAATTGAGTTAAAAAGGAGAGTGCTGCCGATGACCCCACAAGAAAGAGAGCAACTGCGCAGCATAACCGGCACCATACATGCAACCGAAACTTTTGGAACCGTTGACGGGCCGGGTATTCGGTTTGTGCTGTTTTTGCAGGGCTGCCCGCTGCGCTGCTTGTATTGCCACAACCCCGACGCCACCACCGGCAAAGGCGGCCAAATTTGGACAGCCGGGCAGGCGGTGGATGAAATTATGCGGTACCGCCAATTTATTAAAAATGGCGGGGTTACTTTTTCTGGCGGCGAGCCGCTGATGCAGCCCAAATTTGTAGAGGCAACGGCCCGCCTGCTGCGAGAAGAAGGCATACACACCGCCATAGATACCGCCGGCTGCCAAGACCCAGACGATGTGGCGCCCGCCCTGGATGCCGCCGATTTGATTTTGCTGGATATAAAGGCGTTTAGCCCCCAAATAGCCGAGCGCTTAACCGGCCAAACCAACGAGCTGGCTATTGCCACGCTGGACTATTGCGAAGAGGTGAAAAAGCCGGTTTGGGTACGCCATGTTTTGCTAGAGGGCTATACACTAGACGAAAAAGAGCTGGATGGCCTTGCCGAATTTTTAACCCAATTTAGCTGTGTAGAGCGGGTGGAACTGCTGCCTTTTCATAAATTGGGCGAGCCAAAGTGGGACGAAATGGCCCGCACTTACGAGCTAAAAGACGTGCCCGCCACCACCAGAGAACAAACCGAGTGGGCCAAAGGCTTTTTTACCCGCCGTGGGCTAAAGGTGCAGTAGGCAGTGGGCGAATACGGATTGATAAGGAATAGATTTTTGTGCCATTCCCCTCCAAAGGAGGGGAATGGCATTTTGGATGTTATGGTTCACTTAAAATTGTGCAAATCAATTTTCTTTCGTAAACATAGTTACTGTGTATAAGCACTTGTCATTCTGAACGAAGGGAAGAATCTTTTGCTGGATATTCACGCAACACAGATTCTTAGAATGAAAAATGCCCTCAGAATGACCCCAATTGAAAATGAGCGCTTGACTTTGCCTTAAAAAATAGAATACATTGAATACAACATGGAAGATATAAAGGGAGGCCACATGCATGGAAAATATACAGCAGCTGTTTAGCCTAAAAGGCAAGGTGGCGTTAATAGCCGGTGGCAGCGGCGGGCTTGGCAGCGCCATAGCCGAAGGTTTTTTGCAAAGTGGCGCAGTGGTGGTAGCGGCTAGCCGCCACCCCGAAAAAGCAACCGATTTACAGGACCTTGCCGAAGCTTACCCGCACAGCTTTTTTGGCTACCCGGTTAACCTTGTGCAGCAGGCACCGGTAGAAAAAATGGTAGAAGAACTGGAACAAAAGCTGGGCAAAATAGATATTTTGGTGAATGCGGCCGGCATTAATATTTTAAAAAAGGCCGAAGACTATGACCCAGAAAGCTTTGACGCAGTGATGGATGTTAATGTGAAAGGCACCCACCTGCTTACCAAAGCGGTGGGCAAAGGCATGATAACCCGGCAGTATGGGCGCATTATCAATTTATCCTCGGTAAAAGGGCAGCTGGGTGCCGCACAAGATTATTTGGCCTACTGCACCAGCAAGGGCGCCATTAATATGTACACCAAGCAAATTGCCTGCGAGTGGGCAAAGTATAACATAACCTGCAACGCCATTGCCCCCACCTTTGTGCGCACGGCTATTAATGCAGCCCAGCTAGATGACCTTACCTTTTACCGCACCCTGCTAGAGCGCATCCCCCTGGGGCGCATTGGTAAAAAAGAGGATATTGCCGCCGCAGCCCTATACCTTGCCAGCGATGCCGCCGCCTTTGTTACCGGCCAAATATTGGGCGTAGATGGCGGCCTTACCGCCCGGCAATAAGCGGCATTTAAACCTGGTTTGGCAAATATTTTTTAGAATGATGCGGGACAGAGAGCCGGCAGGATGAGTATGATAAAAAAGAAGCTGTATATTTTACCCAAGGAGTACGACAAATGAACAACCATTCTCTTGCAAGCTCCCCTAAAATATATCGGGTTTTTCAAGCGTTTTTTGCCGTTTTGCTGGTAGTTGTTATAATTGCGGCGCTGTTAAACAACAATGCTATCTATGCTTATTCGCCCCTTAAAGCAGTGTTATGCGCAGTGGTTGGCGTTGGTTTTGCTTTGGGTGGTTGGCTGCTTGTGCAAAAAGTGCCACAAAAATGGGTAACAGCCGAAGCTTTAGTGATGGTTGTGCTTTTTATTTTGTTTATTGCGGTGCAACTTTTTTTAGGGTGGCAACTGCGTGTATTGCCCGGCGTTAACTGGGATTTTGGCCAGGTATATAGCCAAGCAGAAGCGTTTGTGCTTCGGGGCACATTACCAGGAGATTATTTTTTGCTGTATGCAAACAATAAATCTTTATATGTAATGTGGTGCGCTTTTTTCTCTTTGCTAAAACGATTCGGCGTCACTAACTTTTTGCTGCCCAGCATGGTATTAAACATTTTGGCTATCGACCTTGCCTTGCTTTTGCTGTGGCTATGTGCCCGGCGGCTATTTGGCAAACGGGCGGGGTTGTTTAGCCTGCTTTTGGGTTTTTCGTTTGTGCCTTTTGTGCTGTATGTGCCTATTTTTTACACCGATACACTGACGCTGCCTTTCCCGATAGCGGTTGCCTACCTATGGCTAATTGCCCGCCAAAAATACCAAGCGGGCCTTTATAAAAAGGCTACTGGGGGTTTTATTTTATTGTCTTTTGTGGCGGCGCTGGGCAGCAGCCTAAAAATAACGGTGCTTATTTTATGGCTTGCCGTAATGCTAGATGTTATGATTGGGCTTAAAGGCAAATGGCGGTGGCTTATGCTAGGGTGTGGCGCACTGGTAGTTTTTGGCACAATTGGTGCCAGCCAGCTGCTGCTGTTCTTGCTGCCTGTTTTCCCCCGGTACAATGCTTCTGGGGGCATTCCCTACACCCATTGGATTATGATGGGTTTGAAGGGGTGTGGTGGATATAATGACGCCGATTATCAGCTGATGCTGCAGCAGCCGAACTTACCAGCGCGCAAAATTTTTGCGGCCCAAGAAATTGGCAAGCGCCTTAAAGAGTTTGGCCCGCGGGGTTTAGTGGCACATTGGTTTCAAAAACTGGGCTTTACCTTTGGCGATGGTATGTACAATGCCCCCATAAAGTTAGACCAGCAACCTATCCAGCCAGGGTTTTTTCATAACTTTGTGGTGGCCAGTGGGCCACATTATAAATACCTTGCCTACTACAGCATTTTGCCACATGCCGCTATGCTGGGGTTTGCCACTATTGGCTCGGCGTTAGCAGCCCGGCGCAAAGGTAGCAATCTTGCCTTTTTGGGCGTGGGCTTGTTTGGCCTTATCGTGTTTTTGCTTTTGTGGGAAACACGCTCTCGTTACCTTGTAAACTATCTGCCCATTTTTATTTTATGCGCTGTACAAGGGCTTCAGCTTCTAACCGGTTACCGTACAAACAATAAAGGTAAAACGGTTAATGGCATGCCTTAAACACAATCCTTTGTAAGGATAATAACCATAAGCAAAACCCCCAGTTGCCAAGTTTGGCAACTGGGGGTTTTGCTGTAATGGGTACGTATAAGCGATATTACGCTTAAAATTAACATGGTAAAAAGGCATTTGGCACAATGCCTAAAAACAAAATATATTTATAGGCAGTTTGTATATTGCAAAGTAAAGTTTTTTTTGCTATTGTAAATGAAAGCGCTTTCGAAAGCGCTTTCATAGAACTAAAAAGATGCTTTGCCCAAAGCCTAAATAGTGAATTTATAACGGTGAAATGAATGTTAATTATAGCTGCGGAGGTTTATTGTGGAAACAGTATGCTGGGGTATGATAGGCTGCGGTGCAGTAGCCGAAAAAAAGAGCGCACCGGGGCTGTATAAATCGCAATATTCCACCCTGCGGGGGGTGTACAGCACAACTGCCGCCCGCGCACAAGATTTTGCCCGCCGCCACAAGGTGCCGGTGGTGTACCAAACCGTAGAAGAAATGCTGGCCGACCCCCTTATTAATGCGGTGTATTTGGCCACACCGCCCAAGTTCCACAAACAATATGCCCTACAATGCATGCGGGCAGGCAAAATACCCTACATAGAAAAACCAATGGCGAACAACTACCAGGATTGCCAGGAGATTTTAGAACTTTCGAAACAAACCGGTATACCGGTGTACGTTGCGTATTATCGCCGTGGGCTAGAAAAATATATCCGGATAAAAGAGCTGGTTGATAGCGGTGTGCTGGGAAATATTCGGTTTGTGCAGCTTAGCCAATTTATGTGCCCCGAAGCCGCAGACCTGGATAAAAACAATCTGCCTTGGCGGTTGCAGCCACAAGCAACTGGTGGCGGTAAGTTTATGGATATGGCAACCCATGTGCTGGATATTGTAGAGTACTTTTTTGGTGAGATAACCAGTGTACATGGCCAGGCAGAAAACTATGCCGGGCTGTACGAGGTAGAGGACACGGTAAGCGCAATATTCCGTTGCAAAAGTGGCGTTATGGGCAATGGCATGTGGTGCTATGCAGCTAGTTTTAACCATGAGGAAATGCTGATTGTGGGCGAAAAGGGGCATATCCGCACCACAGGGCTGTTTTACGCCCCGGTAGAGGTTGTGGTAGATGGGAAGGCTGAAGTGCTGGATTTCCCCGAGCCGGAGCATGTGGCCCAGCCGTATATTCAGCTGCTGGTAAACGAGATGACCGGGCGCGGCAAAGCCCCGGCAGATGCGCAAAGCGCCGCCAATGTGGCCCGCGTAATAGACGAAATTTTGCAAGATTACAGAAAGAGATATTAATATGCCGCTAACCATTTACGATATAGCCAAGCTTGCCGGGGTTTCTATCACCACCGTTTCGCGCGTGATGAACGGCAAAGAGGGCGTAACCGAAAAAACACGGGCAAAAATACAAGCTGTGCTGGATGAATCTGGCTATGCGCCCAGCCAACTGGCGCGGGGGCTTGCCAGCAAGCTAAGCCGCACGGTGGGCATTGTGGCGGTGGATATCCGCGATGTGCACCATGCCGCGCTGGTATACCAAGCCGAGCGCTGGCTTGGCATGAAGGGGTATAGCTGCATTGTGTACAGCCTTTCGGGCCGAACCGAAGACCTGGGCCTGTATTTGGACATGATGGTGAGCCGCCAGGTAGATGGTATTGTGTTTACCGGTAGTGTTTTTGCGGGCGAGCCCTGCCGAACGGCATTGCTGGAAAAGACGGGGGATATCCCCTGCGTGCTGATGAATGCCACCCTGCCGGCAGAGAATTTTTACGGCATTTTAAGCGATGAACGGGAAGCCTTTACCGCAGCGGTAGATTTTTTGGCCCAGCAAAAAAGCCGCAAAAACATTGCGCTCATATATAGTGGCGGCACAGCCAGCGAAGAAGAAAAGCGTGCGGGTTACCGCCTGGGTATGCAGCAAAACGGCCTGCAAAAATATTGCGCCGAAATACAATGCCCTTTTAGCATAAAAAGCGGCAGCGCTATTACCCAAAAAGTGATGCAAGAGAACCCAAAAACCGATGCCATTTTATATACCACCGATTTAATTGCTGCCGGGGGCATACATGCCCTGTGCGATGCCGGTATAGCGGTACCCGGGCAGGTGGCGGTGGTGGGCACCAATAACTCCGATTATGCGCGGATATGCCGCCCCACCATAACCTCGATAGACAACAAGGCTTACCCCACCGGCAAACTGGCGGCAGAAACACTGGTGGCCGCCATAGAGGGCAACCACCCGCCCAAGGTGCAGCATATTGGCTGCGAGCTAATAGAGCGAGGCAGCACATAACGGCTGTTAGTGTTGTTGGCTATAAGCCTAAAAAATATTTGCATTAACACAGTGAAAAAATTAGCCACACGGCTAAAAAATAAGGAGTTGTTTAGATGTTTGCAAGCAATATTAAAATAGCCGAAAAATATAATTATTTAGAAGAAAAATTTAAAATTGGGTATGCCTTTTTGCGCCAAGCCAACCTTGCCAGCCTACCGGTTGGTGTAATTGAACTGGAGCAGGGGGTAAAGGTGCAGGTGCAAGAGTATACCACCATCGACCCCGCCGAGGGCAAGTTCGAAACCCACGATAAGCATTTCGATATCCAGTATATGGTTAGCGGGCAGGAGTATTTTGGCCTGGCGGCGCGCGAAGGATTGCAAACAGCCGTTGCCTATAACCCCGAAAACGACATTGAGTTTTACCAAGAACCAGAATTGTTTGGTGTGCTGTTGCTAAAAGAGGGAGAGTTTGTAGTGGTAGCGCCCGAAGATGCCCACAAGCCTCGCCTTGTGGTGGGCCGCCCCGCAGCGGTTAAAAAAATTGTAATTAAAGTACCGGTTTAACTTTTTGTATATATTGAAGATTAAAATACTGTTTGCTTATGTTCTGCCAAGCTAATAATAGTAAAAACCGCAGAATGAATACCTGGCCAAACCCCCTGCCGCCGCTGTTGGTATGGCTTTAAAACAGGGGAATATCCGGAAGTTTTGTATAAAAGACAAGATAAATTACTAATTGTATAGCTAATTTTGAACACCAAAGGCGGGCAGGGCACAATTGGCCATGGCCGCAAAAGACGAAAAAATTTAAACAAACCCAATAGCTGTAACTAATAAGGAGGAAAAAGAGATGCGTGTGCAACAACAAGAAATGGAAAAAGAACTGCGTGAGCGCTTGGTAAAATATGGTGTTAATGCCGATATTGCCGACCGCTGCGCCAAAAACCTAACCCAAAACAGCCTAAACGGTATTTACTCGCATGGGCTAAACCGCTTTCCACGGCTTATTAACATGATTAAAAAAGGTGTTGTAAAGCCAAACAACTTGCCAAGCTGTGTGCAAAGCGCAGGTGCCTTCGAAATTTGGGACGGCAACGGCGGCATGGGCAACACCAATGCCGAGCAATGTATGGCACGTGCCATTGAGCTTGCCAAGCAAAATGGCATTGGCTGTGTGGCGCTGCGCAACACCAACCACTGGCAGCGTGGCGGTGCCTTTGGCATACAGGCCGCTAACGAAGGCTGTGTGGGCATTTGCTGGACTAACACCCAACCCAACATGCCTGCCTGGGGCGCTAAAGATTGCCGCATTGGCAACAACCCACTGGTAATGTGCATTCCGTATAAAAATAGCTATGTATTGGTAGATGGTGCCATGGCGCAGTTTTCGTACGGGGCGCTAGAGGGCGCACGGCTGGCCGGCCGCGAATTGCCGGTGCCCGGCGGGTACGACAAAGATGGCAACCTAACCACCAACCCCGCCGCCATTGAAGAAACCAGCCGCATGCTGCCCATTGGCTACTGGAAGGGTTCTGGCTTTGCCATGGTAATGGATATGATTGCCGCCGGGCTTTCGCAGGGCAATACCTCTAGCGAAATTGACAACACCACCCCCGAAGATGAATATGGCCTAAGCCAAATATTTTTTGCCATTAATATGGACGGTAACGAAGTAAAAGATGAGAGCATTGCCCGCATTATTGCAGACGTAAAAGGCTCGGAAAAAGCGGAGAATGTTACCGAAATTTTGTACCCCAGCGAAAGAGAACATGCCCTAACCAAAGAAAACCAGGAGCTTGGCATACCTGTAAACGAGGATATTTGGAAAC
Organism: Ruminococcaceae bacterium OttesenSCG-928-A16; assembly: GCA_030267215.1. Lineage (GTDB taxonomy): Bacteria > Bacillota > Clostridia > Oscillospirales > Ruminococcaceae > JAAYCI01. Next base: position 13,612 of record JAJDJP010000009.1, read on the forward strand.
AGGCGCTGGCATTGTAATACAGTTTTACACCTAAATAAAAAAGAGCTATTTTGCCCAAAGCAGAAAATAGCAAAAAATACCCCAAAAACAAAAATAAATAAAAAAGGAGATTCAACTATGAAAATGTCATTTCGTTGGTACGGCGACGCAGACCCTATTCCACTGGAATATATTCGGCAAATACCGGGCATGCGCAGCATTGTTGCTGCCGTGTACGATGTAAAACCGGGCGAGGTTTGGCCGCAAGAAAGCATTGATGCCCTAAAAAAGAAGGTGGAAGACGCAGGCCTTGTGTTTGATGTGGTGGAAAGCATACCAGTGCACGAGGATATTAAACTGGGGCGCCCCACCCGCGATGAATACATTGAGGTGTACAAAGAGAATATTAGGCGGGTGGCACGGGCTGGCGTTAAGTGCATTTGCTACAACTTTATGCCCGTGTTCGATTGGACCCGCACCCAGCTGGATAAAACGGCCGATGATGGCTCTACCAGCTTGGTGATGTATATGGACCAGCTGCAAAGCCTGGACCCGCTTAACGATGGGCTTTCGCTGCCCGGGTGGGACTCTAGCTATCAAAAAGCAGAGCTGAAACGCCTGTTTGAAGGATATGCCGAAATTGGCACCGAAGGATTGTGGGATAGCCTCACCTATTTCCTAAAGGCCATTATTCCGGTGGCCGAGCAAGAGGATGTGCGCATGGCTATTCACCCCGATGACCCGCCAATGCCCATTTTTGGCCTGCCGCGTATTATTTCGAATGCTACCGACCTTGACCGCTTCCTTGCCATTGTAGATTCGCCCGCCAACAGCCTTACCCTGTGCACCGGCAGCCTTGGCTCTTCTTTGGGCAACGATGTGCCGACCATGGTGCGCAAATATAGCGGCATGAACCGCATTGGCTTTATGCATATGCGCAATGTAAAAGACTACGAGGACGGCTCGTTTGAAGAGGTGGCACATCTATCTTCGGCGGGCAGCCTGGATATGTACGAAATTACCAAGGCGTTGGTAGAAACCGGCTTTGATGGCTATGTGCGGCCCGACCATGGCCGCATGATTTGGGGCGAAACCGGCAAACCCGGTTATGGCTTGTACGATAGAGCCCTTGGCGCCGCCTACCTAAACGGCCTGTTTGAAGCTTGCGAAAAAGAAATGAAGAAATAGGCTGGCAAAAAATAGCATACAAAAAGAGTGGAGAGATTTTTCTCCACTCTTTTTAACTTTATGTATCCAATTTTAGGTGTTGGCAGGAGCCAGTTTTTTGCGTACCTTAAGCAGCCGGTACAGGTGGCTCATTTCCATTAAGGCACAAAGCTTATCGGCCATGCTAACCACAAAGCTTTCTTTGTGGCGGGGCAGCGGGCGGGTTAAGGGCCACATATGTTTTACAATAATGTCCTTTTGCATGTCGGTTAACAAATAGCGCTGTTCTGCATTTTCCAGCGCAAGGTGGGGGTGCTTCCACAGGCGTTTAAGGCCCATGTCGTCGTGGTCCCAGTTGCGCAAGGCAAAATCGTGCAGCAGGGCGGCACGGGTAGCGCCAACATAATCTAGCTTTAGGCGGCGGCAGGCCAAAAAGGTTAAGTACGATACATACAGGCTATGCTCGAAACAATTGCAGCTTTTGCTGTGCTGCGGTAAATCGCGCATCGATTGCACGGCCGGGTCTGCCAGTAAATCCTCTATTATTTCCTCAAATTCCAAGCGGTTTTCGGGTTTCCACATGGCGGGGTATTCTCCATTCTGTTAAAAAGCAAATTGCGGGCCGGCCGGTAAAAACGGCCGGTTACCTTTGGCTTACTAAGCCAACAGCCTTATTATATAACAAAACAATTACAAAAGATAGCGGCAAACACATAAAACTTATTGGCCCAAAACAAGAGATTGTACAGCGTTTTAACTAAAAATAATGCTATATTTTTAACAAAGAAAGTGGCCGCAAAAAAGCCGATATGCACTTGGCGCATACCGGGCTTTTTAAAAATACCTGCTATTTTAATTGTTCCGCCGCCTGCAAAACCTGCTGGGGGGTGGGGTAATTGTCTAAAGATTCTATGCCATACTCTAAGTGCACCAGCGCTACAACGTTTTGTTTATCGGCTGGTGTTAAACGGGGGTGCTTTTTAATGGCGGCGGCAGCGGCTTCCAGCGCTTCGTCGTCCTCTAGCCCGCTAATGTATTTGTCCTTGGCCGAAAAAAACGCAAAAAGCAACTCTTCGTCTTGCAGTTTTGTGCCTGCCAATTGCTTTAAAACCAGCAGTGCGGCTTTTTTTTGGGGCTCGCCAAAGGGCAGCACCTTGGTTTGAAATTTTATGCGCTCTTTCTCCCGCTGTTCTTTTGATTTAAATGGGAAACCATCAAACCAGCCCATATTATTCTCCTTTACTTAGCTGTATTTGCTATTACAAATTATGCTATACTAAGTGTACAGTAAAAGTCAATACAGGGGGCAAAATAATGCAAACAACTTTAAACGCCGCCTGGGTGCAGCAGATGCTTTTGCCACGCAGCACCACTGCACACAAGGGCAATTTTGGCACACTTACTATTTTGGCAGGCAGTGCCCATTACCCCGGTGCCGCTATGCTGGCGGCAGCCGGCGCTTTGCGGGCAGGGGCGGGCATTGTTAGGCTTGCGGCTACGGCGCAGGTGTGTGCCGTGGCGGCTGCGCAGCTGCCCGCCTGCACCTACCAGCCCCTGGCACAAAATGCAGAAGGTGGCATTGCCAGCGCTGCCCTGCCCGAAGCATTGGCACCGCCGGCCACGGCCCTTTTGGCAGGGTGCGGCCTTGGCAACACCGCCGAAACCGGCTTGCTTGTGGCGGCTTTGTTAGACACCTGCCCCTGCCCCTTTGTGCTGGATGCCGACGCCTTAAATGTTTTGGCGGGGCACCTGCCCGCCGGGCAGGATGAAACCGTGCGCCGTGCTATGCTGCATGCCCTTGCAACGGCGCGCCAGCCCGTAATTGTAACGCCTCATATTGGCGAAATGTCCCGCTTGTGTGGTATTCCCCCTGCCGAGGCCCAGCAAGATATGGCCGGGGTGGCTTTGCAATTTGCCAGCAGGCACAACTGCGTGGTGGTGCTTAAAAGCCACGTTACGGTGGTGGCAACCCCCAGTGGCGAGCTATATGTAAACAATACCGCCGGCAATGCCGGGCTTGCCAAGGGTGGCAGCGGCGATGTACTGGCCGGCATTATTGCCGCCCTTTTGGCACAGGGCCATGCGCCCCACATTGCGGCGGCCGCCGGTGTGTGGCTGCACGCTGCCGCCGCCGATGCCGCTGTAGAGATAACCGGCGAAACCGGCCTTTCGCCGGCCGATTTACCCACCTATTTATGCACGGTATGGCGGCAATTGGGGCGGTAAAAAAACAAAAAAATAAAGCAGATAGCCGGGTGCCCAGTGCCACATGTGCCCAAGGTGCGGGCCGCCCTGCCGGTGAAATACGCTTTAGCAACCAGAAAGGAAAAAACCATGATGCACCCAACCTTTACCCGCCGCCTGCCGCTGGCAGGCGCCCCCAATACCCGAGATTTGGGCGGTTACCCCTGCCCGGGCGGTGTTACCCGCTGGGGGCAATTTTTGCGCTCGGCCACCACGTTTACCATGCAGCCAAAAGATATTGAAACCCTGCTTGCGTACGGTGTCAGCAATGCAATCGATCTTCGCAGCGAGCAGGAGCGCGTGGTTCATCCTTCGATGCTGGAGAGTGCCGAAGGTTTTACTTGCCACCATATTTCGATGCTGGACCAGATGAATTCGTCTCATTTTGAGGGGGATTTACCCGGTTCGATGGCGGGGCTGTATATCTCTTTGCTGGACAATAACGCAGCGGGTTTTGCCGCCATTTTTTCGGTATTTGCAGGTGCCACGGGTGGCATGCTGTTTCACTGCACTGCTGGGAAAGACCGCACCGGGGTTACCGCTATGCTGTTGCTAAAGCTGGCCGGGGTAGAAGATGCTGATGTGATAGCGGATTATGCCGTAACCGACATTTACATGCGGGAAGCGGTGGTGCACCAAATTGGTAGCCTGCGGCGCAACCCCAACGCACCCCCCATGCCCGATTATGTATTTCGCAGCCTGCCCGAAAGCATGGAACGTGCTTTGCAACACCTTGCCAAAACCTATGGAACCGCTGAAAATTACTTGTTGCAGGCGGGTGTTACGGCAAAAGAAATTGCCGCTGTAAAAGCCAAGCTTGTGCAGTAAAAAAAGATATTATATAGCAAAACCATCGGCATTGAATGTGTGATGCCGATGGTTTTTTATTTCCACTTAGGTGGGTTTAATCTCTTGCTTTGCAGCTTTTGCTATGGGGATTTTATTTGTGATTTTATAGCAGTTCTGCCAACTCGGTCATGTTTTGCCAGTAGCGTTTTGGTATGTGGGTTATGCGGCATTTGGGGTTGTAACGGGCCTCGATAGCAATGGTGTGGTAAAATTGCTTCCACAATTTTCGGTACTCGGTTTCGGTTTCGCTCACGTCCGGAAACTCAATTTCTTCGAGCGGTGCTAGGCGGGTTTGGCCGTTTTGGTAGATAAGGGCGGCCTTGTGTGTTTTGTCGTAAATCAAAAAATCCTCTTGCGAAAAGCGTGCCGTAAAATGCGAGGCTAAAAAGGGCAAAATAAAGTTTTTGGGGGTAATGGTTGCAGCCAAAACGCCGCCATAATCCGAAAAACGAACAAACCCCAGCAGCAGGTGGCGCTCGCCTTGTAAATGTTGCTCTGCCTTTAGCACGGGGGCTACATCGGGGTGGCCTAGCATGTGTAATATTTTGCTGCCCTGCTGGTAGCCCAGCAATAAAAATTTTAGCAAAGCCAGTTCTTTTTCGGCAAGGCAGCTTAAAAACACGGTTTCAACCATCTCTAACGCAGCGGGGGATATTTTGGCCGGAATGGAAGCCCGCACTTTTTGGGCTTGTGCGCTGTCGGTTGTAATGCTGCGCTCCTCAAAAAGGGTGGGCTGGGTGTTTTCTGGTGTATAAATGGCAAGGGGTATTTGCCGGCTGTATACCGTGTGGTATACGCAGCACAAAAAGCCTTCAAAGCTGCCATCGTATAAAAAAACCACGTTGGCAGGCTGGGCTAAAGGTTGCTTGCCATGCATAAAACTGCCTCCTCTGCCGCCTCGGTAGCATTTTTTACGTCCTGTGCCTGGGGCAGCGCCAACCCGCCCGGGCCTTGCGGGCCAAACAGGCTTAATTGCTCTACCCCGGCCGCGTACACTTTGGGGTCTATCAGCGCACGAATGGTTGTTTCTTTCCCCACTTTTGGCCCGGTGGGGTTATCTGCTGTAATAATAAAATATTGCGCGCGCTTTAACACCACACCAATGCGTTTTAGCTCTGCCATGCCAAGGCGGCCGGTGCGGCGTGCCGCCACAATGCGCTGGGCGCTTTTGGGGCCAACACCGGGTACACGCAGCAGCTCTGCCTGGCTTGCACGGTTTACATCTACCGGAAACCGATGCATATTGTGAATGGCCCAGTTGCATTTAGGGTCCAGGTAGGGGTTAAAGTTGGGGGTTTCTTCGCTTAAAATTTCATCGGCGTTAAAATGGTACTGCCGCATTAAAAAATCGGCTTGGTACAGGCGATGCTCGCGCAATAAGGGGGGCTTGGTATCTACCGAGGGCAGCAGCGTATCCTCTACCACCGGGATATAGGCCGAGTAAAAAACACGCTTTAGCTCGTACCGGTTGTACAGGCCTTGCGCCAGGCGAATGATGTGGAAATCGGTTTCGGGGGTGGCGCCAATAATCATTTGGGTGGCCTGGCCTGCCACCGCAAACTTAGGGGTGTTGCGGTAAAGGGCAAGCTCTTGCTTGTTTTGTTGCAGGCCGCCCGCAATTAGCCCCATGGGCTTTAATATGGCCTGCCTTGTTTTGCTGGGGGCCAGCTGTTTTAGGCTGTCTTCGCTGGGCAGCTCTATGTTCACGCTTAGCCTATCGGCCAAAAGGCCCAACCGGTGCACCAGCTCTGGCGAAGAACCCGGAATGGTTTTGGCATGGATATAGCCCCAAAAGTTGTGCCGGTAGCGCAACAACTCCAGCACTTCAATCATGCGCTCCATGGTATAATCGGGCGTTTGCAGCACCCCGCTAGATAAAAAAAGCCCCTCTATATAGTTGCGGCGGTAAAACTGAATGGTAAGTTCGGCCAGCTCCTCGGGGGTAAAGGTAGTGCGGGGTACCTCGCTGCTGCGGCGGTTTACACAATATTTGCAATCGTAAATACAGTCGTTGGTCATCAACACTTTTAACAGCGATACACAGCGCCCATCGGCCGAGAAGGTGTGGCAGCAGCCGGGTGCCAGCGTGCTGCCAAGGCCCACACCCCCGGCGCGGTCTCCGCCAGAGGAAGTGCAAGCGGCGTCGTATTTGGCGCTGTCGGCCAAAATGGTTAGTTTTTGCATCATGTCCATGGGCTTGCTCCTTGGCTGATATTGGTAAAAAAAGAAGAGGAAATTAAAAAACGCCCGGTGTGGCGGGTTGCTTTTTTGCGTTTATATTGTGTGCTTATATTGAATGTTGGGCACACTTTAATAAGGCTTTATTGGCTAACGAACACCCCGTGGCGGTATACCTCTTGTTTAAATAAAGCCTTATTTGTATTTTTTGCAATAAGTATAGTGCATTGCTGAATTGACAATTCAGCAACTGAGTATAAATTTACCAACGGGCTTTGGTTTCTACCACCTTGCCCGCTACATACAAGTTTTCCAGCTCTTCGCCTTTAATCACCACGGCATCGTAGCTGGGGTTAAAGGGTTGCAGCACAATGGCGTTGCCACGGCGCAAAAACCGCTTTAGGGTGCCCTCGCCCTCGCCATAAACAACCACCCCAAGGTCGCCGTCATCTAAAGAGGGTTGCCGCCGTACAAGGGCTAAATCGCCATCCTGTATGCGGGGCTCCATCGAATCTCCTTTTACCAAAAGGTAAAAATAATTTTCAGGGTCACGCACGGTGGCGGGCTCGGTTCCATAGTCTTCTTCAAAGGCAAGGGCGCCATACCCGGCACGCACGGTGCCTACAATGGGCACCTGCACCTGCATGGCAGGGTTGTATAGGGGCAGCTGGGTGGGTGGGGCTATGTCTTCGGTGCCCAGCAGCACATCGGCGCTAACGCCAAAGTATTGTGCCAAACGCAACAGCGTTTCAGAATCTGGCAGCGAGCGCCCGGTTTCCCACTTGCCAACGGCCTGCTGGGTAACCCCCATATGGGTGGCTAAATCGTTCTGTGTTACTTTTTTTTGCTTGCGCAGTTGTTTAATGCAGTCTCCCAGCATTGTGTTCCCTCCTGCTTATAGAGTGCCATACATATTATAAATAGAGTTGATAAACACAGTATACAACCAAAAGTTGTATTTGTAAACCCCGTACAACTAAAATTTGTTTTTTCTCTTGACAACAACTGCAAGTTGTATTATACTACAGTTACAATCATTAGTTGTTAATTGTGGCGCAACCGCAATTTTAGGAGGAAACAAACATGCGTACACCTGTTACTCAATTTGGTTTAAAAATGGCGGTTGTAGCCGCATTTATAGCAACTGCTTTGCTGGGCAATGCCGTGCTGGCGGGGCATCTTTCGGTTATAGGCGGCCTTATGTTGCTGCCTGCTGCTATATTGTTAACCGGCCGCTTGGTGGTTTCTTCGTTGCAGCCGGTTAAAAAACAGCGCCGGGGTGCTGCCCGCCCGGCAATGCGCACTGTGCCGGCTGCCCCCAAACGTGCCGCCGCCTTGGTGGTTGTGCAGGGGCGCAAAGGCGGCAATACCCGGCCTGCTGCGTAATATATTTTATAAAAAAATACCTTTTAAAAAGAGCAAGCCCCTGGGCTTGTTCTTTTTTTATAAGTAAGCTGCTTAAAAAGCAGAAACTATTAAAATTGTATTGATTTTATTTGTGCTATATGGTAAAATATCTATGGTTGTTTAATTTTTAACAACCATAAATTTGTTCGATAATAAGGAGAGTTACTTGTATGAAAAAATTTCTTGCAATTGCTTTTTCGGCACTACTTGCCCTAAGCCTGGTTGCTTGCGGCGGCGGCAAAAAAGATGGCGTTTACACCGCGAAAGTAGACGCTAACTACGCAGCAGAGGCTGGACATGGCTGGACCGACCAACTGACCGTTACCTACAAAGATGGTAAAATTACCGAGGCTGTTTTCGATTCGATTAATGCCGAGGGTACCATTAAAAGCCAAACCACTCCCGAAACCTATCCGATGGAGTTCCACCCCACCGAGTGGATTCCGCAACTGGGTGTAGGCATTGTAGCCGCCCAAACCGCAGATAAAGTAGAAGTTGTTGCGGGCGCTACCCATGCATCGGAAGCGGCAAAAGCCCTGCTGGCTGGCATTGAAAAAGATGGCAAACCTGGCGAAACCATCATTGTAACAATTCCTGTTACTGCCTAATAAAGTAACCTTAAAAAATCCCCTTCACATTTGTGAAGGGGATTTTGCTGTATAAAAGCTGTTTTTTATAAAATGGAATATTCAAAGAAGGATTCCCGATTAATCCATTGCGTCGAAGGCTTCTAGTTTGCTAGCCGGTGGCAGGGGCTTTGCGTCGCCGTGGCGCACCATTAGCATGGTAACAAAGGCAAGCCCTACAAACAGCGCCCCGTAGGGGAACAACCAGGCGTAGCCTGCGTACTGCAGCAGATACCCCGACAGTATGGGGGTGAGAATTTGGGCCGACATGGAGGCGGTGTAGTAATACCCAGTAAATTTGCCCACATTGGCGCCACGCGCCATTTCTACCACCATGGGGTAGCTGTTAACGTTTATGGCGGCCCAAGCAATGCCGGCCGCTACAAACAACACATATAATAACGGGCTAAAGGTGCTAAAGGTGCTGCCCAGCCCAAAGGCAACGGCCAGCAGCACAACGCCGCCCATAATGCATTTTTTGCGGCCAATTTTGGTGGCAAGGTTGCCCACCGGTATGTAGCTAATGGTGGCGGCAGCGGTGGCAATCATCAATACCATGGCAGAATCGCCGGCGCCAAGGCCAAAGCGCTCTACACAATATTTGCTAAAGGCGGTGGTTACAGCGTTGTACCCCATAAACCACAGGGCTACACTGGCCAGCAAAAAGCCCATCGAGCGTTTAACCGGTGCTTCCATGGGCAAAGAAACAAGCTGCCCTTTTTCGTTTACCTGCTCGGGTTCATCGGCAATACCCCAAGCTTTGGCGTCGGCCTGCATTTGTTCTACCAATTTTGGCTCTTTTACAAACAGCAACAATATAACGGTAGAACCCAGCATAATAACCATACAAGCCAAAAATAAAGGGACATAGTTGGGCAAATATTCGGCTTGGCTGTTTTGTACTTTTGGTAAAAGTATGGGGGTAAGGCCTAAAATCATCATGCCACCCACAGAGCCCATTAGGTTAATAACGGCGTTGGCCTTGCTGCGCAGCGGCTTTACGGTTACATCGGGCATTAGGGCCACGGCCGGGCTGCGGTAGGTTGCCATAAAAAACAGTGCCAGCCCCAAGCCCACAACAAATAGCGGCAGGCTGCGAATTTGGCTGGAAATTGGGATTAGCATCATTGCCAGTGCCGCCCCCATGCTGCCCACAACAATAAAAGGCATGCGCCGCCCAAGCCGGGTGTGGGTGCGGTCGCTTAAAGCGCCAAACAGTGGCAACATAAACAATGCCAACACGTTATCGGCCGCCATTACCCAGCCCGAAACACCGTCTTCTATGCCAAACGAGTACTTTAATATCAGTGGTATAAGATGGTCGTACATCTGCCAAAATGCGCAGATGGCCATAAACCCCAGCCCCACCAAAAACGTGCGCTTGTAGTTCAGTTTCATTCGCAAATTCCTCCCTTTTAGGGCTTGTGGTAACGCCTTTTGCAGCCTTGCTTTAAGCCCAGTATAGCACAAACACCCCTAAAACCATACCAGTAAAATTTAGAATATGGCGGGGCGTTTACCCTTGGGGCAGTTACTATTTTTAAAGCTACTTACAGCCAAGGCTTATTAAAAATGGAGGAGAGGGCTGTTGGCCCGCTCCTCCAAAAAAATTGGCAACTGTTTAAAGTTTATTTCTTTTTAGCAATCCGCTGTTTCATTAGCCCGCTGGCTTTAAAACCGGGTATGCTGGTGGGGGCAAGCTGGCTAGAAACTTTGGTTTTGGGGTTGGTGTATGCTTTGGTTTTGCGCTCGCGCATTTCAAAACGGCCAAAACCTGCAATGGTAACTTTATCTCCGGCCCTCAAGCTGTCCACAATATTGTCTACAATGCTATCCAGTACCAGTTCTACCTGTGCGGCGCCAATACCAGTTTGGCGTGCCACCTTAATAATTATCTCCGATCTAGTCATTTTAAATAACCTCCTTCATTCATGATGTAAACGTAATGTTAAATGCGCTCCTTATACACACAACATTTTGTTTATCCTTCCCTACAAGCATATTATAAGGGGTAAACCAACGCAATGCAATAAAATTAACTTAAATATACGTGTTACGAATAAATTGGCACTTTTTTTAACATATTTGACGTTTTAATGGCTTTAATTTTACCCATTTTAAGGGTTTTATGAGCGGGGGCAGTCAAAAAAAGGCTGGTAAATGTTGCAAAAATAGAGAGTTAGCCCCTTGTTTTTAACAAGGGCAGCAATGCACCAATAACCAACAGTAAAAGAGACGTATAATTTTATATTATGTATAAAGTAAATGGCTTTTTCTGTATTTCGGTGCTATACTAAAACAAATATTAGCATGCATAAGGCATATTTTGCTGTGCAGCAAACACATACAAACGCTATTCACTTTAGCGCCTTATAATCTGGGCTTTATTTAGAAAGGGGAGCGCCTTTATGCCGCTTATTTTGCCACCGGCTTTACCGGCTGTTCAAATTTTGCAAGACGAAAATATTTTTATTATGCCCCAAAGTCGTGCCGCATCGCAAGATATTCGGCCCTTGGAAATTTTGGTGGTAAACCTGATGCCGGATAAGATAGAAACCGAAACCCAGCTGGCCCGCATGCTGGCCAACAGCCCCCTGCAGGTAAAGCTAACGCTGCTGCGCACCGGCACACACACGGCCACCCACACCAGCACGGCACACATGGCCGCTTTTTATAAAACGTTAGATGAAGTGCAGCGCAGCCGGTTTGACGGCATGATTGTAACCGGTGCCCCCATAGAGCATTTGCCCTACGAAGAAGTGGATTATTGGGAAGAATTAAAAAGCCTGTTTGCCTTTAGCCGCCAAAATGTATACAGCACTATTTACCTGTGTTGGGGGGCGCTTGCGGGGCTTTATTACCATTACGGTATCCCTAAAACCATGTTGCCCCAAAAGTTAAGTGGGGTGTTTAGCCACCGCGTTACCCGGCCCGATAACCCCCTGGTGCGTGGCTTTGATGAACATTTTTATGCCCCCCACAGCCGCAACGCCGGGGTGCTAAAGCAAGAGGTGGAAAAACACCCCGGGCTGCGCATTTTGGCCGAAAGCGAAGAGGCAGGCCTGCACATGCTAAGCACCAAAGCCGGGCGCGAAATTTATATTTTAGGCCATATGGAGTACGACAAAGAAACCTTGAAAAACGAGTATAACCGAGACCTTGCCCGGGGGCTTGCCCCCAGCGTGCCCAAAAACTATTTTGAAAACGACGACCCAAACGCCCCCATTTTATACCGTTGGCGCAGCCATGCCCACCTGCTGTTTAGCAATTGGCTAAACTATTATGTGTACCAAAGCACCCCGTTCGATTTAAACACCCTTGCGCCCGAAACGCCGGAGAAATAAGTATAAAGTTGTGCCATGTGGTGGGATAAAGATATTTGAACCCTTATTTGTTTTTTAAAGCGACTTTATTAAAAAGGTAAGTGGTAAATCAAGGTCAAGGGCGTTTCCTTTGTGGCCATTTAGCGATAAATGGCCGAAATCGCCGGGGAATCCGCCCCCGGTGGCGGAAAGGGAGGGTGTAGGAAAACGGAGTGATGTGTTCTACTTTCTTCCATGGGAATTTCCCAGTTGAGTTTAGACGGAAAATTTCTGCTTCCCAGTTTTCCCTTTTGGTGGTAAAAATTACGCTGCGAAATTCCCCATTAGCATGGAAATATGTGCCATATCGGGAACGCAGACTACTGGCACTTACCACATAATCATGGAAATACTTTGGCCGATATACTATAAATAACCTGCTGCTCCGCATTTGTTTCCTTTGGCAAGGTAAATTGCGCTACGAAATTTCTTATTGGCTTTTTCTGTAAGGTCAAGTTCAATAAAGTAACCTTAGTTAGGGGGGCTTCCCATCAATCTTTCTTTGCAAAATGCCATGCAAATTGTAACCGAAATTAGCGATATTTTGCAGCAGCATGTAAACCTGATGGATGAAAATGGCATTATTGTTGCCAGCACCGATTCCCGGCGCTTAAATACCTTTCATGAAGGTGCTGCCACCGTAATAAAGGGCAAATTAAGCGAGCTTATTATTACCGCAGATACCCAGTTTGAGGGCTCGCGCAAGGGCATTAACCTGCCGGTGATGCAGGATGATGAGATTGTGGGGGTAATTGGCATAACGGGCGAGTACGACGAGGTGGTAAAGTACGGGCAGGTTATTAAAAAGATGACCGAGATTTTGCTGCGGGAAAACCTGATGAACCAGCAAAAGAAAATTGACGACCGTATTCGCACCCGTTTTTTAGATGAATGGATTTTGGACGATGCGCCTCCAACCGCCGCCTTTGTGCAGCGTGGCGTGCGCTTGGGGCTGGATATTACGGTGCCCTACCGGGTAATGGTTGCCATAATTGCCGATATTAAACGCTATACCGATACCCCCGAGGGGCAGGTGCTGATAGATAAAATTAACCGCCGCCTGCGCCGCTGGATGGCGGCCGCCCCCGGGCAAATTTTTGCCAAAACCCCCTCGCGTGCCATCTGTTTGTTCCCGGCTTTGGGCTTAAACGATGCCCGCCTGCTTACCACTGCCCAGGCTTTGCAACGCTGCATACAAGAGGAATTTGGCATACAGATGCTGGTGGGCATAGATGGAGGCGCCGCCACGGTGCCCGAGGCATACCAGCAGGCAACCAAAGCCGTAATGGCTTGCAACCCCAAAATTGCCAAAACAGTTTGCCTATACAATAATATTAATCTCGAGATATTTTCCGACGAGGTGAGTGTGCACACCAAAAAGGAATTTATTCGCCGTATTTTCCGTGATATTCCGGAGGACGAGCTGAGCCTGTGGGTGCCGTTGTTGCAGGCATATTTCGATGCCAACGGCTCTATTTCGCAAGCGGCCGAGCGGTTGTTTTTACACAAAAACACCCTGCAATACCGGCTAAAAAAGCTGTACCAAATTACGGGCTATAACCCGCGCAATATGCAAGACGCCACCCTGTTTGTGCTTGCGATTCAGTTCTATGCGCAAATAGAGGGCTCGTAGCTATCGGCATGGTATGCAGCCCCCGTTTGGGGGCTTTTTTTGGCATTTTGTTCTTATTTTGTTCATTTTATATGGCAAGTTTGGTTTTGCAAACCAAAAAAACTGCATCCTTCTGTTCTTTGTAACATAGACAAGCCCCGCCCTCGCTTTCTATAATATGGGTAGCGGTACCTGCAAACAATTTGGCAGGTGGTTTTACAAGGGGCGCATTGTATTCTATGTGCCTCATAAAAAAAGGAGGTTTCACTATGTCTGGCTTGCCGTTGATTATTGTATTTGTCATCGCCATCGTTGTCATGATTCTGGCCATCTCAAAGTTCAAAATTCACCCCTTCCTTTCCATCATGGGTATTTCGCTTGTTTTGGGGCTTGTGGCGGGTATCCCGCTTATTAAGCAAACTGGGGCCGATGGTGCCGTACGCCTTGGCATTGCCGATGTAATTGGCGAAGGATTTTCGGGCACATTTAAAAGCATTGGTATTGTTATTATTTTGGGCGCGCTTATTGGTAGCATACTAGAGGTTACCGGCGCTGCCTTTAAACTGGCCGATGTAGTGGTAAAAATTGTTGGGCCCAAGCACCCCATTCTAGCCATCGAACTAATGGGCTGGATTGTTTCCATCCCCGTTTTCTGCGATTCCGGCTTTGTTATTCTTAACCCTATCCGCAAAGCTATGGTGCGGCGCACGGGTACCTCCAGCGTTGCCATGACAGTTGCGCTTTCGGCTGGGCTGTATGCTTCGCACGTGTTTATTCCGCCAACACCGGGGCCCATTGCAGCGGCCAACACCTTGTACGAAGGGGTAGGCCAGCCGGTTAACCTGTTGTTGGTAATGGGGCTTGGCGCGCTGGTTTCTATCCCGGCCCTTATTGGTGCGTTTTTGTATGCCAAGTATATTGGCAAAAAGGTAAAATCTGCCGACGAAACCACCAACGAAGAAGAAGTGCAAAAAACCTACGAAGAATTAAAAGCTGCTTATGGCAAAATCCCGAACGGTTTTCTTTCGTTTGCGCCTATTGTTGTGCCCATTTTGCTAATGGCGGTGGGGTCCATTGCGTCTATGGCAAAATGGACAGGCTTTGCCTACACATTGTTTACCTTTTTAGGCACCCCCATTATTGCGCTTACCGTGGGAACTTTGTTTGGTGTTATTTTAATGGTAGACACCAAGATGATGAGCAAATTTTATGAAGTAACCAACGAAACCCTAAAAGTAACCGGCCCCATTTTGTTTGTTACCGCAGCCGGCGGCGTTTTGGGCAAGGTAATTGCCGAAAGCGGCATGGTTGGTTACATTACACAAAACGTTACCATATTGCAGGCCATTGGCATTTTCTTCCCGTTCCTGCTATCGGCTATTTTAAAAACCGCGCAGGGGTCTTCTACCGTTGCGCTAACCACCACCGCTGGCATTATGGCCCCGCTTATGGGTGTTATGGGGTTAGATACCCCTGTGCTGGTAGCCCTTACGGTTATGTCTATTGCGGCTGGCGCCATGACGGTTTCGCACGCAAACGACTCCTACTTCTGGGTGGTAACCAACTTTGGAGAGTTAACCCCCGAACAAGGCTATAAAACCCAAACCATGGTTACGTTAATAGAGGGTTTGTGCTCCATGGTTGGTGTTGTTACTCTATGGCTTATTTTTAAATAAAGGTAGCTTTTTCTTGTCGGGCGTGTTTAATGCTAACCAGTGTCAAACACGCCCGATACACAAAATTAATTTTATTTGCAAAAAATCAACAATACATTTGTTCTTTTTTTCGATGTCCTTCTAAGGGCGTTTTGCCCGAAAAACCTTTGCAGTGTGAATTTTGAACAAAGGATGATTTGGGAAAGCTACTACCTATGCGCCCAATGCTTAAATATCTTCCCGGAGGAAACCCACCATGAAAAAAGTTTTGCTGATTCCGGATTCGTTTAAGGGCACCATGAGTTCTGCCGAGATATGTACCATTATGCGGCAAAATGTGTTGCAATATTACCCAACAGCGCAGGTGGTAGAAATACCCGTAGCCGATGGCGGTGAAGGCAGTGTGGATGCTTTTTTGGCGGCTGTGGGCGGCAAAAAAATAAGCCTTGTGGTAAAAGGCCCTTTTATGCAGGATATGGACAGCTTTTATGCTTTGCTGCCCGATGGCACTGCGGTGGTTGAGATGGCGGCCTGCGCAGGTTTGCCGCTGGTGGGCGATACCCTTACACCCGACAAAACCACTACCTACGGTGTGGGGCAGCTAATATTGCATGCTGTAAACCAGGGCTGCAAAAAGCTGGTGGTGGCCCTTGGCGGCAGCGCTACTAACGACCTTGGCGCCGGTGCGGCAGCGGCTTTGGGGGTGCGCTTTATAAACGGTGCGGGGCAAGCCTTTGTGCCCACCGGTGGCACCCTGGCGCAAATTAAGCAAATAGACATGAGCGGGCTTACCCCCGCCCTAAAAAACGTAGATATTGTTACCATGTGCGATATTGATAACCCGCTATATGGCGAAACCGGTGCGGCGGCCATTTTTGGCCCGCAAAAGGGGGCAAGCCCCGCCATGGTTGCCCTGCTGGACGATGGCCTGCGCAGTGCTGCCGATGTGATACAGCAGCAGCTGGGGTGCGATATAGCCCACCTGCCCGGCGCAGGCGCGGCGGGTGGCATGGGCGGCGGCATGGTTGCTTTTTTGGGCAGCCGCCTGCAAATGGGTATACAAACCGTGCTGGATACCGTTGGGTTTGACGATTTATTGCAGGATGCTGATATGATTTTTACCGGCGAGGGCAAGCTGGATACCCAAAGCCTGCGGGGCAAGGTTGTGGTGGGGGTTGCCCGCCGTGCCAAACCCAAACAGGTGCCGGTAATTGCCGTGGTGGGCGATATTGGCGATGGTATTGAACAGGTGTACCAAGAGGGTGTAAGCGCTGTGTTTAGCATTAACCGTGTGGCGGTAGATTTTGCGGCCGCCAAACTGCGCAGCCCTAAAGACCTAGCCCTAACCATGGATAACCTGATGCGGTTTTGCCAAACGATGGGCTTATAAATATTGTATAAGACACTATAAAAACTAAGTGCCGAAACATTTTTTGTTTCGGCACTTTGCTTATTTATTTAGCCAATGGGTGGTTTTTCAGCCAATCAAACATTTCGGCACCAACCTGCTGCATGGCGCCTTCTTCAAACGGGGTGGCAAGCCCGGCGGCGTGCACAAGGCCGGTGTAGCTTTTGGTGCCGGCCTGCTGCACCAGTGCCATATACCGCTGCCAGGCATCGGCTTTGTCTTTTTTGTGGGCCAGGTAAAATTGCAGGGCAACGGCCTGCGCCAGCACATAATCGATATAATAAAAAGGGGCCTCGTAAATGTGCAGTTGGCGCTGCCAGCCCGCGCCACGGCTGTAAAAGGGCAGGGCTTCAAAATCGTTCCAGGGGCGGTATTTGCGCTCTAGCTCTAGCCAAAGTTGGTTGCGCTGGGCTGGGGTTAGGCCCGGGCGCTCGTACACTTCCTGCTGAAACTCATCTACCTGGCAGCCATAGGGCATAAAAAACAGCGTATCTTCGGCGTGCGAAAGCTCGTACTTTTGGGTATTGGCCCCAAAGAACAGATGATGGTAAGCATCGGTTAAAAATTCCATGCTCATGGAATGGATTTCGCAGCTTTCGAGGCCGGGGCTGCGCAGCTCTGCCGGCAGGTTTTGTTCGGCGGCCACATAGGCCGCAAAGGCGTGGCCGGCTTCGTGGGTTAGCACGTCAACATCGCCGGCGGTGCCGTTAAAGTTGCTAAAAATAAAGGGGCTTTTGTAACCGGGGATGTAGGTGCAATACCCGCCCGGTGCCTTGCCGGGCTTTGCCAGTACATCAAACAGGCCGCCGTCCATCATAAAATCGATAAAGCTGGCGGTTTGGGGCGAAAGGCCCCGGTACATGGTTTGGCCAGCCGCCAAAATTTCTTCGGGCGTGCCGGTGGGGGTGGGGTTGCCGTCTTTAAACGAGAGCGGGTCGTCGTAAAATTTAAAATCTGCCACGCCAATGCGGGCGGCTTGCATAGCCTTTAGTTTTTGGGCAAACGGCACAATGCCGGTGGCAACCGCTGTGCGGCAGCGTTCAATATCGGCACGGGTATAGCCCACCCGCTCCATGCGGATATCGCCCAGCGGGGTAAAGGTTTTGTAGCCCAGCAAATTTGCCTGTTGCGTGCGGTTTTGTACCATTTTGTCGTAAATTTCGTCCAGCTCTTCACGGTGGGTGTCAAAAAAACCGCCTTCAGCCTCGTAGGCTTGTTTGCGCACGGCACGGTTTACATTTTGCTTAAAAGGGGTTAGTTGCGCCACCGTTAGCTGCTGCCCGTTAAAAGGGATACGCGCTGAAGCGTACAGTTTTTGGTAAGCGGTAGAAAGTACGTTTTCTTTCTGTTGCAGCGGAATAAGCCGCTCGTCGCTAGATTTTACCGCAATCTCCAGTTTTTCTAGCAGCAGGTTGCCATATTTTTGGCCCAGCGCCGCCTTGTGGGGCGAGGCCAGCAGCGCACGGTACAGCCCCAGCGCTTTATCGGCAATTACCGGCGATTGCTCGTCAAAATAATCATTTTCGGCGTTATAAAATTCATCGCGGGTGTCTACCGTGTGCCGAATAGACGCAATGGTGCCGGCGGTGCTTAAAGCGTCGGCGGCCTGCCCGTAGGCCTCAAAAATTTCCACCACCTGCTGCCCGTTTTGGGCCTGGCCCACCTTGGTGGCAAGTGCGGTGTATTCCTTTTCCAGCGCGGCAATATCAGGGCGCTGGTAACTCATTTCATCAAATTTCAAAAAAATCCCTCTTTTCTGCTTGCGTTTTGCATGCTTAAATAATAGCACGAAACCCCGCCTGCCGCCAGCCCTTGGCTGCAATTTGGGGTGCCCTTTTGCGCTGTTTAAAAGCTAGTTTTAAATTTTGTTCTCCGCCCCTCTGCAAGCGGGTACCCATAAAATGCTGCCGGCAGGGCTGTACAAGCCGTGCGGGGCGTTGTATAATAAAAAACGAGCTAGTACGCTGGCAGCCGCCGGCGGATAAGGCAGAGTAAGGGCACATGCGTAAAGTGCCGCCCCAACGGGGAGTTGTGGGGCGGACGAAAAGCAGCGGGGCAAAACCCCATGCTTGCGGTGTGTGCCTTGCATCCCGCTGCCGCATAAAGGGTTTTTGCATCCCTTTTTATGTGGCGCTCGTATTTTCGCCATATTAAAAGGAGGGATTTTTTGATGCAAGAAACTAAAAAGATAGGGTTTGTGGCTTATTGGCGCAGCGCTGCAAGCCAGGTTAAGCAGGTGCGCACATTGGCGGGGGCGGGGCTATTAGCAGCGCTTGGCACCGCGCTTAAGTTCTTAATTATTCCGCTTAGCCAGGTGTTGCGCATTAACTTTGCTTTTTTAAGCACCGCCCTGGCCGGTTACATGTACGGCCCCATTGTGGCGGGGCTGGTGGCCGCTGTGGCCGATATTTTGGGCTTTTTGGTAGGCCCGCCCACAGGGCCCTATTCGCCGGCATTTACGGTGGTTGCTTTTGTAGGTGGTTTTTTATATGGCTGCTGGCTATACAAAAAACCGGTGCGGCTGTGGCGTAGTTTTTGTGCCCACGCTACCTACATAGGGGTGGTTAGCTTTTTGTTAAACCCGCTGCTGCTAAAATGGATGTACGGCAATGCCTATACGGGGCTTGTGCTGGCCCGTATACCGCTAAATGCCGTTATGCTGCCGCTGGGCACCCTTCTTATTTACCTGCTGCAAAAAGTGGTTGAACGGCAACCAGGCCTGCTGCCAAACGCATAAAATTTATAAAAAAACATAATTAAAGGAGTGCTAACCCATGGATGTAAAACAACTTACCAGCTTTATTACCGACCGTGTAGACCCCGCCAAACTAACCGATGCCAAAGCCCTGCTAAGCGATTTTTTGGGCGAAGACAACAAATTAGATGTGGGTGATATTACCCGCTTTTTAAGCAAATTGGGCGGGCTGTTAAAACCCGGCAAAGCCGATGAAGTAAAAGAGGCTGTTACCAAATTTGCGGGCGAAAATGCCGCCGGTGGCTTAAACCTTGGCGACATTGCTGGCAAAATTTTTGGCAAATGACATTGTTGCTATAATAATGAATATAAAAGCAAGCCCGTTTATACCAATGGTATAAACGGGCTTGCTTTTTACTAAACTGCCACAGAATGATTAAAAACAGGCTCTTAAATCAGCTCAAAGGTATCTACATTAAACAGGCCTTTATCGGTTAAGCGAATGCTGGGAATAACCGGCAGTGCCAAAAACGAAAGGCTGATGAAAGGATCGACATAATAGGGGATGCCCATGGCCGAAGCCTTTTTGATAATTTTGTGGGTGGCCCTTTCCACTTCGGTGGCGGGGGCGGTACTCATAAGGCCGGCCACCGGCAGCGGCACCTGCCCGGCAATGGCGCCGTTTTTAACCAGCACATAGCCACCGCCTATTTTGCTTAGCTGGTTTATGGCTTTGGCAATATCGGCGTCGTTGTCTCCGGCGGCAATAATGTTGTGGCTGTCGTGCGCAACGCTGGTGGCAAGTGCACCGCCTACAATGCCGTAGCCCTTTAAAGGGGCCACCACAAGGTTGCCGTTTTTGCCGTGCCGCTCTACCACGCACAGCTTGGTATAGGTTTCGTTTGGCACAAACAGGCCGTTTTGGGTGGGTACCTCTTCACGCAGGTGGTTGGTAACCAGCTGGTAGGGCACCATGTCAATCACATCGGTTTTGCCATTCACCGGCAAAGCCAGCATTTCGGCCGTAACCTTGGGCGCTTTTACCGATTGCATTACCCTTGGCTGGGCCTTTTCGGCATCGAACGCCGGTATATTTTGCAATGCCTGCCGGGCTTCTATGCCGTCTTTGTAAACGGCGTCTATCTCTACCTGTTTTAGGCTGCTTAGCAAAACAATATCGGCTTTATAACCCGGCGCAATGGCGCCAACATCGGCAAGGCCGTATTCCACGGCGGCGTTCCAGCTGGCCATGCGTATTGCGTTCACCGGCTTCATGCCAAGCTCAATGGCCAGCTTCACATTCCAGCGGATATGCCCGTCCCGCGCAATGTCATCCAAATGTTTGTCATCGGTGCAAAACATAAAGCGGTTTGTGGGCAGGTCGTTATCTACAAGGCCGCCAACAATGGCCGCAAGGTTGTGGGCGGCGCTGCCCTCGCGCACCAAAATGGCAAGGCCTGCACGGGCTTTTTCCAGCGCTTCGGCAAAGGTGGTGCCCTCGTGCTCTGTTTTAACGCCGGCGGCAGCATAGGCCTGCAAGCTTTTGCCGGTAAGGCCGGGGGCGTGGCCATCTACCGGGCGGGGCGATAATTGCGCCAGTTTCTCCAGTATCACATCGCCGCCGCCCACCACATCGGTAAAACACATCACCTCGCCCAAGCCCAGCACCCGTGGGTGGCCAACAAAAGGGGCCATGTCGGCGGCGGTAAAATCGGCGCCGGCGGTTTCAAACGGGGTGGCGGGCACGCTGCTGGGCAGCATAAAATACAGGTTACAGGGTAGGTTTTCGCTGGCATTTAGCATAAATTGCATGCCCTGGGCGCCGCACACGTTTACAATTTCGTGGGGGTCGACAATCATGGTGGTGGTGCCGCTGGGCAGCACCATGCGCACTAGCTCGGCCGGCAGCACCATGGTGCTTTCTATGTGCAGGTGGGCATCTATAAAGCCGGGGCACAGGTATTTGTCGGTGCAATCTATCTCTTGCTTGCCGCTGTACTGCCCTACGCCGGCAATCCAGCCGTCGCTTACGGCTACATCGGCGGGTAAAATTTCGCCGGTAAACACGTTTACAACATTGGCGTTTTTAAAAACAAGGTCGGCCACCTCTCTTCCGGTAGCAACTTCAATCAGCTTTTTGGGGTTTTTCATTTTTGTGCCCTCCCTGCCTTAAAATAAAGGATTATTTTGACCGGTTTATGACTGGTTATTTGTTATTATTGTACCACGAAAGCAGAAAACGGTATAGAGAAACTGCCCCGGCAAGGCATTGTAGGCCCAATAAGGATAAGAATGCTTTTATTTTGCGACTGGAGTGCTTTTTATAAAAAATAGTGAAAACCTGCTGTTTTTGATACTACAAAATACACCGGCTGCGTTGCTGCTTTGTAAGGTAATAGTGAAAAAGTATCATATAAAACCCACCAAAGATGTGTATAGAGAGACAAAACCGTTTATAATACTGCGTTGCTTTGCTTGTTTTTGGGGCGATTGCATTATTTTGTTAAAATTAAAAATACGCCAAGAAAATACAACTATTATTTAAAAATATGTGTTATAATGTGATTACAGCAGTATTATCTGGGGGAGATACTGCTGCCTTTGCTAATATAAACCTTAAAATTCCCCCATGCAGTGTAGTATGTGGAAATTTTGTTTCCGTAGGCAAAAAATCTCGTAAAATAAACCTATTATTTGTGCAATATGCTAAATTTAAAAAACTGCGGCGGATTACCCGCCAAGGTGCAGTCTTCATACATGAGAGACAAAAACGGGAGAAGAGCGCCCTTAGGCATGTGGAATAAAAGCAGGGCGCCAGTGTGGCCGGTGTTGGCTTTTGCAACAATTGGGGGAAAGTAATGAAAAAAAAGGATATTCGGGATATTGTAGTGCTTGCTATGCAACAAAAGCCGCAAGCCCTAGATAATTTATGCGCCGAAATAGGGCGGGACATTTTGTACATATGCACCAAAATTATGGGGCATAGGCAAGATGGCGAAGATGCAGCGCAAGAAGTATACATTAAACTGCAAAACGGAATATCCAAGCTTCAAAATCCAGATGTGTTTCATATTTGGATTAACCGGGTAATTATGAGCGCCTGTAACGATTTACACCGCAAAAAAATTAACCTTGGTAAAAACGATGATATTGAGGATTATATGGATGTGCTGATGGAAGACAAAATGGACTTTTTGCCGGCCGAGTATATGGAGGACGCAACCAAACGCGACACCTTGCTGAGCATTATTGATGAATTGCCAGAGAATTACCGCAAAGCGGTGTTGCTGTATTATTACGAAGGCGTTTTGCAAAAAGACATTGCCCAGGTGCTGGGCACCAGCGAAAACGCGGTAGAGCACACCTTGCGCCGTGCACGCACCATTATACGCAAAAAGTTAGAAGACCAAACCGGCGAAAAAATGGCCAGCGGTATGTATGCCATAGCTGCCGCCCCTGTTTTAACCACCGTTTTGCAGCAACAGGCTAGCAGCATGTTCCCGGCGGCGGTAGTGCAAAATATTTTTGGTGGCTTTGCAAAACAAACGCAGGGCGGCCACTATAAAAAATCCAATTCCAGTAAAGCATCCCACGCAGGGGGGCAGGTTGCCAAGGTACTGGCCATATTAGGTTCTGGCCTTGTTATTACAGGCATTATTTTCCTCTCTGCTTCAATTATAAAGGGCAAATCATTGCCCGCTCATTTGTTTCCAATATCTTCTGCTGCTTCCTCAGGGCTTGCTAGTTCAGTACTCCCCCAGTATTTGGCTAGTAGCCCAGGTGCAGCAGAAGGTTTGGATATATCCTCTACCGATACCGCAAGCAGTGCTGTTTCGCTGCCGGTAGAAGTTGCAGTGGCAAGCGTGGTAAGCGGCCATGCAGGGGGGCAGGCGCCTGTAAGCTCGTAAGTGGCAGTGGTGCCCCCGCCCGCAAGCAGCACCAGCCCGCCACCAGCAGCCCCCAAGCCCGCCGGGCAGGCTACCGTAAGCGGCAACATACTTTTTAAAGACGCACAGGGCAATATTGTGCCCGATGCCGGAAAATATGCCGAGGGTTTTACCGTGCGTTTAATGAATGGCGAAACCCTGGTAGCCAGCAATTATGTTAAGGCCGATGGCAGCTACCAAATACAGGCAATAGTACGGAAAAACATGGATTGTACCCTACAACTGTTACCACCCGCTGGCAACAAAATGTTGGTAGATACCAGCGGAATTAATATTACGCTTAACCCCGAAAGCACTACTTTGCAACTGGCCGATAGTTACATTACCGATACCACCGCCCCGGTTGCAGAAATTGTGTTTTATACCCAGCAGGGCCAAGATAGCCGCCTAAACCCGGTTACCGCGGCCATACAAATAGCCGATGATACCCAAACCAGCTGTACATGGAGATTGCTGGATACAAATGGTACTTTGCTGGCACAGGGAGAAAGCAGCGAGCTGGCCATTCCCTTTGCTGCTTTGCCACAAAGCGCCAATACCCTAAGTTTTATACTAGAAACAACAGCAACCGATGCCGCCGGAAACATGGCGGCCAGCAGCCAGGAGTTTTACCTTACTCCGCATTTTCATGCGGGGCAGTTGGCACAATAACTGGCAGCAAGGCGGGCAAGGCCCGCACCACACACCATGGGCAAATACATAAAATAGCCTGTGGGTAAAAACCAAACCTTTATAAAATTTTATTCTGGGGGGAACAAAGTGAAGTATAAAAAAGCTTCTTCGGCCACCAAAAGCAGAAGAGGTAAAAAAATAATGGCTGGCATTGCAGCGCTTTTGTTGGTGGTGTTTGTTGCGGTTACACAATCGCCCGTTATTAGCGCAGTAGACGAAGCTGTTAGCGAAGTGGTTACCTCTGCTGCCCAAGTAGCAGAACCAACCTCTACGCCTACGCCACAAGAAACCGAGCCGGCCTCTGTGCCGCTGGGTGAAGAAACAGTAGAAAGCGAGCCCCTGCAAAACGAGGAGCCAGCCCCGGAAGTGAGCCCGGAGCCGGCACAAGAAGCGCCGGAGGATACGCCGGAAGAAACAGAGGAACAAGCGGTGCAAATGCACACCGTTACCTTTGTGCTGCCGCAAGAGCTGCAGCTTATTCAGCCAGACGCGCCCACCACGGTAGAGGTGGAAGATGGCGAAACCTTGCAGGCGCAGCAAATACCCAATGTGCAGCCACTGGAGCCAGAACAGGCCACCTTTGCGGGATGGCAATATGGCGAAAGCGTTTTATCTAGCCAAGAGCTGGCGGCGCTGCCCATTACACAAGATAGTACTTTTACGGCAGTTGCTACCCTGCAACCAGCAAAGCGTGCTATAAACCGGGCGGTCAACGGGTGGGATGCTTCGATTAACGGCGCCATTAAAAGCACCGATACAGCGGCTATTGTAGTGCTGGGCCTGCCGTATGTAGATGGCACCTCTTACTACAAAGCCTACACCGCCAACGAGGTTAACCTGAAACAGGCGCTGTACGATCTTTCGATAGATGGAGACGGAGGCGACTATGCCATTTATATTGGCACCACTGTTTCTTCTACCACGGCGGCAACCCACATTGGCCGGTACACAAATGGTGGCACCGCTACCAATATTTCGCTAACAGCCCTAACCGGCAAGGTAGACACCCTTGTGTTTGTGGGCTTGCCAACCGACCCAGACACCCCCAGCACCATAGCACCAATTGGGGCGCGCACAATTAACTTTACCACCGGTACCTCTGCAGTAGACCCCGGCGTGTTTGCCGGCTGTAACCTGGTGTTCCGCAACATCAACTATACCGGCAGCGCTATTTACATGAACGGCTATAGCCTAACGCTGGACCGCGGCAGTTATGGCAATGGTTTTACGGTGTACGGCGGCCTTTATAATACCGCAGTAAGCGGTAGCCCCACCATTACGGTAAATAGCACTGGCAGCGGCACGTGGAATTTTTTTGGCGGCGGCAATACCAGCGCCAGCAGTCTAGAGGGCAGCCCTACCATTATTATTAATAATACCTCAGGGGCTATTAACCAGGTGGTTGGCGGCGCAAACGCAGGTAGCGTTACGGGCGATACCAACGTAATTGTAAACGGAACTGGCAACAATAGCGCCATTACTACCCTGGTGGGTGGTGGCTATAGTGGCAGCGTTGCCGGCAATGTAAATACTACAGTAAACAACACTGGCACCACGGCCAGCACCACTGCCAACATTGCCAATGTATATGGTGGCAGCTACAGCGGTGGGGTTAATGGCAATGTTACCACCGTTATTAATAGCACCCGCGGCAACATAGGCACCTATTATGGCGGTGCTAATAGCGGCACTATAACCGGTAACATTACCAATAATTTGCTATACGTAGGGGGCAATCTTGGCCCTTATTACGGTGGCGGCTTTGGTGCCACGGCTGCAGCTAAAGCCAATGTTACGGGGTCGGTTTCCAATAGCATTAGGGGGCTAAAAGGCACCCTGGGCGCCTATTATGGCGGCGTGTATTTTGGCAATATCGATGGCCCTATTACCAACCTGGTAGATGGGCCCGGCAGCCGTGCTGCCAACGCAACCTTTATTGGTGGCTCTTACAATGGCAACATTGGCACCGATGAAACCAGGGGCACCGACATTATTACCACTACGCTAGATACCAGTGCCTACACCGCTGGCAGCACTGAATTTGCTGGAGCCAACGCTGTTGCGGGTGTTATTAAAGGCAACATTAACAACCTTGTTACCGCAGGCGATTATTCAAAAGGCAGCTTTGTAGGTGTACAGGGCGGCGGTGCTTTGGGCACCCTGGTATCGGGCTACCCAACAAGTGCTGTGCTAGATTCTAAACCTGACGAAGAACGAGCAGATTTTTATAAAACCTATGCAAATTTTCAGGTATACGGCAATATTTCTACCGAGCTAACCAAGGGCTGCTTTTCTCACGATACCGGCAATGACGGGTATGCCCGGGCCGCTGGTTTTGGTGGTTATATCGAGGGTGATACCACCATTGTTGTTGGCACACAAGGCTTTTGTTACTCTGGCAGCCGTGCCAACGCAAACATGGAAATTTCGAGCACTTTAAACCAGCGTGGATATTATACCACCTGGGATATTGTTGGCGGTGGGGGCAACCCAACAGGCCGTGCCTATAACAATATTTATATTAAGGGAAATACCACTGCTATTATTAAAAATGCCCTTGCCCGCTGGACGTATGGCGGCAATTTTAGTGGTGTTATACAGGGCAACACCCGCAACGAAATGTGGGGCGGCGTGGTGGATACCTGCGAGGGTGCCGGGTTTGAGGGTTCGCGCATTTACGGCAACTCTTCTGCCTACATGTACGGCGGCCAGGTAGATTGGTTCTTATCGGGCGGCGGCTGGTGGGATGAAAAAATTACCGGAAACGTGTATGTAGAGGTATGGAATGGCCAAATTAACGCATCTATGGGCGGTACCTATGGCAACGACGCTAACCACGTTATTGGCGGTAACTCTACCATTAAGGTGTATGGCGGCAACTTCGATGGCCTACCTTCGCATGGCACTGTACCCGATGGCTTTTGCGGCGGGGCCTCTCAGGCAGGGTATATTTTGGGCAACTCGGAGGTAACGCTGGATTTGCGAGCGCAAGAAAACGTACCTGCCGGGGTAACACAGGGCGAATTTGTACTGCCAAGCGCAACCTCTATTGCGGGTGGGCGGCGTTATGGTGCTGGCGATGCCTCGTATCTGGGAACCGACGCGAACAACACAATAACGTTAAATATTTTTACCGACCCTGGCAGCGATGTGCTGAAGGGTGCCAATATTTACGGCGATGGCGGCGTGGGGGCTGCTTCTACCCGCAGCGGAAAAATTACAGTAAATATTAATGCGCCGGACTCGACCCTTGGCTCGCTATATGCCACCCAATACAACAACGTAAACGGTGCCAGCCTGCGGCGCGACGTAACCGTAAACCTGCAAGACGCGAAAGCGGTAAGTGGCATAAGCGGCGGCAGCACGGCCGATAACTTTACCAACGCAGTTATTGCGGGCACGGCCAACCGTTCGGTGTTTAATGTTGGCCCGGGCGCCGGGTATAGCACCATCTCCATGTCTTCCAGCGGTGTTGGTATGGTTAACTTTACCAGCCTAAATATCGATGGAAAGATGCTGATGGCTACCGGTGCCAGCGCCGCCACAGGCTCTATTAAAAACGGCCTTGGCGCAACGGCTACCCTGCACCGCACCGATTATAATACCTTTGGCGATATTACCATGAAAAACGATGGCGGCATTGGCATTAGCAGTAGCAACGCCATCATCTCGGCGGGTAAATTCATCATCGAAGGCGTGGGTACCCTTTCTTCGCCCCCCGGCGATGGCCTTGTAAATATCACCGATTTTGTGGTGAGCGAAGGCGGCCATTTGCAGTGGTATAAAACGGGAGACACAAACCGGGCCCTAACCGGCACATGGTTTGGCTACCAAAGCAAGGCGTACCAAGTGCTTACCCTTTCCAGCAACCAAAACGGGGTAGATGTACTGCAAAATGCCTTAAAAATAACCCCCGCCACCCTGCGTGGTATAGATAAAAACGCCGGGGCCAATTTTGGCAAAACCTATATTGGCGATAACGACGTGGTTACCTCTACCCTAACACCCAAAAATGGATATGGTATTGCCATTGCTGGCTCTTACATCGATTTTGAAGTAACCGCAGGCGAGGGGCTTATCCAGCACAATATGGATAATGTGAGCATGGGCCCGCCACCGCCTACCATATCGGTGTACGGTACCGTAGGTAAAGAAACACCGGTTGCAAAAGGAACGCTGGCTATTCCGCTGGCAGCAGGGTTGCCCACCCTTACCTTTTTACCCGAAACCACCATTGGGGAATGGATAAAGGGTGTGCAAATCACAAAATCCGATAACTCCACAACCTCTATTGGAGAGCAGGAAACCAGCGACCCGCAAGACTGGACCAGCCCCGACGGCGAGTACAGTTACAGCATACAGGCGCAGTACACAAACCAAGCCGAGCTGCTGGCAACCGATGCGATTATAACCGAGGACGAAGCCGCGGCCATTGTAGATGCAAACGATGTGCTGGCTTATAACCAGGCAGGCGGGCGGCCCTTCTTTGGCAGCAATATCGATGATGCCGACGACCCGAATGCCCCGCTGCTAGAGGATATACGAAAAGCGTTGGAGGAAGGGCAGTATTACCGCATACACCCCATTACCTACCACGCAGGCATAGAAACCGACCCCGATAATTATATTGTACAAACCGTAAATTTAATTGTAATTAAAAACGGGGCGGTGCTTTCAGACGACCGCAGTGCGGCCTTGTTTGCCAAAGACGCCACCATGCAGTTGCAAGTGGCCAATGCCCTTGGCAGCCAGGCCGAGCTAGACGCAAACCACACCATGGCATTGGTGGTACACGCAAATGGCACCACCGAAAGCCCAGTGATAGACGACGCGGCTATGGGCCTGCTGCAGGGCGCAACCGATAAAGGGACTGTACCGGTAACCTACACCTACACCCCAAGCGATGAAGTTGCCCCCCTGCTAACCGCAAATGTTACAATTACCATTACCACCACCGTTGCATTTAACTTTTATAAGGTAGATGCCCAGCTAGACGAAAACGGTGACACCATTTATTTAGCCGGGGCTGGTTTTGCGCTTTATAGCTGCCCGCACACCGGCGAAGCAGGCCATACCCATGCCGAAGTAGTAGCCCCCGACACCACCGGCTGCTGGCAGCCCCTGTTGGGTGAAGATGGGCTGACCCCTGTTGTGGCAAGCTCTGGCAACGATGGTTACACCGATTTGGGTGGCCTGCAAAACGGCGATTATATGCTGGTAGAAACCACCGCCCCAACAGGCTACGAAAAGCCAAGCGGCCAGTGGTACCTGCAGGTAGATAACACCGTAGCTGCCAAAGAAGACCAAATTATCCTTACGGCAAAAGGCCGCCAAATGCCCATGGCTTTTGGGGTTGCGGCCGATGGCACCCTGCAACTGCCCAATATGCGGCAGATTGTTATACCAACAAGTGGGGCAGAAGGAACCACCCCCTTTATTATAGTTGGATTGTTTATTATGGGAGGCGCAACTACTTTGCTTCTTCTTGCTATGCGAAAAAGAAGAGCGATTTGCAAAAACCCGAACGGGGGTGGCCGCCGATAGCAAACTGGGGGACGATGAGTAGTTGTACTAGCAAACACAAACACTGAAAGGAAGAACAAAATGAATAAAAAATGGTTGAAAAAAATTAGCGGGGCTATATTGGCCGTTGCCATGGTAGCCGCCACCGCCGTTACTGCCTTTGCGGCAGAAGAACCCGGCTTGCCGGATATGACCCGTACCGATGGTAGCATTACGGTGCATAAATATGCCAGTGCGTCCTCTTCGCAGGTACCTGGCGATGGCCTGCAAATTACCGATCCTTCGGGCCTTGGCACCGCGCTAGATAACGTTGGCTTTACCCTGTGGCAGGTAGATAGCAGCTACGAAGTAACCGCTGCCACCACCGTAGATGAAGCCAAAGCCAATGCAACCAGCCTTGGCGAAGTGCTAACCGAAGGCGGCGTGGCCGAGTGGACAAACCTAGCCATGGGCTACTATGTGCTGGAAGAAACCCCCCCGCCCACCCCCAACGAGAAATACGAGCCTGCCGCCCCTGCTATTATTACCCTGCCCATGGGTATTACCAGCACCGGCAGAGGCTGGAACTATAACGTGCATGTTTACCCCAAAAACGTTAAAACCGACGACATTACCAAAGAAGTAGTAGCCGCTGCGGCCCAATACAACGTTGGCGACACTGTTTCTTGGAAAATTGACGCCAAAATTAAAGCAAACCTTGTTGCCAATGCCGTTTATGGCAGCATGACTGTTACCGACGTGCTGGACGCTCGCTTAACCTATACCGAAGATTCGGACGTTGTTACCGCCATGGGTGGTAAAAGCGCGCCCCTTGCCCTGGCCCGTGGGGTAGATTATACTGTAGATACCTCTATCGTAGTGAATCCCTCTGACGAAATGGCTTCCTCTGTCGTAACTTGGGCCCTAACCGAAGCAGGTATGGACAAAGTGGCTGCCGATGGCTCTACCTCGCTTAGCATTTCTTTCGATACCGTTGTTAATATCAACGCACAAGATGGTACCCCCCCAGGCAGCCCCAGCATTACCAACGGCGCCAGTGTAGCGTGGGATAATGTTACCGATAATGGCGATGGCACTTCTACCGTAGACCCTGTAACCCCGGCCGAAATTGCCGAAGAAGACAAAGCCAGCATCGACCTTGCCGGCATTGAAATTATTAAAGTAGACAGCCAGGATACCACCATTTTGCTAAACGGTGCCGAGTTTAAAATTGCCCTTACCGAAGCCCAAGCACAAAGTGGCGATTTCTTGAAACGCGGCGCAAATGACACAGAAGATATTGTTATTATTACCGGCGATAACCCCAGCACCACCGATAGCGAGAGTGGTTGGGCTATGTTTACCGGCCTGCCCCTAGCGGCAGACCACGACACCAACGGCACCACCTTCTATTTGGTAGAAACCAAGGCCCCCAGTGGTTATGTTTTGCGCCAAAGCATTGTGCAGGTTACCATTGCAGCCGGCAGCAAAAAAGTTACTACCGAAGTTTTGAACCAAAAAATTGGCGACCCGCCACTGGATGAAGACAGGCCTACTTTCCAGCTGCCTGCTACCGGCGGCATTGGCACCACCCTGTTTATTATTGTGGGTGTTGCGCTAATGGCTGGTGCTGTTATTTTGCTGGTTAAAAGCCGTAAAAAAAATAAAGGCAACCAATAATTTGCCCGTATAAACCAATAGGCATACACACCCCGCGGCTGTGCTGCGGGGTGTGCCTACCCGCACTTACCAAACCAATAGGCTTGTGGATAAAGAGGAGTGGGCATTGGCTCACTCCTCCAAGCCTTATCCCCTGCTTGTAGGGGGCAGCAAAATTTTAACAAGCGGTAGGGGAGGAGCGAAAGCTCGCTTTTCCCCTATTTACAGGAAGGTATAGCACATGGCGCTTTACAAAAAAAAGCAAAAAAACCAAAAACCAAAACAACAACAGCAGCCTGTTAAGCAAAGCAAAAAAACAAGTGTACCATTGCTTATTGTTTTGTTTTTTATTGGGCTTGCCGTTTTGCTATACCCTGCTGTAAGTAATTGGCTTTCTACCCGCCGCTCGGTTGCCCAAATTAATGTGTACGAGCAAGATATCAGCGCGCTTTCGAAAGATTTTATAGACGGAGAATGGGAAAAAGCGGTTGATTATAACAACAGCCTGAAAGGGGACCCCGTTAAGGACCCCTTTATACCCGGTAGCGGCAAAGCATTGCCCCAAAACTACCTAAATGTGCTAAACGTAAGCGGCATTATGTGCACCATCGAAATCCCCTCTATTAATGTGAACCTGCCAATATACCACGGCGTAAGCGATGAGGTTTTGCAAAAGGGGGTTGGCCATATGGAGGGCACCGCCCTGCCCATTGGCGGCAAGGGCACCCACAGCATTTTAACCGGCCATACCGGCCTGCCCACCGCCCACCTTTTTACCGATTTGATTGACCTGGTAGAGGGCGACAAATTTTATATCCATGTGCTTGGGCGCGAGCTTGTGTACCAGGTAGACCAAATTAAGGTTATTTTACCCGATGATATTTCGGACCTGGACGCCTATGGCGACGAAGATTATGTTACCCTTATTACCTGCACGCCGTATGGGGTAAACTCTCATCGGTTATTGGTGCGTGGGCACCGTGTGTACCAAATTTCTAAAAGTATTACGCTGCAGGCCAATTTGTCGATACAGTTTACCATTGTGCTGGTGCTGGCAGTGCTGGGCATTTTGCTAATTTTGCTGGTGTTTATTTGGCGGTGGTACCAATGGCACAAACAAAAATACCCCCAAAAGCACAAAAAACGCCCCAAAAACAAAAGGAAATAAACCCACCCCTACCCCTAAAAAGGTGGGGGCTAACCCCCATAGCGCTGCAAACAACAGGGTGTTACCCGGAGAGAGAAAATGAAAATAAAACGGAGAATGATACAGGTGGTGGCAGTGTTGCTGCTACTGGCCGGCGCGGGCTTTTTGGTGTACCCACTTGTTACCCAGTGGATATATAACCAGCAGGTGGAAAAAATTGTAACCAGTTTCGAAGCAGATGTGCTGGCCGAATTGAACCAGCAAAACTCCCCGCTGGAGCAATTGTACGCGCAATTGCAGCAGCAAAATAAAACCCTGTTTGACGAAGGGCAAAAAAATTTAAAGGACCCATTTTCGTACCAACAGCCCGGCATAAATTTAGAGGAATATGGAATATCCGACAACATCATTGGGGTGTTGTCCATCCCTAAAATAAACGAACTATTGCCAATTTACCTTGGCGCCAACGAAGATAACATGACCAAAGGCGCCGTGCACCTTACCCAAACCTCGTACCCCATTGGGGGCGAAAATACCAACAGCGTAATAGCAGCGCACCGTGGGTACTACAAAGCGGCCATGTTCCGCCAAATTCAAAAGCTAGAGATAGGCGACCCGGTGTATGTGCGCAATTTTTACGAGGTGCTGGAGTATAAAATAACCGATATTACCATTATTTACCCCGATGAAATTGACAAGGTTTTAATACAACCCGGCAAAGATATGCTCACTCTGTTCACCTGCCACCCCTATGGGCAAAACACCCAGCGCTATGTGGTGTATTGCCAGCGGGTGTAATAGGGCACTGTCTTCAGCAGTGTTCAATGATGCCTTCCGAAGTATCTTTTGCCTCTTTCGTCGTTGTCCTCATTCGCAATACACCAAGTATTACTCAATCGTCCGCCTTGAAATAGACAAAATCCACTCCAAGATTCACCATTTCAACTGTTGAAAACAACACCCAGAGATCAAACTATTTGGCCAATGTTTTGGGAAGCCAGTTTGTATAGAAACCAAGAGGAGCAAGCAAATGCCCAAACAACAATACCAACCAGAGCAAAATAAAACCGCAAAACCACCACAAAGCTTTGCTTACCGCTTGTTATACACGGTAAGCTTATTGCTGTTGCTTATATTGTGTGTGCTGGCCGGCCTAACGGCCTATAAGCAGGTGTTTGGCAAAGTGGCCGATGTGCCCCGCAACACCGACCCCGCCCCCTACCAAACCATTTTAACGGCCGAAGAACAAAAAGACTGGCAGCGTAAAACCCCGCTTAAAAACCAGGCGGTATGCCAGCTTAACCTGCGTATTCCGGTGCAGGCGGCCACCGGCAACGCCCAGCTACGCCTAATTAACCCGCCTTACAGTGCCTTTGTTTGCACGCTTCAGCTAACGCTGCCGGGCAAAAATGGCCAAGATACCACCCTGTATCAATCTGAAAAAATGATACCGGGCAGCGTTACCCAGCACGCTACTTTGCAAGATGCCGCCACCCTGCCCAAGGGCGAAACCCAAGCAAAAGCCACCTATGTTTTTTACGATGGCAGTGGCATGCAAAAAGGCACCTATAGCATAGAGGTAACGCTGGTGGTAGAGTAGCCCTTTAACCGCTGGCAACAACAAAAGCACCTGCTAAAACCCCTGCAAAAGCCGCCATGGTTTTTGCGGGGGTTTTGCTTTTGCTATACATTATATATAAGGGCAATAGCAATACTTGGCAAAAGCGCTAAAAAGTTTTTGTTTTTCTTGTGAAACCCCTTGACTTCTTGCGAAATTGTTGTAGAATAGAGTTAGCACTCAAATGAGTAGAGTGCTAAAAACAGTAAAAGGAGATGCCGGAAAATGCCGATGGACGACCGTAAACAACGTATTTTAATGGCGATTGTTTCGTTATATGCCAGTGATGCCGAACCGGTAGGCTCTAACCTGTTAAGCCAATATTTTAATATGGCAGTATCCTCTGCCACATTGCGCAACGAAATGGCCGCCCTTACCCGGCTTGGCTTGCTAGAGCAACCGCATACCTCGGCCGGGCGTGTACCCACCGCCAAAGGCTACCGCTATTATGTAGATAATTTACTGGATATGCCCAGCAACCTGCCCCCCGCCGAAAAAGAAAAGGTGGATGAAATTTTTAGAGGGCTGGACTATGACCCCGAAAAACTAGCCCAAGGTGCCGCCAAGGCGCTTGCCAACATGCTGGGCTATGCCGTGGTGGTTACCACCCCCCGGGCCGAAGATATGCGCATTGCGCACTTTGCCGTGCTGCAGGTGGGGCGTTATACCGCAGCGGTGCTGGCAGTTACCAATGCCGGCGGCGTGCGTACCCGGGTTGCTAAGGTAGATTTTGAGCTGGACGAAACCGACATAGCCCGCACGGCGGCGGCGTTAAACCGCAGCCTGCGTTTTGTGGCCGAAGCCGATATTAACGCCTACACCGTTCGCAGCTTGGTAGATAGCCTGGGCGAAAATGGAGGCCGCTGCTGGCCTATTGTTTCGGCGGCGCTAACCCTGCTGGCCGAGGCCGGCACCCCCAGCACCTATTTCGAAGGCCAGCAATATCTTTTGCAATGGCCCGAGCTAGAGCCTAACCTAAAAGGCCTTGTGGAACTGTTTACCAGCCCCGAGCGCCTGCAAGAGGTTATTGTGCCGCACAGCATACACACCACCGTAATGTTTGGCGATGAGCTGGACGAGCCGATACCGGGGCTTTGCGTGGTATCTAGGCGGTATTTAGCAGGTGGCGGGCTTACCGGCACCATTGCAGTGGGTGGCCCCACCCGCATGTTGTTAAAAGAGGTTATACCCCTTTTAGAATATTTTAGCGAGCAACTTGGCAAAAGCATGAGCGGTTCTGGCTTATAGCCACGAAAATCAGTTTTGCGGAAAAGTAAGCACAAATTTTCAAAGTTATGCCATTCTGAGGGCGTTCTTTTGCCCGAAGAATCTTTGGCGCATTAACTTCGAAAGATAGATTCTTCACTTCGTTCAGAATGACAAGTGCTTATTTGTGAAATTGGATTTCTACGACTTGTAAATGCAGTGCCAAAACCAATATAAAGGAGGCTATTTCCTTGGCCGAAAAAAACAAACAACCCCCCGCAGAAGAAAAAGAGCCCACCAAAAAAGCCAACAAAGGCAGCAAAAAAGAAGCGACTGGCGCAGCCGAAATAGAAGCAAAGCTAGCCGCGGCCGAAATGAAGGTGGAAGCTGCCGAACAAAAGGTGGAAGAAATAAAAAACTCGTTGTTGCGCACTGCGGCCGAGTACGAGAATTACCGCAAACGCAGCCAAAAAGAACAAGAAACCGCTTTTGGCAACGGCACCGGCCACGCAGCCTACGAAATGCTGCCCGTGCTAGATACCCTAGACGCCGCCGCCATGGCCGAAAGCAAGGATGAAGAGTACAAAAAAGGTGTTTTGCTTACCCTAACCAAATGCAACGAAGTGTTTAACAAGCTGGGTATACACGAAATACCTGCCCTTGGCGAAGAATTTAACCCCGAGCTGCACAACGCAGTTATGCAACTGCCGGCAGAGGGCGCCGCAAGTGGCACCATTACCCAGGTTATGCAAAAAGGCTATACCTTAAATGGCCGGGTTATACGCCATGCAATGGTAGCTGTAGCACCGTAACCTTATAAAATTGACTTAAACCTTATTTATATAAAACAACACCAAACAATGATGAAGGAGCAAACGAATATGAGTAAAATTGTAGGTATCGACCTTGGTACTACCAACAGCTGTATCGCCGTTATGGAAGGCGGCGAGGCGGTTGTAATTCCAAACGCAGAAGGCGCACGCACCACCCCCTCGGTGGTTGGGTTTACCCCCGCTGGCGAGCGTTTGGTTGGCCAGGTGGCAAAACGCCAGGCCATCACCAACCCCGATCGCACCATTGCTTCCATTAAGCGCCACATGGGTACCTCTGAAAAGGTGGAAATTGATGGCAAAAAATATACCCCGCAAGAAATTTCGGCCATGGTTTTGGCTAAGTTAAAAGCAGATGCCGAAGCGTATTTGGGCGAAAAAGTAACCGATGCGGTTATTACCGTGCCTGCCTATTTTAGCGATTCTCAGCGCCAGGCAACCAAAGACGCCGGCGCCATTGCGGGCCTAAATGTAAAACGAATTATTAACGAGCCCACCGCGGCCGCCCTTGCCTACGGCATGGATAAAGAAGCCGACCAAAAGCTGATGGTTTATGACCTTGGCGGCGGTACCTTTGACGTTTCGATTATTGAGATGGGCGATGGTGTTACCGAGGTTCTTTCTACCGCTGGCGACACCAAACTAGGTGGCGACGACTTTGACGAGCGGGTAATTAATTGGTTGGCCGATGAATTTAAAAAAGAAAACGGCATTGACCTACGTGCCGACAAAATGGCTGCCCAGCGCTTAAAAGAAGCTGCTGAAAAAGCCAAAATAGAGCTTTCGGGCGTTACCAGCACCCAAATTAACCTGCCCTTTATCACGGCAGATGCCTCGGGCCCCAAACACCTGGATACCACCCTTACCCGTGCCAAATTTAACGAGTTGACTGCGGACCTGGTGGAGAAAACCATGGGCCCGGTAAAACGTGCCATGGCCGATGCTGGCCTGAAACCCAGCGACCTGCACAAAATTTTGCTGGTGGGCGGCAGCAGCCGTATGCCTGCCGTGCAAGACGCTGTAAAACAATACATGGGCACCGATCCTTCGAAGGGCATTAACCCCGATGAATGTGTTGCGCTGGGCGCGGCTATTCAGGGCGGCGTGCTGGGTGGCGACGTAAAAGGCCTGTTGTTGCTAGACGTTACCCCCCTAAGCCTTGGTATCGAAACCATGGGTGGTGTTTCTACCAAAATTATCGAGCGTAACACCACCATTCCTACCAAAAAAAGCCAGATATTCTCGACAGCGGCCGACAACCAGCCCAGCGTAGAAGTAAGCGTGCTACAGGGCGAGCGCGAAATGGCCAAAGACAATAAAAAGCTGGGCACCTTCCACCTGGATGGTATCCCTGCTGCCCCGCGTGGTGTGCCGCAAATAGAGGTTACCTTTGACATTGACGCCAACGGCATTGTGGCGGTTTCGGCCAAAGACCTTGGTACCGGCAAAGAGCAAAGCATTACCATTACCGCCAGCACCAACATGAGCAAAGAAGACGTGGAAAAAGCGGTGAAGGAAGCCGAGCAGTACGCCGAAGAGGATGCCAAGCTGAAAAACAACATCGACACCCGCAACGCGGCCGACCAAATGGTGTACCAAACCGAAAAAACCATTGCCGATTTGGGCGATAAGATGGAAGAGGCCGACAAAACCAGCCTTACCCAAAAGAATGACGCCCTGAAGGAAGCGCTGAAAGGCGAAAACCTGGACGACATTAAGGCAAAACAAGAAGAGTTGCAAGCGGCCTTGCACGAAATTAGCAGCAAGGTATATGCCGCAACCGGCAGCCAAGATGCCGCCGAAGCGGAAGCAGCCTCGGAAAAAGACGAAGACGTAATTGACGCCGACTTTACCGAAGTGGACGACAAATAAAACCAGCCTACAAGGCTGTTGCATTGCGCGGCGGGTTATAGCGTTTTAAGCCTGCCGCGCCTTGCGCTGCCAGTGGCATTTGTATTATAATTAAGCTTCTATACCAGTGCAAATTAAAAAGCAGGCAGTGGTTTGGCATACAATGTTTGGTATTTCCATGCCTTGTGTTGCATTAATTTGTTTTAAAATAACGGGCTGGCGGGCACATGTGGCAGGCGCTGGCTGTAACTATAAAGAGGTGAAGGCGATTGGCTGATAAGAGGGACTATTATGAGGTCCTGGGCGTTGCCAAAGATGCCAGCGAAAGTGAAATAAAAAAAGCCTACCACAAAAAGGCCAAAAAATATCACCCCGATTTAAACCCCGGAGACCACGAGGCCGAAGTGAAGTTTAAAGAGGTGGGCGAAGCTTACGAAGTTTTAAGCGATGCCGATAAAAAAGGCCGGTACGACCAATTTGGCCACGCCGGGGTAGACCCCAGCTATGGTGCCGGCGGCGGTGGCGGTGGTTTTGGTGGCGGCTTTGGTGGTTTTGGCGGCGGTGGCGCCGGGGTAGATTTTGGCGATATTTTTGAAACCTTTTTTGGCGGGGGCGGCTTTGGCGGCGCCCGGCGGGCTAACCCCAATGCGCCACGCCGTGGCAACGATATACGCGTAAGCCTGGTGCTTAGCTTTATGGAGGCAGTGCACGGCGTTACCAAAACCATTAGCGTAACCCAGCAAGATACTTGCGACGAGTGCCATGGCAGCGGGGCCGAAAAGGGAACTACCCCCGAAACCTGCCCCGATTGTGGGGGCACTGGCAGCGTAACCGTAAATAAGCAAACCCTGTTTGGCACTATGCAAGAGCGCCGCCCCTGTAACCGCTGCGGCGGTAAGGGCAAAATTATTAAATCTCCGTGCAGCAAGTGCCACGGCAGCGGGCGGGTGGGCGTGCCCAAAAAGCTGGAGGTTAAAATTCCGGCCGGGGTGGACGACGACCAAACCTTATCGCTGCGGGGCAAAGGCGATGCCGGCCCCAACAACGGCCCTAATGGCGATTTGATTATTATTATTACCGTGCGGCCCGATGCCATGTTTGAGCGGGACGAGTACGACGTGCGGGTAACGGTGCCGCTAACCTACAGCCAGGCAGTGCTGGGTGCCAAGGTTACGGTGCCCACCATTGATGGCAAGGTAGAATATACCGTGCCCGAAGGCACCCAAAGCGGGCGTGTGTTCCGGCTTAAAAACAAGGGTATCCCCTATGTAAATGGCCGTGGAAGGGGAGACCAATACGTTACCGTAAACGTAGAAATACCCAAAAAATTAACCAGAGCCCAAAAAGAGGCGCTGCAAAGCTTTGAGGCAACCCTGAAAGACGACAACTATACCCAGCGCAAAAGCTTTTTAAAGGGCATGAAAGACCGGTTTAATAGTTAAGCTTTAAAACAAAAGTGCACCGAGGTTTATTGCCTCGGTGCACTTTTTTATACTGTAAATTATTCTTCTTCGGCCAAACCGTCTACCAGCTTGCGCTCTTTATTAAAATGCACCGGCACAACATTGCTGCGGGTTAGCCGCACCATCTCTTTCAGGCGTTTGGCTTCATCGGGCATGTACAAAATGTAGGCCACGCCCTCGCGCTTGGCACGGCCGGTGCGGCCTATGCGGTGGGTGTAATATTCGTTGCTGGGGGGCACATCGTAGTTAAAAACAGCATCCACATCGTCCACGTCTATGCCACGGGCGGCTACGTCGGTAGCTACCAGCACCTTTAGCTTGCCATCGCGAAAATTTGCCATAATGGCGTTGCGCTCTTTTTGCGAAAGATCGCCGTGCAGGCAATCTACATTAAAATTAAGGCGGGCCAGCTGGTTGCTTAGCATGGCGGTGGTGTATTTGGTGTTGCAAAAAACCATTACCCGCTCGTAATTGTTGTTTACAATAATGGCCGCTAAATCGGCCAATTTATTGCGGCCAGTGGTTAGCAGGCTGTATTGCTTAATGTTGGGGCGAGAATCCTCTACCGGTTGTACCGTAATTTCCACAGGGTCTCGCTGGTACAGCCAGCCAATATCCATTACCTCGCGGCTAATGGTGGCCGAAAACATACCCAGTTGCTTTTTGTTTTTTAAAGAATCCAGTATCTTGCGCACATCTTTGTAAAAACCCATGTCCAGCATTTCGTCGGCTTCATCTAGCACAATGCGGGTTACGCCGGTTAGGTTTACGCTGCGGCGCTGCATATGGTCCATTAAACGGCCGGGGGTGGCCACAATAATTTGCGGGCCTTTTTTAAGCCGGGCAAACTGTTTTTCTATAGGCTGGCCGCCATACAGGCAGGCAATGTGCACCTGTGGCATAAAGTGGGCCAAATCTTCTAAATCTTCGGCTATCTGCTGGGCAAGCTCCCGGGTGGGGGCCAGTATCAGGCTTTGGGTTTTGTTGCTTTGGCGGTTTAAATCTACCAGCAGGGGTATGCCAAACGCACAGGTTTTGCCGGTGCCAGTGGGGGCTTTGGCAATAATATCTTGCCCGGCCAGCATGGGAGGGATTGCCTTCTCCTGTATCTCGGTCATCTCTTCAAATCCCATTCGTTCTACCGCGCGGTGCAGTTCGGTGGGCAGTTCGTATTCGCTATATAGCATTCGGTCTATCTCCTTATATTTACACAGGCGCAGCAGGTTTTATGCCTGCCCAGCTTGTTTTATCTACTTTATACCCTTGTTTATGTTACCACAGAGGTGTGACACACACAAGGGATCATTTGTAAGCAGCGTATAAATCAGTTTTGATAAGTAATTTCTTGTCATTCTGAATGAAATGAAGAATCTTTTTTTCGAAGCAGAGGATAAAGATTCTTCGGGCAAAAAAACGCCCTCAGAATGACATTGCTTGAAAATGAAGGCTTGATTTTCAACAAAATTAATTCCCCTTTTTATCCTACCAAAAAATATTGTCCGCTTACACCAACATCCCCACAAACAGGCTTACAATAGCCAGGCCAAGGCTTACCAGCATGTACAATACCATGCCCACATTGGCAAGGCAAAGGCGGGCAATGCCGCCCTGCTTTTTGGGTGGCACACCCGTCGTGCCAGGGGGGCTTTGTG
Source organism: Ruminococcaceae bacterium OttesenSCG-928-A16 (assembly GCA_030267215.1). Lineage (GTDB taxonomy): Bacteria > Bacillota > Clostridia > Oscillospirales > Ruminococcaceae > JAAYCI01. The sequence goes on from JAJDJP010000009.1 coordinate 54,341, forward strand.
CCGCTGTGGCAGGGGCGGGCTGCCAGGGCTGTGCCATGGGTGCTGCCAAAGGTGGGGGCACTTGTGGTTGGGCATTGGCCACCGGGGTTTGCCCCTGCGCCGCAAAGGCCGGTTGTTGGGGCGGCATTGCCGCTTGCTGAATGCTGTACACAATGTTTCGGTTTTGCTCTGGGTCATCGCTGTAGGGTGGGTATTGCATTTCTTCCATGGCCATAGTGTAATAAAATGGATGCAGCTGTGCCGCCATTTTGCGCTGCCAGCCACGGGGTTTGCTGGCGGGCCAGCCGGCCTCGGTGGGTGGGGTAAGGCCAGCCCACACCCGTTTGCGCATTTTAACAAAAATAACAATGGCGCCCGCTATGAATGCTATTACCGCAACACCCATCATCATGGTAGCCAGCTCGTTTTCTAGCAGCAGTGGCGCCACCACAATACCCATGCAGTTTATAATAAAATGCAGCGCAACGCTTACCCAAATATTGCCGGTTTTTACATATACCCAAGCAAAAATAACCCCTACCGCAAAAGCGTATAGCATTTGGGCAAAGTTACCGTGGAACAATGCAAAGCAAAAAGCGCTGAAAAAAATGTAGGTAGCATCGCCACAGCCACGCATTTTGCGGTATAACACGTGGCGAAACAAAAATTCTTCGCCCAGTGCGGGCACACAGGCCCCAAAAATAAGGTTAACTACCACCCCGCCCATAGCCGCTAAATCGGCCAGGGCATCGGTTTGGGGCTGGCCG
>JAJDJP010000090.1 GCA_030267215.1 Ruminococcaceae bacterium OttesenSCG-928-A16
AATTGCCCGTGCACTTGCCAGCAGCCCACGTGTGTTGCTGCTGGATGAGCCCGCCGCTGGCATGAACCCCACCGAAACGCAGGAGCTGCTCGCCACCATTCAAATGGTGCAGCAAGAGTTTAGTCTTTCGGTGCTGTTGATAGAGCACGACATGAACTTTGTAATGGGTATTTGCGAATACTTGTTTGTGCTGGATTATGGGCGCATTATTGCAGCGGGCGAGCCAGAAACCGTGCGCGAAGACCCGCAGGTTATTGCGGCCTATTTGGGGGGTGAGTAGATGGCGATGCTGGAAGTAGAAAAGCTGGAAGTGTATTACGAAGCTATCCACGCTATTAAAGAGGTAAGTTTTACAGTAGAAGAGGGCGAAATTGTTACGCTAATTGGCGCCAACGGTGCCGGCAAAACCTCTACCCTTCATGCGGTTTCGGGGCTTATTCGCCCACGCTCGGGTGCCATTCAATTTTGTGGAACCGATTTATTGGCGACCAAACCCCACCGTATTTTGGGCCTTGGGCTTGCCCAGGTGCCCGAAGGGCGGCGTGTTTTTGCCCAAATGACGGTGAAGGAAAACCTGCAAATGGGTGCATTTACCCGCAAAGACGCCAAAGAAACGCAGGAAGACTACCAATATGTACTGGACCTTTTGCCCCGCTTAAAAGAGCGCCGCCGCCAACTGGCCGGCACGCTTAGCGGTGGCGAGCAGCAAATGCTTGCCATTGGCCGTGCGCTAATGGCAAAGCCCAAAATGCTGCTGTTAGACGAACCCTCTATGGGGCTTTCGCCACTTTTGGTGCAGGAAATTTTTAAAATTATTACCGATGTAAACCGCCACGGTGTAACCGTGCTGCTGGTAGAGCAAAATGCCAAAATGGCATTGGAAATTGCCAACCGTGCCTATGTGCTGGAAACCGGAAAAATTGTGATGCAGGGCCCGGCCAGCGAGCTTGCTAACCGCAGCGAAGTGCGCAAGGCTTACTTGGGCGGTTAATGGCACACTTAATAAAGCACCTTGTTTGAATGAATAAAATTTGGCTTGTTTTTCTGTTAGTAACAGGGGAACAAGCCAAATCTTCTCTAGGGAGATTTTGTATGAAAGAGATGCACAAGGCGGTGAAGGCGGCTTTTCCGGTTACCATTCCGGTTTTGGCGGGGTACCTTTTTATGGGCATGGCGTTTGGCATGCTGCTGCAAAGCGCCGGCTACAACGCATGGTGGGCTTTTTTTATGGCGTTGTTTATTTATGCGGGTTCGGGCCAGTTTTTGGCAGTGGGTATATTGGCTGCCGGGTTTAACCCGCTGCTGGCCTTTTTTATGACGTTGATGGTAAACGCCCGCCATATTTTTTATGGCATATCGATGCTGGAGCGCTTTAAAAATTTTGGTAAGGCAAAGTGGTACATGGTGCTTTCGTTAACCGACGAAACCTTTGCGCTGCTTACGGCAGCCGTGCCGCCAAAAGGGGTAGAGGCAAAGCCATTTTACCTTGCTATTGCGATGCTGGACCATTTTTATTGGATAGCCGGGTGCACCTTAGGTGGCCTTTTTGGGGCAGCTTTGCCTATTAACACAAAAGGGATTGACTTTGTGATGACCGCCCTGTTTGTGGTAATTTTGCTGGAACAATGGCAGCAAAAAAGCAATCGTATTCCGGCAATCATTGGGCTTGGTGGCTCGCTTTTGTGCCGGGTGGTGTTTGGCCCGCAGTGGTTTATTTTGGCGGCAATGGCGCTGTTGCTGGTGGTTTTTATGGCAGCCAAAAAACCGCTAGAAGGGAGGCTGGCCTTTGATGACACCCCTTGAAGCGGTTATTATGGTAGCCTTATTTACGCTGGCCACCGTTATTACACGGGTGGCGGCGTTTGCATTGTTCCCGGCCAGCCGGCCCACCCCGCATGTAGTGGTGTATTTGGGGCGGGTGCTACCGTTTGCCATTACCGGCATGCTGGTGGTGTATTGCTTAAAAAATGTAAGCCTGTTCGCCGCCCCGTTTGGCCTGCCAGAGGGCATTGCCATTGCGGTGGTAGTGGTACTGTATCTTGGTGTTAAAAACTCTTTGCTGGCCATTGCAGCGGGCACCGTTGTGTATATGCTGCTGGTTCAGCTTGTATTTATTTAAAGAAGTAGGAATATTATTTCCCCCGTAAAGTAGGGGAGAGCTGGCCAA
>JAJDJP010000091.1 GCA_030267215.1 Ruminococcaceae bacterium OttesenSCG-928-A16
GGAATTATATTCGCCGCTGCCAAACTCGTTTTCTCGGTGCATATGCAGCTTTTCGCCTTTGGTGCCGTACAAAATGGCGTCTACGGCTTTTTTGCTCATGTCCTTAACGGGGGTATCTAGCGTAAAACCGTATTTTTTACCAAGGCCATTATAGTACATCTCGCTCATCGAGCCTTCGGCATAATACCAACCACTTGCTTTAATGGCTTTTTCGCGGATAGAAAGGTTGCGGTTTGGAATGACAAGTTCAGGGTCTACCTGCATAAAGGTGCCAAGGCCGGTGCAGGTTTCGCAGGCGCCAAACGGGTTGTTAAAAGAGAACATGCGCGGGCTAATTTCATCGATGGTGGTGCCGTGCTCGGGGCAGGCGTAGCTTTGGCTAAAGGCCATGTCTTCACCATCTACAATGCTAATGGTAACAAGCCCGCCGGTAAGCCCCACCGCCGTTTCAATCGAATCGGCCAGCCTTCCACGCACATCATCGGTACGGGTAAGCCTATCCACCACAATATCTACGCTGTGCTTAATGTTCTTTTCCAACACAATTTCTTCCGAAAGATCGTAAATGGAGCCATCTACCCGCACACGGGCATAGCCACCCCTGCGGGCAGCATCAAATTCTTTTTGCTGGGTGCCTTTGCGGCTGCGCACCACCGGCGCTAGCACCATAAAACGGGTGCCAGCGGGTATTTCCAGCACAGCGTCCACCATTTGGTCTATTGTTTGCTGGCTAATTACCCGCCCGCAAATGGGGCAGTGCGGTATACCCACCCGCGCATATAACAGGCGCAGGTAATCATATATTTCGGTTACGGTGCCCACCGTAGAACGTGGGTTTTTATTGGTTGTTTTTTGGTCTATCGAAATAGCGGGCGAAAGGCCGGTTATCTCGTCTACGTCTGGTTTTTCCATTTGGCCCAAAAACTGGCGTGCATAGCTAGAAAGGCTTTCTACATAGCGGCGCTGGCCGTCGGCATAAATGGTGTCGAAAGCGAGGCTGCTTTTACCGCTGCCCGAAAGCCCGGTCATCACCACCAGTTTATCGCGTGGAATGGTAACATCTATGTTTTTAAGGTTGTTTTCTCTTGCACCTTTAATGATGATTTTATCGTTTGCCAAAATAAATTCCTCTTGTTTCTGTAAATAATGCTGCCTACACGAACTGGTTTGTGCCACGCGGCACAAGCAAGCCTTTACCCCTACCAGTTAAGGCTTTTTACCAAAGCTGTTGGGGCGGCTGGCATTGCCCCGGCCACTGCCACGCTTGCCACGGGCGGGCTCGTTTGTCAAAAAATCACCCCGGCGCATTTTTTCAATGCGGTCTCGCAAAAAGGCGGCGTGCTCAAATTCCAGCATCTTGGCCGCTTCCTTCATTTCGCGGGTTAGGCGGGTAATAATCTGCTCTCGCTCTGCCTTACTAAGGCGGTATCCCTTTTTGCCGCCCTCGTTCACCTCTTGCGAAATTTCTATCATGGCACCAACCTCTTTAACAATGGTGGTTGGGGTAATGCCATGCACACGGTTGTATTCTTGTTGTATAGCACGGCGGCGGTCGGTTTCGGTAAGGGCACGCTCCATGCTGGGGGTAACAGTGTCGGCATACATAATCACCACGCCGTCGGCATTACGGGCGGCACGGCCAATGGTTTGCACAAGGCTGGTTTCGCTGCGCAAAAAACCTTCCTTGTCGGCATCTAAAATAGCTACCAGCGAAACCTCGGGCAAATCCAACCCTTCGCGCAGCAGGTTTATGCCCACCAGCACATCAATGGCGCCGGTGCGCAAATCTCGCAACAATTCCATGCGTTCAAAGGTATCAATTTCGTGGTGCATATATTTTACTTTAACACCCTGTTGCTCCAAAAAGTCGGTTAAATCTTCGGCCATTTTTTTGGTTAGGGTGGTTACCAGCACCCGCTCGTTTTTAGCGGTGCGGGCATTAATTTCGCTTAGCAGGTCGTCTATTTGTCCCTCTACCGGTTTTACAACCACCTGAGGATCCACAAGGCCGGTGGGGCGTATTACCTGCTGCACCACCTGGGCCGAATTCTCGCGCTCGTACTCGCCAGGGGTGGCGCTAACAAATACGGTTTGGTTTAGCTTTTGCTGCACCTCTTCAAACTTTAGGGGGCGGTTATCAAACGCCGAGGGCAGGCGGAAG
>JAJDJP010000094.1 GCA_030267215.1 Ruminococcaceae bacterium OttesenSCG-928-A16
CTAACTTCGCCAGATGAAGCCAAAATTGCCTTGGCAAAAGTGAACCTGGAATTGCTAAGCATGTACAAAGAAGAATTTAACGATGCCGCACCGGGCACGGTAATTGGGCAGGTGCCCGAGGCCGGAACAACGGTGTTTGCCTATACCAGTGTGCGCATCACTATATCCAAAGGGGCCGAGCCACCCCCCGTTGTAATGGTAACAGTGCCAAACTTCTGGAATGCGTACGCAGATGATGTGGTTTTGCGTGGTGCCGGAATGGGCTTAGTAGTGGTTAAGGAAGATGGAGGCTACTCTAACGATGTTGCGGCCGGGTATGTTATGGGGCAGCACACAGCCCCAGACACCCAGGTAGAACAAGGCAGCACGGTAGTAATTGTTGTGTCCCGTGGGCCAGCGCCGGTTTCTGTTCCCACTCCGCCGCCGGTAAGCACACCACCGGTGAACATTCCGCCAGAAAACAACAATAACCAGGAGCAAGGATGACCGGGGTTATATACAAAGGCATTGGCGGGTTTTACTACGTAAAAACAGCCGATGGCCAGATGGTGGAATGCAAGCCGCGCGGTATCTTCCGCAAAACAGGGCAAAAACCGGTTGCGGGCGATAAAGTTGCGCTGGTAGAAGAAGCCGGCACCATTACCATGGATGAAATACTGCCCCGCCGCAATGTGTTTGTGCGGCCACCCATTGCGAATGTGGACCAGTTTGTGGTGGTTGCCAGCACGGTAGAGCCAACCCCCAGCTTTTTGGTAATAGACAAATTAACCGCCGTTGCGCTGGATAACGATGCCCAGCCCCTGCTGGTGGTTACCAAAACCGACCTTGCCACGGCCCAGCCTTTTGTAGATGCTTATGGAAAAAGTGGCATAGATTTGCTGGCCGTAAATGCCGAAACAGGCGAGGGCCTTGCGGAGTTGCACCAGCATTTGGCCGGCAAATTAAGTGTGCTTTGTGGTAACTCTGGGGTGGGTAAATCTACCCTGTTAAATGCACTGTTGCCACAACTAAGCCGCGAAACAGCCGAAATAAGCCAAAAGCTGGGGCGTGGCCGCCACACCACCCGCGAAGTGGAGATTTTTGATTTACCCAGTGGCCAAATTGCCGATACCCCCGGCTTTGCCAGCTTAGATTTGCAGCGTGCCGCCCCCATAGTAAAAGAAAACCTGCAGTTTGCCTTCCCCGAAATAGAGAAGCGAATGCAAAACTGCAAGTTTACCGGTTGTGCCCATATTGCCGAGCAAGGCTGTGCGGTACGCCAGGCGGCCTTTGCGGGCGAAATATCGGAAAGCCGGTATAATAGCTACGTTACCCTGTACCAAGAGGCAAAAGAGAATGAGCGGTATTAAGCAAATTTGCCAAATGCCAATGGCATTCTTACAGGGCAATTTTGTTTGCCAATATGCCTAATCAAAGGCCGTTACCCCGCCGGTGGCGGGGCAATGGCCTTTAATAAATTACAAAAGAGGTGGCCCTGTATGGAATGTGTAATACTGGCAGCGCAGCCCATAAGCAAAGCACTTTGCCGTTACATACCCCGCTCGGCTTTTATAATTGCAGTAGATGCCGGCTGGCAGCAGGCACAGCGCCTTGGCATTGAGCCAGACCTTGTACTGGGAGATTTCGACTCTGCACCACTGCCGCAAAACGGGCACAATGTACACCGCTTGCCGGCAGAAAAAAACGACACCGACACCTATTTTGCCGTGCGCGAAGCCTTGGCGCGTGGTGCCCAAAAGGTAACCATTTTGGGTGGCCTTGGCGGCAGGGAAGACCATACCTTTGCCAACTTGCAAACCCTGCGCTTTTTGGCCGAAAACCGGGTAGAAAACCTACTGGTAAGCCAAACGGCCGAAATACGCTGCCTGTGGCCGGGCACGGTGCTGCTGCCCCCGCAACCAAGCCGCTATTTATCGGTGTTTGCGGCCGGGGGCACGGCCAGCGGGGTGTGTTTGCGGGCAGTTAAATACCCGCTGCACAACGCAACGCTTACGCCGGGCTACCCACTGGGGGTAAGCAACGAGTTTACAAACAAACCGGCCGAAAT
>JAJDJP010000092.1 GCA_030267215.1 Ruminococcaceae bacterium OttesenSCG-928-A16
TTGTGTTGGCATATTGATAGCAGCCGGTATCGGTAGAAATACCGGTATACAGGCAGTTGGCAATTTGGGGGGTTATAGCAACCCCCATGGCCACAATCATCTCGTAAATTACTTCGCCGGTGGCAGCCGCGGTGTCGTCTAACAGCATGGCGGTGGCATAACCACTGTTGCTGGTGTGGTGGTCGATACACAAATCCACCTTTTCGGTATACTCGGCAGCGGCTTCGCCAAACAATTGCTGGCCTGCAATATCTACCGCCACAATGTAACCCGGCACAAACTGCCCTCTAAATAGTTCCAGCTTCATATAATCGTAGCGGCTGGGTACGGCATCGGCACAAAAAATAGCCGCTGTTTTACCCAGCGCATGCAGTGCCCAATATAACGCCCCGGCCGAGCCAAGAGTGTCTCCATCGGGGTTTTTATGGCACAATATTAAAATATTATTTGCCTTTAACAAAAGGTTAATGGTAGCTGTAATATCAATTCTTTCGCTCATTCTTTCACCCTGCCAAACCAAGTTTTGGCTGCCGCTTTTGCGGGGCACGGCACACCGTATTTTTAAACATGCTAAAACACAAACACCTGCGTTTTATTTATCCAGCCCTTTTAGCAAATTGTTAATATGGGCGGCATAAGCAGCGTTATCGTCCTGCACAAAGGTAAACTCTGGCGCGCGGCGCAGCTGCCGCATGCGGGTGGCAATTTCGCTGCGCACATGGCCTTTGGCACGGTTTAGCGCCTCTACCACGGCCCCGGTGCCCTCGGTGCGGCCCATGGTGCTAATATATACCTTAGCGGTAGAAAGATCGGGCGCAGCTTCTACCCTGGTAACAGTTAACATGCCCCCTTGCAGGCCGGGGTCTTTCATGCCGCCAATAATGGCAATTAGTTCACGTTTAATATCTTCGTTGCGGCGCCCCGCAGTTTTAGAAACCGGCTTTTTTGGCATGGTTCTACTCCTTCAATCGTTATTCGTTGGGGGGCAAAAGCAAGGCAAAATTTTTGCCGCGGTTACCCCTGTGCCTTTTTTAAAAGAAGATACTTGGCAAATGGCAAAGCACTTCTTACTCTTATCTTATGCCTTCTATTATACCACGGGGGTTAAAACTTCGCACCTGCCCTAACAAAAGCAGAAAGTTCCCCTTGTATTGTTAAAAAAACAAATTTTTAGTTCTATTCCTCGCTTTTGGTGGGAAGTAGAACAAGGCTTTTCTATCCAGGTACTTTCTAAAAGCAGCAATGGCGGCAACTATTTTCAGGCAAAACCCTGTGCATAGCTGCCACCATGTGCTTTTAGCTTGTTTTATTGCTTATTAATCTCGATATTCTTCCAGTATATACGCCTCGTAAATGTCGCCTTCTTTAATGTCGGCAAATTTTTCTAGCGTAATACCACATTCGTAGCCTGCCGCCACTTCTTTTACGTCATCTTTAAAGCGTTTTAAAGATTGAATATTGCCATCGGCAATTACAATGCCATCACGCACAATGCGTATTTTTGAGGTGCGGGTTACCTTGCCATCTCGCACATAGCAGCCTGCAATGGTGCCCACGCTAGATACCTTATACACCTCGCGCACCTCAACGCGGCCTTGCTCAACCTCGCGTATTTTGGGTGCCAGCATGCCTTTCATGGCATCTTCCACATCGTTAATGGCATCATAAATAACACGGTACATCCGCATTTCCACCCGTTCCTGGGCGGCATCGGCAATGGCGGTGGGGTCTGGCCGTACATTAAAGCCAATTACAATAGCGTTGCCAGCATTCGCCAGCATAATGTCGCTTTTGTTAATGGCACCAACACCAGCGTGGATAACCTTTACCCGCACTTCTTCGTTGGTTAATTTTTCCAGGCTCTGTTTCACTGCTTCGGCACTGCCCTGTACGTCTGCTTTTACAATAACCGAAAGCTGCTTCATTTCGCCAGCCGAAATTTGGTCGAATAGGTTATCCAGCGTAACCTTGGTGTAGCTACCCAGTTGCTCTTGCCGGGCGGCATACTGGCGGCGGTCGGCCAGTTCGCGCGCCAGGCGCTCGTCGGCAACCGCGTCAAAAATATCGCCTGCGCCGGGCACATCGGTAAGGCCGGTAATTTCTACCGGGGTAGAAG
>JAJDJP010000093.1 GCA_030267215.1 Ruminococcaceae bacterium OttesenSCG-928-A16
GCCGCTATGCAGCGGCTGCCCGGCTTGGTCTGTCAATACCCATTCGCAGGCTGTGTCGGTTTCGTCCGAAAGTAGAATGTCCAGCCCGGTTGGGTTTACCTGGGTGGGGGTACTATCTGCCCCGGTGGCATAAACGCCAATAATCGGCTCTTGCATATCGGCAATGCAAAAAGCCGGTGCTGTATAGGTTGTTTGCCCTGGTTGCAGCTGCATTTGCAAGCTGCCATTTGGGGTGCTGCCGCCAAACCCCAAGTGCCGGTTAGAAGGTGGCACCAATTGAAGCGTAACGGTTTTTTGGGCAGCGATGTTAATATGATTAAAGGTATAGGTGCCATCGGCCCCTACCTCGGTGGTTGCAATTTGGGCGGTATCTTCTAGCAAAACAACAGTGTAGCCGCTTGCGTATTTACCACCGCCCGGCACTACATTGCCCGCCGTGTTTAGCATTTGCACACTGCCTTGCAGGGTGGCAAGGGTGGGCTGGGGTGGCGCTTGTTGCACGGCTTGTTGCGATACCGCCGACACCGGCAGTTGTGCCTCACCCTGCGGCGCAGGCTGGGGGGCCTGCGCCGCAGGCAAAGGCGCTGGTTGCCCGGCAGCTAAACTGTCTGGGCTATCTTCTACACCGCTGGCCACCGCCGCATTTTGCGGCATGCCCTGGGGGAGGCTTACCGCAGAACTAGCAGCGGCAACCAGCGGGTTGGAAGCAGGAGGAAACACCGTGTGCACTGCAAATACCAAAACTGCAATAGTGCTAAACACCAGTGCGGTGGTTTTGCAAAGGGCCCAGGCAAAAGCGCCATGGCCAGGTGTTACAGCCGCTGCCATGCATTTATTTACTACGGCCAGCGGCACTTTTTTGTTGGCATCTTGTTGTAAAATACCCGCCAGCAATAACATAGGGGCTTTTTGTTGGGCATAGGCATCTGGCTGCTGCTCTTCTATCTGTTTGCGTATTTGCAGCCGTGCCCGGTATAGGTTTTGGTTAATGGCGGCGTGGCTAATGCCACGTATTTGGGCAATTTCATCGTACGAAAGCCCCTCGAAATAATACAGCATCACTGTCATACGCAGGCTGCGGGGCAGGTTATTAATAATGGAAATAAGCCTTTTTTTGCTTTCTTCGTCCTCAATATACTCTTGCGGCAGGTACTCCAGTTCGTCTTCTGGCAAATAATCCGCAAAATCGTTTAGCGAAAGGCTGTTGTTTTTTTTCATGGTTGTTTGCCTCATATCTATACAGGTGGTGCGAATAATTTTTTGCAACCACGTGTTAAATGCCCTGGCAGATTTTAAACGTTGGATATTTTTGTGCATTTTTATAAACACTTCTTGGGCGGCGTCTTCGCCATCGGCCTGGTTCCCCATGTCTTGCACGCAAAGGTAAACAATGCTTCGCCCTTTTAGCTGGCAAAGCTCCTCAAACGCTTTTTTGTTACCCTTTATTGCTTGTTCTACAATTGCATCCAGTTTATTCTTTTCCATTTTGCCCCCCCCAAAGGCTGCTGGGCTGCTGTTAAAACCAAGTAAGGCCTTCGCCATTAAGTTACCCGGCTTATAAGTATAGACTGCGCAAACCCGTAAACTATGACATATAATTTGTAAATATTTTTATTCTTTTATAAAACATCTAATTATCGTTATTTTTTTACATCTTATGCAAATTTAAATAATTAATTATCAACATCATACCATTAAAAAGTCTATTTTCAGTCAAAAAGAAGCAGAAATAGCGACTTTTATCTTTTTTTAAAAATAAAAAACCCCTTACCGGCAATCGGCAGGGGGTTTTGGGTTTGGTAAGGCATAAAAAAGCCCCCACACTATATGGCTTGGGGGAAGCCGTATAGTGTGGGGGAATTATGTAGCCTGTTGGTGCCAACAGAAGGGGAAGCGCCAGCAGGTTACACCTGCTACCCCCTAACAAACACTTGGCATAAGTGGCTACAAATGCTAAAACAGTTCCTGTAAGCGCTGGGGGGCATTCACAAGCTTGTTTTTGCCAAATGTGTGGGCAGGCCATTCTTTTGCCTGCTACAGCTTAGTTCTGCTCTTCTTCCTCTTCATCTTGGTCCTTTTTTTT
>JAJDJP010000095.1 GCA_030267215.1 Ruminococcaceae bacterium OttesenSCG-928-A16
GTTGCAGGCAGGCTTCAAATCATCTCGCTTTTTTACAAATAATTTTTTATTTGAATATTGCCGTGTGCAAAAAACATCGGCCCCGCCAAAAAGGCAAGGCCGATGTAAAGATAGATTATTTTTCAAGTCAAACCAATGTTCAATTATCGACACACCTAGTATGCATAAAAGGTGAATTCTTCGTTGCTAAGGCGCACCTGTGCACCGTTTTCCAGCGGCACTTCTACATTGCTGGCAATAAGCTGCCCATTTACATAGGTGTGGTTGGTGGAGTTAGTGTCTACAATGCTGCAGTTACCCGCACGTGTAATAATGGTGGCGTGGCTACGGCTAATAGAGGGGTTGTCAGCTATGAAATAATCGGCATAGCTTCTTTCTTTGCCTATCCGCAGCATCTCTTTGTTTAAGGGGATTTTTTCGTTGGTTTTGGCGCGCAGCAAATACGGCTGCGGGGGCAAAGCTTCTCCCCCACCCAGTACGGTGGTTTCGCCGCTGCCCGCTGCCCCCAGCACGGTGGTTTCGCCAAACGAGGCAGGCTGATAAACAGCACTTGGGGCCGTTTGCGTGGCAACAGGCGCTGGGGCCGGCACGGTGGCCGGCTGCGGCGCCGGCTGCGTGGCGGTTTGCTGCGGCACTGGGGCTGGCGCAGCTGCCGGTTGTGGTGCCGGGGCCGGTTGCGGGGGCTGGGCTTGTGCCGCCCCTTGTGCGGCCCCTGGCTGCTGCACACCCATGCCCGGCACCGAAAACCCAACCTGAATTTGCTGTACCTGCGGCTGTTGGTTTGGCGCGGGGGCCGGTTTTTGCTTTTTACTTTTACCAAAAAATGAAAAGCCGAATTTTTCTTTGGGTTGTTTGGGTGGTTTAGCCGGCTTTACCTTTTTGCCCTTTTTAGCCGGTGGCTGTTGTGGTTGTGGGGCCATTTGCTGGGGCGGCATTTGCTGCTGTAGCTGCGGCGGCACCGGCGGCTGCAAGGGCCGCGCCGAAGGTTGTTGCACCGGTGCCTGCACCACTGGCGCCTGGGCCGGGGCGGCTTTGGCTTCTAGTAATAGTTTATCTACCAATGTTTTAAAGGCAGATAGCGAAACAGCTGTGCTGCTGTTTAAAAAATTGATAATTTCGGTTACATAGCTGTTGTTTTCTGCCTGGTTAAACTGGGTGGAAAAAATGATGTCTTTAAAAAATGTTTTAATGTCAATGTTTTGCTGCACATCGGCAATTACAGGCAGGCAAATTAAACTTGCTTCGTAGCTGGAAACATCCACAAAAATATATTCCATCTCCAGCAAAGCTTCTTTTTCAATCATGTATTCTTCAGACGAAATGAGTGCCCCTAAAATGGAGGAAAAAACACCCAAAAGCTGGCTGCGGTTTACCACGCCCGCAAAAAACTGGCTTGCTTTTACCTTGGCTGTAATATTGTATTTTAGGTATTTGTCTTGGTCTACCTGGGTATACAAAACACGTGCAAACCCAAAGATATTGTTGTTGGTTAGCATGCCAAGGCTTAAGGTATCCACAACATCATCTGCTTTAATTTTGTATACAAGGTAAGTGGTTACGCCCTGTGTTTCATATGTAAACATCTTGTTTTCCTCCAAAATTTGGCTAGAGCAGTTTAAAGCGCACTTTAATGGTTTTTACTATAAAGCTTTAACAGTTTCCAGCTTCCTTCTTCTTTTACAAAAGCGCTGCCTTGGTCGTTAAAATCTCTCGCATCTTCAAACCTTGCTTCTATTACCATTTCGCCATTTTCGTTTATAAAACCCCATGCATCACCCTGTTGCACCGCAGCCAGGCCATTGCTAAAGCTTCGGGCATTGTTATACTGGGGTGCTATTAGCAGCTGGCCATCGGCCGCCACAAACCCCCACTTGCCACCGGTTTTTACCGCCGCCGCACCTTCGCCCAAAAATACAAAAGCTTCTTCGTATAGGGTATCTGTTACCGGGGCACCGGTTTCGTTTAGCATCACATAGCCGCCCTCGGTTTGCCCAAATGCGCGGTTGTTTCTAAAGGCAATCTCTTTTGCATC